>NZ_KK073873.1:2564846-3287991 GCF_000585355.1 Xylanibacter oryzae DSM 17970 | reverse complement strand
TAACTATCTAGAAGTCCGCACTTTATACCATTTTTCATGATAATTTACAACTTAAGACACTTGTAAATTCCGATAATGTTGTGAATCAATATGTTACGAATTTTCATTAAACCAAGACCAGTCTTATTTGTAGAACAGGTAAAATACCTCAAAACGATTATATTTTAAGCAATTTAGAACGATTTTGTTTTATTAATAAAGTCCCATTCGGTATTTATACAAATTTCAAATAACTACAATCATTTATCTTTTTTTCCGAACACAGAGAAATGCACATATCTTTTAGGATGTTGCTTCAGATTTATCATCAGCGAATCAGCATCACGCATAGTGCTATTAAGATTGTTATACAACGAAGGATCTCTCATAAGCAGTCCCAAAGTACCTTCATTACTATTCAACCTTTCAGAAAGCTCTCTAACATTGTTTAATGTTGCATTCACGCTGTTCATCGTACCCTCTACATCCACATCGCTCAGTTTACGAGTCAACTTATTAGTATTATCAAGCACACCATTAGCACGAGTAACCATACCAGGCACATCTCTATTTAATTGTGCCATTAGTACATTCAGTTCACGGGTTGAAACCGTAAGATTAGAAGTAATGGTTTTAACGTTGTGCAGAGATGCAGCTAAAGCAGGATCAGCAAGCAGAGTGTTAACGCTAGTAAGGATCGAATCCAACTTAGGTAGCATCTTCTCGATTGCAGGTACCATATCGGCCACTTTGCCGAGTGTTCCTGAATTAATACCGCCCTGTATTCTTTCACCAGGGAGTATACGCTCACGAGGATTGTTAGAAAACAACATATTGATCTTCACATTACCAAGCACATCACTTACTATCTCAGCACTACTACCCTTTGGTATGCGCAGATTTTGATCAATTTCAACCTCTGTATTTATATCCCCACGATGGTCATAATCATATTCTATCTTTTTTACGACACCGACCTTGTAACCGTCAGCATATACAGGACTTGACACAGTCAATCCACTGATATCAGTGAATTCTATATAATATTTATTGCCTGTAGAGAATAGATTAAGTCCCTTTAGATATTTCAACCCAAAGAAAAGTACTACTATTCCTGCTATTGCGACGAGTCCTATGCGGACCTCTTTACTGAAGTATTTCATAATCTATATTATTTCCTATTTGACTTATATTCTTGTATTGCCTCATTGATATTTATCTTTTTCGTTCCCTTGAAAGCTACTATGAATGCCTCTGGAAACTTATCAATGATAGTTTTTCTCAAACGATATATCTCATTATAGTTAGACGAAGATCCATAAGTATATTTGAACATTCCATCCTCCTGATAATAGTCAAGGCCTGTCATAGAGTTAAACTGCTGACTGCCCGGCCTTAACATTCTGCTACTTGCAAGCACCTGAATTCTAAACGAAAGTGTATCAGAGTCTTCATTCTCCTCATTAGCACTTTTTGAAGTTACTGATTGTGTGACAGTCACGTTGTTTACGTCCGGCATTTCCGTTTTGCTGTCCGAGTCCTGTTTTTCCACTTCCGGTTTGTTTACAGGCATCGGTTCTCTTTTTGCTTGTATTGGTTGACTTATTTCGTTGTCTGGTACTATTGTCGGTATGTTTATTTCGTCCGGTTGATAGGTTTTGTATGGGACGGATATTGCCGAATCGAATTTTTTTTTATAACTCACAAAAGCATTATATATTCCTTTAGCAAGATTTTCGATACCGCTTTCTGAATTAAGCATCTGTTCCTCATCTGGTGTAGTAATAAAACCTAGTTCTATAAGGCAACTTGGCATAGAAGTTTTTCGAAGTACAAGGAAACCGGCCTGATGCACGCCTTTGTCTGGTCGGTTGGCGCAGCTACATACGTTTCTCTGGACCATCTTTGCCAGTTCTACACTTTTCTCCATATACTTATCTTGCATGAATTCAAACATTATATAACTCTCTGAAGAGTTTGGGTCAAACCCCTTATAATGCAGCTTATAATCCTTCTCCACCAAGATTACAGAGTTCTCACGTTTTGCCACATCAAGATTAGCCTGTGCACGTGCCATACCGAGAGTATACGTTTCAAGCCCACGTGCTATCCTTCCATCCGGCAATGCATTAGTATGAATCGAGACAAAAAGGTCTGCCTTATTTCGGTTAGCTATATCAGCACGGTCATCAAGCGGAATGAAGACATCCGTCTTTCGTGTATATACGACACGTACATCGGGACAATTTCTCTCCACAAATCTGCCGAAAGCCAAAGCTACATTAAGATTTATATTTTTCTCTTTTGAAAAAGCGCCAAGCGCACCGGCATCATGACCTCCGTGCCCAGCATCAATAACAAGTGTAAAACGATGATCCGCTCCAAAAGATAAAGAAGCAGAAAATATAAGAATAGTAAATAAATATATTATCTTTCTTAACATAACTTATCAACAATCAATCATTACCATCTATAAGGGAACTACTAAAGTGCAAAGTTAATAAAAATAAGTTGTAAACTTAGACCTTTCAAATAGTTTTATCATTTATTAAGTGTAATTCTATGCCTGCACCATCACAATCTGCCTCCATCGGAGGATTAATTTTAGTAATAGAAATATCGACGGATTCTATTTTTGGCATATCCTTAAACAGTCTTTTACATATCCTGTAGGCTGCATTTTCTATAAGGGCAGAAGGTTTTTCCATCTCTACTGTTATCATATCACACATAGTGGCATAATTAAGAGTATCCTCCACCCTATCTGAAATCAAAGCAGAACCTACGGGATATTTCACCCGTAGATTCAATATATAGTCATTGCCTGTTAGTCGCTCTTGAGGCAAAACGCCATGAAACGAATGCAGACGAAGATTCTTGATGTATATATAAGATGATTCCACCTTCATAATCACACTGTCAGATTATCCGCAACGCGATGCTCCGCAATTCTTGCAGATAAGACATCCCTCTTGATATACCAGACTCTCATGTCCGCATACGGGACACTTCTGTCCTTCAGCTTCGGTTCCGTCTATCACATATTTTTTCAAAGCACGCTCAACACCGTTCTTCCATGTATTGATGCTCTCAGAAGCCAATTGTAATGAACCCACCAACTTGATAACATGATCAATAGGCATACGATAACGTAACACCCCGGATATCAATTTTGCATAATTCCAATATTCAGGATTGAATTTCTCGCTAAGTCCCTCTACCGTTGTCTTATATCCACGTTTGTTCTCAAACTGGAAGTCATAACGATGAGAGCCATCCTCATTGGTTCTTTTAATTATGCGGCCCTTTGTTGTAGTCTTAGGCAGCACAATGCCTTCATCATCATCCTGCAGACCAGTAAATATCTCATAAGGATAACCATTAAGCAATCCTACAAAAGCTACCCACTTTTCCTTATTATTCTGGAAACGAACTACGTCGCAATCCAACTCCTGAGGACGAACTTCTGTTACCTGTGGCGGTTTACAAGGCATTGAATCAGGATTAATAGTTACGGCCTTCTTTTCCTCTTTTTTCTTGTCTACAGAAACCATAACACCTGAACGTGAACCATCACGATATACTGTACAACCCTTACAACCGGATTTCCATGCCTCAACATAAAGACGGTTAACAAGAGCCTCATCTACATTATTCGGAAGATTTATAGTAACACTGATAGAGTGATCCACCCATTTCTGTATAGCACCTTGCATACGGACTTTCATAAGCCAGTCTACGTCATTAGCGGTAGCTTTGAAATAAGGAGACTTGGCAACGAGGTCGTCTATTTCCTCCTGCGTATATTTCTTATTAGTATCATAACCATTTATAGTCATCCATGTAAGGAACTTACGGTGATAAACGATATATTCCTCATAAGAGTCGCCAACTTCATCAATAAAGTCAACATGAACATCCGTATCATTTGGATTAACCTTTCGGCGACGCTTATATACAGGCATGAAAACTGGCTCTATACCACTTGTTGTCTGTGTCATCAAACTTGTAGTACCTGTAGGTGCTATAGTAAGACAGGCAATATTACGACGACCGTATTTAGTCATGTCTTCATAAAGTTTTGGATCTGCTTCTTTGATGCGCTTTACAAAAGGATTATTCTCTTCTCTCTTTGCATCATATATTTCGAATGCCCCGCGCTCCTTTGCCATCTGCACACTAGAACCGTAAGCAGACAAAGCCAGAGTCTTATGAACGTTGACAGAGAAGTCTGTAGCCTTATCGGTACCATAACATAAGCCCATAGCAGCAATCATATCACCTTCTGCTGTGATACCAACACCGGTACGGCGTCCCATACCGCTCTTGTTATATATTTTCTCCCACAGATGATATTCTGTGCCTTTCACCTCTTCACTTTGAGGATCATGTTTAATCTTATTTTTTATCTGTTCGATCTTCTCCAGTTCTAAGTCGACGATGTCATCCATCATGCGCTGAGCCAAAGCTACATGTTTTTTAAACAGCTCATAATCGAAATAAGCATCTTTTGTAAATGGATTAACTACATACGAATATAGATTGATTGACAGCAGTCTGCAAGAGTCATAAGGACATAGAGGAATTTCACCACAAGGGTTTGTACTTACTGTGCGGAAACCAAGATCAGCATAACAGTCAGGCAGGCTCTCACGAATAATTGTATCCCAAAACAGGACACCAGGCTCTGCGCTCTTCCATGCGTTATGCACAATTTTCTGCCATAATGTCTTAGCTGATATACTTTTCTTAATAAGCGGATTCTTGCCATTCGTAGGGAATTGCTGTATATAAGGTTTGTCTTCTACTGCATCGCGCATAAATTCGTCATCAAGTTTTACAGACACATTCGCTCCTGTAACCTTGCCTTCGGTCATCTTTGCGTCAATAAAAGCCTCACTGTCAGGGTGCTTTATGCTAACCGACAACATCAATGCGCCACGTCTGCCATCCTGGGCTACCTCACGGGTACTATTGCTGTATCTCTCCATAAACGGAACAAGACCTGTAGACGTAAGAGCCGAATTATTTACAGGTGAACCTTTTGGACGTATGTGAGACAAATCATGACCTACACCTCCACGTCTTTTCATCAACTGTACCTGTTCTTCGTCAATACGCAGAATAGCACCATAAGAATCTGCATCACCATCAAGACCGATAACAAAGCAGTTAGACAATGAAGCCACCTGATGATTATTACCTATACCAGTCATCGGACTTCCTGCCGGAACAATATAGCGGAAATGATCTAGCAGATCAAAGACATCCTGTGCTGACAAAGGATTCTTGTATTTTTTCTCTATACGAGCTATCTCATTAGCTATACGCCAGTGCATATCTACAGGACTCTTCTCGTAGATATTGCCCAAACCGTCTTTCATGGCATACTTGTTTACCCACACCCGGGCAGCAAGTTCATCACCGCCAAAATAATCTAATGAAGCCTCGAAAGCCTCATCAAACTTGTATGTCTTTAAATTTTCCATTATGCTTACTATATTAGAATTGTGGATGCAAATATACAATCTTTTTATGGAAACGCATAATCATTTCTGGTATATTTTATCTTTAATTTTCTAATAAAAGTTTCCCAAAACGGATAACTTTTTCATAAATAGCTCAATAGAAGTTTCCATTAAAGAGTAACTTACTACTACTTGAAATGTTCCTTTACAAAATTCATCGACTGTTCTACGATGTCGTCAATCTGTTTTTGAGTTAAGCCTGGAAAAGCATGTACTGCGCCTCTTAATACATACATATCATAAGGTATGCCCATTCGTTGAAGCACTTTCTTCAACTCATATGATTCACCAATCGGTACAAGTTTATCCTTATCTCCATGCTGAATTAATGTCGGTACTGCATACCATCCGGCCATATTTACAGGAGAGTAGCGTGTACAATAGTCATCATGAAAAATTTTCATCATCAGCTGTCGCTCATTATATAATCCGGGCAAAGCAATTCGGGCTATACCTAACCCAAGAGGTGTTAGATCTGTCATAAAGAGACTGTTTAGATTAGCAGGGCCGAAATTATCCATAACAAACCGTATACGGGTGGAGTCGGTAGGCTGATATCCAACCACCATAGACAAATGTGCGCCTGCCGAAGTGCCCCATAATCCTATTTTATTACCGTCGAAGTTATATTTTGCAGCATTGCGTCTCACCCATTTCACTGCATCACGGCAGTCGGCCAGTTCTTCATCAAAAGTACTGTTTACACCGTCAGCCAATCGATAATTTATAGACACGACAGCGCAATGTTCATTTATCAAAGCATTGCATAGTGCCATACGATACGAATTTCTTATCTCATTTTTATTACCATGTATCCAACTGCCACCATGTATGAAGACCACCACCGGTTTCAGTCGTGCGCTGTCATCACGATTAGTATATATGTCAAGTCTGATTGCAGTATCTGCAACCATCTTATACGCAACATCATTTTCTAAAACTGTAGTCTCTGACATTTGCACATTGATCTTTTTCGAAAGAGTAGCTTTCCCGGTAGCACAAGATGTCAACATCACTACCGATATCAGGACAATTAATAAATGCTTTATCTTCATATTCTTTGATTATCTTATTAAAGTCTGCAAATATAGCAAATTATTTTAAGAAAGCCGGATAATAATATTGTATACGCAAATTTTGCACGTACGTTTTTTGCTGTACGCAGATATGCTAATTAATAGATGTTAATAATAGTACGACCGAATGGATTTTTGTAATATATTTGCCATATACTTTATAAAACCGAAAATAATCTCACTTTTTCGTAGGGTATTTGCTATCTGACCTATCTTATCAATAGAGAGGAAAAACAAAGTTAAACCAAAAAAGTTAAGGTCATGAAAACATTTATCAGTAGAGCAATCGGTATTCTGCTTTTCACAATGATAGCAGGTACGCTTACATCAAGCGCTCAGACGGATGACTATTTTACAGTAAGTGGAATAGTAAAAAGTCAGTCTAACAAGAAGGCTGTGGAATTTGCCAATGTATCTGTCAACGGTACTAATATAGGTACTGTTACAAATGAGGACGGAGAATTCACTCTTAAAATTAAGAAATCTACAAAGGCCAACGCCATCGTAGTTTCGCTAATAGGATATTCAAACAGTTGGATGAATATAGGTGAAGAAAACATCGACAATGCTGTAATATGGCTCAAACCAAAGCAGAATCTTCTAGACGAAGTTGTAGTTGAAGCTTCTGTATCACGTAATATTGTAGCACAGGCCATCCGCAACATTGACAAAAATTATGGAACTACACCAACACTTCTGACTGGATTTTACAGGGAGACAGCTCGTAAAGGCAATCATTATATCAATATATCTGAGGCTGTAGTACACATGTTTAAGACAGGATATAATGTACGCAATGCCAACAGCGACCGTGTGCAGGTTATAAAAGGTCGCAAACTGCTCAGCGAAAAAGCCAGCGATACCCTTGCAGTGAGACTAATCGGCGGCCCTAATATGTCAGCATATATGGATGTGGTTAAAAATCCTGATGGATTTCTTGACGAGAGCACACTCAACTACTATAGTTTTATGATGGAGAAACCTGTATATATAGATCATCGTATACAATATGTAATATCATTCAAGCCTATGGTTAATCTTGAATATGCATTGTTTGAAGGTAAATTGTATATCGACAAGGAGAGTCTAGCAGTAACCAGAGCTGAGTTGTCACTTGATATGAGTGATAAGAATAAGGTTACTCAAACCATTCTGAAGAAAAAACCTTTCGGACTCGTATTCAAGCCACAAGAACTTACTTTCCTTATCAATTACGAGGAGCGTAATGGTAAGATGTGTCTCAGTTACATGCGCAATGAGGTCAAATTCAAATGCAACTGGAAGAAAAGACTATTCCATACCAGCTACGGTGTAGTATCCGAAATGGTGGTAACAGACAAGGATGACAATAATGTTGAGAAAATACCATACAGAGAGTCATTCAAAGAAGACGACTCGTTCACTGATAAAGTTAAGGCTTTCTATGATGAAGATTTTTGGGGAAACTACAATATACTGGCCCCGACAGAATCACTCGACAAGGCTGTAACCAAGTTGAAAAAACAACATAAAGACATGAACAACTGACCACTACATTATGCTGAGCGATATACTCTTACTCACAAAAATAAAGAATAGCGACATAGCGGCATTCAAAGAGGTGTTTGACAAATACTACGCACCTCTTTGTATGTATGCTTCCTGCATCCTGAAAGACAAAAATGATGCCGAAGAAATAGTGCAGGAACTATTCTATGTGATATGGAAGAATCGCAGTTCTTTGCCTGTACTACATTCACTTGGCGGCTATCTGTATAATGCAGTACGAAACCAATCAATACAGTATGCTGAGCACCATAATGTAGTAAACAGATATAATGCTTCAGAAAAGAACAATCAAAGTGATGATGACAGTTCGCCCAACCCTCAACAGCAGATGGAAATAAGCGAACTCGAAGGTTTGGTAAAAGAGACTTTGGCTAAATTACCCGATAGATGCAGGCAGATATTCGTCATGCAGCGTACAGAGGGTAAGAAATACAAAGAGATAGCTGAGACTCTACAAATATCTGTCAAAACAGTGGAAGCCGACATCACAAAGACACTTAAGACTCTAAAAGCAGAAATAGAAACATATTTTAATTCGTAAATAATGATGAACAAAGAAAAATATCAAAATAAGACCGGAGCGGCTTGGAATAAGTTGTATGACAGACTTGACCGGGACGGGCTGCTAGTGGAGCATAAACACAAAGCGCGAACTGTGAGTATGGTGGTTTGGAGTGCAGTAGCTGTAGCTGCAGTGGTTCTGTTGGTGGTCATGATACCATGGCAGATTTCAAATAAGACAGGCAGAGCCGACAAACTTTTATCTCAGTATAACGGCGACAGTCGGACAGCGTTGGTAAAGACACTTGAGGATAATTCTACCGTATATATTTCGGGTAATTCAACATTGAGATATCCAACACATTTTACAAGTAATGCGCGTAAAGTAGAACTCGATGGAGAAGCTCTTTTTGATGTCACTCATCATAAATACCATCCGTTTATTATCAATACAAAGGATATGATAATACAAGTTCTGGGAACATGCTTCAATGTAAAATGCAATAGAAACGGAGCTTTTGAACTGGGCGTTTATCGGGGATTGGTGAAAGTTACCGACAAGAAAAATGGTAGCATAGCACTTGTCAAGGCTGGCGAGATGGTGCGACTTGAGAAGAATGAACTGTACAGATACAAATTGACAGACAACAAGGATATGAAAAAATACAATAGCAATATACGGTTCAAAGATGAAAAGTTGTGTAACATTCTAAAAGCAATAAATACGATAAATGATGGCAAGGAAATAAAAGCATCAGAAGAAGCTCAGAATCGCAGGCTCACAGTAGCATTTGCGAATGACAGTCCCAATACGATGGCTATGCTTCTGAGCGAGGCTTTACATCTACAATATATCGAATATGGAAAAGTGATACTTATAAAGTAAAAACAGCATAAATTATGAGATTAGCTGGTCATAGACTTATCCTCACGGCTATAATACTATTGATGACAAACTGCATCATGGTTATGGCACAGCATAATAATCAGATTTTGCACATCGCGAAATCGAAAGGGAAGGTGTATGAACTGCTTGAAATGCTAACTAGGAAGACTAACAAAATGTTTATTTATGACAGTAATGTTATAAATAATGAGAAGAAGGCCAAAATAAGTCGCGGTGATTATACCTTGAAGCAGGCGGTAGAAACAATCATCGGTGAAAACGGAATTGAATTAAAAGAAATAGGTGATCATATACTTATCAATAGGCATATAGATAGGAACAAACCTGAGGCAGTAAAAATCCATGCCGGTTATACGGTACTCGAAGGAAATATAATAGACATGGCGACGCGAAAACCTTTAGCCAATGCATCAGTCAGCATTAAAGGCACATCTATAGGTAGCGTGGCAAATAGCAATGGGGATTACAGATTGTCTATACCCGACTCGTTGAGTCATCAGACTATAAAATTCTCACATATAGGGTTTCAGACAAAAGAAGTGGCGATTGAAGTATTAAAGCAACAGAAATGTACAATAGAATTGCAAGAATATATCACTACGCTGCAAGAGATTGTGATAAGGATGACAAACCCATTGCAACTGCTGAAGGAAATGCGGAGACGAATGAAGCTGAATTATCCTCAGACGCCTTACCGCGAAACCACATTCTATAGAGAAGGTGTAGATAATAACGACCGGTTTGTTAGATTAAGCGAAGGTGTATTCAATATCTATAAGCCGCAATACTTATCACATGAGACAGAACAAGTAAAACTACTTAAAAAACGCAATATTTCTCTGGAAAATAATAAGGACTCTATAGTAGCAAAGATTAAGGCGGGGATAGAAGCATGCATGATGCTTGATATAATAAAAAGTTCGCCCGACTTTATGGAACTGCCCAACAACGACTATAATTACTTTTCGACAGGAGTTACTACTATTGACAACCGAACTGCAAACACAATATATTTTGAGCAAAAACATAACATAACCGATCCTCTATGTTGCGGAGAACTGTACGTTGATGCTGATAACTACGCATTACTAGGTGCCAAATTTGAAATCAACCCACGGTATGTGGAGTCAGCAACAGATATTTTTGTACAAAGAAAGAGCAAATATATAAGCATAACTCCTCAAAAGATATCTTATAATGTATCTTACAAGCAGATAGGCGACCGTTATTATGTCAATTACGTAAGAGGTGATTTGAACTTTAAAGTAAAGAAAAAACACAAACTTTTTGGAACTTCGCATATACACATTTGGTTTGAGATGGCTACATGCAATATAGATACCGTCAATGTCGCAAAATATAATAAGGACGAATTGATTTCAAAGACTAATATCTTTAATGATACCAACTATGTGTATGATGCTGATTTTTGGGAGAACATGAATGTAATCCCTATGGAAAATAATATCAGCGAGTCGATAGGGAAAATAGCACTTAAAGTAGAAGAAATGCTAGGCCAGTAAAAGCATTGACATTCTCAAATATAGCTTCCACAGCTTACTGCATCTAAATTTATTCACAAAAGTTCATTCAATAACATTATACTTTATTTTTATAAAATATTTTATTAACTTTGTAGCCAATGTAAATAAGAGAATTTTATAGCAAATAGAAATATATAATAGAAAGACTTTTAGAGAAAACTCATGCAAGAATCAAACATCATAATATATAAGACCTCAACTGGTAATATCAGCGTACAAGTGCAGTACGAAGACGGAACATTTTGGCTTACGCAAAAGCGAATAGCTGAATTGTTTGGTGTGGATGTTCGTACAGTAAACGAGCATTTGAAAAATATTTACTTACAAAAAGAATTAGATAAATCCGTAACTATCCGGAAAATCCGGATAGTTCAAAAAGAAGGTAATAGGCAGGTTTCTAGAGAATTAGATTTTTATCATCTTGACGCAATTATTGCAGTAGGCTATCGTGTAAACAGTTATCAAGCAACACAGTTCAGAATATGGGCAACCAATACATTGCGTGAATTTATCATCAAAGGATTCGTTTTAGATGATGAACGATTGAAAAACGGACAGGCGTTCGGAAAAGATTATTTTGATGAACTATTGGAGCGTATTCGAGAAATACGGGCAAGTGAACGGCGGTTCTATCAGAAGATAACAGACATTTATGCACTGTCTTCTGACTATGACAAGAATTCACCGATAACAAAAGATTTCTTCACTACTGTGCAGAACAAACTGCATTGGGCGATAACAGGTAAGACCGCAGCAGAAATAATCTATACCTCTGCTGATGCAACAAAACTATATATGGGACTAACTACATGGAAGCAAGCTCCTGACAGAAAAATATTGAAATCGGACGTTACTGTAGCAAAAAACTATTTGAGTAAGGCACATGTGGAAACCCTCAACCGTCTAGTCTCTGCATATTTGGATTTGGCAGAAGATCGTGCAAAAAGAAACACATTGACCACCATGCAGCAATGGGTTGATTTTTTGGATCGTTTTCTAGAACTGTCTGATTATCCTATATTGGCTGATAACGGTAAAGTCACAGCTTTGGAAGCAAAGTTAAAGGCGGAACAAGAATACGAGGTTTTCCGAAAAACACAAGACGATAATTATTTATCTGATTTTGACAAGGAGATTAAAAAGCTAAAGCCATGATAAAACCCACCGCTTCTAAAACAGAAATTTTACTATCAAACAGTTTTTAGAGTCAGGTTACTAATATATGCATTATACATAGCACGTTAGAATGATAATCATATACAATATTCTTTTGAGAATGTTGTAATAAAGAATATATTACGGGATCAGAATAAATGGTATTAATGCTTAAGACTACGCAAACTATAGATTAATTAAATTATGAAATACTTTCAAAATAATATTTTCTGTCTAACTCTATTACTGCTTTCATCGATAACAGTATATGCAAAAGACAGCAATGACATTGCGGCTCTGAGCCAATGGCACGCAGGTGATATAGTATCAATGGAGGGCGTAAACCATTTTGGCATCAATCGCTGTTTCAGCAGCAATTTGATCAGTGATGCAATCTACAAAAGAATCTATAATAAGTCGTATAAGAGTAATTGTACTATACCAAGAAGCAGTCTGAGATATATCAAAGTGCTACATTACACGCTGTCGGGACAGATTCGTATAGGTGAACTGATATGTAACAAAACTATTGCCGCCGACTTGGTCGGAATTTTCAGAGATCTGTTTGCTGCACATTATCCTATAGAGAGAATGATACTCATTGATGAATATCATGCAGATGATGAGCTATCGATGTCACACAACAATACTTCATGCTTCAATTTTCGTGCCATGACAGGTGGAAAAAGTTTATCTAAGCATGCCAAAGGATTAGCAATAGATATAAATCCGCTTTACAACCCATATGTAAAGGTGAGCCATAACGGCATATTCGTGAAGCCGAAGAACGGAAAAGCCTATGCTGACAGATTTCGGAACTTCAGTTATAAGATAGACCGCAAAGACCTATGTTATCGACTTTTCATCAAACACGGATTTCGTTGGGGAGGTGCTTGGCGGAGTCATCAAGATTATCAGCATTTTGAAAAGTAACAATATGCCGTAAATTAATAATCAGCTGATGGTGGTAACAGAAAAACGGAATGTAGAACCGCATCCGGGTTCTGACTCCACTCCTATCCTGCCGCCTAACTTTTCTACTATAGATTTGCATATCGGCAGGCCTAATCCTAAGCCCTGAGAGAACTGGTCTAGTTTTTCGAACTTACCAAATATTTTTTTCTGGTCTTCTGCGGCTATACCTATGCCGGTATCAGTTACTGATACATTAAGAATATCGCCGTCTATATTATAGTCTACTGTTATGGTGCCTGTGGGTGTAAACTTGTCGGCATTTATTATCAACCCTTTTAGTACTCGTCTCAAGCTGTTTAGGTCTAAGCATACATACTGCGGTTCGTGTACATTTACTTTCAATTCTACGCCTGCATGTATATAACCTTGCAGGCTTTCTGTTAGATCGTGCATCAGCGAGCTGACATCAAACTCTATTGGGGATGTGAGGTATTCACCACATTCAAGAGAGGCCATCAGGAGCATATTGTCTATCATATGTACCAGCAGTTCGGTATTCTGATGTATGATACCAACAAAGAGGTCATGCTCTTCAGTGGTTATATCTGTATCCAATAGCTGCATAAATCCTACTATCGAATTGAGAGGCGTACGTATCTCATGATTCATATTGTGCAGAAAGGCATTCTTTATGCCTCCTGCATGCTCCGTTTCTAATGACTTCTCTTTTATTCTCATGATATTTTATTTTAAAAGCATCATGCCGTAATTTATGACCGCTGTAATCTCACGACCACAGGTGACAACACGAATTGTCTCCACCGAGAACTGATTAATCGCCACTGCGAGATAATAGGAATGGGAAGGAATCGAGTCGACCCATATCTATTTCTTCGTTCATCATAATTACATACATGATGCTTGTTATATATTCTCTACAATCGTATAATGATAGAAACTTGGAAATGATTTTGTTCATTAAATTATCACATTCAATAGATTAAAATGCCAAGACTGCTCTAACATAGTTGTTGTAAGCCTTACCATCGTTGTGCAAACTAACGCTCGAACTGTCGAAGAAGAAGCTTATAGCGTTACTACTACTACTCTCACTAGCTGACCAAAAAAAATAGGCACTAGATCCCGGAGTTATTTGATTTCCACCGGCTACTGATAATTTTGTGTTCAATGAAGTAAAATATGTTCCATCTAAACTCTGTATCATATATGCGCCAAGAGTTGTAGTATTGATCTGGCTTGACTTTATGGTTGTTTTCTGTGCATCTGTAAAGACACCTAAATTTGCAGCCACATCCCACCAATCGCCTACGCTTGGAAGATACCAGCCGCTGTTTGCAAAAGACTTTGTTGTTCCATCACTATAATTACGGCAATAATAATAAGCATAGTTTGTGGATGTATTGGCCATACTCTTGTCTATTGTACCTACATAACCACTAGCGATATCTTCGTAAGCCGTCTTTAATGTTGTACTCCATGTTGAGGGATTAATAGATGTAGCGGGATTTGACCAACTAGAATAAATACCTCCATTAGCATTTTTAAGAGCCAAAACCTTGCCATGCCTGTAACCATTTGTGTACTGTTCAGTTGTCAATTCCTTAGAATAAATAACACCAACTATCTGCCCTGATTTAAATGTTGTACCGGATGTCCCGTCTGAATAAAGATAGTTTCCTACAATAGCATCACCTGTATAGATATCAGTTCTTGTAGTGTATGGAGAATACGTTACCCTCGCATCATTTGTTCCGCTACCAGATACTGATATATTGCAGTTATAGTCATAGCCACGATAAATATTAAAATCCGTACAGTCTATAACAGGTATTGCAGCACTTGTTACGCCACCTAGATGTATACGATAGGTTGATTTCCAACCTGTTCCCCAGCCTGTATCTCTTTTTGCATTTATCAATATATAAGAAGCACCGGATGGGGCATTGGCGCTTATTCGCTGTTCTGCGGCTGTTATTGAACTATTCTTACCCGCAATATTCTCAAGTACATAATAAGGCCCTGCAGTAACTACGCTACCCGCAGAGGCTGATGTTGTAACAGAATTATAATTTATACCGCTGTAACCTGTAGTTGGATTACTTGAACTACCCGGTGCGATAAAGCATTCATTAGGGACGTTACACAGCTGATAATCGGTTATTGTTATATCACTTGATGGAGTTATCGTAAATGTGTATCTGCTGTAAATACGTTTAACTAATACAGACTGCGTTGCTGTTGAATTTGTTATTGTCACGTTTGGTGTCTCACCATACATTATACTTAATGTTGATGCAGGATCTGCTACAGGTGTCGTAACCTTTGCTCTCAACTCGGTAAGGGTACTTATACCGTCAAGATATGAACCACTGCCTGTATTTGCTACAGCACATATTGTACAGCCGTTACTAACCCTTACAGGCAAAGTAACAGAAGTTGGACTTGTCAAGGTATAGGCGCTGCCTACAAGATTACCCTGACCATCAAATACAAGTATATTGACATTATCTATGGCATCACTTATGGCTCGTGTTACTATTGTAGGGCTTTGCTTACTTATATTTACGGTTAGCGATACCTGATCAGCTGGCATCTCTGACATATCTACAGTACTGCATGATGATAATAATATCATTGACAGAACCGATAAATATGTTATTAGGATTCTTGCTTTACTTCGCTTACTTACTATATTAAGTGATTCCTTCATCTATATTATTTTCCTATTATGTGATTATGTTATGGGATTACTATACTCCGCGCATATTCATTCCATGGGATAACACTCATTGAGATTTCTTTACGGCCACAGTCTAATATTATTACTTTATTGTCACCTGAGTTTAGAGATACATAGTTACCATCCTTATCACGATCAGTACTCCATATCAAGGTTCCAGTTGTAGGATTAGAGGCTCGGGTATCTGACTTGCCTGCATTGGAGGTTTTATAGACTGATACTGTTACATGCTCGCCTGTCTTGTTGGGGAACGAACGGACATCTTCTGTTACAAGCTGATTGTTGCTATCAAACGCAGACTGTGGACTGTAATCTATTGAATCACCCGTAATCTGACCGGTAAAGGTCATCATACTGCGAAAGCCTGAAATGACGACACTATAAGAGCCATATCCAAAGGTTTCCTTGAGCTGGCGTACAACCACTCTTAATGTTACAGGCTTGTTAAGCATTACGATGCTGGCCTGGGTTGTATTATTTCCCTGCTGGCCTGAAGTATAGTTGTATACTCCATAATAGAGGGATGAGGGCAGGATGTATTTGCCTGTGACTGAGTCCAATTTTACACCGGCCGACATCAGGCCTATATCATCGCCCTCTGACGGGGTATGCATCACGACACTGTCCCTCGCTGAAGTGCCGATCGTTACAAGTGATACCGAGCCCAGACGACTGTCGTAGCTCAGCAGATAGTTGCCATCAGGTTCGGAGGTTACGATACGGTCAAATTTACCATTTATGAATAGATATGCCTTTAGGTTACCACTTAATGCTGTGGGAAGCGGTCTGCCTATACTGTCTCTTGCTGATACACTTACTGAGCATTGTACACAGTTCGAGAAATTCTCGTCTATGCAAGATGTCATTGTAAATAGCAGAACAAGCCAGAACAGCTGTAACTCTTTGCAATACCTTAACTTCATAATCATAATCACTTGATTGTCTATAACTATTTTATTACTACAGTCTGGGTATTGACGGTCCAGTCTGTAACGGTTAATGTTACGGTTGCTGTAGCAGGGGTTATATTCTGGGATGGATCGGTAACACCGCGGCCCTTTAGAGAAACACTCAAAGAATAGATGTTATTGGCTTTTACCACGTCATTGTCTGTCGTTATTGTTTCTTGAGACATCGCAGCATCATTTATTATTATTGGATAATAGAGTATCGTACCCGTATCAGTACCACTTGTCTTGAAACGTCCCTTTATTACTAATTTGGTAGGACTTGTTGCGGAATGTGGAAATACATAGAAGTAATATGGAGTAGTAGATGTCAGGTATGGTGATGTCGATAAGGTAAGGGCACCACTGCTCAGGTATGCATAATTGTTTAAACTGGAATTTATGGCTCCTGTAGCATCTGTCTGTTCACATTTGCCTACTGTTCCTGATTCTGTAAGAGTGGATGACTGACTTGGAGTGCCACCATAGCTGCAGATATCATTGACATTGTACATAAATATTTCATTTACAGCAAATGATGCACTGGGATATGCACTTGATGTAAAATCAGATGTCAATGAATTAAGGTCTATACGGGCTACAAGGCGGCCAAGGGGAACGGTTACGCTGGATGCATTTGAAGTAGCAAAAGAGGCAAAACAATTATCTACCTCACCCGCCATGGGCAGTCCTGTCATTGCCTGAGAGTTTGTTGTGTTACGGGCTGTATTTGACTGACCATTTGTGCTTGTGGTATAGCTTAGATCAGCTGTCAAGGCTTTGAAAGCATTCATGGATGCACAGCCAGAAAAGGCTGTTTTATCACCGGTTGTGTTTATCGTGTTAGCCGCTACAAGTATATTACGAGACTGGGTGGTGGTGGAGATTGAAGTCTCCGACTGGGTGTCTATTGTTACCTTTCCCTGGTTACCATCGAACAGGCCTACATAAAATGCAGCAACCTTACCCTCACCGGTTCCATAAGTAGCGGAACTTGTCGGCATTGCCGAGGTTGAAGAGGCACGGGTTTGCAAACCCAAGCTCAAGTTAACGATAGCGGGGTTACCGCTGGATGTTTTCTCTTCTGTATCAGAAGAGGTGCAGGATGACATCATCAAAAATGACATCAGAACTCCAATAATTAAATAATTCTTATTCATAGTCTCTTGTTTTTATAATTAATTCTTTTATGATATATTTGCTATAATATTTATTGCAGATCAGAAAGCAATAATGGGGCGCACATAGTAAGTATCTGTCTTATTCAGGGTTCCATACAATCCTAAATTTCCATTACTGTCAAATCTCGCATTATATGCCAAATTTGTATTATACTCAGATGAACACCAATAAAATTGGTTCGTTGCTGAAAACGCGTCATATATACCACTACCAGCTTTAGCCATGTATGTATTTATAGCATTAGCACAAGCTACTGATTGACTTAGCCAATAAATATAGCCACTTGTCCTATAGTCTGTAAAAGACGTTGACATTCCTCCCAAATTTATACATATCTGATACCACTGACCAATACTTGGAAGGAACCAACCACTTGTTCCACTAGGAGCAGGAACTGTTGACTTAAAAGATGTGGCCGCTGCATATGCGGCAGGGTATGTACTATTATTTATCAGACTTGTATATGTAAGACCATCATAATCTGTAATGTTCAATGTGGTACTTGCTGCACCTGTTGGAGTACCTGTTTGCGGCCCCCATGCAAGACTTGCACCCGCATTTTTCAAAGCCATGGCATAACCTTGATAATTTTTTGCCCTATCTGATATACTTGGAGTTATACTGAATACGATTGCGACAGGTGTCTTACCTGAAATAAGAGAAACGCTGTATGTACCATCTGAATATAAGATATCACCTATCCTTGGACCTAGATATTCAGGAACGGTTGCACTCGTATAACCGGCTACACTCGTAGTTACGGTAACATTGGTCGGTGTAAGTTCATCGGAGACATTTGCTACACCTGTACCATTTAAAGTTACAGACAGGCCATAAGTTGTATTCGGACTTATCTTTGAATCACCCGTACCGGGTGTTACTGTTGATACAATATTGCCACTTAAATTACTGTTCACTGTTATTGGATAATAAGTAGTGTATGTGCTGCCACTATTTGTCTTGAAGGTTCCCTTAATAACCAGTTTCGTAGGATTAGTACTGCCATGAGGGAATACATAGAAATAGTATGGACCGCTGTAAGTACTTATTGTACCACTGCCCATATATAAGGTATTGGCATTGGCACCTGTATTCTCTCCGCTTACATTACCCGAAACTGTCTGTGTACTCCAATTCGTAAGCTGGTTGCTTGCATTATACATAAAGACTTCTGTAGGCGTAAAGCTGCAACCTGTATATGAACCACTGAAGGTCTGGGCAAGACTTGTCAGTGCAACGCGCGCTACCATACGGGTAAGAGATACAGTTGGATTAAGGACTGTACCAGAAGACCAGTTAAGTGACTGCACTGCTGACATCATCGGCAAAGATTTCATGTTCTGAGAGTTTGCTGTAGTTACACCTGTCTTGCTCTTACCATCTATAGATGTGGTATAGCCCAAATCCTGTGACACTGCATAGAAATCATTAATGGTGTATTTACCCGAAAAGGCACCCTGGGGTACATTGGCAAATACAAGCATCTGGGTAGCATCCTTGCGGGTTGCTATAGTCTCAGTGGAACCAATGGCATAATCATACTCATGAAGGGTAACAAGATTGCCTGATGAATTGAACAGTGCTGCACATATATGATTTAGATAACCCTCATTCGTTCCAGCTGTTCCACCATTATCGGCAGGAAGTGTACCGTTCGCCCTTGTTGTATTACCGGTACTGTCTGACTTATTGGAGGACAGAGCCAGATGGATCAAGGAAGACTCCGAAAAGTCTGCACCGGAGAAAAACGTTTCTGATGAACAAGAGATAAAAAATAAGCATGAAACAACAAGCGGGACAACAGTTTTGAGTGCAAAAATACGGGCACGAAAATAGCTGCCTAAATAGGCTAAAAATGACGAGAAAAAGAAAATTGACCAATTTTTTGAAGATATAAAATATATCTTCTTCAAAAATTTTAAGAGTCTATATAAATTGTGTGTGTGTGTGTGTGTGTGTGTGTGTGTGTGTTAGCAAAATTATTCAACTTTGCAAACATATTAACATATTTAACACAATATTTTATCATAACCTTTAACTGCTTATTTTTGTAATTTCAAAGGTAATTTTAATTTATACTTGAAACAAGTTTTTATCTTGATAAATTAATAAAATACGTAATTTAGATTAACAATATGGAAATAATGAACAACAATAAAACAAAAAACAGGTTTAAAGTAGCATCATTCCACACTTTAAAGCATCTCCATAACTGCTGAAATAGGAAGCTTACCATATCATTGAACTTTACAACATAAGTTTTTTCTAAAAAACCTTCACGGCATCTATAATGTTCTTATATGCAGCTATTTAAGCGTGAAGGTAGCCTTTTTTCCTACGCATTTCCTTCACACTACAGAACACATTAACATTTGTAAATTAATAATCAAGTAATCAAAACAGTAAATTACTTTTCGAAAAAACAAAGGTTGATCAAATAAATAACGTGAAGGAAATGCGTAGGAAAAAAGGTTTCCTTCACGCCCAAATTACTTAAAATCAAGATATTAAGTGAAAACGTGAAGGATTTTAGAGAAAAACTCTCTCTAAACAATAAAAAATTAATGAATTTACCCTTTATTTTCAAAAGCTATGCTCCGAATATGCTAAAGCTATGCTTTGATACTACCGGAGCTATGCCTTGATAGTGTAAAAACTATGCTCCAGCTGCGTAGGAACAGACTCATTTTAATAATATAAAGGTAAGGACAGGAGCATCAAAACGAAAAGGTATACAAAAGAACACTTTTTCTTGTTCGAAATAGTTTATTTTCGTAATTTTGCACGCGACAAACAAATTGAAACTATTATGAAATCGATAAATGAAAGAAGAAGTATACGCAAATACTCAAATAAAGAGGTAAGTGAAGATTTGCTAAACAGACTTCTTACTGAAGCAGAAAGAACTCAGTCAATGGGTAATCTACAACTATATAGCGTTGTTGTAACCAGATCTGAAGAGGGCAAGTCTGCTCTTGCTCCTGCGCATTTTAACCAGCCAATGGTTAAAGGTGCTCCTGTCGTAATAACTATATGTGCCGATTTCCACCGAACATCTGTTTGGTGCGAAAGTCGTAAAGCAGTACCAGGTTATAACAACTTCCTTTCGTTTATGAATGCGGCAACTGATGCCCTACTCTATACTCAGACGTTTTGTAATCTAGCTGACGAGGAAGGATTGGGGTATTGTTTCTTAGGAACAACCATATATTGCCCGCAGATGATAATTGACGCATTACATCTACCAAAACTTGTAATGCCTGTAGCCACTATAACCTTGGGATGGCCTGACGAGAATCCTCCACTATCAGACAAGTTACCACTTGCATCTGTAATACATCATGAAACTTACAAGGAATATACCGGTGATGATATTGACCGTTACTACTATGAAAAAGAGAATATGAAAGAGAATCTTGAGTTCCTTAAAATTAATAACAAGGAAACTCTTGCACAGATATTTACGGATATTAGATATACGAAAAAAGATAATGAAACTATGTCTGCCGGTTTTATGGAGGCGTTGAAGAATCAAGGTTTCATCTAGACCAGAAGACTACTACTATCTGTTTTCATATTCACTAATGCTTATTGATGGCAAACAAAACAAATATAGAACAAACAAAAAAGGAATTTCTTAATTGAAATTCCTTTTTTTATTTCTTGTATAGTAATTAATCCATCACAATTGGTTTGTACTTTGGTACAAGAACCTTCATGAACAACCATGCTACGAGATAAGCAAAAGCACATACTCCGAACATGATAGCATATGCTGTAGATACATCACCATTGTTGGTTGCACGGTAAAAATCCTCTAGGCGACCTGCAGTAATCTGAACAAAGACACCACCAAGACCACCAGCTGCCGCACCAATACCTGTAACAGAACCAACTGCCTTCTTAGGGAACATATCAGATACTGTAGTAAACAGATTGGCTGAGAATGCCTGATGAGCTGCACCGGCAATACTTATAACAGCTACAGCTGCTACAAGACCTGTCATGCCATCAAACTTTGCTACTGTCTGTGTGAAAATCAACAGCAATGGGAAGAAACCTATAATTAACAATGATGTCATACGAGCTTTGTATGTAGCCCATCCTTTATTGATGAACGACATTGGTAAAGCTCCACCATATACAGAACCGATAATTGCGATACCGAATACAACGAATGTTGAAATCATTACTGTATACTTTGTATCATCAGGAGACATTCCTGCACAGAATTGCTGCTTGATGTATGTAGGCAACCAGAAGAGAAGGAACCACCATATACCGTCGGTCATGAACTTGCCCATAACGAAAGACCATGTCTGACGGTAGCAAAGCATCTGATACCAAGGAACTTTCTTTGCAGGAACAACAGCCTCAGCCTTAGCTTCTTCTTTTACAGGTTCGTCATCGCTATTGATATAATCAAACTCCTCTTTATTGATTTTACCTTTCTTCAACATATCTGCAGGAGATGCATACATCTTGTGCCAGAATATCAACCAGATAAAACCCATTACACTAGTTATGATGAAAGCCATCTGCCATCCATGAAGAACACCAAGGAACAAATGATTACCTACATTAGGATTCCAAGCTGCAAGAATTGGAGGTATGATAAGCGCACATATCATTGCACCTACATTAGAACCTGAATTGAATATACCTGTTGCCAAAGCACGCTCCTTTTTAGGGAACCACTCAGCTACAGTCTTGATAGATGCAGGAAAGTTACCTGCTTCACCTGCTCCGAAAAGTCCGCGGGCTGCCAACTGAGCTCCAAGGCTCTTACCTGCTGCTGCACTGAAGAATCCGGCAATAGACCATACTATTAATGATGCGGCAAGACCCAGTTTTGTTCCTATCTTGTCGATAAGGAAACCAACTATGAGTGTAAAACCTGCATAGAATGCTGTAAATACGGATGTAAGAATTGAATAGTCGGTAGATGTCCATCCAAACCCATTAGGGTCGCAGAAATAGTCTTTAAGATAACCAATGACGTTTCGATCCATGTAATTGACAGTGGTAGAGAACAGCAAAAGGGCTGCAATACTCCATCTGTACTTTGACATGACCGAGCCAGAGTTTTTTACGTTAGTATTCATGATTTATTATTTGTTTGTTTCTAATTTTCAAGATTATGTCATTAAGTTGGTTAGTGTACGGACACAATTTCACTTTCGTTCGCAAAGATAATGAAAATAATCCTATTTTTCGTTCAAAAATAGGATTATTCAACGTAAGCGTTTACGTTAGTCTTGGAAATAGACTCTCTTCACTCTATTGCTAATGCCTGTCAGTACTTCGTAAGGGATTGTATCCAGAACATCCGATAATACTGTTACTGGCAGTTCGTTTCCAAATATCTCTACGGTGTCGCCCTCTTTACAGTCTATATCTGTTACATCTATCATAGCGACATCCATGCATATATTACCTACATACTCTGCTTTCTTGCCGTTCACGATGCAATAGCAGTGACGGTTACCCAGATGACGATTCAGTCCGTCAGCATATCCGATAGGTATGGCAGCGATCACGCTGTTACGCGTCAGTTTACCTTTACGACTATAGCCTACTGTATCTTCTTTGGATACTTTACGTATCTGCAATATCGTTGTTTTGAGAGTACTTACGGTATTAAGTATACGATTGTCTATGCTGTCTATACCGTACAGTCCGATTCCCAGACGGCACATATCCAGTTGTCTCTCAGGGAAATGTTCTATGCCTGCACTATTATCGATATGACGGATAATCTTATGGTTGAAGGCACTCTGCAGTTTTTTGCTGCCTTCATCAAAGATAGCAAACTGCTGTGCAGAAAATTCATTAAAGTTTTCACTGTCTGCTCCAACGAAATGTGAGAACACAGAGCGTGGTATTATAGCATTCTGATGCTTCAGGCGGTCAATAAGTTTGTCCATATCATCTTTCGGATTGAAACCGAGACGATGCATACCTGTATCCAGTTTAATGTGTACGGGATAATCTGTTATTCCTTCTTTTTCGGCTGCCTTTATGAGTGCTTCCATCAGACGGAAGCTATATACTTCAGGTTCAAGTTCATAGTCAAACATTGTCTTGAACGATGTCATCTCCGGGTTCATGATGATGATATTGCTTGTTATGCCGTTTTTGCGTAAGGTTACTCCCTCATCTGCTACAGCGACAGCAAGATAATCAACACGATGATCCTGTAGAGTTTTGGCTACTTCTACAGCCCCTGCCCCATAAGCATCGGCTTTTACCATGCATACAAGTTTGGTAGTAGGTTTCATAAATGAACGGTAGAAATTGAGATTCTTGACTACGGCATTGAGGTTAACCTCCAATATTGTTTCATGAACCTTCATTTCCAGAAGTTCTGTCAACTGGTCGAATCCGAATTTACGAGAGCCCTTCAACAGTATCACTTCATCGCGTAATGATGCAAATACATCACTGGCAATAAAGCTCTCACAATCGTCAAAGAAATATTTTTCAGCTACCTTTATAACGTCCTTCTGGGCTGCCAACTCCGGTCCGATACCGATAAATTTCTCTACGCCGCGCTTGCAAGACAAGTCGGAAACCTCTTTATATAAATTGACGGATGATTCGCCACTCTGGTAAATATCACTCAATATAAGTGTGCGCTTGCGTCCGTTATGATCCGGACGGCGATTCATGAAGTCAAGAGCTATATCCAGAGAATTAATGTCTGAATTATATGAGTCGTTGATAAGAGTACAGCCCCGTTGTCCTTCTTTCACCTCAAGACGCATTGCTACCGGTTCAAGGTGCCCCATGCGATCTTTTAGTTGTTTAGGCTGTACACCTAAGTGAAGACAGACAGCAGCACATATAATAGAATTGCGTACAGAAGCCTCATCTATAAAAGGTAGTGAATATTCATCTTCCACACCTTTATAATTATATTTAACGGTAGAGGTAATATCTTTCTTGTCTATAGACTTGATATACATCGGTGCTTTGCTGTCTTTCTCAGACCATGCAATCTTCTCACCTTTAAAATCACGCTCTGCAACGCATCTATCAACTACAGAATCGTCCTCATTATATATAATAGTTTTGGCATCATGAAACAATTGCAGTTTCTCCTTGCATTTTGCTTCCATTGAAGTAAAGTTCTCCTGATGTGCAGCTCCCATATTGGTGAGCACGCCTATTGTAGGCTGGATGATATCATGCAAGGCATTCATCTCTCCGGGCATACTGATGCCTGCTTCGAATACACCTACCTGAGTCTGTTCATTAAGAAGCCATACAGAGAGAGGAACCCCTATCTGAGAATTATAACTGCGAGGTGAGCGTGTAACTACCATTGAAGGTGAGAGCAACTGATAGAGCCACTCTTTGACCATTGTCTTACCATTACTGCCGGTAATACCTACAATCGGTATATTGAATTCGTCACGATGACGCTCAGCAAGTCGCTGCAAAGCTTCTAACGAACTTATTGTCTTAAGAAAATTTGCATCCGGATAAACGGTCTGTACATTGGCCGGAATATCCTCTACTACGAAATTGCGAACACCTCTGCGATAGAGGTCTGATATATATTTATGACCGTCATTACGTCCTGAACGTAAGGCGAAGAAAAGTGTTTCCTCAGGGAAACACAAAGAACGGCTGTCTGTTAGTATCCAACCGATATTAGCGTCTTTATCTCCTATTCTGCGCGCACCAATGAGCGTTGTAACTTTCTCAATAGTATAAGTCATTATAAATGTTATTTTTTATTTGAATGCAAAGATACGGCAAACCATTATAAGAACAAAATAAATAATGATTTTTTTATTCATTCTTCATTCAGTCCGGGATACTTTTTTTTCATCTCTTCAAGTTTCTGCATGGTGAGTGAAATAAAGTCTTTGTACTCTTGTGAATCCGGATTAAATGGACGGTGTGACAGTGCTTCACGTATCGGTTTCCACTCTATAAGGAATTGTTTTGTTACTTCACTGAAGTAATTTTCTTTGATCGTCTCCCAGATATATTCTATAGCCTGTTCGGAAGGATGAAGCATATCTGCTGAGTAAAAACGGTAGTCACGTAGTTCATCATTGAGAATCTCGTAAGCCGGAAAATATGTACATATCTCAGGATAGAGCTTGACAAGATCGTCGGCTGCCAAAAGTAAAACGGATTTTGACAATTGACTGCCGTGATAACCGTATTTTGCATAACGTATCGGACTGACCGTGACTATTACTTTAACGTTTTTGTTACGGCTTTTGAGCATTATCACTGTGTCTGAAAGATACTGCAGACATTCTTCTTGTGAGAGTTCACGCTCCGTAAAAAGATGTTGTGGCATTTTCCGACAGTTGTCTACTATCTCACCGGTCTCGTTGAGTATGTACACGTGATTAGTACCTAGGGTAAGAACCACTATTGATGGTATCATATCTTCAAAACGACTCACTGTATGCAGTATGCTCGCCGGGTTATACATAACACCGTCAGGATTCACGACAGCATGAAATCGCTCTTTCTGAAATCTTTTTCCTATGTTGTCGGCAAAGCACGAACCTACAAAAAGCATCTTTTCACAGGGTGCAATCTCGAAATTAGGTTTTTCTATTTTTACTTTTGTTCTGAATTCCATATCATTTACTGATTATGAACTTCTTCATAGTAGTTCTATTTACCTTGCAAAGATAATATTTTATTTGAAGAAAAGAACAGTAATTAAGTAAATACGTATATTTTTTATTTCGTTGCAAATTTACTCTCAACTGTACGGTATTTGTCAGAAACGGTTGTCAATTTTACTTTACCCGCTTTTCGGCCTGCTCGTATTATGACCAAAGCAGATCCATTGTACAGACGACGGCTATTGCCTACCATTGATTCATCCGAAGCGATGTCTCCATTGCTTACAGCTACTATGCGGGCATCGCCATCTATACTGAAATTCAGCTGATCTTGGGCATCATAGACTCTCCTACCCTTACTGTCTACAGCATATATACGTACGTGCTGAAGATCCATACCATCAGCCTTCCAATTATTATTATCCGGTATTACTTGAAGTGCAACGGCCTTACCTGTCGTCTCTATCTCATGCCTGGCTACGATTTTACCATCCTTTATTGCCACAGCCTCCAGTCGGCCAGGTGCGTATGGTATGTTATCCCAACGAATTTTATCTCTTTGTTTCGGATTAGCAATCTCATTTTTCTTTTTACCAAGACTTTTACCGTTTAAGAATAGTTCTACTTCATCGGCATTAGTATATGTATAAAGACTTACGGTACTGCCCGCCTTTCGGTTCCAACTCTCAGACATGCGTGTTGTACCTACCTGTACATCGTTCCACATCAGGTTAGAGTTTCCATCTTCTATCACACCGATATGAACAGTAGGTTTGTCCAGGAACATGCTCTTCAGGAGATAGGCCATAGGTTTGGGTTCAAGAGAAATATCAAAAGCACCTTGCGACCAACCCTTAGCCGGCCATCCCTGACTCTCACCCAAATAATCGATCATCCCCCAATAGGCCAGTCCTACTACCTTATCAAGATTCATCTCAAAGAAGTTTGGTCCCATCATTGCTGCATTTGCTTCGCTCTGATAGAAGATCATTTTGGGGAAACGGCGACCGTCTCCCGGGAAATACATATAACGGTAGTTGTAAGCTGCTACATCTGTTTGTAGTGCCAACGGTGCCGGCAAAGAATCGCCTAAAGCCGTATGACTGCGACCACGTGGATGCATCGCTACTGTGATAGGACGTGTGGTGTCGTATCTGTGTAGTAATTCGCGCTGCATACGATATGGAGTTACGCCCCAATCAGCATATGGCAAATCCCAATAGGTCTGCAGTTCATTGCCAAGGCTCCACATCACTACCGAAGGATGATTGCGGTCGCGCTTTATAAATTCAGGTACGTCTATCTGCCAAAGGTTTGTCCACTCTTCGCGGCCCCCGGCAAACTGTGTCAGCCATTTGTCGTAGAGTTCGTCTACTACCAATATTCCGTATTTATCACAAAGGTTCAGTAATTCTTTGCTATAAGGATTATGAGAGGTACGTATATGATTAAAGCCGAAAGACTTTAACAGTTGCAGGCGTTTTTCTATTGCTCTTGGATATGCTGCAGCGCCAAGAGCACCCAGGGTATGATGATTGGCGATACCCTTCAACAAAACTTTCTTACCATTGAGTTTGAAACCAAACGATGGTGAATATTCAATTGTTCTAGCGCCAAAATTTTCATTGATACAGTCGGCCACTGTTCCGTCCGGACGGAATAACGTCACTTCTGCATTATATAGGTATGGCGATTCACAACTCCAAAGATTGGGATTGGTCAGTACTATAGAATCCAATGGATGTTCGCACACTTTCTGCGCACGACTGAAAGATACTTTCGTAGTTCTGTCTGCTACGATCTTTCCTGTGGCATCCTTTATCTTAACCTCAACATTAAGCGGCTGACTTTTAGAAATATTAAATGCCATTTCTGCCTGAATCTTCACTACAGCCTCAGTACTTGTTGCTACCGGTGTGGTGATACAAAGACTGTTGCGTGTAAAATACAGTTGAGGGTCTGTAATAATCATATGTACATCGCGGAACAATCCGCCACCTGTATACCAACGGGAATTCTCCGGATTACGTGTATCTGCCTTTACTGCTATAACATTCTTCTGTCCGTATTTCAATTTATCGGTTATATCGACATCAAAGCCCACATATCCGTAATCTGTTCCGCCTACCCTCTCACCATTAAGATAGACATCACCTACCAACATAATACCTTCGAAATCTATAAGCACACGTTTGCCTTTCATTGTATTATCCGGGGTAAAAGAGTAACGGTACCAACCGATGCCCATCTCTTTGAATCCACGACCGCTGAGTCGGCTGCGTGTATTATTGGCTGCGTCTGATCCAGCTTTTTCATTCTTATCAGGAGCAACCCAGGGCTGCTCTATCTGGAAGTCGTGTGGAAGATCCACAGTACGCCAGTCTGTATCATCATAGGATGACAATGCGGCATCAGGGATATCACCCAAATGAAATTTCCAACCGAAATCTATATTTTTTTCTTCTCTGGGACCACCCGCCAACATTGGTAATGCTGATAATATGGTAATGATAATGAGGAATGTCTTTTTCATTATTTAATTTGTTAATAGTTATATGTGCGGCAAAGTTAATAAAAAGACTTCAGTTTATGCTTTTGATAAATGATAAAAAAACATGGAATAATGATAAAACAAAAAATCCTCTCCGTAAAGAGAGGACCTTATATGTTTCGGAATAATATTGACTATTTGATATTACCAACCTTGATGAGGTATTCGGCTATCTGCACTGCATTGAGAGCAGCGCCCTTACGTATCTGATCGCCACTCAACCAGAAAGTGAGTCCGTTTTCGTCTGCAAGGTCTTTTCTTACACGACCAACATATACATCATCTTTACCGGCTGTATCCAGAGGCATAGGATATACAAGATTCTTAGGATCGTCTTCTAATGTCACACCTTGAGCCGAAGCGATTGCTTTCTGTGCTTCTTCTACGCTGATAGGACGTTCAGTCTCTATCCATACGCTCTCAGAATGAGCACGGAGTGAAGATACACGCACACACATAGCAGAGCATTTCACATCACTGTGCATGATCTTACGTGTCTCATTAAACATTTTCATCTCTTCTTTCGTGTAACCATTATCTGTAAAGACATCTATCTGAGGGATTACGTTGTAAGCCAACTGATGAGGAAATTTCTTCACAGTTACAGGTTTATTGTCTACAATCTCTTCATATTGCTGCTGCAGTTCAGCCATAGCTGCCGCACCTGCACCACTGGCACTCTGATAACTTGCGATATGTATGCGCTTGATATGACTTAGTTTCTCTAATGGTTGCAATACCACTACCATCATGATTGTAGTACAATTAGGATTGGCAATAATACCACGCGGACGATTCAAGGCATCTTCGGCATTTACCTCAGGCACTACCAATGGCACATCATTCTCCATACGAAAAGCACTTGAGTTGTCTATCATAACAGCTCCGTATTTAGTGATGGTTTCAGCATAATCCTTAGAAGTGCCTCCACCAGCAGATACAAACGCAACGTCTATACCCTTGAAATCGTCATTATGCTGCAAAAGTTTGACTTCGTAGTCTTTTCCCTTAAAGCTATATTTTCGTCCTGCGCTACGCTCAGAACCAAAAAGAACTAAATCATCCATAGGGAAATTTCTCTCAGCTAGAACGCGAAGGAACTCTTGTCCTACTGCGCCACTTGCTCCAACAATTGCTACTCTCATATTAATATGTTTAAAAATTAAAATAATTTCGGCTGCAAAAATACAACTTTTCGTAATAATATCATGCAAAAGTGATATTTTTTTTGCACCTTTGTACCATCATTTATAAATTGTGCAACTTTTATGCAAAACCTTCCGCATTATTTCCCGATTACAGACCCTACATGGATATTTTTTATTGTCCTGTGCATCATTTTGTTTGCACCTATCCTGATGGGGAAATTGCGCATACCTCATCTCATCGGTATGATACTGGCAGGAGTAATCGTAGGTCCGCACGGTTTTAACATCCTGGCACACGATAGTTCTTTCGAACTATTTGGCAAGGTGGGACTTTATTATATAGTGTTCCTGGCCGGTCTTGAGATGAACATGAGTGATTTCAGAAAGAACCGTATCAGGACGTCGACGCATGGCATTCTGGCTTTTGCGATACCAATGATTATCGGTTTTACGCTCAACACATCGCTATTGAAGTATGGTGTTCTGACGTCTGTACTATTGGCTAGTATGTATGCTTCGCATACGCTTATCGCTTATCCTATTGTTCTGAGATACGGACTTTCTCAGCATAAGAGTGTCACTATTGCGGTAGGAGCTACGGCCATAACAGATACGTTGACATTGCTTGTTCTGGCTATTGTGGGTGGAATTTTCAAGGGTAATATTACCGGCATGTTCTGGTTCTTGTTGATATTCAAGATTAGTCTTGTCTTTTTTATCATCATATATTTTTTCCCGAGGATAGCGAGACATTTCTTTCAGAGATATGATGAGAATGTCACTCAGTTCATTTTCGTTCTTGCCATGACTTTCCTTGGCGCGGGACTGATGGAGATTATAGGCATGGAGGGATTACTAGGTGCCTTCCTTACCGGACTTGTCCTGAACAGGTATGTTCCTAATATATCGCCGTTGATGAATCACGTAGAGTTTGTCGGCAATGCTCTCTTCATTCCTTATTTCCTTATCGGTGTAGGTATGCTGGTCAATGTGAATATCATTTTCAGTGGTCTGGGAACTATCAAAGTGGCATGTGTCATGATTGCTGTAGCTCTCTCAAGCAAGTGGCTTGCGTCTTTCGCTACACAGAAGATATTCAGAATGAAGAGTGTGGAGCGTGAATTGATATACGGTCTGAGTAACGCACAGGCCGGTGCGACACTTGCCGCAGTGCTTGTAGGATACAATATCATACTTCCCGGCGGACAGAGGCTCCTTGATGATGATGTACTTAACGGTACCATCATACTGATACTCGTTACATGTATATTCAGTTCGTTCACAACCGAACGCGCTGCTAAGAAGATAGCATTGACTAAAAAGAATAAACGCACAGAAGAGAAAATAGGTGATGATGAGAAAATCATCATACCGGTAGCACATTATGAGACGGCCGAGGAACTGGTAAAATTGGGCATAATGATGCGCAATTCCAAGTTGAACAGGGGTATTATAGGTCTTAATGTAGTGCTCGATGACCTTAACATATCCTACAATCAGGAGAAAGGCAAAAAGATGCTTGAGCACATGGAGATGACAGCCAATGCCGCCAATGTCAGGATGATTGTACAGAGCCGGATAGCAACAAATATAAGCAATGGCATATCGCATGCTTTCAAAGAATATTCAGCTTCAGAGATAATAATAGGTATGCACGATGAAGATGGTTCATCTAAGAGGGCCTGGGGCAGTATCACTCAGAATCTGTACAACGAAATATCGCGACAGATTATAGCGGTGAGATGCATCCAACCTATCAATACCCTTAGACGTATACAGGTGGCTGTGCCGAAGAAAGCGGAATTCGAACCCGGATTCTACAGATGGCTGGAACGCCTCAGCAGGATGGCGGGCAACCTGAATTGCAGGATACAATTCCACGGCAGTCGTGATACTCTTTCTCTTATAAATGAGTACATATTAAACCGGCATAATAGCGTAAGGGCCGATTATGTAGCTTTTGAGAATTGGGAAGATCTGCCCAAGTTGGCTATCAACGTGAATGAAGACCATCTCTTCGTTGTTATTACCGCAAGAAAGGGCACGATATCATATCAACCATCATTCGATGGCCTGCCGGAACAGTTGAACAGATTCTTCAGAAGTAATAGTCTCATGGTGATATTCCCCGACCAATATGGCGCGCCACAGAATATTATGACATTCTCTGTTATGCAGCAACCACTAGAACAGAATGCATATAAATATATTCATAAGTGGTTTAAGAAAAAGTTGAATGCTAAAATATAACAATTATGATAGATATTAAAGGAATAAAAAAGAGTTTTGGTCCTCTTCAGGTCTTAAAAGGAATAGACCTGCATATAGATAAAGGTGAAGTGGTAAGTATTGTAGGACCGAGCGGTGCAGGCAAGACTACTCTCCTGCAAATTATCGGAACATTAGACAGACCGGACAGTGGTACTATCGTTATTGACGATATTGATGTCAGTAAACTAAGTACAAAGCAACTGTCTGAATTCCGTAATCAGCATATCGGTTTCGTGTTCCAGTTTCATCAGCTTCTACCTGAGTTTACTGCCATAGAAAACATCATGATACCTGCATATATCGCAGGAAAGTCTACAGGTGATGCAAAGAAAAGAGCACTAGAACTACTTGACTTTATGGGATTGTCTGAGCGAGCACAACACAAGCCTAACGAACTTTCAGGTGGCGAGAAGCAGCGCGTAGCTGTAGCTAGGGCACTTGTAAACAATCCGGCCGTGATTCTGGCAGACGAACCGTCAGGAAGCCTTGACTCTAAAAACAAACAAGAACTACACCAGCTATTTTTTGACTTGCGCGACAAGTTTGGACAGACATTTGTTATCGTAACACACGATGAGAATCTGGCTCATATCACTGACCGCACTATAAAAATGAGAGACGGACTGCTGGAAAATGAGACAATAGTGGAAGATTCAGGAATAGCTTCAAAAAAAGATTCGAATGTTGCCGACAACGCAATTATAAATAATGGAGAGTTAAAAACAGAGGAGGAATAATATGGAAGAATTAAAGTTAGGCGACTACAACCGAATGACGGTGGTGAAAGAAGTAGATTTCGGCATGTACCTTGATGGCGGAGAAGAAGGTGAAATATTATTGCCTACACGTTATGTACCTGAAGGATGCAGAATCGGTGATGAATTGAATGTATTTTTATATCTAGATAATGAGGAGCGACCTGTAGCTACAACTCAGAAGCCACTTGCTAAGGTAGGTGATTTCGCCTATCTTGAAGTGTCGTGGGTAAATGAATATGGCGCATTTCTGAACTGGGGACTTATGAAAGACTTATTCTGTCCTTTCCGTGAACAAAAGATGCGTATGGAGATTGGCAACAAATATATCGTTTATGTAACAATTGACGATGAGAGTTACCGCATGATGGCATCTGCCAAAGTAGAACATTTCCTTTCTAAAGAAAGAGTACCTTATAATAATGGTGATGAAGTAGATCTGCTGATTTGGCAAAAGACTGATTTAGGATTCAAAGTCATCATTGATAATGCCTTTGCCGGTTTGATCTACGAAGATCAGATATTCAAGCATATCACAACAGGCGACCGCATGAAGGGTTATATCGCCTGTGTACGCGATGATGACAAAATAGATGCGACTCTACAACCTACCGGCAGACGACAGACAGAAGAATTCGCCGACACACTTCTACAATATCTTAAGGATAATGGCGGCAGTTGCAACCTTGGTGACAAGAGTGATGCAGACGAAATATATAAGCGCTTTCAGGTGAGCAAGAAAGCTTATAAGCGAGCAATTGGCGATCTGTATAAAAAGCATCTGATTACTATCGAAAGCAATGGCATTAAGTTGGCGTGAAGTGTAAATTAAGAGTTTGAGACCTGAGACTTTTGTGACTTTTGTGACTTTTGTGACTTTTGTGACTTTTGTGACTTTTGTGACTTTTGTGACTTTTGTGACTTTTGTGACTTTTGTGACTTTTGTGACTTTTGTGACAAACTTATGATAATGAACTTGTGCAAGAATGCACAAGTTCATTGTTTTTATATAATGTCATTCAATACATGTTTTAATATTAAGTGAACTGTAAAGTCAATCTAATATTTAGAAAGCAAGAATACAAAATACTGAAAACTAGAATCTTGGAAATATTAAAAAAGCAGGCGTTTTATGTTAAAAACATAGAAAAAAGAAACACAATAAAAAAAAATATATACCTTTGCATCAACAATTTTGTTGAACAATTATGACTAAAAGCAAAGACAACAATACAGAAGAAAGAATTTTGGCCGCCGCCAAAGAGATCTTTTTGAGAGATGGCCTACAGGGAGCACGCATGCAAGACATCGCTGACATGGCCTCTATCAACAGGTCTATGCTACATTATTATTTCAGAGACAAAGAAATGTTATCTCATGAAACAATGAAATCTGTTATCTCGCAATTTATCAAGACCTTTAAGGAGAATCTTAACTCTGACATCTCGTTTAAGGAAAAGGTAAGAAACTATATTGCCACTGAGGTGGATTTTGCTTACAACAACCCAAACATGCTGATTTTTGGTCTTCATGAGGCGTCAAAAGATCCCGATTTCTTTAAGAAGATTGTGAATAACAAACGTAGTACTAACTTTAGGAAACAAGTAAAAGAGGCATACGAAAATGGAGAAATAACAACTAAAGATTCAGAGGAGTTCGTCATTACAGTTTCTAGCCTTTGCATGTTCCCTTTCATAGCCGGACCACTGTATATGATGATTTTCAGATGGGATGAAGAGAAATGGGAAAGTTACCGCAACGTTCTGAAAAAGAATTTGCCCAAAATGATAGAACAAGTTATAACCAAATAGGTATAACTTTTTTTTGCCCCAAAATCAACAAAATTGTTGAACAATATAGTACAACATTAATGAGGAGATTGATAAATGAGTACATTTCATAGAAGAATATTTGATGCAGCAATGTTGGCTTTAATAAATGGGATGCAAAAATATTCGTTTCACCGATGTTATCGTATAGGTTCACCGATAAAGTATTGTATAGTAATTGTTTGACATATACCTTTGCATCGTCAAATCAATCGAAACTGAGAGGGTCTACGATCTTTGACTGATGCAAAACAGAATAAAAAAAGGATAAAAAAAATAGTTATAGAAGTGTTATTATAGAAACAAAAGTTATGAATGCGTTAAAAGAAAAAATCATTTTCGGCAAATGGATTGTATTAATCGCCGGGATCATTTACCCCATGTTCGCCTGTTCTCAGGCATGCAGGCACTACACATTAGATGAACTAATTAGTTCGGCATATCAGAAATACCCTTATGCCAATCGGTTGGATTTAATAAAAAGACAAGGCAGCGAGTCGGCCAAAGCCATTGACACAGAATGGCTCACACATGTATCTGCATCGGTCAAGAGTTCTTATCAATCTGAAATTTCGGCTATTAATATACCGCAAGATATTGAAGACAAATTCGGCATTAATATTGATGGTGGTAAAAAGCTGCAATACCAAGGCGGACTGTCTGTATCTCAACTTATTTACGACGGAGGTACAGGTTCTATTAAGAAGAGAATCAACAATTTAGACTATAGTACGAGGACTAATCAGGTAAAATCTCAGATGCTGCAGGTAGAAGATGCTATTGACAATTTGTTTGAGAACATCTTGCTTACCAAGGAACAAATCAAAGCGGTTCAATTCAAACGGACTGATTTGGAATTAAGAAAGAAAGATGTCTCAACGGCCATCCAGAATGGGATATCTCTAAAGACTGATATGCAAGAAATAGAAGCAAATATTATCCAACTAAATCAGCAGGAGACGGAGTATCGCATGTCGCTACGCCAACAGTATATCACACTATCCTCTTTCGTACAGCAACCTATCGACTCTACGGCAGTGCTTGAACTTCCCGGTACAGCAAATATCATTGACCATAATTATTCGGCACGCCCAGATTATGAAATATTCGGTTTACAGCTCAAGAATGCGGATTGCAAACTGAAAGAACTCAATACAGAATTCGTGCCGAAATTATCACTTTTTGCCAACGGATATTATGGGCGCCCAGGTCTGAATATGATGGATTATTCTAATCACTATTCAGGAATCGTAGGCGTATCTATGACATGGAATATTGACGCATTATACAGCAATACACACCAACGAAAGTTAATATCTATTGACAAGGAAATGACTAGAAATCAACAGTCTATCTACGAGATCGACATGAATAGACAAATAGATAATCTGAATGTCGATCAGGCTAAAAACCGAGAGTTGGCCAATAGTGATGATAAGATTATAAACATACGTTCTAACATAAAAGATGTAGCGTCAATACAGTTGAGAAACGGTTCGATAACGCTAACAGATTATCTAATAAAACTGAATGACGAGGCTCAGGCTATGGTCAACAAGTCTATCCATCACATTGAGTACTTAATGGACGGAGCAAAAATGAAAACTTTACTGAATAGGAACAATTAAAAAAAACAATAGGAAGATGAAAGCTTTAAATATGAAATCTAAAAAGATGTTGATGGCAGCAATAGCAGTGGGAGTTGTCGTCTTGTGTTCGGGATCTGTAATAGCATACGACGGCTGGTGCCAGGAGTCGACCGACGATGCCTATATTGACGGGAATATCATTCCATTGCGAACTGCCGTCACAGGATATGTCAGCAAGGTTATGTTTCAGGATAACCAGAAAGTAACAAAAGGAGATACCGTAGTGGTGTTCGACACTGTGGGATTGAAATCTCAGATAATGCAGGCCGAGGCTCAGGTGGTATCTGCCCAGACCGAACTGGAATCATGCAAGAAACAAATATTGGCTTCAAAATACGGTGAGACTACAGCCGATTTCAATGCAGGCTCTGCCAAAGAGAATGTTTCGCAGGTCAAGGTAAAAGTGTGGCAGGCACAAAAGGATTTTCAGCGAATAGAGAAGATGTACAAGTCGGGAGCTGCCACCCAACAGACTTATGATAACATGAAGGCTACATGGCAGATAGCAAAGGCACAGGAGAGGGCTTCCGACAAACAGTTTAACGCCATGGCCACACAAGAGTCGACCACCCGTCTTCAAACTAATATACACTGCACTCAACTAAAGCAGGCGCTTGCTCATATCAAGCAGGCTTATGCCCAACTTACTCAGGCTAAAGACCAGTACAAACATGCTTTTGTAACAGCTCCGTGCAACGGCATTATATCTAAAAAGAATGTTGAACCGGGACAGTTCGTACCATCGGGCACAGCACTGGCTTCACTAATCAGTACATCTGATATCTGGATAACGGCGAATTTCAAAGAGACCCAACTAGACGATATGAAAGCCGGACAGACTGCCGTAATTAAGATTGACGCTTATCCGGGACTTAGACTGAAGGGCAAGATAGAAAGCTTCTGTGCTGCCACAAGCAATAAGTTCTCTTTGTTACCGGCCGAGAACGCAACCGGCAATTTCATAAAGATAACACAGAGGATTCCGGTACGCATCAAAATAGCCAATAATAACGAAAACAAATCACTCTTGCCGGGAATGAATGCCGTGGTATCTGTAAAAACAAAATAAGATGCAAAATAATGTTACAACTTCAAATGCCGAGTACCCAACCGGAATTGTCAGGATTATTATCGTAGGTACATGCATCGTTGCTTCGTTACTGGCCATCATAGATTCGACAGTTGTCAACGTTTCACTACGACATATAGCAGGAAGTATCGGTGCCTCAACTACTGATGTAGCGTGGGTAATCACCGCATTTGCCATCTCTAATGTCATCATTATTCCTCTAAGCGGAATGCTCGCCGAATTGTTTGGAACGAAAAATTATTTTACAGCGTCGATTCTAATCTTCACGCTAGCCTCGTTCATGTGCGGCAATTCAAGCGAATTATGGGAACTCGTATTGTGGCGATTTATACAGGGACTTGGCGGAGGTGCTCTGATGACACAGTCGCAAACCATTCTGGTAGCATCTTATCCTCCTGAAAAACTAGGCATAGCGAGTGTCATTTATGGTATGGGCATTGCAGCCGGTCCTGCTCTCGGTCCTACCCTTGGTGGATTCATAACCGACAATTATTCATGGCATTGGATATTTTATATCAATGTACCTCTGGGCATATTGGCAGCCGTCACATCATGGTTGACGATACCTAACGATAAGAATTACCAACGAAAGGGAAATATTGACTGGTGGGGCATTCTCTTTCTCTCCGTCGGGATAGGTAGTCTGCAATATGTGCTCGAAGAGGGCAACTCAAAGAACTGGTTTGACAGTAATATCATCATCCTGTTCAGCCTCATCGCGGCAGTTGGCCTCATCGCTTTCGTATACACAGAAATGATACAGAAAATACCGGCCGTGAACATCCGACTCTTAAAGCACCGCAACTTGTCTATCGGCATCATGTTCAACTTTATCATAGGTGCCATACTCTATATTGCGGTGTATACATTCCCGCTGATGGCTCAAATCAACCTTGGTTGGACCGCCACAATCAGTGGAATGTCACTTATGCCGGGAGCGATCCTGTCTACCGTAGGAATGATTTTCTCGCAGAAGGCGATCGACCGTGGTGTAGACCCTAAACTACTTATAATATGCGGATTCTTATGTACATTCATCTTCGGCACGTGGATGAGTTTCCAGTCAGAAGGCTCATCATATTCAGGTCTGTTTGTTCCGCTTCTCTTCAGAGGTCTCGGCATAGGTCTGTTTATGCTGCCGGTAATCATGATGTCAATACAAGGTTTGACCGGAGCCGACCTTGGTCAGGGTGCGGGATTGGGCAATATGGCTAAGCAATTGGGCGGAGCTGTAGGTCTGGCGCTTATAGGAACTCACATATCAGATGCACAGGCCATGTATCAGTCGCAGTTGTCGTCTAACATCAACATATATTCTAACAACGCCAACGAAACTATGCAAGGTGTATCGCACATGCTGCAAAGTTCGGGAATGAGCACCGGCACTGCCGACGGCATATGCAACACTTTGTTAGGATCAGAAGTTCTGCGAAATTCAGAATTACTGAGTTATCTCTCATCTTTCAGGATGCTTGCTGTAATCAGTCTAGTGTCATTATTTTTCATGTTTTTCTTAAAAAAGAGGATTAAAACTTCTAAGAATGAAAGCAACGATTAGTCTTTTCAGTTACGCCTGCACGGGATGCGGGAGATGTATTCGTGCCTGTCACAGGAATGTATTAAAAATGGTAGACAATGGAATGTCACGTTTTATAAACACAATCAACGAAGACGACTGCATAGGATGCGGCAGATGCGAATCGGCGTGTAAGAACGATGCAATAAAAATTGTCGGTTATCTGTAAATATCATTATATTAAAGGAATCCCAAGTACTCAATCGTTTTTATTAGCGAATCCGTTCTTGGGATTTTCCATTTTACGATGTTTCATTAGCTGTACAATAATTTACCCTCCGATATATGCCATGATGACTGTAGGTTCGGTTATAAGTAGTGGTAGTTGGCTGCGGTAGTTGGGTGCTTGGTATTTTATCATAGTTGTCGGTTTTTGAGGGGAATGGATTTTTAAATTATATAATGTTTTTTATCACGGATAATCACTTATCCTCCGTCACTTCGTGACACCTCTCTAAAATTGCCTGTTCATTATACTTCAATTATTAGTCTCTGACGTTTAACTTAATAGTCAGCTTTGTGTTTTATTGTCCCATCTGCGTTTTAGATGAGCACCCCGAGGGGAGATGGATAAGTACGCCAGCAATAGCAATAAATCTGTAATAGTAATCAAAAATCATCACAAGAAAGGTAATACAGCTATGCGCTTAAACTTAAATAAATATCAACAGCATAAAGTTTTTTTGATTTTTTGTTTCATGTCCGAAACATATGGTTTTCTCCGTTTGCGGAGCGGTTCTTCTCATCGTGAGAAGTAGTTTGTGTTTTCCAGAACTCGGTTCATTCTTGTCCGATATTGGCAATGTCAGTGAGCTTTGCTTGGACTGTCTGCGGCAGTTGATCAATCTGTCAGACGGTGGCGGCGCGGCTTGTTATCATTAACGTTTGCAAAGGTACGAACTTTCTCGCAATCTTGCAAGAGTTTACCCATACAAACTTCATTTCGGCCGAAAGTAGAGCCTCAAAAACTGCGCTGAAAAGCCTATTTATACAGGTGTTTTCAGCGATACCACAAATTTCATTCCCGGCAGTCTAATCATTCACCGTTTGTTGACGAAAAGTAAAAAGTCTCAAAAGTCTCAGGTCTCAAAAGTTTTTTTCGATAAACCATGTTGCCCACTTTCAAATCGTAAGTAATAATATTATAATTAGGCTTGTTTTGGCTCAATATTGGAAAGTTGATTTTTACCTTTGAGACCTGAGACTTTTTACTTTTCAAGAAGATACAAATAATGCAAAATATTATTACATAGCAAACGTATTAGCGCGAGCTATAATGTAAATTATTTTGATATATTTAAAGTTTCCATGAAACGTGCGATCACTTCAGGTTTACCGGTATGCTTGCCGTCATCTTCGCTCAGCTTGCAGGTATCATTATAAAATGTCCACGCCTCTGTGATTTTTGCAGCCACAAGTTTTATTACGATATTCATCGGTTCAATACCATCAAAATCGTTCGTAAAATGTGTGCCTATGCCAAACGAAGGCAAGCAGAAATCCTTTGCATATTTCTGAATTTCGATAGCCCGGTCAGTATCAAGACCATTACTGAATACCACCTGTTTGGTGCGGGAATCTATGCCTAACGACTGATATTTATTTACAATTTTCTGCAACTCCTCACGATTATCCCCGCTATCAATACGTAGACCTTTAAACAAATTTGCAAAGTCCTCCGAGAAGTTCAGACTGAATATATTCCAACCAAAACTATCATATAGATAAGTCCCCAAAGCTCCACGAAAAGTATTGCGCCATGAGTTCATTGCTATGTGATTAGCCATCTGAGGCCCATACATTCCACCTATAGCACACACGAACTCATGAGCCATCGTGCCAACCGGAGTGAGGTCGTACTTCATCGCCAGATATACGTTGCTAGTGCCAACAAAACGTCCCTTCCACTGTCGACTCGCATAGCAGTCTTTCATCGCTTTTACTATCGTATCTTCAGCTTTAAACGAAGCTCTGCGACGAGTTCCAAAGTCACTGAACGTACATCCTGCCTCTAACAGACGTTCGGCTTTACCCATCGTCTTATCGTAGTAGGCTTCGTAGTCGAGCTTCTCACTTTGTCCTGTCATAATGTAATACAGTTCAGAAATGATGGCCAGCACTTTCACCTCCAATAGTATTGTGTCAGACCAACTACCCTCAAACTCAACGTGTAAGTGTCCTTCGTCATCTTGCCAAGCCTTCACCCATTTGCGGTTGAATCTGAAACCTTTCAGGTAATTATAAAACCAGTGCGGAATATACGTGCACTTACGTACCATGAATTCTGTTTCTTCATCTGTAATAGAAAGATTTTCCAGCATAGCAATCTGTTCTGTCAGTTTTTCTGCAAAACCTTCAGGATAGACAGTGTTGTTTCTGTCGGCAAACGAATATTTCACCTTTGCACGTGGAAAATTGTCTATTACTGCACAGCACATTGTGAACTTATACAAGTCATCGTCTGTGAAGTGGTTTATTATCTGTTTCATAGGTTTATTCTTTGCCTTTTTTATTACATCTCTCGTTCATCATTCTTATTCAGAATGCCAAAGGTAACATGTTTTTTCCGAATACTATAATTTTCATGTATAATTGTACAGATTATGCAGGCAATGAAACTATTGAGACATTCATATTTATAATGTCAGTTCAAAAAGTAAAAAGTCTCAAAAGTCTCAGTCTCAAAAGTTTTTTTTGATGTACAATGTGTCTTTTCCTGATTTCAGTAAATATGGTTATAACTTCGTTTACACAAATTCTAAAAACATAGAACCTCAAGACAAATGAAGTTTTTAAAACATGAAAGGATATTGAACATCATCAATTGTAAAAACAATTTTAAAATGATCCGACTGCTTATATTTGATATTAAAAGATCCCGAATACTCCGTTTGATTCTGAATAGTATTGTCTTTTGCATAGCCATCATTCAACTGTTGTCTAATAGCATTCTGTCCATTTGCATAATTAGAACAAATAGCGCAAGCGTTCTGTTGGGCAACATAAGCAGCAGCACTATTATAAGTAACTGTATTTGCGTATCCATATGTAGATGTATATGCATTGCCATACAATCCACCTACGGTATGAGAATTGGCTGTATATGATGTTGCAGACCTACTATAGCTAGCACTAGCAGCACTAAGACCCTCACCCACTGCCAGTAGTACATTATTCAACGTCTGCCTTGAAGACACTTTTTTGTCATATTCAGTAGAGGTTAGTACCTTCAAGGGATAAGTCTCGTACACAACATCACCAATATAGAAATAGCCTTCAGCCTTGACATGCGAAAGAGAAAAGAGGATACTCTTACCACTAAAATTTTTTACATCTACATTAACATTAAAGTATTTACCATATTGGCTAATTACGTGTACCGATATTGAAACGATTATATTGTTCGAGTTTATATAATATACAGTGTTCCCATTTTTTATATACGATCCGGTCTCTTTTACAGGTGTCGACGAGACAAAATTATTTATATCTTTAAAGCCATCACGTTTCAAAGTATCCACACTTACGCCATAGAAATTTAAAGAATTAGGGTCTTTTTCACTTTCAATAATATCGAAAACTTGAGCAGTCGGTATTTTTTCAAATTCGAGTACAAAGTTATGCTTTTGTCCCACGCTATCAAAAAGCATATAATTCTTTTCGGCCTCAGAGTTTATAGGCAAATTGATACTATGTATAAGACGATACTTCTTATTATTATTTTTTATTTGGATACACGCCCGATCATTAATAGTGCAATATTTCACGCCCTTCTGACTAGTATAGCTTACAAATACCAAAGTACTTGAATCCCTGTAATCCACATGAACGATATTCATTTGAACAGGAAACTTTTCAACACTCACATTCGAATATTGTGCAAAACCAATCAGGCGTCCTATTACCAAAAAGGACATTATTAACATATTCTTCTGTAATAGAGATCTTCTCATAACTATTGCTATTTAAGGTTACAAATCTAGTTATCTCAATTTGTATGCAAATATAACAAGAATAAATTAATATCAACCAATAAAATGACTAAAAAATAACAAAAATATTGTGTTTTTATAATTTCAATCAAAAACGAACAGAAAAATTATGTAATCCCTTTTCGTAAAAATAATTAATAGTCCAATGGTTATAATCACAGATAGACTTTACTATAGCCAAACCTAGCCCATTACCTTTTTGGGTTAAAGAACTACGGTAAAACCTCTCAAAGATATGGGTGGAATCCAAAGACCGCTCTTTGGAAGTGTTAGTAACAGTAAGCGTAGAATTCTCCAAACTGATAACAATTTCGCCATCAGAATAATTGTGTCTGACTGCATTTACCACTAGATTGCTTATCAAACTTTCAAGCAACACTTCATTACAGTCAACCGTCAATTTATCGTTCTTGATTTGTAAACGTATGATAATACCATCTGCTAATAGTTCGAGCGAAGGAATCAACGATTGTATTTTTTCTGCTATATTGACTTTCTCGTTAAGCTTATATTGTGCATTTTCGATCTTGGCAAGGAGTAATAAGTTGCGATTTAACTTTGACATCCTACTAATCTCATGATATATATCTTGCATCAGTGTGGCCTGTTCTTGAGTAAGGTCTTTATCCTGTAAGAGAAGATCAAGTTTACTCTGCACAATTGCCAATGGTGTTTGCAGTTCGTGAGATGCGTTCTCTGTAAATTGCTTTTGCACTTTATAGCTTTGCACATTCTGGCTAAGAATACGCTTTAAAGTAGTATTCAACTCAGCAAATTCTTTTACATTAGAAGTTTCAAACTCAGGCACACTTCCATCTTCAACCTTAAAGTGACTAATCTTATGAAGTGTGTCATAGAAAGGCCTCCAAAGTTTTACAGGCACAAACCTCATAATCAAAAATATGGACATTCCCAATATCATTACCATTGACAGAATTTGTATCACCAAACCTACCACAGTATCCAGTTGAAAATCAAGCCTTGGTTTGGGTATGTGAGCCATTGCCTGCACCCTTATCAGGTCTTCCGCATAATAATGAGTAATGATGAAATAGAACAGCGGAGCTGCCATAAGCAAGATCGTAACCATAAAGATTGTGAACCTTGACATCAGTAAATTAGCAAGAGTTTTCTGTTTCATTCTTCTATCCATTTATAACCCATACCATAAATAGTCTTAATGATTTCTGTACAGCCACATTCTGCCAACTTGGCTTTCAAGTTCTTTATATGGCTGTAGATAAAGTCGAAGCTGTCGAGCATGTCAGCCATCTCGCCACTCAGATGTTCGGCTATAGCAGATTTTGTTATCACCTTACCTCTGTTGCTTATAAAGAAGAGAAGCAGCTCGTATTCCGTCTTAGTCAGTTCGATGGGAATGTCATTAACTGTAGCCTGACGCTCTAAAAGATTGATAGACACAGCAGCCGATTGCAGTATATTGTTGGCTGAAAATTCTTTTCTTCTAATAAGCGCATAGATACGCATAGAGAGTTCAGGCAGCGGAAAAGGCTTTGGCAGATAGTCGTCTGCACCAATTTCCAGTCCTGTAAGTTTGTCATCAAGAGAGTCTTTAGCTGATATTATTATTACACCTACCGGATTATGACACTTTCTTATTTCGCGCAGAATGTCAAGTCCATTCCCTCCGGGAAGCATCAGATCAAGTAGTACACAATCATAATCGTATACACCAACTTTCATTTTGGCATCACTGAAATTGAAAGCCTGTTCGCATAAATATTTCTGACTTTCCAGATAGCTACGTATGCTGTCAGACAATTTTTTTTCGTCTTCAATAATCAATATTTTCATGCTTTGCTCTTGTTGATTACGAATGCAAAGATAGCTTTTTTTATTTATTATCATTTCTATTGACAAATAAAATTAGACATGGCAGTACAATTAATAGTAAAGGCAATCCTGCACAGAAGCCACCAATAACAGCGATAGCAAGCGGTTGTTGCATTTGTGAGCCTACCCCTATCCCTAATGCCAAAGGCATAAGTGCAAGTATGGCGCTAAAAGCAGTCATGAGTTTCGGACGTATTCGAAGAGCAATGGCATAGTCTACGGACTCAGATACAGTGCCGCCCCCCTTCATATTCATATCGTATTGATTAATGGTGAAGATCGCATTCTCTGCAATAATTCCTACAACCATAATAATACCTGTATAACTACTTACGTTTAGAGGAGTACCTGTAAGATAAAGAACTATCAGACTACCGGTTGCACCAATAACTGCAATGAAAAGAATGGATAATGACATAAGCCACTTGCGAATTAGAAACATCAACACGGCAAACACCAATAACACGGCTAGACAGAGAATCAAGGCTAGTTCTTGAAAAGACTGTTGTTGCTCAGAAAAAGCTCCACCAAATTGAACAGTATAACCCTGTGGTAAATTGAGTTTTTGCTTGAAAGACTTTTGCAGATCTTTCACCGCATTACCAAGATCTCGTCCATCAAGTCTTGCTGTCAATGTGATGTTACTCTTCAAGTTTTCTCGTTTCTGTTCTATTTCGCCCGGTATTACTTTCGAAGTACAGAAAAAGTTAACAGGGCGTGTAGTTCCATCAGGCAGGAATATTGGCTGCCGGGATATTCTTTCGGGGTCGTTTTCGGAAAAATTGGTAAACCTAAGCAATATGCGACGCATCTGCTCACCATCCTGAATGGATCCTATCTGCAATCCACCCGTCATTGCCGCTTGCGATGGATCGGGCTCTATAATGTTTGCATTCTGACTGAGAGGCATACCACCTACATAACAAGAAAGCTGCTCACTAAAGTTATCTAATGTGATGCCATATTGCGAAAGAAGTTGCTCATTTGGAGTATAGACAATCGACGAGCCTGCAGGTACTAATCCGTTGTCTATATCTACTATTCCTGTGGTGTTCTTCATTATTTTTTCAGCCTGAGCAGAAAACTGCTGCAATCTATTATAACTATCTCCAAATAATTTTACTTCTATAGGCCTTGGCGTACTTATCAAATCGCCCAAAAGATCGGTAATGCGCTGACCGAACTCTATCGTCATCAGTGGCACCCTACTGCTTATTTCTCTTCTCAGATCACTGATTACAGCCGGAGTAGATTTACGATGGTTAGGTTTCAATTGGATAAGATAGTCACCAAAGTTGGCTGGGCATGTGCTGAAAGCCATATCTACAGCCGTACGGCGAGAATATGTTTCTACCTCAGGATTACTTATTATTATCTTCTCCATCTGCCGGCAGAGGCGGTCGGTCTCTTCGATGTCTGTACCGGCAGGCGAATGATAATCCAACACAATAGATCCTTCATCTAAGTCAGGTAAAAATCCGGTCTGCATATTCTTATAAGCAAAGTATCCGCCAAAGATTATTGCTATCACAAATATAACCGAGAAAGATGGACGTCTGTACACCCATGTGAGCCAACTAACATTGCCGATAGCTGCTTTTTCCATACCCTCTTTGCTCCGACCGGCATGCCTTGGCTTGAAAATGGTATGATTGGTAAGTGCCAGATACAATGTTGGCAATAAAATCCAAGAGATAAAAAACGAAGCAACCAATGTAAGCTCCATCGTGGTAGCCAAATCTCTGAAAAAGCTACCGGCCAGTCCACTCATCAGTCTGAATGGAAAATAGATGACTATAGTAGATAACGAAGACGCCACCATGGCCGGGAACAGATTGTGAATGGAGTCTTTAATCACCATCAGACGGGATTTGCCTGGGTATTCTTCCTGTTCACGATAAATCTGTTCTATGATTACTACAGCATCGTCTAAGATAAGTCCTACTGATGCGGCTATGGCACCTAACGACATCACGTTAACCGTGATTCCGACAAGACTAACCAGCAGAATACTAAAGCCAAAGGTCACAGGTATAGATAGAATTACAGCCAGGCTAGCTCTCCACGATCTGAGGGCTATGACCATCACGATAAGGGCAAGTACCAAACCTTCAAAAATTGTATGCACAACACCTGAAACACTATTGCTGACAAAAGCACTCTGATTGTAGTAAGGTTTCAATTCATATCCTTTTGGCAGGGCTTTTAGAACATCTTTTTGTTTCGCTTCCACATTTTGAGCAAATGTAAGTAGATTGATTCCAGGCTGCTTCACTAAGTCTATCAATACAGCATCATCTCCGTCTGCATTTATTTTAAGAAATTCTTGCTGATTTTGCATTTCTACTCTTGCTATATCAGAGAGCCTGACAGTTCTGTTGCTACCATTGCGTATAATGGTATTCTCCAACTGTCGCATGTTTCTTATTCTTGTGTCTGTAAGAGTCAAATACAATCGATGATAATCAGCCACTTGTCCGTTACCCTCAATGAAATTAGTTTGCTGAAAAGCATTTTTAATATTTTGGGGCGTTAATCCCAAGCTCGACATTTTTATGGCATTCGGAATAATCACGAACTCTTTGGCCTTACCTCCATGCACGACAACATTACTGATTCCATCTACCTGAGAAAACAATGGGCGCACAATAAGATTAGCTACGTCTCTCATCTCTATCTGGCTGTGTGTCTTGCTCTTAAGTGTGTAGCCATATACAGGGTACAACGACTGGTTCATTACTTCTGTAGAAATAACAGTACCGGCAGGAAGAAAATTTTTAATTTCATTCACCCTACTTTCCAATTGTGATTTCTGAGCATATATGTCAAGTCCCCATTTAAAATAGACCTCAATAGTACAGCTGCCTCTACTAGTACTACTCTTTACTATTGTTACACCGGGGACTTTTTTAACAGCACTTTCCAATGGTTTTGTTACCGATATCATCATACGGTCTATCGGTTGTTGACCTGCATCGGCTATCAGTGTTATTCTCGGAAACTCAACTTCAGGAAAAAGCCCTTTAGACATATTTATATAACTGTATACGCCTGCCAATAATAATAGAATACCGACAAATATTATCGGTTTCATATACAGCTGATACATGGATTGTTTCTGCATACTACTCATAATGATTATTTTACATTTACAAGAGCGTCTTCTGAAAGTCCATAGGCTCCACTTAATACAATCCTATCTTTTGAAGAAAGTATTGGTGATATTATTTCTATATTTCTTTTGTCGCGATTACCGGTAGTCACGAAAACTTTTTCTACCGTGCTGTCTGTCTTTAATCTCATTACCCAATATTTAGTCATATTGTCATCACTCTGAACAGCTTCTATTGGTAGAGTCTGACGTTTTTTCGAGCCTTCTGAATTTAAGTTTATCAAAGCTTTGGCAATAAGGCCTGCAGGCAATGAGAGGTTTTTAATCCGCGCTACAAAGTCTATCGTCTGGTCACTTCCGTCTATTTGCATTAATGGTGAAGAAAGTGTTGACTTGATTCGACTACCATCCGGTAAGACAATTGTACACTTAGTGCCTGTATGGATTTTCTTGCTGTATTCTGACGGAATCTTTATCTTAAATACAAGACTTGAGATGTCTGTAAGAGTACAGATTAGACTTCCTTCTGTTACAAAACTTCCTGTCTGTGGCCCTACAGACATTACTATTGAAGGTTTGGATGCTGTAACAGATGTAGGCGCAACATTCATTTTGAGTGCGTGCTGTTCTGCACTAATCATCGAAAACAAAAAACCGCCTCTGTTAATATGCTCGCCTGGTTGAATTATTATTCTTTTGACAAATCCGGTGACAGGAGCAGTAATTTGTGTTGTATGCAGGTAGTCTGTTTCAGCTTGAAACTCTAACTCTTGCTGTATGTGCCCTTGTCCAACTGATGTGATTGTTATTTCTGTGTGTTGCTTTTGCTGAGCATCTTCGTTGTTTTGTGTTTTCTTGCAACCCACCATAAGTATTATTAATGGTAGATAAATCAATAGTTTTTTCATATTACCAGTTCCAATAATTATACGTATTCATCAATATATTTCTGTTAATTTTCAATTCGTTTAGAGAACTAATCTGACGTCTGTAGTTACTGAAAACATTTACATAATCAACAATTGAACGTCTTCCGGCCATAATTTCTTTTTGATAGTCAGAAAGTAACTTACGGTAATCGTCTAATTGCTTACTGCCGTTGCTTATCTGTAGGTCTTGTGAATTAATTAATTGCAAAAGCTCACTGATTCTTGTTCTTCTTACAGTTTCTGCATACTGCTGTTCATTTTGAATAGTATTCTGCTGGATTTTCATTTGTCTACTACGGTTTTTCAATTGTTTACCATCATAAAGTGTCAAACTGAAATGTAAGCCGGCACTCATTCCCCACCTCTTATATAGATCCATATATGTGCCGGTTTGGGTACCCCCACTGACGTATAAGAACAGTTGTGGACGATATTGGTTTAGATAAGTTTTATAGGTAGACTGAGCTTGTAAACTGTCAAGTTTGTATTGTTCAAAGAATTTAGAATGAGTATAATCAGGTAATTGCTCTTTTATATTTACTTGTACAAGTATTGAACTGTCATTGATTCCGCAGATTGTATTCAATTCGGCTCGATGTGTAATATATGATTGCATGGCCGCTTGTCTGAGATTCTCGTTTGTCTGCCGTTCTATCTTTAAAAGCTGAACATCTGTAGGACTTGTTAATCCATTATTTGAGAGTTTGCTAACTATATCTATTTGTTTTATTAAAAGACTGTCTATTGTCAGAAAAGAATGTTCATTCTCCATATCCAGTTGACAGAGCAGATATTGTTCTGTAATTTGTCTGCTCAGGTCATGAGCAGTAAGATTTATATTGTTTTCTGATATGGATTGATTGATCCTAAGTAGTTCCTGCTCTTCTTTAAGTCCTTTGCCCCCAGTCAAAGGTTTCGTCCAGTTTAGTCCTACATTAATATGACTGCTACTTTGTCCGAGGTCATATCCATAAAATTTGCTTGCATTCTGTGCATCAATCTTGAAACTAGTTTTCCCATCGTCAGTAGATATAATTGGTACAAAAAGCAAATCGCCGGTTAACTCCAGATGCGAATGTATGTAAACAGATTTCAACCTTTGCATTTCTTCAGCGTCTATCATTTTCTGATTACGATTAGATACTATAAGAGGACTATTTTTGATTGCTTGTGCAACGAAATAATCTAATGTATGCTGTGAAGATGATGGTATTGCCCAGATTGCAGCGAAAATGGTGAGTATCAACAATTTTACTTTCATAGTTATTATTGCACGTATTTAGAAACTTACCGAGACTCTGGCGCTAAGGGTCATTATGTGCATGTATTCACCGCTATTCTTATTAGCGGGAGACTGTATATTATAATCAAGGAGAAGGCTGCCTACAAGACTGGAGCGTATTTGATAATCAAGAGAAGCCCCTGTACCGATAATCAGTCCATGATTCTTGCCTATTTCTATTTTACCAATCGTTGTCTTGGGATACCAAACCTCTCCGGCAAGAAGTTTACTGCCTATTCGCCAACGTGGAGTAAGTGGCAGAGAGAAATATGGCCCTACAGCCAAAGAATAAAAGTCGAACGTATTATTGGGTGCATCTGTCCCATTTACGATATATTGCAGATTAGAAATAGAAGCTTTACCTCCAAATCCGATATTAGGATTGATAAACCAAGCGCCTTCGAGGCCCAGGGTAGTACCTGTGGAAGTCTGAAAAGCATTCTTTTCATCAAGATCGTATTTACTTAAAGGCAAGTTGAAACCCATATATAGGCCAAGGAAAGAAGGGTTGGTATGATATAGAATCATATTTTGCATTTCATGATCAGAAATATTACGGCCTTTGTCCTTACAGATAACGTCAGCCAGCCAATAACCCATCTCTGTCGAAATGATACCGATTCCTGCTCCAACCATCACATCACTCAACCAGTGCTTGTTGTTAGCCATACGCATCAGTCCTGTAGCTGTTGCCACACTATAAGCGCCAACGCTAACCCAAGGACTCAAATATCCATATTCTTTACTTAGCATAGTAGCTGTCATAAAAGCAGTGGCTGTGTGCCCGGAAGGAAAGCTATGATTGTTTGATCCATCCGGACGCATCTCATTTGTCACATTTTTTAATCCTTGTGTTGTACCGGACATAATTGCAGTGGCAAAAGCATCACTCAACAGCATGCGCCCCCAAGAGCTTCTACTTTTTACACCTGCCGCTTTAAGTCCAACCATCACTGCAGCTGGTGCGAATTGGGTGTAATTATCAAGATTTCGATGGAATTCGGGCATGAAATCATTACGAAGTCTACTGAATTTTGTATCCTGATGTTTCTCTATTAGTCCACCTATGATTAAAGGCACACCCAAATAGATAGCATTAAACCAATGAGTCTGCGAAATATGGTCTAGAAAGCTCTTGTTTTTAATACTGTCAACAAAAAGCGTATCTACATTTTGCGCTTTTAAGAACGTATGCTGCCCAAAAGCAGGGATACTTAGAAAAATAAATACTGTAAGAATAGAATTCTTCATAAAATGAATGTTTTGAGTGTAGAATAAATTGTAATTAGCAGTAATGTCATAAAGAGAACTATCAGTATTAAGTCAGGCCTTTTTTGAGTACCGACAGTAAAATATTTTCCTGTAAATTTGAATGTAAAATAAGCCAACATAAATCCTAAGATAGCACCACATATTATATCGCCAGGATAATGTACTCCTAAATATATGCGCGAATAGCAGGTGAATAATGCAAAAATGACCATACATATCCGGGTCCTTTTATCCTTAAATATCAACCACAGCCACGTAGTAATTGCTACAGTATTAGTGGCATGTCCTGATACAAAACCATGCAAGCCACCATGATAATCATTAACATAATGCAGCATATTATCAATTGCAGGATCATGAGATGGCCGCAATCTACCGACTAGAGGTTTAATAACACCTGATGAAAGTTGGTCTGCAGCAACCAATATGAGCGAAAATATTATTATGAACAGTATTTTGTGTCTAACGGTACCTTGACATGTTTTCCACAGCATAAACAAACAAACAGCAAAAAGCGGAAACCAAATACGCCCGTCTGAGAATGTGTACCAAAATGTATCAATCCATTTACCTCCATCAAAATTAAGCAGCAACATCAAATGTCTATCTAATGAAACAAGTTCTGTCATCATATATTTTCTATCTTATTATACATTTACTAAAAATGAGACCGCATTTGCCGTCATATATTCAAATTAAATCGAATGCAAAATTATGGGCCAACTTTGTAGAAAATCTGTAGCTTTTACTTCATAATTATTAATAAGAGGTAAACATAGTTTAAATATTTAGTATACTTCCTTGATTTTTTGTAATTGGTAATGCATAGACATCCGCCATAATAAAAAAAAGGCTACCTTTGCTTCTGCAAAAATAGCTTTATATTATGTGGAAATTTTATGCTTTGCTGTCAGCACTATTTGCCTCTTTGACAGCAATATGTGCAAAGGTAGGTGTTAAAAACATCAATTCGGATTTAGCAACGGCTATCCGAACTTCTGTCATCTTAACATTAACGTGGGGTATTGTGTTTTTCGGGAATCATCAGACGGAAATAAAAGAAATTAGTCGTAACACTTGGACTTTCCTTATACTTTCGGGTGTAGCTACAGGCTTGTCGTGGCTTTTTTATTTTAAAGCCATACAGCTAGGAAATGTTTCCAGGGTTGCTCCTATAGATAAGTTGAGCGTAGTATTTACTATAATCCTAGCATTCATATTTCTACACGAACGAATAACATTGCAAGTTGCCATTGGCGCGATCCTCATCGCTTCAGGTAGTATACTAATGATAGTATAAATAAACGAAATATAGCATATTGTATTTAGAGTAGCTTATTTATGGAAGCATCCTTCAAGGCAATATACCGTAAGCTTTTCTACACAATTATTGCTCTCACATGTTTTTCTCATATTACATTTATCGCATAAGTCTGCAACTCTTGCGTCCAGAGTTCCATTCTTTTCATGAAGAGAATATAGATACTTCAAATATTTACCTTCTGCTATACGGTTAATATTATCTTTAGATTTGTATCCCATCCATTCGTAAAGTCTTTTACCTCCTTTAGATGAATTGCAACTCTTACATACCCTAACTACATTGTCTGTAATGTCCTCTCCGCCACAGATACGTGGTAAGATATGTTCAGTGGTTAAATCTTTCTTTTCGCCACAATAGATACAAACGTCCGGATTTTCTTTCTCTTTAAGCCACTCCCTAACAGCAGACGACCAATGGATTTCGCCAGAGCATAGTTGTTTACAATAATGCATATCCATTCTGTAATTTTGTTTACCGAATTTTGAAGCGTCTGAGATAATTTTTGCATACTGCCAGTATATGAGCTGGCGTACGGTTTTAATCATTGGAGGTGGCATAGTATATGTATTTATGTTATTACTTTCTTTTAACAAAGATACGTAAATATTCTCAAATTAATAAAGATATGAAGAAATAAGTTGCGTTATAATCACATTTTATAGAATAAAAATAGTCCCGACTCTCAATGAATCGGGACTATTTTTTATTATTATGAAATTCTATTTTTAGAATTCTGCTGTATTAGGCGTTCTTGGGAATGGTATCACGTCGCGGATATTCTGCATGCCTGTAACAAACAGGATGAGACGCTCGAAACCTAATCCGAATCCACTATGAGGACATGAACCCCACTTACGTGTATCAAGATACCACCACATATCCTTCATAGGAATGTTAAGTTCTTTGATACGACCTATAAGTTTGTCGTAGTTCTCTTCACGCTCTGAACCACCAATAATCTCGCCTATCTGAGGGAACAATACATCCATAGCTCTTACAGTCTTGCCATCCTCATTCATCTTCATGTAGAAGGCTTTTATCTCTTTAGGATAATCTGTAAGAATAACAGGACGCTTAAAGTGCTCTTCTACTAAGAAGCGCTCATGCTCGCTGGCCAAGTCGACACCCCAATATACAGGGAACTCAAACTTATGACCTTTCTTTATGGCGTCTTCAAGAATATTTATTCCTTCAGTGTATGGCAGACGTACGAAATCGTGCTCTAATACGAAATGTAAGCGGTCTAGCAATGTCTTATCGATCATGTTGTTGAGGAACTCCAGATCATCCTGACATTTTTCAATGGCCCATTTCACACAATACTTGATAAAGTCTTCTGCCAAATCCATATTGTCTGTAATATCATTGAAAGCTACTTCCGGTTCTATCATCCAAAACTCTGCCAAATGGCGTGGAGTGTTTGAATTCTCTGCACGGAATGTTGGTCCAAATGTATATATGGCTCCAAGTGCAGTGGCTCCAAGTTCGCCTTCGAGCTGACCACTAACAGTAAGACTTGTCATCTTGCCGAAGAAGTCGTCGCTATAGTCTATCTTGCCATCTGCATCTTTTTTAAGATCATACAGATTCTTTGTAGTTACCTGGAACATCTGTCCGGCTCCCTCACAGTCACTGGCTGTAATAAGAGGTGTATTGAAATAAAAAAAGCCGTGCTCGTGAAAATATGAATGGACCGCCATTGCCATATTGTGGCGAATGCGGAATACTGCTCCAAATGTATTAGTACGCAGACGGAGGTTAGCATGCTCGCGAAGAAACTCCATAGAATGACCTTTCTTCTGCAATGGATAATCTGCTCCACAAGGACCAAGAACTTCTATTTCGCGACACTGTATCTCTACCGTCTGGCCTTTACCCTGGCTCTGCACCAATTCTCCATTGATGCTGATACAGGCACCTGTAGTAACATCTTTTATTATATCCTCGTCGAACTTGTCTATCTCAACTACTATCTGAACATTCTTTATTGTAGAACCATCGTTAAGAGCGATGAAATTGACAACTTTGCTACCACGGCGGGTACGCACCCATCCTTTTACATTTACGATAGAGCCATAAGCGGTACTTTTGAGTACATCAATGACTTTTGTTCTACTTATCTTTTCCATTTTCTACTTTTTCTTATCTTGTTGATTTGTGTTTATTCAAATGCTCCCATACGAAGCATTTCTACCTCTTGCTGTGTAAGGTAACGCCAGTCTCCGCGGCGAAGATTCTTCTTCGTAAGACCAGAGAACTGTACTCGGTCTAGTTTGACAACGCGATAGCCCAGGCTCTCAAATATACGGCGAACGATACGGTTCTTACCGCTATGGATTTCAATTCCTATCTGACTCTTATCCATATCATCAGCATAAGCAATGCTATCTGCATGAACTTCACCGTCGTCGAGGGTTATACCTTGAGCAATCTGTTCCATATCATGAGCTGTTACATTCTTGTCAAGATAAACATGATAAATCTTTTTCTTCAAGAACTTAGGATGTGTAAGTTTGCTGGCCAGATCACCATCGTTAGTAAGAAGTAGTACTCCTGTTGTATTGCGGTCAAGACGACCTACAGGGTATATACGTTCTGAACATGCATTCTTTACAAGGTCCATAACGGTCTTGCGCTGCTGAGGATCATCACTTGTAGTAACATAATCCTTAGGTTTATTTAGAAGCACGTAAACTTTTTTTTCCAGACTTACGGGTTGATCGTGGAACTTAACCTCATCTGAACGCTTTACTTTCGTTCCCAATTCGGTTATAATTTGTCCGTTTACAATAACGACACCTGCCTGTATGAATTCGTCAGCCTCACGACGGCTGCAAACACCTGCGTTAGCAAGATATTTATTAAGACGAATCGGTTCGTTAGGGTCTGTATGCTGTTCTTTATATTCTATTCTCTTCTTTAGGCTATACTTTGCATTTGGATCATAGTCGTCTGAATGAGGTCTGTTATAACCACCATTATTATAGCCGCCACGCTGACCGTAGCCACCGCCATTGTTGTAACCACCGCCGTTATTGTAACGCGGACGATAGCCACCACCCTGTGGGCGATCTCCATAGCCGCCTCTTTGCTGATAGCCGCCTGCATTTTCGCCATCTCCACCATTATTATAGCGTGGACGATAACCGCCTTGAGGGCGATTCTGACCATAGGCACCTCTTTGCTGATAACCGACATTTTCGCCATCACCACCTCTTGACTGATAGCCACCTGCATTTTCGCCTTCGCCTCCATTATTATAGCGTGGACGATAACCGCCTTGAGGACGATTCTGACCATAGCCGCCTCTTTGCTGATAGCCGCCATTTTCGCCTTCTCCACCATTATTATAGCGTGGGCGATAACCGCCTTGAGGACGATTCTGACCATAGCCACCTCTTGACTGATAGCCACCTGCATTTTCGCCATCACCTCCATTATTATAGCGTGGACGATAGCCGCCACCATTATTATAATGTGGGCGATAAGGACGCTGCTGAGATTGACCGGACTGGAGTCCTGAGCCAAAACCTTCCGGGCGGAATCCTTCGTCATCACCACCTGTGTTTGGTCTATTTGATGAATAAGAAGACTGCGCATGTATGCGTGGGCGCTGTGAGCGTCCACCATTATTATGATAGTCTCTCGAATAATTGTTGTACTGACCTGTTGGTTGATAGCCTTCACGGCTTTTTTCATTCTGTTCGCCAGATACGTCTTGCTGAGTTTTCTCGTTTTCTAAATCCATGATAGTATTGTTTTGTATTATTTAAGCCTCACGGCCATTTACTAAAAAATTAATTATATAAATATTTATTATATTCCTGTGTATGTATGAGGTGTTATTGCCATAAGTTCGGCTTTAACATTATCTGAAACATTAAGTGTGCTTATGAAGTCGTGTATAGTTTCTTCAGTCATTTTCTTATTTGTACGTGTCAAGGCTTTCAAAGCCTCATATGGATGAGGATAGGCCTCTCTACGTAATATGGTCTGAATAGCTTCTGCTACTACCGCCCATGTGTTATCAAGATCTTCACTTATTTTGTCTTCATTGAGAATCAATTTTCTTAAACCTTTCAGTGTGCTCTGGAATGCAATAAGACTATGTCCGAGAGGGACACCTATATTGCGAAGAACTGTTGAATCGGTAAGGTCACGCTGCAGACGACTAACCGGTAGTTTCTGAGCAAGGAACTGTAACACTGCGTTAGACAGTCCGAGGTTGCCTTCGCTATTCTCGTAATCAATAGGATTAACCTTATGTGGCATTGCACTTGAACCGACTTCGCCTGCTTTGATTTTCTGTTTGAAGTACTCCATTGATATGTACATCCAGAAGTCGCGGTCTAAGTCTAGAACTATTGTATTAATACGACGTAGGGCATCAAAAATAGCGCCCAAATTATCATAATTACTAATCTGTGTAGTATATTGCTCTCTCTGTAATCCTAATTTGTCGGAAACGAATTTATCGCCAAACTTTTTCCAGTCATACTCAGGATAAGCAACATGATGTGCATTATAATTGCCAGTTGCACCACCAAACTTTGCTGTTATCGGTAATGATTTCAACTGTTCTAATTGTACGGTAAGACGATAGACGTATACCATTATTTCTTTTCCAAGACGAGTAGGAGAAGCCGGCTGACCGTGTGTTTTTGCAAGCATCGGAATATCTTTCCACTCATCTGCATATGTTTGCAGCTGATCTATAAGTTCTTGAACCTGAGGATAATAAACTTCATTAAGCGCATCTTTTATCGACAATGGCACAGAGGTATTGTTTATATCCTGAGATGTCAAACCGAAGTGGATAAACTCTTTGAAATCATCAAGATTTCCTATTTTATCGAATTCTTCTTTCAAAAAATACTCCACGGCCTTAACATCGTGGTTGGTTATTTTCTCAATATCCTTAATTCTTTGTGCATCATTCTGATCAAATTTCTGATAGATATCTCGCAATCTTCCAAATAGTTGATGATCAAAACCTTTCAGTTGTGGCAATGGCAATTCACATAAAGTAATAAAATACTCTATTTCTACGCGGACACGGTAGCGAATAAGTGCATACTCTGAAAAGTAATCTGCTAGTTTTTCTGTTTTACCTCTATAGCGCCCATCTATAGGTGAGATGGCGGTTAATAAATCGAGCTCCATACTAATACTTATATAATTATTGGGGCAAAGTTAATAAATTAAATCGACTTACAATAATTTAAACTATTAAAGTTTAAAAAAACAGCATTTTATAACAAAAAAAAGACCTCTCAGAAGTATGAAAGGTCTTGGTGTGGGCGTTGACGGATTCGAACCGCCGACCCTCTGCTTGTAAGGCAGATGCTCTAAACCAGCTGAGCTAAACGCCCTTACATTTTCTGTAAAGCGGTGCAAAGGTATGCGTTTTTTTTGGAACCGCCAAACTTTTGCACCACTTTTTTATTTATAATTCAAAGTTTATACAAATCATTAGCCGCAAGAAGGTCTACTTTTTTCTCTGAAAGTATTTTTTCACAGCTCTCCAAATCTGTAGGACGTATCACGACATTGGCTACATCGCCATTGGCAAAGGAGTACATATATTCTATAAATACGCCATTATCAGACAGATACTTCAGTACTAGGGCAAGTGAGCCTGATGTGTTGGGACAACTGAAACCGATAACGTCTGTAATTTTAACAGCAAACCCTGCATCCTTTAATACTTTGCATGCAAAATCAGGATCGGAAACAATACAACGGAGTATGCCGAAATCAGAGTTATCTGCTATGCTCATGGCTGAAAGATTTACGCCCGAATTGCCCAATACTTCTGTTACCTCTGTAAGTCTACCTGACTTATTCTCGAGGAATATTGATAATTGCTTAGCTAACATATTATTATTTTTTATAAAGGTTATAATTTTCTATTGTCTATTACACGTTTTGCCTTACCGGTACTACGTTCCAGACTCTTTGGCTCTACTATTTTCACTTTAAAGCCTATACCGATAACGCTTTTCAGTTCACCTTCAAGTTTCTTTTGTAGTGCAACCATCTGACTCATCTCGTCGGTAAAATATTCTTCTTTAAGCTCTACTTTTAGTTCGGATGTATCTGTGTTATTTTCACGTCCTACAGTAAGTTGATAGTGTGGCTCAAATTCCTTAAGACTGAGTATCACAGCTTCTATCTGTGTCGGAAATACGTTTACGCCACGGATAATAAGCATATCATCGCAGCGACCCAAGATACGATCCATCCTGACAAATGTTCTTCCGCATGAGCATTTATCGTAATGCAATGCAGTCAAGTCGTGAGTGCGGTAGCGCAACAATGGCATGCCTTCTTTAACAAGGTGAGTAAAGCACAATTCGCCCAACTGTCCCTCAGGCAAAGGATCTCCTGTTTTAGGATCTACAATTTCCGGATAATAGTAGTCCTCATTAAGATGTGTTCCATGCTGACATTCACACTCATAGCCTACGCCAGGACCAGCCACTTCACTCAATCCATATATATCATAAGCCTTGATGCCTAAAGATTCTTGCAATTTCTTGCGCATATTCTCTGTCCAAGGTTCTGCGCCAAAACATCCTACACGCAGTTTAAATTCATCGCGCGAATATTCCGACTCTTTCATTGCTTCGCCCAAGAACAATGCATAAGAAGGAGTACAACACAAGACAGAAGCACCAAAATCATGCATTAACGTTATCTGTTTTTGAGTATTACCAGAAGACATCGGGATTACACTTGCACCAATATTTGTAGCACCATCATGAGCACCCAAACCGCCTGTAAACAGACCATAGCCATAAGAGATTTGGAATATATCATTTTGCGAAGCCCCATATGCAGTGAAAGCACGTGAAATACTCTCTGCCCAGACAGATAAATCCTTACGGGTGTAAAGAACGACAACCGGTTTTCCGGTAGTACCAGAAGATGCATGTATACGTACAATCTGACTCATAGGCACGGCAGCAAGGCCGAAAGGATAATTGTCTCTAAGGTCAAGTTTGTTAGTAAAAGGTAATTTCGAGATGTCGTCTATATCCTTAATATCATCTGGAGACAGATCCATTTCTTGAAATTTTTTACGGTAGAACGGTGTGTTATGATAAACATAATCAACCATTTTTTTCAGTCGAAGGCTTTGTACTTCGCGCAATTGTTCGCGATCCATGCATTCGATACTTTCATTCCAAATCATTGTAGTTTTATCGTTGGTTAGACATAATCGATGCAAATATAGCTATTTTATCGCTAATAGGCATAAATATAATGTCTAAAATAAAATAAAATCCTTGCGATATGATATCACAAGGATTTTATCAGGTGGGCGTTGACGGATTCGAACCGCCGACCCTCTGCTTGTAAGGCAGATGCTCTAAACCAGCTGAGCTAAACGCCCTATAGGCTTTATTATCTTAAAGCGAGTGCAAAGGTATATAAATTTTATTAAACCTCCAAATTTTATATCATTATTTTTTCTTTTATACACAAATTTTGTGCGATTTTTAGTACCTTTGCGGTCATTATAGAATATAACAACTAAATTCAATATAGAATAATGGAAAAAGTAGTAAGTGGTATACGCCCTACAGGTAACCTGCATTTAGGTAATTATTTCGGGGCTGTTAAGAGTTTTGTACAGATGCAAGAGGTATACAAATGTTTATTCTTTATTGCAGATTGGCATTCTCTGACGACAAGACCAAAGCCTGAAGATATACAAGCAAGTTCAAGGACGATAATGGCCGAATATCTAGCTTGTGGCATAGACCCACACAAAGCTCCTATATATGTTCAGAGTGATGTAAAAGAGACTCTTGAACTTTATTTATACCTTAACATGAACACTTATCTTGGTGAATTGGAACGTGTAACAACTTTCAAAGAAAAGGCTCGCAAACAACCGGATAATGTAAATGCGGGACTTCTTACCTACCCTACTCTGATGGCGGCAGATATCCTTCAGCACAGAGTGAACAAGGTTCCTGTAGGAAAAGATCAGGAGCAGAATATGGAGATGGCTCGCAGATGCGCACGCAGATTCAATAATATATATGGTGTTGAGCTATTCCCTGAGCCACAAAATTTCTACTTTAACTCGCAAGCGCTTAAAGTTCCCGGACTTGACGGAAGTGGAAAGATGGGTAAAAGTGAAGGCAACTGCATTTACTTAAGGGATGACGACAAAACAATCAGTAAGAAAGTTATGAAGGCTGTTACTGACCTTGGACCACAGGCGATGAATAGCGAAAAGCCTGAAGTAATCGAAAATCTCTTCACATTCTTAAAAATAGTATCTAGCGAAGAGACTTATAAGTATTTCGACGAAAAATGGAATAACTGTACTTTGAGATACGGTGATCTGAAAAAACAGATAGCCGAGGATGTCTGCAAGACAGTAGCTCCGATAAGAGAGAAAATTCTTGAATACAGTGCAAACACTGAACTTTTAGATAAAATAGCAAAAGAAGGTGCAGAAGAGGCTCGCGAAAGTGCGTCAGCTACACTAAAAGAAGTTAGAAGAATTATAGGTTTTAGGGCTTTCTGATTAATTTACAATAAACACATCTTATGCCGTCTGATAATTATTTATCAGACGGCTTTTTATTAACCTTTACATACTTTCTACCTGTTTATTGAGTATTTAATACAACAATTATATAATAAGAGCCAAAACCTTATACGTAATTCAAAGACAACTGCACATTGATTATCTGATAAAGTCATGACTATTGCCTGCCTTTATAATAATAAAAGCATAGCCATACCTTGTTCACTACGTACATTTACATCCGGTAAATAGAACAATAGGATGTGTATAGAAATATATTCAGCATACAAAAAAAATCTCTCTTATATGCAACCTCAAACAATCAAACACAAAAAAAGCGTCTCAATGTTGAGACGCCTTTTTTATTTTACTGAATAAGTATTATTGTGCGATCTGAACTATTGCACGACGGTTGTAAGAAACAGGTGAAAGTGTATCAACACCACCGTTAGCTACAATAGAAATGTTATCACGGCTTATGCCCAACTTAACAAGTACATCAGCGATCTTGTTTGCACGTTTCTCTGACAATTTCTTGTTATACTTTGCAGAACCTGTTGCGCTATCAGCATTACCGGTTACTGTAATCTTAGAGTTGTTATCTTTAGCATAGCTAGCAAGAGCCTTAATATTTACTAAGTCTTTCTTAGAAGCAATTTCAGATTTACCAAGGTTGAAGAATACTGAAATAGGAGTATTAACAATCTCTTTAGTCACTGTTGGTTCAGCTGGTTTCTGATTAGCCAAGGCATCTTTCAGTTTAGCATTTTCGGCCTGTTCATCAGACAACTGTGCATTAAGTGCATCTAGCTGAGATTTGCTCAGAGCCTGAAGAGCTGCTACGTCTGGAGTCTTCTCCCAACCTGTTTTACCCAAGTTGAATGTCAAACCAACTTCTGCATAAAGATCATTATCTTTACTCTTCAAATTACGTTTGCTGTATGTACCTTCTACACCGTCTGCATCACGAGTCATTAAGTTCCAACCCAATTCAACATTAACAGCAACTCTCTTAGATACATTGAATTCATTCAAAAGACCTGCGCTGAACTGCTGTCCATATCTGTTATATGTGCATGAACGAGAGATACCTGCACCTGCGAATGGAATAAAGTTCCAAACACGAGTTGGGTTATATCCAAAAAACATATTGCTCAAATTAAACAATACTTGTTCGTTAGCAGTCCAATATTTGTTTGTGTTTTTGTTGTCATCAAGAACAGTCTTACCCCAAATTCCAGCAAATTTAGTACGAAGACCAATTCCTGGTGTAAACCATTTACCAACAGAGAAAGAAATAGCCTGACCGCTACGGAAACTCTTGAACGGATTTTTTGATAGACCTTTCCCTACTTCTTGGTCAGAATACCAAGCATTCCACTGTCCACCTACCTGAACAAACCAATTGCTCCAAAAAGAATTAGTTGCAACACTGTACTTTTCTGTAGGTACAGTATTTGTGTTCTGTGCCATTGAAGCTGCAGAAACACCGGCAAAAGCCAATACGATTAATAATTTTCTCATAACTTTTATTTATTTAATAATCAATAATCTTCATTCTATAGATGAAAATCCTATTTGGCGGCAAAGATAATGATATTTTTCTACATGTTGTGTTTTTTTTCTTCTATTTTTGTCATTTTAACAAAATACTGCAAATATATCGTTACTTTTGTTATTATTCCCCAAATAGATGCTCGATTTCCCTTTGCGGTAAGATACATAATATGGCATTTCCATCAGGAGTATAATTAACATTCTCGCAGCTAAACAACTCATTTACAATATTTTCCATCTCAGCATTGGTCAGTACCTGACCTACCGGAATTGATGCTCTTTGAGCCATTGTCGCAGATATAGAATTGTATATATTAGATCCTACCTTAGTTCCATCATTAATATAACTCTCCACTATGTTTTTAATCATATCACCCCAGCTAAGTCCATCAATTCCATCAGGAACGCCATTTATAGCGTAGCTTCCTCCACCTAAATCTGTAAGTTCGAAACCTATTTCAGACATCTCTTGGAATATCTTTTGTAGTATAACTGATTGTGACTGTGGCAACTGAACAACTTCAGGAAATAGGAGGCGCTGTGAAGTCCATGTCTTATTGCTAAACTGTACCATATATTTCTCATACAGTATTCGAGTATGGGCTCTTTGCTGATCAATGATCATAAGACCAGACTTAACAGCAGTCATTATATATTGTCCCTTATACTGATAATGTGCTGGTGATTTTTCGGCAATTATTTCATTCACTGCTATAGGCACTGGTTCTTCATCCGAATCAAATACACTTAATTCTTCGGTATCTTCATGCTGTGGCTGTAAACCATATAATTTTTCCCAATCCTTTTGTATAGGAGCTCTATGCTCTGTATTGACATTGAATGGATTATAAGAGTTGTTGTATTCGGTTTTTGGCTGATCAACATTATTAGCAGGATTAAACAATGGTATATCAGGTGCACCTTGTGTATCAAAATCTATGGTAGGCACTTCACAAAACTTCCCAAGTGATTCTTTAACCGTTGCCATTAAAATTTGCCATATTGCTTGCTCATTTTCAAACTTTATCTCAGTTTTTGTTGGATGTATATTTACGTCTATACTGTCAGGATCTACATCAAAATAAATAAAATACGGCATTTGCTCGCCCATTGGTATCATCCTATCAAAAGCGGTGAGAATCGCTTTATGATAATACGGATGCTTCAAATATCTACCATTAACAAAAAGATACTGATGACTACATTTTTTACGCGCAGATTCTGGCCTGCCAACAAATCCGTTTATCTTGCATATTGTAGTTTCTACATTTACGGGCAGCAAATCCTGATCCAACCTTTTTCCAAAGATATCGACAATCCTCTGTCTAAGACCGCATGCATTGAGATGAAACAGTTCAGTTCCATTACTATGAAACGTAAAATTTATATTAGGATAAACAAGAGCGATGCGCTCAAATGCTGTTAAAATATTGTTTAACTCTGTTGAATTGGATTTCAAAAACTTTCTTCTGGCGGGAACATTAAAAAAGAGATTCTCAACCTTAAAATTACTACCCACCTGACAAGAACATGGCTCCTGATTAGTGATTTTACTACCTGAAATCGACAGGCATGAGCCTAATTCACTACCTACCTGTCGGGTTTTCAATTCTATTTGAGTTACTGCTGCTATTGAAGCCAACGCTTCACCCCTAAATCCCATAGTATGAAGACTGAATAAGTCGGATGCTTTACGTATTTTAGAAGTAGCATGTCGCTCAAATGACAATCGGGCATCAGTCTCTGACATACCTTTACCGTCATCGATTACCTGTATTGATGTTCTGCCAGCATCAAGGACCAGAATATTAATAGTCTTAGCCTCAGCATCAATAGCGTTCTCTACTAATTCTTTAATAACAGATGCAGGACGCTGTATTACTTCTCCTGCCGCTATCTGGTTTGCTACCGAATCCGGTAATAGCTGTATAATGTCACTCATAGTTTTCCTTATAATTAAAAAGTCAATTGTCTGTCATCAAATATATCACATTTTTAATGAAACCATTTTAAATTTACTAAGTTATTAGTAAAATAATGTAAAATATCATTAAGTGACAAAAAACAGAATCTTCGTACAGTTAATATTAATGCATTAATTAATGTATACACATAAACTATTTAACATCAGTAGGGTTATGTCTTAGATTTTCTCTTAAATGTCTGCAGCGGAACTTCTCTTCTTTCGACTTTTTTCAACTCGGTACCTGACTTTTTACCTCGCCATACGAATATATCATTTTTATTAAGCGGTCTGACATAGTCGAACCACTCAAAATCAGGCAAAAATTTCTTTGAAGGTGGAATCTGAGACATCGGATAGAGTGTCCCAGTTGCTGCAGGCATCCATATCTTTTGCAATTGCCTTTTTTGCAAATACATTTTCATTGTATCAGTCTCTGTATAATTAAGACCTATGAGAGAACTGTCGCTATCGTCTTGGGGATAATATACTGCTCTAACATTCTTTATTGACTCTCCCTTATTTATATCTCCATTTTTAAAGAAAGCCTTCATCTCAATTGATGAGACCTGGTTGAAGTGCTCATTATCAGGCATTTGCTGGACAGAAAGGGCATTATTTATAACATGAGCCCACTTTATAGTTGAATCATTTGCATAAACCTTTATCTGCTCTCCCAGCAATTGCTGATTCTGATTCCATACTATAGGATCTTTGTACATTGTCATGCAAGAATCTTTGCTATTATATACAAGCGAGTCACAAACGCCTTGAACATCTATCCTATATGCGCGTACCTTATGATATGCATGCATCTTACGATACATTGAGTCTGTATTTATATTATATGTATATATCTTGAATGTATCAGCATGCATATATAAGGTATCTTTCTGAGAATAATCTATCGCAAGAGCTTTCTTAGTAGCCATACCAAAACCAGTTTTCTCATTATAGTAGCCGTAATCGCTCTTAAACATATTCTTGTTTTTTTTATCTGTATAAATCACATTGCCATAACCGTTGCAGATTTTCCGTTTTGAATCATAATATACACTATCACCAACAATAGTTCTGTCTTTATTAGTTATCAAAGAACGTCCATATAGTCTTGACTTATCGGTTCGTGAATTATAAAAACCAGATTCTGTGTATATACGACTATCGCCAGACTTTATGTGCGATGGTCCAACTATGTTTGCAACAGCAGTTTTAGTACTATAATGCAATGTATCTGTGGTAAGATAGAATTTCGGATTTTTAAGTTTTACATTATAATTGAATATAGCCTCACGGGTTTCAGTATTGTATTGTCCCCAATCAGATGTCAGGACATTCTTTTCGTCAACAAGTTTACCTCCTTCAAAAAAATAGCCAACATTATACAAACGGTCGAAGTTTAGACTGTCTGTATAAAGTTTTGATTTACGGTGTGTCAATAAAACATTTCTTCTAGCCATAGCCATTTGTTCATTTCCGTCGTAATAGGCATAATCACTCTTTAAAGAAAGAGTATCACCTTGCAACATTCTAACATGGCCAAAAGCTTCAAAAGAATTAGATGCTTGATAGAAATATGCACTATCACAAAGCATACGCGCCCCCCTATGTTTAAACGAAACGTGCCCATTAAGTATCTGTGCTTCTGGATTTCGTACTTGATTATAATGCAAGACATCTGCATGTATCAGATAGACACGGTTGTCACCTATTACTCGCCTTTGGCGATTACTTCTAGACTGTGCTATGCATAGTCCAAACAGGCATAAAACCAAAATTAATATGATTCTATGCCCGTTATATTTACTCTTTAGTTTTTTATTCGTCATTTAATCCAACCTTGATATTCAAAATCACAGTTTTTATACCGGTCGTTTATCCGTACATAAGTCGTTTTAATTTTATTTACGACCCAATTATGGAGGGTCTCCTCACGTTTTTTCGCAAGTACAACATCCTTAAGCGTCTGGAAATCTTCTGTCATTGTTGCTTTGTGACCTTCTATTTTACTCTTAAGTTTCACAATTACACAGACATCCTTCCCTTTAGAATTTATCATTTTGAAAGCTCGTGAAACCTCACCTACTTTAAGTGTATCTACAACTTTAGCAATCTCTGATGGTAAATCCTCCATTTTAAACTTTGATGTTCTACCAGACTGAGTGGCATTAAACATTAACCCATGATTATTTTTTGTATCTTTATCATCCGAGATAAATGTCGCAGCATCTTCAAATGTAAATTTTTGAACTTTGATATCGTTCGCTATTGAATCTAAACGTGATATTGACTTATTTATAGCATCATCAGTTACATGAGGCTTCAAAAGTATATGACGGACTTTTATTTTATCTCCTCTTTTGTCAACTAACTGTATAATATGATAACCATATTCACTCTCTACTATTTTAGATATCTTTTTAGGATCTGTAAGGTTGAATGCAACATTAGCAAAAGCAGGGTCAAGCATTCCACGGCCAGTATAGTCGAGTTCTCCACCCTGTCTTGCAGAACCTGGATCCTCCGAATAAAGACGAGCTAACGAAGAGAAAGATGTTTCTCCTTTATTTATACGGTCGGTGTAGTCTCTCAGCTCATCCTTAATACGGTTTATTTCTTCTTGTGATACTTTTGGAGTTTTGGTTATAATCTCAACTTCAACGTCTGTTGGTACATATGGAATACTATCTTTAGGCACATTCTTAAAATAAGCACGCACATCTGCAGGTGATACAGCAATATCCTTAACTAATTGCTCTTTCATTTTCTGTATCAGCTGACGATCTCTAAACTCATCATGCATTTGATTTCGCATTTGCGAAATTGTTTGTTTCTTATATTCCTCAAGCTTCTCTCTAGAACCAATAAGTTGAATCCAGTAATTTATCTGTTCTTCAATTCCATTGTTTATTTCCGATTCAGTAACCTGAAGACTATCTATTGCTGCCTGATGCAAAAAAAGTTTCTGTACAGCCAACTGCTCAGGTATAGCGCAATCCGGATTGCCTTTAAACTTTATATTTTCTGATTCTGACTGTGCACGCATAGCTTCAACATCAGATTTAAGAATAGCTTCATCACCAACTACCCATATAACCTCATCAATGGCTTTGTCGCCATTGACTGTATTATCAGTCTGTTTCTGACTCTGTGCTTTAAGGCCAATGCAGCCCATTATGGATAGTGCTGCTACACATATCTTTACTTTTTTATTTTTCATTTATTATGCGTGTTAACGGTTTCTAAAACTTCACGATTTATAAATACTACATATTTTTTTTTCAATTCTTTAACCCACTGCTTTTCCATTTCATCCTGATAATCCGCAATAACCAAATCACGGACATCCTCATATGATTTTGGACTACTTTTCAATATTTTGCCATATGTTGCATCTATTGGATAATCTTTCAATTCTCTTATTTCTGCAGTTTTTTTGAAGACCAATTTATCAATAAAAGCATTATCACCTTGCTTGAAGATGCCCTTTTCAGCCCTTACTCGTATAGTATTATGACTATTGAATGTGGTAGTTAATTTTTCATTCCAATCTGAGAAAGGAACTTTTTTTATGCAATCTACAACAGCTTTCTTATCCAACGAATTCTTTACATGGTATACAATACCTTTGAAACGAGGAGAATCCCACTTATATCTTTTTTTATTTTTCTTAAAAAACTTAGCCAATCCTTGTTCATCTTTTGATGCTTTTTCCCAAACGACACGATCGCTTATTTCACATAATAACAATCCATCATGATATTCTGCTCTCAAATTTCTAAATTGAACATTACTATTTTCCATATCTGAAGATATTTTTCTGATAACATCCTCTTTACTTAAAATTCCATTACTTTGCTTTACCATGGAATCCAATTTTTCATTGGCTATGTATTCTCTAATACCCTGCAATTTCAGAAACTTTATTATACCGGTACTCAAAGAGTCATAAGGTTCTAGAGCCTTTTTATCTTTCATCAAAATAATATGGAACCCTTGTGTTGAAAGAAATGGTTTGCTCATCTCTCCCTTTCTAAGGGCATAAGCCCGATCTTCAAATTCTTTCAATGTCTGCCCTGGACTAATCCAAGGTAACAATCCTCCTTTTGAAGATGTATCATCTTCAGAGTACTTTTTTGCCATATATGCAAAATCTGCACCATTTTTCAACAGACTATATATAGAATCGATCCTATTTTGTGCAGTTCTTTTTTCAATATCTGTGGCTTTCTGACTTAAATGAATGAAAATATGCGCAGGCCTTATAAGTCCTTTTGCGCCTATTCTCATTCGCTTATCATTGTAAATTTTTATAGCCTCTTTATCTATATCAGAATCAGAGACGAATGATGGATATATCTGTTGGTCACGATATGCAGCGAAATCTTTTTTAAAGGAAGTCAAAGTATCGCAATGTGCATCTAATGCAGCCGCAACCTTAAGTTTGTAATCAATAAACAGATCAGCATATTCGTCAATAGTTTTCTTATCAGATGTACCGCATGTATTGTATTTGTTATACGAGTATTCAAATTCTGACCGTAATACAGGTATTCCATTAATAGTCATTATTGTTGGGTCATTTTGTGCCGCCACGACCAAACTAAAAAATAACGTATATATTAACAATACATTTCGTCCCATTTTAAATTATTATCAATTATCAAAAGGGCTATAGTTTGGAGCTTCACTTGTTATCGTTATATCATGTGGATGACTTTCAAGAACACCGGCATTTGTAATACGGGTAAACTTCGCGTGATGTAGTTCTTCTATATTTTTTGCTCCACAATATCCCATGCCAGAACGCAAGCCTCCAGCAAGTTGATAAACGACTTCTTGAACAGTTCCCTTATAAGGAACACGACCTGCAATACCTTCAGGAACAAGTTTTTTAGCATCTTTTGTGTCAGCCTGAAAATATCTATCTTTTGAACCATTCTCCATAGCTTCAAGTGATCCCATTCCGCGATAGCTCTTAAATTTTCTACCATTGAATATAATAGTTTCACCAGGACTTTCCTCAGTTCCAGCTACTAGTGAACCAATCATTACACTGTGTCCACCAGAAGCCAATGCCTTAACCACATCGCCAGAATAACGTAAACCGCCATCAGCAATCAATGGAACATCAGTATCCTTTAATGCACTTGCTACGTCGTATACAGCGCTAAGCTGTGGAACACCTACACCTGCAACAACTCTAGTGGTGCATATTGATCCAGGGCCGATACCAACCTTAACTCCATCTGCACCATTTTCGACTAGCATTTTAGCAGCTTCGCCTGTTGCTACATTACCAACAATAATATCAACATTAGAAAATTGTTTTTTTGCCTCAACTAATTTTTCTATAACAGACTTTGAATGTCCATGTGCTGTATCAATTATTATAGCGTCAGCACCAGCGTCAACTAGCGCACGCATTCTGTCTATTGTATCATTTGTAACACCCACACCGGCAGCAACGCGCAAGCGTCCTTTTGAATCTTTACAAGCGATGGGTTTATCTTTAGCTTTTGTAATATCTTTGTAAGTGATTAGACCAACTAAGCGGTTGTCTTTATCAACTACAGGAAGCTTTTCTATTTTATACTCTTGAAGAATCTTTGCAGCAGCTATCAAGTCTGTCTGCTGATGTGTTGTAACTATATTATCTTTAGTCATAACATCATCTATCTTCTTGTCAAAACATTTTTCAAAACGCAAATCACGGTTTGTAACAATTCCTACAAGGTGATTATCATCATCAACAACGGGGATTCCACCTATATGATAATCCGCCATTATATCTAGAGCATCTTTTACGGTTGAACCACGGCGGATTGTAACAGGATCATAGATCATTCCGTTTTCTGCCCTTTTTACAATAGCAACTTGGCGGGCTTGTTCATCTATTGACATATTCTTATGGATTACTCCAATTCCACCCTCACGCGCAATAGCAATAGCCATCTGTGATTCTGTGACAGTGTCCATTGCCGCGGTAACAAATGGTATATTCAATTGAATGTTACGCGAAAATTTGGTTTTCAACTCTACCGTTTTAGGCAATACCTCAGAATAAGAGGGTATCAAGAGGACGTCGTCAAACGTAAGACCGTCCATTACAATTTTATCTGCAATAAATGATGCCATATTATATTATAAAAATTTATTGCGTGCAAATATAGCTATTTTTCTAGACATAGAGATATGTTTTAAGCATTTTCGCACTGAATTAACGCAAATTAATCTGCAACTTCAGACATAAACTTTATACGTACTAATCTTATTTCGTTTTCATCGTAATCATTACCCAATTCTTCCATAGCGACATGAAGGTCATCTGTCTGAGAATCTTTGAAGTATTCATATATATCTTCTATGTGGTCTTCGTCCATAACATCTTCAAGAAAATAATTAATGTTCAATTTTGTACCACTATATACAATAGCTTCTATTTCGTCCAAGAGGTCATCAAAGTCAATTCCCTTGGCCGTTGCTATGTCATCTAGAGGGATTTGTCTGTCTATACTCTGTATTATACTTACTTTCTGGATAGACTTCTTTGCAACAGTCCTTACACGTAAGTCGCTCTGACGTTCAATGTTATTTTCGCTACAATGTTTTTTTATCAGTTCTAAAAAGTAATTACAATAGTTTTTCTTTATTTTCCCATCGCCAACACCCTGTATGCTTCTCAATTCATCCAATGTTATTGGATAATCTGTTGCCATCTGTTCTAAAGATACATCAAGGAAAATTGTATATGGCGGTTGATTGGTTTTTATTGCAACTTTTTTTCTAAGATCTTTAAGCATGTTATAAAGAGTAGGATCCAATGCACTGCTAGCACCGTCACGCTCGTATGCTTCATAATCCTCATCTGTAAATTCTTTATCTTCAACTATAAGAAAAGATTCCGGATTCTTTATAAATTTTTTACCTGCTGCGGTAATTTTCAATAATCCATAATTTTCAACATCTTTTTTGATATAGCCAGCAATTAATGCTTGTCTGATTACAGGATTCCATAGTTTTTCATCTTCATCAGCACCAGCGCCAAAATCATCATTTTCTTGATGATTATGTGCAACAATATCATCTGTTTCAATACCTTTCACATAATTGATTACATAATCAGTCCTAAAATTTTCTTTTATTGATACTATAGCATTCAATACAATAAGCAACTTACTCTTTGCCTCTATCTGTTCTTTAGGATGTAAACAATTATCACAATTACCACAGTTATCTTTTTCGTATGTTTCACCAAAATAATGTAATAACATTTTTCTTCTACATACAGAAGATTCTGCATATGCTGCGGTTTCTTGCAACAGTTGTCTTCCTATATCCTGTTCTGCGACAGGCTTGCCTTCCATAAACTTTTCAAGTTTCTGCAAATCTTTGTATGCATAAAACGTTATGCATAACCCTTCTCCACCATCACGACCTGCGCGACCTGTCTCTTGATAATATCCTTCTAGACTCTTTGGAATATCATAATGGATTACAAAACGGACATCAGGTTTATCTATACCCATACCAAATGCTATTGTTGCAACAATAACATCTATTTTTTCCATCAGGAAATCATCTTGAGTCTGTGAACGTGTAGATGAGTCTAATCCGGCATGATATGCTGCAGCAGGAATATCATTAGCTCTTAGAATTTCTGCAAGTTCTTCAACTTTCTTTCGTGAAAGACAATATATTATACCACTTTTACCACTATGTTTTTTTATAAACTTAATGATATCCTTATCTATATCTTTTGTTTTAGGACGTACTTCATAATAAAGATTAGGACGGTTAAAAGAACTTTTGAATTCCTTTGCCTCAACGATACCCAAATTTTTTTTAATATCAGTTCTAACCTTATCTGTAGCTGTAGCAGTAAGTGCAATTATCGGAGCCTTCCCTATTTCATTAATAATAGGACGAATCCTACGATATTCAGGCCTAAAATCATGTCCCCATTCAGAAATACAATGAGCTTCATCTATTGCATAAAAAGATATATTAACAGATTTAAGGAATTCCACATTTTCATCCTTAGTCAAAGACTCCGGAGCTACATACAAAAGTTTGGTTACACCCATACGTATATCACTCTTCACTTGATCTATAGCAGACTTATTCAATGAAGAATTCAAGTAATGAGCAACTCCTTCTTCATCACTTAGATTGCTTATAACATCTACCTGATTTTTCATCAGTGCGATAAGAGGAGATATTACAATAGCCGTACCATCCATTATCAATGATGGTAACTGATAGCACAATGATTTTCCGCCACCTGTTGGCATAAGGACAAATGTATCTTGTCCATCCAGTAAATTATGTATTATTGCTTCCTGATCTCCCTTAAATTTATCGAAACCAAAATAGCGTTTTAATTCTCCTGCAAGGTTAACTTCTTTAGCCATATTATTAATAAGCAGCTCCTTTCTTCAGCATATTAAATAAAAGATTATGCGCTTTCCAACTTATTCAGTTGAGCCTTATCCAATTGTTTTTTTGCGTAATCCAATGTTACGTCAAATGTTTTTACTCGCTTTGAAGGAATCTCAAACATTGTATCCATCATAACACTTTCGACAATACTACGAAGTCCACGCGCTCCTAATTTATATTCTACAGCCTTGTCTACAATATAGTCAAGTGCGTCCTTTGAGAATGTTAACGTTATGCCGTCCATTTCAAATAGTTTAGCATACTGTTTTATAATAGAATTTTGTGGTTCTGTAAGTATATTACGAAGAGCAGTTTTATCCAAAGGATTAAGGTATGTCAGCACAGGCAAGCGCCCTATTATCTCAGGAATAAGGCCGAACGATTTCAAATCCTGTGGCACTATATATTTCATAAGATTACCTTTATCTATGTTCTGTACATTCTGCACTGAGTTATAACCCACTACATGAGTATTTAATCTTTGTGCTATTTTTCTTTCAATTCCATCAAAAGCTCCACCACATATAAAAAGAATATTTTTAGTATCTACATGTATATAGTCCTGATCAGGATGTTTACGACCACCCTTTGGTGGAACATTGACAATAGAACCCTCAAGTAACTTTAATAGTCCTTGCTGTACACCTTCTCCACTTACATCTCTCGTTATTGAAGGATTATCGCTTTTACGTGCAATCTTGTCTATTTCATCAATAAAAACAATACCACGCTGGGCAGCATTCACATCAAAGTCTGCAACTTGTAGCAATCTACTTAAGATACTTTCGACATCTTCACCTACATATCCAGCTTCTGTAAATACGGTCGCATCAACTATTGTAAAAGGGACATCAAGCAGTTTAGCGATGGTACGGGCAAGTAATGTTTTGCCTGTACCGGTACTGCCAACCATTATAATATTGCTTTTTTCTATTTCTACGCCATTTTCATCTTCTGGCTGCTGCAATCTCTTATAATGGTTATATACAGATACTGCTAGATATCGTTTGGCTTCATCCTGACCTATAATGTATTTATCCAAATACTTCTTTATTTCAACAGGTTTAGGAACTTTTTTTATCTTGAATTTACTCTCGTTTTGTGAACCTTCACCATTCATTATGCCAGAAGATTGGACGATCTGATATGCCTGACTGACACAATCTTCGCAGATATAGCCATTCAATCCTGTTATCAACAGCTTAACATCCTTATCACTTCTACCACAAAAGCTGCAAACTTTCTTCATCTATTTATATTATTTCTTTCTTGTCAATACATTATCCACCATTCCATAAGCCTTTGCCTCTTCCGCTGTCATCCAATAATCGCGGTCAGAATCAGCATAAACTTTTTCATAAGGAGTGTGAGAATGATCTGAAATTATTGTATACAGTTCTTTCTTCAATATGTTAATCTGTTTTGCAACGATATCAATATCTGATGCTTGTCCCTGTGTTCCTCCCATAGGCTGGTGTATCATAACACGGCTATGAGGAAGTGCAGAGCGCTTGCCTTCAGTGCCTGACACTAACAGAACCGAAGCCATTGAAGCGGCCATACCTGTACAGATAGTGGCTACATTACTTGATATAAACTGCATAGTATCATATATGCCCAGACCAGCAGAAACGCTTCCTCCTGGAGAATTTATATATATTGATATGTCTTTACCCGAATCTGCAGAATCAAGATATAGCAACTGCGCCTGAAGCGTATTCGCCGTATAGTCGTCTATCTCTGTTCCCAGAAAAATAATACGATCCATCATAAGACGTGAGAACACGTCCATTTGAGTGACATTCAACTGACGTTCTTCCAAAATGTAAGGATTGAGGTATTGTGCCTGTGATTTTACAACATCATCTAATGCCATACCGTCCATACCTAAATGCTTAGTAGCATATTTCCTAAAATCATTCATTTTTCTAAGTTTTATACTAAAAAAGAAGGTTATCGACCTTATTTTTTTTGTTCGTAGGAACAAAGATAATAAAAAAAGTCGACAACCTCCTTAATTTGGGGATTATTTTTATCAAATTTTTATTTTATTCTTCCATCATCTTATTAAAGTCGTCTAGAGATACTGACTTTTTCTTCAGTTTAACGACTTTTTTCAAAGCATCTGTCAATTTACGTTCAATACTTCTGTCTGCCAAACCTTCTACGGTCTCCTGCTTCTTAAGCATCTCACTAGCATAATTTTCAAGATATTCATCAGGAATGTTTGTCATGCCATACTGTGCGAACTGAGCTCTTGCAGCTTCTTTTGCAGCATCTTTAATATCTTTATCATCTATTTTGATATCATTTGCCTTAACAAGTTGCTCTTTAATAAGATGCCAAGTAAGTTCTTTAATACTATTTTCGTAATTCTTTTCTACAAATTCCTCGCCTTTGTCTTTATTGTTGTTCAGCATTATTTTCTTTAGAAGAGAATCAGGGAAAGTTAATTTACCGATTTTTTTCTCAAGATAAGAACGAACATCTTGAATAAATTTAAAGTCACTATCTGCATCCAACTGAAGTTTTAAACCTTCAGCAATTTTTTCACGGAAGCCTTTTTCATCTTTAACGTTTCCTTGTCCATAAACTTGATCAAAAAGTTCCTGATTTACTTCTGCTGAAACGAAACGAGAAATTTCCGTAATCTGATAACTAAAATCAGCTGTCACATTGGCTGCGTCTTCTTTGCTAATCTTAAGAAGAGAAGATATTTCTACATCACTTTCTGGATAAGCCTTTTTAGGATTAAATACAATTATATCATTAACCTTTGAGCCATCGAACAATTTCTTTTGATCTTCAACCTTTATATAATTAGGCATAAGGACTGCAGTTTCAACAGTGATTCCACCTTCTTTTGTATTGCCTTTCTCATCAAGTTCATGAAGATCGCCCTTCAGCATATCATTCTCTTTATATTCGTCAACTTTATCATAATGTCCAGCGCGAGATGCGAACATATCTATCTGACGATTTATAAGATCATCATCAATAGTTATGTCATTATAATCTATTGTATCCTTAGATGTCAACTCTACATTAAACTCAGGAGCAATAGCTATATCAAAAACAAAGTCAAAAGTATTATCTTTTTCGAAATCAAGTTCTTTCTGCTTATCCGTATTAGGCAATGGTTCACCAAGCATTTGGATATTGTTCTCTTTTATATATCCATAGATCTTTTCTCCCAATTGCTTATTTATCTCTTCTACTTTTACAGAAGTACCGAATTGTCTTTTAATCATTCCCATTGGAACTTGTCCTGGACGAAAGCCTGGAACATTAGCTTTTTTGCGATAAGTATTCAGTGTCTTCTCGACATTCTCCTTGTAATCAGCCTCTTCAATCGTCAAAGTTAAAACGCCTGTAACTTTGTCGGGATTTTCAAATGAAATTTTCATCTCTGATGTTTAATTATTATTATTGTTATTATTTATTCAAATATTTATAAACGCTATCTAATATATAACGAACTGCAAAGTTAATGATATTAACTCAAAAAAACTAATTATAATATTAGAAATGTATTATTTATTATATTTTTTAACCATCCTCTTGTTGTTCTTTAGCTCTCTTTTCTTCATCAATAAGTTGAAAGTCTTTTTTTCTTAGTACGAAACTATTACTTAAATATTTTTCACGTACTATTTTATTTTCAGCTAATTCTTCAGGTGTCCCTTGGAATAATATTCGGCCTTCAAACAAAAGATAAGCTCTATCCGTAATGCTCAAAGTTTCCTGCACATTATGGTCCGTAATAAGTATTCCAATATTGCGATATTTCAGTCTCCATACTATATGCTGTATGTCTTCAACCGCAATAGGGTCAACGCCTGCAAAAGGTTCATCTAGCATAATAAATTTAGGGTCAATTGCCAAACAACGTGCAATTTCGGTTCTTCTTCTTTCCCCACCAGACAACTGGTTTCCCTTATTTTTCCGTACCTTATCCAAACGAAATTCTCTTATCAAAGATTCAAGTTTTAACAACTGTTCTTTATGAGACATTTTTGTCATTTCCAAAACGGCCATGATATTGTCTTCTACGCTTAATGTTCTGAAAACGCTTGCCTCTTGGGCCAAATATCCTATTCCAGCACGAGCACGCTTATAGACAGGGTATTGAGTAATATCCATATTATTCAGAAATATATGTCCGGCATTAGGAACTATCAGTCCTGTAGTCATATAGAACGAGGTTGTTTTACCAGCGCCATTAGGACCTAAAAGCCCGACTATTTCTCCTTGTTTCACGTTTATAGAAACGTCATTAACCACAGTTCTTTTACCATAACGCTTTACCAAGCCTTCGGTCCTAAGCACCATACTTTCATTCCCAATATGTTCTGTTGCATCCATAATTTATCCGTTTGGTTTGCAAAAATAACAAAAATGTAGCTAATAACATTGATAAATTCAAAAACTATTCAATATATTGCAGTTTTTTAGAGGATTTTGGTTACTTTTGCAAGCAGATATAAAGATATCAGCGATGTTAATACAAAAATATTTAACCACATTAGGCATTTACCTCCAAGTAATGGGTAAGACTTTCTCACGTCCAGAACGGATGAGGATGTTTCTAAAGCAATATATAAAAGAAATGGCTCAGTTAGGAGTTAATTCTATCGGTATAGTATTATTAATTTCTTTTTTCATTGGGGCTGTTATCTGTATACAGATTCGATTAAACATACAGAGTCCATGGATGCCTCATTTCGTTACAGGATATGCAACAAGAGAAATTATGCTATTAGAATTTTCATCTTCAATTATGTGTTTGATTCTTGCAGGAAAAGTAGGTTCAAACATTGCTTCCGAATTAGGAACTATGCGTGTAACACAGCAAATTGATGCGCTAGACATTATGGGAGTCAACTCAGCATGTTTTCTTATTCTTCCTAAGATTCTGGGAATGATTACTATTATGCCTTTTCTTGTTATTTTCAGTACTGCATCAGGCATAATAGGTGCATATGCTACCTCTTATTTTGGTCATATAATAAGTCCAGACGACCTCACAATTGGTCTTCAGCACGATTTCAATGAATGGTTTGTGTGGATGGGAATAATTAAGAGTCTCTTCTTTGCTTTTATCATTTCCAGTGTCCCTTCATTCTTTGGATATACAGTTGAAGGTGGTTCTGTTAATGTAGGAAAAGCCAGTACAGATTCGGTGGTATGTAGTAGCGTTCTTATATTATTCTCAGATTTATTTCTAACTCAATTACTTTCATAATATGATAGAAGTCAGACATTTATATAAGTCTTTCCAAGACAAAGAAGTTCTTAAAGATATCAACGCCAACTTTGAAAACGGTAAAACAAATCTTATAATTGGTCAGAGCGGTTCTGGAAAAACTGTATTAATGAAAAACCTTGTAGGGCTTCTTTCACCAACTAAAGGAGAAGTTCTTTATGATGGTGAAGATTTCGTAGCAATGAGTAAAAATGAGAAAGTAATGATTAGACGTAAAATGGGAATGATTTTTCAAAGTGCGGCCCTTTTTGATTCTCTTTCTGTCATTGAAAATGTTATGTTTCCTCTCGATATGTTTTCGGATATGACTTACAGAGATAGAGTAAAGCGCGCACAATTTTGTCTTGACCGTGTAAATCTTATTGAGGCTCAAAATAAATTTCCCGGAGAGATTTCTGGTGGTATGCAAAAACGTGTAGCCATTGCGCGAGCTATTTCATTAAATCCACAATATCTTTTCTGCGATGAACCGAATTCGGGTTTGGATCCAAAGACATCACTTGTAATTGACGATCTTGTTCATAGCATAACGCAAGAGTTTAACACAACCACAATAATAAACACTCATGACATGAACTCCGTTATGGGTATAGGCGAAAATATAATATTCTTATGTGATGGAATAAAAGAATGGCAAGGATCAAAAGAAGAAATTGTTAGTTCTACAAATAAGGAACTCAATGACTTCATTTTTGCATCAGATTTATTCAGGAAAGTAAAAGATATTGCATTAGAACAAGAAAAACAGAAAAACAGAAAATAATGATTAACGCATCATCCATTTCCCGTTTTTCTTTATCATAGGTACCACAATTTCTTCATTAACTCTGTCTTTGTAAGACAGAACCAGAAGAACATCTGCAGAATCCTTTTTCTTATTGTAACTTGAATTTACTATTCGTACTTCTCTGATTCCACCACGTTCATTTTTTTGCACAGCTACAAACTGTTTTACATTCGTAACTAGTTGTTCTCTGTATTCTTTAGGTATATTATCGGTATTTATTGAACTAGCAACAAACTTATCATATTGACCGGCTATCAACATTTCATAATAATCTTTTGCCGCAATAGAAGCCTTATCCTCTTCTCTTTTTCCAGAACAAGAGCTCATTATTACTATACCTAAAATTAATACATAAAAACTCCAACGCATGATATCTTATTTTTACTACTATTTCTGGCGTATAAACACATGTATAGGTGTTCCGGTGAGGGTCCAATTAGCACGTATTTTATTTTCCAAGAATCTTCTATATTGTTCTTTTACATATTGCGGAAGGTTCGCAAAGAATACGAACGAAGGTATCTGAGTATTAGGCAATTGCATGCAATATTTTATCTTAATATATTTGCCCTTAATTGACTGAGGAGGATAAGCTTCTATAATCGGAAGCATAACCTCATTCAACTTAGATGTACCTATACGAGCTGTTCTGTTTTGATATACTTCTTTTGCGGTTTCCAATACTTTGAATATTCGCTGCTTTGTCAATGCAGAAACAAATATTATTGGGAAGTCAATAAAAGGAGCCATACGTTCACGTATAGCATTCTCAAAAGTTTTCATAACCTTAGTATCTTTGTCTTCTACCAAATCCCATTTATTTACTACTACTACCAAGGATTTATAATTTTTCTGAATCAATTGGAATATATTCATATCCTGGGCCTCTATTCCTCGAATAGCATCAACCATTAAAATACAAACATCCGAATTCTCTATAGAACGTATAGATCTCATTACAGAATAAAATTCCAAATCTTCAGTTACTTTGTTTTTCTTTCTTATACCTGCTGTATCTACAAGATAGAAGTCAAAACCGAACTTTTCATATCTTGTATAAATGCTATCGCGAGTTGTTCCTGCTATCTCTGTAACAATATTACGGTCTTCTCCAATAAAAGCATTAATAATACTACTTTTACCTGCATTGGGTCTACCTACAACAGCAAAACGAGGGATTCCCTCTTCAATTATTTCACCTGTATTAGGTTTCAGTTTTTCAATTACAGTATCAAGCAATTCACCAGTACCGCTACCTGTAGCAGAACTTATACATATAGGCTCACCAAGTCCAAGCGAATAAAACTCTGCTGCATCATATAACTGATCGTTATTATCTGTCTTGTTTGCTACAAGTAACACTGGCAACTTAGCACGGCGCAAGATGTCAGCAACATCCTCATCCCAATCAGTAAGTCCAGTTGTAACGTCTACCAAGAATAGCACAAGATCAGCTTCCTCTGTTGCTATTATTACCTGTCTACGAATAGCTTCCTCAAATATATCATCCGATTTAACTACCCAACCACCGGTATCAACAATCGAAAATTCTTTACCATTCCATTCACTCTTACCATACTGACGGTCGCGTGTTGTGCCCGCCTCGTCACTTACTATCGCACGACGAGACTTTGATAGTCTATTAAACAAAGTGGATTTACCCACATTTGGACGTCCTACTATTGCTACTAAATTTGCCATATTATGTTACTTTTTATTCAGGGTTATAACCAAAACTGTCCAATTCCTTATCTGAACTGCGCCAGTCTTTGTCTACTTTAACAAATGTTTCTAAATATATATTTTTGCCAAAGAATTTCTCCAAAGCCTTACGTGATTCGGTACTTACCTTTTTCAAAGCGACACCTTGATGGCCTATGATAATACCCTTTTGCGAATCTCTTTCTACGTATAAGACGGCATTAATATGAATATGCTTGTCATCTTCTTTAAACTGCTCCACACGCACTTCTACAGAATAAGGGATTTCCTTATCGTAATAAAGCAGTATTTTCTCTCTAATGATTTCACTGACAAAAAAACGAGCAGGTCTATCTGTCAATTGTTCTTTATCAAAATATGGTGGTGAATCAGGTAATAATTCTTGTATTCTCTTTAATAGCATATCAGTACCGAATTTATTCTGTGCCGATATAGGCAGTATTTCTGCATTAGGCAAAAGCGAATGCCACTTTTCCACAATGTTTCCAAGACTATTCTGGTCACTCTGATCAATTTTATTTATCAGCAGCAAGACAGGGACAGACATTTTCCTTACCTTTTCCAAAAAAGTCATATTTTTTTCTGGATTCTCCACAACATCAGTAACATAAAGCAATACATCCGCATCTTGAAGAGCAGACTCAGAGAAAGCCAACATTGACTCCTGCAATTTATAATTGGGCTTCAAGACTCCTGGTGTATCTGAAAATACTATTTGCGCATCCGGAGTATTCACTATTCCCATAATACGATGACGCGTTGTCTGCGCCTTAAATGTTGCGATAGATATACGTTCACCTACCAATTGGTTCATTAGCGTACTCTTTCCAACATTAGGATTGCCAACTATGTTTACAAAACCTGCCTTGTGCATTATAAATATTTTATTTTATGGACAAAAAAACGCATCTTATAATATTAGGATGCGTTTCTTTGTATATTATTTAGCCAATTACTTAAGAGGCGCCGCAGCCTGTGCTCCATCATAAGCCCATCTATACAGACTAGCACCATGAACAAATCCAGCACCAAATGCGGTGAATACCAGATTATCTCCTTTCTTCAATTGTTTTTCAAATTCCCAAAGTACCAAAGGCATACAAGCAGCACTTGTATTACCATAGTGCTGTATGTTTACAAGCACTTTTTCCATTGGCAGTTCAAGTCTTTTAGAAACAGCTTCAATAATACGCAAATTTGCCTGATGAGGTATAACGTATGCGATATTATCCTTTGTTAAGTTGTTACGTTCTGCAATAATTGAGCAATCTTGGCTCATAGCAGTAACCGCATAACGGAATACCGTGCGCCCTTCCTGATAAATATAATGCAGACGGTGGTCAACTGTAAAATGAGAAGGAGGACAAACACTACCGCCCGCTTTCATATGAAGAAACGGAAGTCCTTTGCCATCTGTCCGTAAATGAGAATCAATCAAGCCTATATTATCTTCTGTAGTTCCTTCTACAAGCACAGCACCAGCTCCATCACCAAAGATAGGGCAAGTAGCACGATCTGTATAGTCTACCATAGACGACATTTTATCAGCACCTATTACTATTATTCTTTTATGGCGGCCACTTTGTATCATATTACAAGCTACGTCCAACGCATATAAGAATCCGCAACAAGCTGCAGAAAAATCATAAGCATACGCATTCTCAAGTCCCAGTTTACCAATAACTATAGAAGCTGTTGAAGGAAAATGATAATCAGGAGTAGTTGTGGTTACAATTACGACATCTATTGACTGAGGATCAACACCTGTTTTTTGCAACAACTGTTTTGCAGCTTTACGAGCCATATAAGATGTGCCCAAGCCTTCTTCTGTCAATATTCGGCGTTCTTTGACGCCGATACGTGTCATAATCCACTCATCAGTTGTATCAACCATTCTTGACAGTTCTTCATTATTAAGAACATATTCAGGAACGTATCCACCAACACCAGTGATTATAGCATTTATTTTCTCCATTATTCAGCTACTTCCTTTTCGATAGCTACTTTACCTCTATAATATCCACATGTAGGACATACTGTATGATAAACATAATATGCGCCACAATTAGGGCATAATGCCAATGTTGGAGCTACTGCCTTGTCATGGGTTCTTCTCTTAAGTGTACGAGTCTTTGACTGTCTTCTTTTAGGATGTGCCATTTTCTTTTAATCTTTAATTTTTGTTTTTAATTTTTCCAATTTACTCCACCTAGGATCTACAGGTTTTTTGCTGTTCCCATCACTACTTCGGGTAGCAGAGTGCTCATTGAGCATTTCAATCATAGCAGGGTTGCATTTTCCAGGTGCGTGCACGTGCTTGATAGGAACATCTAATTCTATAAATTCGTAGATAAACCAAGCCACATCAATTAAGCCTTCATCTTCAGGCACTGTGATTAGGTCATCATCTTCCGAGTATTCGTCTCCAAATTTTGCAACTAACCTATTATCTGTATTGATACATTGTTCCATATCATCCAAACACCGGTCACATTGCACTGTTATTACCCCTTCTGTATGAAAATTCAATTCAAAAAAATCCGATGTTCTTCCTATTGCCAGTTCTACATTCAGATTTCCTTTTGATGTCAAAGGAGCGTCTATTGCCTCGAAATAGGCATTACCAAGGTCGAAATTCAAGGTCGTAATACCTTCTTTCAACCCATTCAAATCTATCTTAAAAGGTTCTAAACTAAACATTTGGCTGCAAAGGTACAAATATTTTTTTATATAGCGATATCAAATTAAAGAAAAAATTGAATTATGTATCCAAAAGAATCTATTAATCAAATATTTTAGATAATTCTATTCTAAAAATTGTTCCTTTTACTGGGTCAGAACTTTTTACATATATTTTGCCTTTATGATATTCCTCTATCATTCTCTTTGCTAAAGATAAGCCTAATCCCCACCCTCTATCTTTAGTTGTAAAACCAGGCTTAAATATATTATTTAAGTCTTTATGCTTGATACCTTTACCTGTATCGGATATATCAACAAATACTTTACATTCCATTACATGTATCGCCAATATAATTATTCCTTCACCTTTAATTGCATCTACAGCATTTTTTAATACATTTTCTATGGCCCATTCGAATAATTGTAGATTAATCTTTACAAGAACATCTCCTTGAGGAAACTTCTTAATAATTTTTACTTTTGAAGATGTACGAAGAGCCATATAATCTACAACATGGTCCATTATTTCAATTAAATTCGTCACTTTTAATTCTGGTAAAGAACCTATTTTAGAAAATCGGTCTGCTATGAGTTGTAAACGTTGTACATCCTTTTCCATTTCATAGATCAACTTATCATTAGGATATGTTTCTTTAAAAATTTCCGTCCATGCCATTAAACTAGATATTGGCGTGCCCAACTGATGTGCAGTTTCTTTAGATAAACCTAACCAAACTCTATTCTGTTCTGCTTTCTTATAAGTAAGAAGTGCAAAAATAGCTATTACAACAAAAATAGTTACAATGCCCAACTGCACTAAAGGATAAATTCTAAGACGCTTTATCATTATGGAGTCATCATAGCATACATTAATATAATCACTCGGAGAGCCAGAGATAAATATTTTAATGACCTTTCCAACCTCTATCAACTGTTTACCTTTATCTGCAACAAAATTCGAACTATCTTTACGATTTCTGCCAGAAATATCAATATTACGGTAAGTCTGTACATTACCTTTTGAATCCATTACAATAACCGGAATAGTATTATTTTCATTTAATACTTTAAGAACAAGGCTTAAATCAGTATTATCACCCGCCTTGTTCAATTCTCTCATAGCATCAGCCCAAACTTCCATTTTACTATGCTCTTCGACAGTCAAGTCGTGGACCAAAATATTTGAAGCCACAAGTGAAAATACAGCTATTACTATAGCCGATAAAATAAGGATAATTTTCGTATTTCTTGAACTATATACATGTTTCATGTACAATTTAAACGCATACATAAAAAATATATTGCATTAAAACCTATATAAACGCAAAGAAGCTCCGACTTCGTTAGAAATCAGAGCTTCAATTTAAAAAAGGCAGCCACCTACTCTCCCGCATTGTATTGCAGTACCATCGGCGCAGGCGGGCTTAACTTCTCTGTTCGGAATGGGAAGAGGTGGGACCCCGCCGCAATAACCACCTGATATTGGGTTTGACTTTTTCGGTACATGATAACCTTATCGTATTTCTCCTGCAAAAAAAGCAGATACATCTGAAATTATGACTGTAAAAGGAAGTTTCGGGCAATTAGTAGTGCTCGGCTTTGGCGTCACCGCCTTTACACCTACACCCTATCAACGTCATAGTCTATGACGACCCTTATGTGGAGTTCTCATCTTGTGGCTGGCTTCGCACTTAGATGCTTTCAGCGCTTATCCTTCCCAGACTCGGATACCCGGCGGTGCGCCTGGCGGCACAACCGGTTCACCGGAGGTCTGTCCATCACGGTCCTCTCGTACTAGTGACGGCACCACGCAAAACTCCCACGCCCACGATAGATAGAGACCGAACTGTCTCACGACGTTCTGAACCCAGCTCGCGTGCCACTTTAATGGGCGAACAGCCCAACCCTTGGGACCTTCTCCAGCCCCAGGATGTGACGAGCCGACATCGAGGTGCCAAACCACCCCGTCGATATGAGCTCTTGGGGGGGATCAGCCTGTTATCCCCGGAGTACCTTTTATCCTTTGAGCGACGGACCTTCCATACGGATCCGCCGGATCACTATGCCCCAGTTTCCTGCCTGCTCGGGATGTCTCCCTCCCAGTCAAGCGCCCTTATGCCATTGCACTCTATGAGACCGGTTACCAATCGGTCCGAGGGCACCTTTGGAAGCCTCCGTTACGCTTTTGGAGGCGACCACCCCAGTCAAACTACCCACCAAACAATGTCCTCGTTATACGAGTTAGACTTCAGACAGCCAAAGGGCCGTATTTCAAGGATGGCTCCACACAGGCTGGCGCCTGCGCTTCGAAGCCTCCGGCCTATCCTACACATCGGATGACCAAAGTCAATGCTAAGCTATAGTAAAGGTTCACGGGGTCTTTTCGTCCCATCGCGGGTAATCGGCATCTTCACCGATACTACAATTTCACTGAGCTCATGGTTGAGACAGCGTCCGGATCATTACACCATTCGTGCAGGTCGGAACTTACCCGACAAGGAATTTCGCTACCTTAGGACCGTTATAGTTACGGCCGCCGTTTACCGGGGCTTCAATTCAATGCTTCTCCCGAAGGATGACATCTCCTCTTAACCTTCCGGCACCGGGCAGGTGTCAGGCTGTATACTTCGTCTTTCGAATTCGCACAGCCCTGTGTTTTTGTTAAACAGTTGCCTGGACCTATTCTCTGCGCCTCTCCCGGAGGAGAGGACCCCTTATCCCGAAGTTACGGGGTTAATTTGCCTAGTTCCTTAACCATGAATCTCTCAACGCCTTAGTATGTTCTACCCGACTACGTGTGTCCGTTTGCGGTACGGGTACCGTACGGATTAAGTTTAGCGGATTTTCTAGGAAGTATGTTTACCCACACTATCAGCCTTCCCCGAAGGGACAGCCGTACTATCAGGTTCGGATCTTGACGGGGATTTGCCTCCGTCAATCAACTCCTACACCCTTCAACGCGCAATTCCGTCTGCGCGCGGTGGTTTCACTGCTCCGTCCCCGCTTCACTCCGTACGCTAGTCACGGAATATTAACCGTGTCTGCCATCGCCCTCGCCGTTCGGCTTAGACTTAGGACCCGACTAACCCCGGGCCGATTGACGTTGCCCGGGAAACCTTAGTCTTATGGCGGGGGGGGATCTCACCCCCCTAATCGTTACTTATACCTACATTTGCTTTTCCAGACGCTCCACCGGGGGTTATCCACCGGATTCAACGCTGACTGGAATGCTCCCCTACCGATACTTTTATTATTACTATCCCGCATCTTCGGCATCTGCCTTATACCCGATTATTATCCATGCCCGGACCCTCGACTAGTGAGCTGTTACGCACTCTTTGAATGAATGGCTGCTTCCAAGCCAACATCCTAGCTGTCACAGGGACCAGACTTCGTTAGACTAACTCAGGCAGAATTCCGGGGCCTTAGACGGCGGTCAGGATTCTTCTCCTCTCGGGCACGGACCTTAGCACCCGCGCCCTTACTGCGACACTGCGGCCGTAGAGCATTCGGAGTTCGTCAGGACTTGATAGGCGGTGAAGCCCTCTCATCCTATCGGTCGCTCTACCTCTCTACGGGATCGTGCCACGCTGCACCTAAATGCATTTCGGGGAGTACGAGCTATCTCCAAGTTTGATTGGCCTTTCACTCCTACACTCAACTCATCCAGAAGCTTTTCAACGCTTATTGGTGCGGACCTCCATCCGGTGTTACCCGGACTTCATCCTGGTCAAGTGTAGATCACTTGGTTTCGCGTCTGCCTCCGCCGACTCAGCGCCCTATTCAGGCTCGCTTTCACTATGGCTCGGGATGTCTTCATCCTTAACCTTGCCGGCGACGGCAACTCGTAGGTTCATTATGCAAAAGGCACGCCGTCACCGATTGCTCGGCTCCGACCGCTTGTAGGCGCAGGGTTTCAGGATCTCTTTCACCCTTCTAATCGAAGTGCTTTTCACCTTTCCCTCACGGTACTGGTTCACTATCGGTCTCACGGGAGTATTTAGCCTTACCGGATGGTCCCGGTGGATTCGCGCAGAATTTCTCGTGTTCCGCGTTACTCAGGAGCTCGCTACGGCCTTATCGTCTTCTCATACTGGGCTTTCACCATCTATGGCCGTTCTTTCCAGAACGTTCCGATCGATTCTAAGGTCCGATGTCGCGGTCCTACAACACCGCTCTTGCGTTACCACAAAAACGGTTTGGGCTCTTCCCCGTTCGCTCGCCACTACTAGGGGAATCATTAGTTTATTTTCTCTTCCTGCAGGTACTAAGATGTTTCAGTTCCCTGCGTTCGCCTTTGGACATAAGTCCAAATGACAGTCCTTCAGACTGCCGGGTTGTCCCATTCGGAAATCTTCGGATTAACGGTTATTTGCACCTACCCGAAGCTTATCGCAGCTTATCACGTCCTTCATCGCCTCCGTGAGCCAAGGCATCCGCCCTGCGCCCTTATTTACTTTCTTTCTTACTATCCGGCTCTTGAGAGACCGGATGAGTAGCTCATACTTTCAGCTGTATCTTGAGATTGCTCTCTTTTCTTTACTTAAAAGTCTTACTTACAGTTTCATGTACCAATATGTCAAAGATCGTTTGGGAACTCTTTAAATCCTTGCGGACTGTTCCCGAGTGTGGAGAATAACGGATTCGAACCGTTGACCCCCTGCTTGCAAAGCAGGTGCTCTAGCCAGCTGAGCTAATCCCCCGTATGTTGTATATATACGTCCTGGGCCTTGTAGTCCCAGGCAGACTTGAACTGCCGACCTCCACATTATCAGTGTGGCGCTCTAACCAACTGAGCTATAGGACTCTATCCCGGTTTTATCGTTCAAGCCTTAGGGGCTTGTCCGCCCGGCTTCCTTTTCCTCTATATTTTATAAACAGTTCCGTGTACAAGAAGCTAAAAGGATAACTATATCCACTCGCCTCTTTATTCTTACTTTTATGGTGCCTCTCGTCTTGCATAACGTTGTATGAGAAACGTCTCCAGAAAGGAGGTGTTCCAGCCGCACCTTCCGGTACGGCTACCTTGTTACGACTTAGCCCCAATCACCGGTTTCACCCTAGGCCGACCCTTGCGGTCACGGACTTCAGGCGCCCCCGGCTTTCATGGCTTGACGGGCGGTGTGTACAAGGCCCGGGAACGTATTCACCGCGCCATGGCTGATGCGCGATTACTAGCGAATCCAGCTTCGTGGAGTCGGGTTTCAGACTCCAGTCCGAACTGAGGCGCGTTTTATAGATTCGACCGACGTTGCCGGCGGCCATCACTCTGTACGCGCCATTGTAACACGTGTGTCGCCCCGGACGTAAGGGCCGTGCTGATTTGACGTCATCCCCACCTTCCTCACACCTTACGGTGGCAGTATCCCCAGAGTGCCCAGCTTAACCTGATGGCAACTAAGGAAAGGGGTTGCGCTCGTTATGGCACTTAAGCCGACACCTCACGGCACGAGCTGACGACAACCATGCAGCACCTTCACAGACGCCCCGAAGGGCCTTGGCATCTCTGCCGCGTTCGTCTGCAATTCAAGCCCGGGTAAGGTTCCTCGCGTATCATCGAATTAAACCACATGTTCCTCCGCTTGTGCGGGCCCCCGTCAATTCCTTTGAGTTTCACCGTTGCCGGCGTACTCCCCAGGTGGGATGCTTAACGCTTTCGCTTGGCCGCTGACCACATGGGCCAACAGCGGGCATCCATCGTTTACCGTGCGGACTACCAGGGTATCTAATCCTGTTCGATACCCGCACTTTCGAGCTTCAGCGTCAGTTGCGCTCCGGTAAGCTGCCTTCGCAATTGGAGTTCTTTGTGATATCTAAGCATTTCACCGCTACACCACAAATTCCGCCTACCTCGTGCGTACTCAAGCCTGGCAGTTCGAACAGCAAGTCAGAGGTTGAGCCTCTGCATTTCACTGCCCGCTTACCAAGCGGCCTACGCTCCCTTTAAACCCAATAAATCCGGATAACGCCTGGACCTTCCGTATTACCGCGGCTGCTGGCACGGAATTAGCCGGTCCTTATTCTTCTGGTACCTGCAATAAGCCACTCGTGGCTCACTTTATCCCCAGATAAAAGAGGTTTACAACCCATAGGGCAGTCTTCCCTCACGCTACTTGGCTGGTTCAGTCTTGCGACCATTGACCAATATTCCTCACTGCTGCCTCCCGTAGGAGTTTGGACCGTGTCTCAGTTCCAATGTGGGGGACCTTCCTCTCAGAACCCCTACTGATCGTCGGTTTGGTGGGCCGTTACCCCGCCAACTGCCTAATCAGACGCATCCCCATCTTTTACCGCTAAGCCTTTCGTCATGATCTGATGTCGTCGCATGACCTCATACGGTATTACTCCCTCTTTCGAGGGGCTATCCCGTGGTAAAAGGCAGGTTGGATACGCGTTACTCACCCGTGCGCCGGTCGTCATCTGATCTAGCAAGCTAGATCAATGTTACCCCGCGACTTGCATGTGTTAAGCCTGTAGCTAGCGTTCATCCTGAGCCAGGATCAAACTCTCCATTGTAAAATATTGTTTCTACTTCTTGTCTCGGGCATTGCTGCCCTACACAATCCGTAAAGTTGTCTCTGTTTCAGAACGCTTCTCCGTAATTCAAGTCTAAAAGCACCTATTCATTATAAATGACGGTTCGTTTCTTTTTGTTATCCGAGTACCAATATATCAATACCAGCACTCGCTTCTTGTACTACTTCTCTGTCTATGTAAATCTTTTCAAAGAACTCTTTCTTTTGCTTACAAGAACGTTCGTTCTCGAAAGCGGATGCAAAGGTACAACTATTTTCCACAATACCAAATCTTTTTCAGAAAAAGATTTAAAAACTTGAAAGGTTTTCGCGTTTCTTTACAAAAAACGAGGCGTAACTCATAGTTTTCAACCAAACAAAGCGCCATACACATATCTAAGAATATTCTATATAACGAAAGAAGTTATGCATGAATCATGCACTATAATAGAAAAGTCTTCAATCTCTACAATAAAAAAGAAGAAATCCCTTTATTATATAAGGTATAAATATCTATTAAGATAAGTTGCCAAGGCTGACGCATCAAAAATTAGTTATTCATCCAATCAGAAGCCAAAAGATCAATCATAAACTTTTCATCGAAGCCCGCAAGTTTTCTTTTCATCTTAAAAATCCCTTTGTCTTAATATTTTTTTAGCAAATGTGATTCTGCTTATAAGTGAAAAATTCTGTGCGGCATTTTTCATTTTTCTTGTGTTGTCCTCATTAAAAGTAACATCCAGTTGCCAATCTAGGTTGTTCTCAATGCTCCAGTGTGTCCTGACAGCTTGCATTATTCTATCCGAATCCAATGGTAGAGATGTTATATAGTAATGCTTTTCCTCCACAGTCCTTTTTTCTTTAAGATATGTTTTTATGTTAGTTACACATGCCACAGAATTGACACCTTTCCATCCAAAGACTTTATCTAAGACCCCATTATTATATACTTGGCAGTATTTTCTTTCCTTTCGTCCATGTCCACATTCTTCAGTATATGAAACCTGATATCTTACAGGAGGTATATGTCCATGTCCCTCAATGCTATTTCCTTCAAAGTCAACCCCGTCCAGCCAGCTCTTTTTCATGTCATGCAGGTTCTTCTAATTACTTTTTACGCATATAACAAAGTCCGCCTTGTTCTTTATTATTGTTTCTACTATTTTATGCTGACAACCTATGGCATCTATTGTCACTACACATCCTTCCAAATCCAAGGTCTGAACAAGTTTCGGAATAGCTTTTATCTCATTGCTTTTCTTTCCAACTTTCTCCTGACCAAGCGTCACTCCATTAGCAGCAGCCCAGGCGCCAACCATTCTTAATGATTCGAAACTCCCATCCTTCTTTTCTATCCTTGCACCGCATATTTCCTTTCCATCTATTGGTACGATACCTCTATACTTACCGCATATCTCATTAATCCACAATCTGAATACACGCTCAAGTTCTTTGGGGTTAAGGATAGAGAAGATCCTGTTGAATGTATCATGCGAAGGAACTCCTTTAAAGTCCTTTATCCTGGAACGGAAAAATGGCTCCTTCATTTTTCCAAACTCCTCAACTTCATACCAACTTTCCGCACCACCTATCACGGCAGCTATAGTAATATAAAAGATACATTTCAAACTGTGTTCCTTTAAATGATCTCTTCTAGGATCTTCGATTTCCTTCAATACTGTAAATAATTTCATATTCTTTACAAAAAAATGTACTTATATTAAATGCAAAGATAGTAAATAATATTGATATATACGAATATTTAAATAACTGTATATCAGTATAATAAGTTAATTATATAAAATGAAATACATTTACTAAAATGTAATGCGTCAGCCCTGAAAAGCATAAATATCAAAGAACAAAACAACTTATTTTGTTAGACAAATCAAGTTGTTTTGCCTAACGAATCAACTTGTTTTGTTTATACAGACTGCCTATTTTTCAATGCTGAGAGCAATTTATAACCTCACCAAACCTCACTAAACCTCACTAGCAATAACGTATTATTTATCAGTAATTTACGCATAAAAAGTGAGGTTGAGGTTAAAAAACATTTTTATTTTCAGAGAAAAAAATTACATACATTTTTATAACATTAAAAGACATATATGTCAGTAAATTACAGATTAATAAAGAATAACATGAAGGGTAAGAGTAGCGGTTACTATTATGCCAAAGCACTAAGTCTAGGTGAAATTCGCACCAGAGAGATATCAAAAAATCAAATCATTCGGAAACAATTACCGTACTGTAATTGCATATCTTGTAAGCCAAACGAAAATAGAATTGGCAAACGACTAGACAGTAGTACTTAGATGGCTTTAGCCGTTTTTAAGCTAGTTATGGACACTTATACTGTTTTTCGCCAGCCAAATTCTCATCTGCAAATTTATAGTATGCCTATTCACCGTCCAGACCCTCACACATAAAGAGCAATTGGATATCAGAATTCTTATGTATCTCGCTACTTATTTTTCGAATTCTTAATATCATACATGCAGGCCCTACAATGCATCTACCAAAAATTGATAACAATGTGTTTGCCCTTATATAGGGGTATCTTATCCAACAAGAACTTTTGTCCGGGCTTTGATTCACCTAATTTGATATACGCCCCAAAAGTTTATTCATTTGCTTGTCATAATAAGCACAATGTACCATATCTGTAATATATTTAGGATGTTTCTCAATTGTACGGGCCAATCCGATAATGTTTTTGTCCGAATTAAGAATTTCTTCTGCATCAAAAAAGCCAACTGCGCAAAAGTAGATGGTTTGTCACACTTCCAATTGGCAGTGTCTTCCTTGAAGAAGCGCTTATCAGTTGATCGGCAAAATACGCGACCCAACCTTTTTGAGTTACTTCTTTAATTCTACTTTTTTGTCATCATGTAATAAAATCAGTTACATATATGTAGGTTTTTACAGCTCTGTTATTTGATAAATATCTTATAATCAATAAGATACAAAAGTGGCACATTTCTTGTATTGATAATTAATATCAATAATAGTATTAATTATTAAATAATAAGAATTATGCAGTTAAGTGCAAGAAACAGTATTAAGGGTAAGATTGTAGAAATAACACTAGGTATCGTCACCGCAAAGATCAAACTCGATATTGGAAATGGAAATACCATCGTGTCTGTCATAACCGTAGACAGTGTTAAAGAAATGGGCTTCAAGGTGGGTGACGAAGCTTTTGCAATATTTAAATCAACAGAAGTTATGATCGGAATATGACGAGAAAACCATATAAGGTAGGAGCAAGCGTTGTTGTCTATCATGAGAACAAGATTTTTATCGGACCAGAGCAATTCGCTTTAATCAGGCAGATTCTCGATGATGGTTCAATGAACGCTGCCGCCCGCCACTTGGGGTTTTCTTTTCAAAAGACATGGCAAATGGTGACTAAGATGAATGCATTATCTGATCAACCTATTATCATCGTGAAACGAGGCGGCAACAATGGAGGTGGATGCTTTGTCAGTGAGTACGGTAAAAAAATCCTCAACATGTACGCCAGACGGGAATTGGAAGTTATCAAGGCTTTGGCCCAGTCAGAGAATGAACTGGACAGCCAGCTATTTTGATTTTTTTTGTATAGCGTTATCTTTTTATGTATAACGGGTTACTTTTATTAGGATAATAAATTAAAATTATGGAAAAGGTAAAAATGATTATTTTTGCAACAGCACTTTTTGGTGCTTGTAAAGTAGCAGCACAGACTGTTACTGTGGATGGCGAGTTCCGTCCTAGAGTGGAAGTAAGAGATGGCTTTAACCAGCCTTTGTTGAAAACAGAAAATCCGTTAGTGGTTGCCATGCAACGCACCCGTCTAGGGGTTTCATTCCAAACAGGTCTTTTATCCACGAAACTTACTATCCAGGATGCCCGCACCTATGGAGAAACAGCGACGACATCAGAGGCATCAACAACAAATTCATCAACCACTATCTTTGAGGCCTGGGCAGACATGGTACTCATTCCCGGCGGGTCTGTAAGAATAGGACGACAGGCACTGAAGTATGATGATGGACGCCTCTTTAACAGTCCGGCCTGGAGTAACACCGGAACATCTCATGATATGGCTTTGATAAAATATGCCATTAATAATTTTCAAGCCAATGCAGGATTTGCGTACAACAATACCACAGCTGGTAAGAGCGAAACATATTATACACCGGTATGCCCTTATCGTTATATGGGATTCTTATGGATGAATAAGGTGTTGGCTAAGAACCTGAGTCTCTCACTCATTGGAGTTGATGAAGGTGTACAGGACACTTCTGGAACAGCGGGCAACACTGCTAATTATAAGAAAGTAAATATGTATCACACGTATACCTATGGTGGTTATCTTAGCTATGGTACCACATCAACACCATTGTCACTTGCACTTACATATTATCACCAAAGCGGGAAATCAAGTACAGGTAAAACGATGAATGCGTCACTGGCTGCTGCAAAATTAGGATGGAACCCTTCGACTTATTTGAACTTAGGTATAGGATGTGATTTATTCTCAGGTGATGACAATACAAATGATGGAACACAACATAACTTCAAAAAATTGTATGGAACAAATCACAGCTTCAACGGATATATGGAATACTGGACTACACCTCCAACTCAAGGTTTAGGTGATTATTATCTGATAGCATCAGGCAAAACCACATCAAATCTGGAATGGGAGGTCGCGGGACATCTATTCAAAAGTATGAAAGATGTGAAATATGCATCAGACAAAGCTGGTAAGTCATTAGGATCAGAACTCGACCTTACCCTAAAATACAAGATGAATGAATGGGCAAACGTCCAAGGTGGCTACAGCGTTTATTTTACGACAAAAGAAGTAAAATATCTTAAGTTGAAAAACGCCAGTGCTGACATCTATACTCCTCAATGGTGCTATGTGATGTTGACAATAACACCCGCATATTTAAAGAACCTATTTACGAACAATAAAAAATAAAATGGAATGAAAAAGATTATTTTTACACTAGTGCTTGCCATGACGGTAGTTATGAGTTATGCACAGACCATCAATGTAGCCGCAGCGGCCAATCTGAGTTATGTGATGGAAGAAATGAAAAATGCTTATCATAAAACAAATAAGAATGCAAAAATAAATATTGTATATGGAAGTTCCGGTACCTTGACACAGCAAATATCAAATGGAGCCAATTATGATATTTTCATGTCAGCGGATGATGAATTTCCCTTAGTGCTACAGAAGAAAGGGCTTACATATGGCGGCATGAAGATCTACGCATATGGAAAACTCGCTTTATATAGTACCGTTGTTGATGCAAAGAAGGGACTTGCCATCCTTAATGATGCAGATACAAAGAAGATAGCCATCTGTAATCCGTTGACAGCTCCTTATGGGAAACGTTCTGTTGAATTACTGACAAAACATGGAATGTATCAAGCATTAAAGCCAAAGCTTGTCGTTGCTGATAACATATCACAGGCAGCCCAATACGCATTTACAGGAAACGCTGATATAGCTTTTGTGGCACTCTCGCTAACATTGACCCCTGAAATGCAGGCAAAAGGAACGACCTACATATTCAACCCGAAGCTGTACTCGCCTATCAAGCAAGGTTGTATTTTGATCAAAAAAAGTACAGTCAATACAGGTGCAGCAAAATTCATGAAGTTTTTCATGTCACCGGCTGCTGATGCAATATGGGAAAAATATGGTTATTCCTTACCTAAATAAATTAGAGATAACAAATGGATAGTGATTTTCTACAGACACTCTGGTTAACAGGGAAGTTGGCGACTCTTACAACAACAATATTACTATTATTAGGGTTACCAATAGCATATATATTGGCGTACAAACATTTCCGGTTCAAGTCTATTGTGGAGTCACTGATCAGTATGCCGATGGTGTTGCCACCAACCGTACTTGGGTTTTATGTATTAGTAGCATATAGTCCTCAGAACGCGTTTGGAAAATTTTTGGAAACCACATTACATTTGCGTTTAGCATTCAGTTTTGAAGGAATCCTCGTTGCAAGTATTATTTTCAGTCTGCCGTTCATGGTCCAACCATTGATAAATGGTTTTGAACTGATACCGAAAAGCTATCGCGAGGCTGCATATACATTGGGAAAGTCTCCATTCACCACTTTTATGAAGATACTGATTCCCAACATACGCCCGTCGATATTAACAGGAGTTGCAATGACTTTTGCACACTGTATCGGTGAGTTTGGCCTTGTGATAATGGTGGGGGGAAATATGCCGGGTGAGACCCGTGTAGCTTCTGTTGCGATCTATGACGCTGTTCAGTTGATGGATTATACCACAGCCAACAAATATGCCCTCATCTTATTCTTAATTTCGCTAGCGATACTGAGCTTAATCTATGGATTCAATGGAAAGAAAAAAAAAGATGTTAGAAATTGACGTAAAAAGAAAGATGTTAACTTCTGAGGGAGTTCACACTCTACACATAAAGAAAGATATAGATATACATGAGTTACTTTGTGTGTTTGGTAAATCCGGTGCCGGTAAGACAACCTTGTTGAGGATGATTGCAGGGTTAACAACACCAGAGGAAGGATACATCGCATTTAATGGAACAACATGGTTTGATTCAAAGAATAAAATAAATATTCCCCCGCAAAAAAGGAATATTGGCTATATGTTCCAGAATTATGCGTTGTTTCCAAACATGAATGTTGAAAAAAATATCATTTTTGGTCAAAAGGAAAAAAATAAAGAGGAGATAGAGGATCTTCTTAATATTTTTGATTTACAGACATTACGGAAACAAATTCCAAATAAGCTATCAGGGGGACAAAAACAACGTGTTGCACTAGCCCGTGCTCTGGCATCACATCCATCCATTCTACTCCTGGACGAGCCGTTGTCGGCTCTAGATATAGAGATGAGAATTTCTCTACAAAAGGAAATTAGCAAAGCTCATGAAATATCGAACGTATTAACGATTCTTGTAACTCATGACGTTGATGAAGTTTTTGCCTTGGCTCATAAAGTACTGCTGATAGAAAATGGCACGGTCACTAAATACGGTACTCCGGGTAACGTCTTCTCAGGTGAGACATGGGCCAGAGCTTCTAGATTGCTGCATGAGATATCTATCTTAAGTGATTCTCTGTATGGATAGGAAACGGAAGATACAAAAACGGATTTTTTGATTATATTACCTACATTTTTGTAGCTTTTCTTATAGGGCTTTTCACAACTATATGTGAAAAGCCCATTTTCTTTAAAATTTATTTATTGTTGATTATCAGTGTTTTATGTACTTATTAAAAGATCAACAGCAATGTTGAATTTCTTTTTGGCATGGTAATTGACTTACAAATAATGTATTAGTTTTAAAAAATTAAATTATGATGAGAAAGATTGCAATTTATGGTAAAGGTGGAATCGGCAAAAGCACCACCACCCAGAACACCGTAGCCGGCTTGGCTGAAATGGGGAAAAAAGTAATGGTTGTAGGATGTGATCCTAAAGCCGACTCAACACGTTTGCTTTTACATGGTCTTGCACAGAAAACAGTGTTAGATACCCTCCGTGATGAAGGAGAGGACATCGACCTGAACGATGTGATGAAAAAAGGTTTTGGAGGTACCAATTGTGTAGAGAGTGGTGGTCCTGAGCCAGGAGTAGGCTGTGCCGGTCGTGGTATTATCACTTCTATTAATCTGCTAGAGCAACTGGGAGCTTATGATGAAGACAAACACATTGATTACGTATTCTATGATGTACTCGGTGACGTTGTTTGTGGCGGTTTTGCAATGCCTATCCGTGATGGTAAAGCTGAAGAAGTATATATCGTATGCTCAGGAGAGATGATGGCGATGTATGCAGCAAACAACATCTGCAAATCAATAGCAAAATTCGGTAAGGTGGGAACAGTACGCCTTGGCGGTTTGATATGCAATTCACGTAAAGTGGACAACGAAGCTCAAATGATTGAAGAATTTGCAAAAAAATTAGGTACCCAGATGATCCATTTTGTACCTCGTGACAATGTCGTCCAACATGCAGAAATTAACAAAAAGACTGTCATCGAGTTTAGTCCCGAAGAGAATCAGGCAAATGAATATCGTACACTAGCTAAAAAAATAAATGATAATACAAATTTTGTAATACCCAAACCCATGCAAATGCATGAACTAGAAGAGCTGCTTACAACATTCGGAATAATGAATTAAATAAATAGGAGGACCATATTATGTTTTTGATTAGAGCAATTATTCGACCAGAAAAATCAGTAGTAGTAATGAAAGCCTTACTTGATGCTGGTTTCCCGGCAGTAACAAAGATATCTGCTTATGGACGCGGAAAACAAAGGGGTCTGCGAGTTGGGGATGTCACTTATGACGAACTACCTAAAGATATTCTCCTGATGGCTATCTCCTCGAAAGACAAAGACTTCGTTGTTGAAACAATCGTTTCTTCGGCCCGTACTTCACCATCAGGACACTTCGGTGACGGTAAGATATTCGTCACCCCAATAGATGAGATTTACACAATCAGTTCAGGTAAAAAAGAAGTATAATCATTAAACACAGCCTAGAATGAAATCAATTATAGCAATTATTAGAATAGCCAAGATGGCTGAAACGAAATCAGCTCTGAGTGATGCCGGTTTACCTTCATTTACAGCAATTCCTGTATTAGGCCGCGGACGCGACCATGGCGACAAGCAAAAAGCGGCTCAGATGGGTATCGAAGATGATGACACAAAATCTTTCATTCAGGAATCGCCGAGGTTGAAATCCAAAAGAATGATTATTTTAGTCGTTACTGATGATAAAAAAGATCTTGCCGTAGAAACGCTGATAAAAGTCAATCAAACAGGGAAAAGTGGTGACGGTAAGATCATCATAACCAATACAGTTGATTCTGTCAACGTACGTACAGGAGATAATGGTGATAAAACATTGGATTGATTTAAATAGGAACAAATTATGTCAGAAGATAAAACAAAAGATATAGACCTTTCTAAATTTAAAGAGAAGGTTTTAGAGGCGTATCCGTCAAAGGTGGCGAAGAAGCGGGCAAAGTCTATCGTTTACAACGATCCAGAGGAGAGACCTGTCATACAAGCCAACGTCAGAACCATCCCGGGTATCATAACGCAACGCGGGTGTACCTATGCAGGATGTAAGGGAGTTGTACTTGGACCATCACGTGATATTGTCAACATCACACACGGACCTATCGGTTGTGGCTTCTATTCATGGTTGACACGTCGCAATCAAACACTCCCAGATGGCCCTGATGACAGCAACTACATTCCCTATGCATTTTCCACAGACATGCATGAGAAAAATATTGTTTTTGGAGGAGAAGAGAAACTGAAACAAGCTATTCGCGAAGCTTATGAGCTTTTTCACCCTAAAGCAATTGCAATCTTCTCAACCTGTCCTGTAGGACTTATTGGGGATGATGTTCACCGTGTAGCCCGTCAGATGAAAGAGGAAATAGGCAATGGTATTCTAATCTTCGGATTCTCGTGTGAGGGTTACCGAGGTGTCTCTCAGTCTGCAGGTCATCATATTGCCAATAATGGATTATTTAAGAATCTGATAGGCCGCGATGACACAGTAGAAGGAAAATATAAATTCCGTGTCAATCTATTAGGTGAATATAATATTGGAGGTGATGCTTTTGTTATAGAAGATCTGTTCGAGAGATGTGGCATACAGTTAATCTCAACAATGAGTGGAAATTCAACATTACAGAAGTTTGAACGTGCTCATACAGCCGACTTAAGTTTGGTCATGTGCCATCGTTCTATCAATTACGTTGCAAGTATGCTTGAGACCGGCTTTGGTATTCCGTGGATTAACGTTAACTTTATTGGGTCTAATGCCACGGCTAAATCATTGCGCAAAATCGGTGAATATTTTGGAGACCAAGAATTAAAGGACAGAATAGAGAAAGTAATTGCCGAGGAAGAGCTAAAAGTAAAAGAAGCCATTAAGGACATCTATCCTAAGACGAAAGGCAAATTATCTATGCTATTTGTCGGTGGCAGTAGAGCTCATCACTATCAGGAATTATTCAATGAACTAGGTATGAGAACAGTTTCTGCCGGCTATGAATTTGGACATCGGGATGATTATGAAGGACGTCGTGTAATACCAACAATACAGATTGATGCCGATTCACGTAACATTGAAGAGATAACAGTTACAAAGGATCCAAGATACCGCGAGCGTAAGACGCCTGAGGAGATTGAAGAGATGAAAAAGAACGGTCTGGGATATAATGATTATGAAGGTTTGATGTCTGAAATGACAAAAGGTTCATTAGTGATTGACGACTTAAGTCATTATGAGATGGAGAAACTAATAGAGATGTATCACCCGGATATCTTCTGTGCAGGTATTAAAGAGAAATTCTGTGTACAAAAGATGGGTGTACCTTTGAAGCAGTTACACAACTATGATTCAGGAGGACCCTATGCAGGGTTTGAGGGTGCTATCAATTTCTACAAAGACATAGAACAAATTGTAAGCTGTTCTATCTGGAAAGAACTTAAGGCTCCTTGGGAGAATTATGATTATGTAGAAGCTGAATATGTTGGATAATCATTAAAAGAAAGGAAAAAATTATGTTATTAAGACACACTACAGCTAAAGAAATAGATCGTAAAGCTTTAACGATCAACCCGGCCAAAACTTGTCAACCTATAGGTGCAATGTATGCAGCACTTGGTGTTCACGGATGTTTACCCCATAGTCATGGTTCTCAGGGTTGCTGTGCTTATCATCGTAGTGCATTGACAAGGCATTTTAAGGAACCCGTGATGGCCTCAACAAGTTCATTCTCAGAAGGTTCTTCTGTCTTCGGTGGCGCATCAAACTTGACTCAGGCGATACAGACCATATTTACAGTCTATAATCCTGATATTATAGCTGTTCACACAACATGTCTTTCTGAAACGATCGGAGACGACTTGACTTCTATCATATCCAAAGCGGACGAAGAGGGCCTGATTCCTGAAGGTAAAAAGGTAATTTATTGTAATACACCTAGTTACTCGGGGTCACATATAACGGGTTACAGCAATCAGGTTACAGCTTTGGTGAAGTTCTTTAGCAAGTCTACTTCACGTAAACGCAACGTCATCAACCTAATCAATGGATGGATGGAACCTAGTGACCAGCGTGAGATCAAACGGCTAGCCAAACTTATGGAGATTCGCACGATTATGTTTCCGGATATGACAGATTCACTAGATACTCCTCTTACAGGAAAATATAGCATGTATCCCAAAGGTGGCACAACCCAAGAGGATCTGGTTGCCACAGGAGACAGTAAGTTCAGTATCGGAATAGGTCATGACTGTACAGAAAATGCTTGTGTAAAACTTGATGAGAAATGTCATGTAAAATATGATGTCGTAGATGTGCCTATTGGCCTAAAGGCTACAGACCGTTTCATCATGAGTTTAAGTCATCATGCAGGATTGGATGTTCCAGATGTGATCAATGATGAACGAGGCAGATTACTTGATATGATTGCCGACAACTCTAAGTATCTATACGGCAAACGTGTAGCACTTTTTGGTGATCCCGATCTATTAGTGCCTCTTGTTGAGTTTTTGATATCAATGGATATGAAACCTGTTTATGTAATAACAGGGTCAGAAAGTAAATACTTCAACGAAGAGATGGCTAGAATGCTCAAAGATATTCCGGGTTCAAAATACATGTCAGGAGAGTTGGCAGATACCTTCCGTTTGCATCAGTGGATAAAACAAGAAGGTGTAGACATGATTATGGGTAACACTTATGCTAAATATATCGCACGTGATGAGAACATCCCATTGATACGCATAGGCTTCCCTATCGCTGACAGACCTGGACATAACTTTTTTCCAATCACAGGATATGTAGGCGCTACAAATATGGTAGTTAAGATACTGGATGCCTTCTTGGATAAACAAGACCGTACCTGTCCTGAAGAGAAAGTCGAGTTCCAATTATAAAAAGATAGATGATGGGATATATATTAAAGGAAAGAAAAAATCAGGTTTCGGTAGCGGGAAACTGCGCCGAAACTATAGATTGCAACAAAGCCAGCCTCGCCGGTTCTGTAAGTCAACGGGCATGTGTTTTTTGTGGATCAAGAGTAGTCCTATATCCCATTGCAGATGCCTTACATCTTATTCATGGACCAATTGGATGTGCCGCATATACATGGGATATACGTGGTTCTTTATCGTCAGGGCCACAACTTCACAGACTCAGCTTCAGTACAGACCTGCAAGAACGTGATGTTATTTTTGGAGGTGAGAAGAAATTAGAATCCGCGTTAAAGGAACTTATTAGTCTTTATCACCCAAAGGCAGCCTTCGTATACACAACATGTATCGTCGGGGTTATCGGTGATGATGTTGAGAAGATCTGCGAGTTAGCTGAAAAAGAAAGTGGGATACCCGTTATTCCTGTTCAGTCTCCCGGTTTTCAGGGTACGAAAAAAGACGGTTATAGAATAGCGTGTGATGCCCTGTTTAAGCTAACAGGACGTATAGACAAACCGACGCCGCCACATAGTATAAATATTCTTGGTGACTTCAACCTTGCCGGTGAGTTATGGATGCTTATAGATTATTATAAGCGAATCGGAGTAAACGTGAACTGCTCCTTGACAGGTGATGGACGGGTAGAAGACATTGGTAATGCCCATAACGCATCACTCAATGTAGTTCAATGTTCTGGCTCCATGAGTCATCTAGCCGTCATGATGCAAGAAAAATATGGCATTCCATGGAAAAAGGTATCTTATTTTGGTATCGAAGACATGAGTGAAGCTTTATATGAAGTGGCACGTTTCTTTAATGATCAGGATATGATGGAAAAGGCACGTGAACTGGTAAGAAAGGAATTTACAAGATTGAGGCCTATGTTAGAATGGTACAAAGAGCGTCTAGCAGGAAAAAAAGCTGCTATCTATGTAGGGGGTGCTTTTAAGGCAATTTCTTTAGTAAAAGCTTTGAGATTAATCGGAGTACAAAGTGTCATAGTAGGCTCACAGACCGGTACAAAAGAAGATTATGAAATAATTAAAAAGCTCTGCGATGAGGGAACTATCATTGTAGATGACTCTAACCCTGTAGAATTGAGCCATTTTGTTAAAGAAAAGGGAGCAGATATATTTATCGGCGGCGTGAAGGAAAGACCTATCGCCTTTAAGATAGGACTTGGGTTCTGTGATCACAACCATGAGCGAAAAGAAGCATTGTCTGGTTATGAAGGAATGTTGAACTTTGCAAAAGAGATATATTCTACCGCGATGTCGCCGATATGGCAATTCACGAAGAAATAAGAAAAAGAAAAGGAGGTATTTATGGCTTCAGTGATAACAGAAAAAGATATTAAACATAAATATTACGTAAGTACACGTAATGCATGTAAATTATGTGCGCCATTAGGGGCATGTCTGGTTTTTAAGGGTATTGAAGGATGTGTACCTATGGTACATGGCTCGCAGGGATGCGCCACTTATATTCGCAGATATACAATAAGCCATTTTCGTGAACCAATGGATATCGCGTCAAGTAATTTTAGTGAGCGAACCACCGTTTATGGAGGGAGTCAGAACTTTATTACCGGCATTAATAATGTGATAGCCCAATATCATCCTAAAGTGATGGGAATAGCATCAACTTGTCTTGCTGAAACGATTGGTGAAGATGTCCCGGCTCTCATTCGTGATTATCAGGATGCTAATACCGACAACAAGGAACTTCCACTATTTGTTTTTGCGTCTACACCCAGCTATTGCGGAAGTCATATTGATGGTTTTCATCATGCCGTATTAGCCACTCTGTCATCAATGGCCGACAGTGGGAATCAACAGGGCCATATCAATATTCTACCGGGTATGGTATCGCCGGCAGACATGCGTTACCTCCATGAGATAGTGCAGGAATTTGGAATAGATGCGGTTCTCTTTCCTGATTACAGTAAATCGCTTGACAATGTGTTTACTCATGAATACCAACTCATTCCATCGGGTGGAACGAAAATTAAAGACATACGCCGTACTGGTACAGCTAAGGCTACAATTGAGTTTGGTACAGTCTTTGCTAAAGCCAGTACGCGTGTACGTGCTACAAAAAATACGCCAACAGCCGGAGAGTGGTTACAGGATAATCGTTATATACGTAATTTCCAAATGCCACTACCTATTGGTATTAATGCCTGTGATCATTTTTATAACACATTATGCCAGATTGGAAATAAAAAGATGCCCGAGAAATTTGTTGAAGAGCGAGGGCGTTTAGTTGATTCTTATGTAGATGGTCATAAATACGTATTTGGTAAGAAGGTAATGATTTACGGTGAAGAGGATCTGGTATTAGGGTTACTTTCTTTTTGCAAAGAAATAGGTTTAGAACCTGTTCTTATTGGTTCTGGAGGAAACAGTGGCAGCATGCGTAGAGAAGCCTTTAAGATATTTCCTGAGTTGGAATTTACTATGAAAGTGATGGATGATTGTGACTTTGAAACAATGAGTGAAGCCTTATCTACAGCATCTCCTGATCTTATTATTGGTAACAGCAAAGGATATTATATAAGCAGAAAACTTAAAAAGCCTCTTGTAAGAGTAGGATTCCCCATACACGACAGATTTGGTGGTCAACGCCTGCATCATATAGGATATAAAGGAACTCAGGAATTATTTGACCGTATTGTAAATGCTCTTATTGAATACAAACAAGAAAATTCACCTATTGGTTATAAATATATTTAGGATATGACATTAACAAAAAAACATAAAATAGAAGAACATCCCTGTTTTAACAAGGATGTTATACACACAAATGCCAGAGTGCATCTTCCTGTTGCCTCAAAGTGCAATATACAATGTAATTATTGCAATCGGAAGTATGATTGTATCAACGAAAGTCGCCCGGGTGTAACTTCTTCAATGCTTACTCCTACGCAAGCTGTAGAATACTTGCGTGCTCTAAATTTAACCATGGACAACCTGAAAGTAATTGGTATTGCAGGCCCGGGCGATCCTTTCGCTAATCCAATTGAGACAATGGAAACATTGAGACAATGTCATGATGCTTTTCCTGATAAGATATTCTGTCTTTCAACAAATGGTTTGGAACTAGAACCTTATATTGATGAAATAGCAGCTCTCGGTGTTAGTCATGTCACCATTACCATTAATGCTGTTGATCCGACAATAACAGCCATGATATACAAGTGGGTACGTTTTGACCGTCATGTCTATAGAGGGGAAACTGGTGCAGAAATCCTCATGAAAAGACAATTGGCTTGTATTCCCAAACTACATAGAAAAGGTATCATCGTAAAAATAAACAGTATCATTATCCCCGGGGTGAATGATGAACATATTCCGGAAGTAGCAAGAGTTTGTAAAGAACTTGGTGCAGATATTATTAACTGTATACCAATGTTACCTACAGAAGATACACCTTTTGAGACTATCGGTGAACCTGATAAGGCAATGATATTCAGGACTCGGACGAATGTATCAGCGTATCTGCCACTAATGGGACATTGTGCACGCTGCCGTGCTGATGCAGCCGGATTATTAGGACAGGATCTAAAAGGCCTTAATGTCTTACTGAAAGAATTTGCTTCAAGGCCAAACATAGCCACATCAGGTCGCCCTTATGTGGCAGTAGCTACCAATGAAGGACTTCTTGTAAATATGCATTTAGGTGAAACTGACAGACTCTCCATCTATGAGGAGACTCCAAACGGATATAAAATGATCGAAAGACGTAAGACGCCTACTTCGGGAAGTGGTGATCAGCGTTGGATAGATATGGCACATTTACTACATGACTGCAGGGCACTCTTAGTTAGTGGTGTTGGCGAGAATCCACGTGTTATACTCGAAAGTTGTCATGTTCATTTGATAGAAATGACAGGATTGATAGACGAAGGACTTGAGGGAATCTACAAGAATATTCCGATCCGAAGTATTTCTAAAAAGGAGGCTTCCGGATGTGGACGGGGTAAATGTGGAGGAAATAGAGAAGGTTGTGCGTAATTAAAACGATTAATATCAAACACAAATAAAATGAAAAAACCACAGTATCACATTTTGCTTTGCAACTCATATCGATTGACAGGGCAGACACAAGGAGCATGTCATGTAAAGGGCTCAGGAGATTTGTTGCCCTATATCGTTGACGAATGTTCAGACAGAGGACTTGACGTGGCAGTAACGACCACTGCATGTATGAACAACTGTTCGCAAGGTCCTATTATGGTTATCCATCCATTAAATGCATGGTATGGAGAAGTTGACACCAAGAAAAAGATAGATGAAATCCTTGATGCCTTGGAAGATGGTGAGGTATGCAAGAAATATATAATATCTGATTAAAACACAAACGAAAAATGGATAAGCCATATTTGATAGATACAACCCTAAGAGACGGCCAGCAAGCTCCAGGTTTAGCTTTCTCGCTATCAGAGAAATTGGCTTTATGTGATTTACTCGACAAAGCCGGAGTGCCAGAACTTGAAGTCGGCATTCCGGCAATGAGTGAGAATGAAGTCAACGATCTGGCTGTGATAGCCGGACATAATTTTCATTTTAGAAGATTAGCCTGGTGCAGAGCAAATGAACGGGATATACGCAAATCTGTCCTGAGTCATGTAAACGGAGTGCATATCTCATTTCCCGTTTCATCCATTTTGCAAAAAGCAATGGATAAGGATCACACATGGATTCTACAGAAGCTGAGAGAGTTGATCTCTCTATCTTTGTCTGAATTTGAGTATGTTACTATTGGCGCACAGGATGCCGGTCGTGCAGATATGGAGTTTCTGAGAGAATTTGTATCTGAAGCAGAACGTTGTGGAGCATCCAGAGTAAGACTTGCCGATACTGTTGGGATACTAAACCCCTTTACCACTAGCCGATTAGTGCAGGAAGTACATAAATCAGCATCTTCTTTAGAAATAGAAATACATGCCCATAATGATCTCGGCATGGCCACGGCAAATACTGTTTCTGCATATATGTCGGGTGCCAACTGTCTTAGTGTAACGATCAATGGTATTGGTGAAAGAGCTGGTAATGCAGCTCTAGAAGAGGTTGTAATGGCACTAAAATTATCCGCGAATATTGATTGTGATATTGATACAACAGTACTTACAAGATTATCACATTTGTGTGCCGACATTACTCATCATAAAATACCGGCTGATAAACCAATAACAGGTAGGGATATCATACGTCACGAAAGTGGAATACATGTGAATTGTCTCCTTAAAGATCGCAACACATACCAGTTATTTCCTGCAGCGATGGTTGGCCGTCAGGAATCTGATTTTGTTTACGGTATGCATAGTGGAAAGAGTTCTATTGAACACTTTTTCAAAGTCCACAGTATGACTATAGATGAAAAAACCTGTATCAAGGTGTTAGATGTCATTAAAGAAAAGTCAAATTTGCAGGGAAGAGATCTTAAGGAACATGAGATTATAGATATATATAACAAACTTAAAATATAAGATTATGAGTAATGAGATTAAATTAATTGATGAGATGAGGCTTAATGCAATCAGCATGTTTAAGTTTTCTGAAGGATATTACAACTTTCTTGTTAATTCATTATTACAGAATAGCAAGTTTGGTAATGATGTTCTATACGGAGTCATTTCGATCTGTTTTGAACGACTAATGGTTTCTCTGATGAGTAGTTACAATGAATTACCCATCAGTCATACTCCAATCATGTTATTTAACTATGCCCGTAATATCGAAAATAGATTGTCTGATGATATGTTCAGTACAACAAAACTAATCAATAGTTTTGAGTCTATCTGCAGTTTAGACGGTTTTGGATACCGGACCCCAAGTAATAAAGAAATCAGGAAGATGATTATCGGGTTAAAACCCTTATATAAATTAGTGTCAAATCGGATCAATCAAGAGATCTAGACCAGAAATACATCGTCGGTTCACAATCTTTGAAGCCAAGACTGGTATACAAGCTTTGAGCGATATGATTGTCACAACGCACTTCCAGAGTAACTTTGCAGTACTTCTGTTTTTTTGCATATTCTATCAGACGGGAAAGAAAATATGTTGAAAGGCCTTTTCCACGAAAAGTCTCGCTGATAAAGAAATCATGGATATATAGATATGGTTTCACTTTGAATGTCGAGAAGTTTACGAAACAGGTCGCAATTCCGGCTCTGGCATGATCAACAACCAAAAAGAAACAGATTGTTGAAGGATTGTTTCTCAAGCCATTGATTAATTCTGACAGGGTATCCTCATTGTGTCCATGAGTCTCACCACCCATCGGATGAACCATATATTCATTTATCATGCGTCCATAATCTGACGTTTGCTCATGATTGTTAAAGTCGCATATCTCAAATTCTATCTGCATCTTGTTTTTTAGTTTTATACATTTGTTGTTCTATTCCGTATTTTTTGATTCTAATACCAAACATCCGTTCCGTAATCCCTAGCTGCAAGGACGATTTAGCCATGTTGCCATTATTTTGAATCAACGAATCAATAAGTGTTTGCTTCTCCAGTCGTCCCAGAATCATTTCCAGAGTACCCTTTTGCTGAGTATCTGTTGACACTGCCGTCTGTAAAGTCGAAGGCAGATTCTGCGCTCTTATTACCCCGTCTTGACTGAGGATACAAGCTCTTTCAATGCAATTTTCCAGTTCACGGATATTTCCGGGCCAGTTATAAACCATCAACATACTGATCGCTGTTGTCGTAATCCTTTTGATCTCTTTATGTAACTCCTTACTAAATTTTTCAATAAAGAAGTTTGCGAGTACAGGGACATCATTGATTCTTTCACGAAGCGGCGGTACAAAGATAGGAAAAACATTGATACGATAATACAGATCCTCACGGAATTTCCCTTCACCGATGAGCTCTTCCAGATTTTCGTTTGTCGCACAAATTATTCTGACATCGACCTTTATCGGTTTAGAACTTCCAAGGTGTATTATCTCTTTTTGCTGAAGTACTCGTAATAGTTTAGCCTGTGTAGAAAGTGTCATCTCACCTATTTCATCCATAAAGATTGTACCTCCCTGAGCAGCCTCAAAGTGCCCGATTCGTTGTTTGTCGGCACCAGTAAAAGCGCCCCTTTCATGTCCAAACAATTCACTTTCTATAAGATTTTCAGGCAAGGCAGCACAATTAACCTTGATAAATGGATGCCGTTTTCTTTCTGAGGCACAGTTTAAGTGTATCGCATCTGCTATCAATTCCTTACCCACTCCACTTTCTCCCCTTATCAACACTGTTGAATCCGTCGGGGCTACACTCTGAATCAAAGAGAAGACCTCACTCATCTTGCTGCTTTTCCCTTTAATGTGACCGGGATTAATATGTGTATTTAGATCTCGTTTCAGATATTGGTTTTCCTGTTTCAGTTGCTCCATCTCCTCCTCATATTCCTGAAGTCGGTGTAAAGCCCGTCCTATCATACAACCGAACACCTTTAGCAATCGTGCATCCTGGTCAAACATATAGTCTTTTTTATAGCACTTCAAAAAGGATAAGGAACCTATTATCTCATGTTTGTATATGACGGGGGTACTAATAAAGGAATAGTCAAGCCCATCTTTCACAGTAGGCCCATGAGTAATATTATGGAAGGAGGGTTCATCCTTTACTTTATGCACCAGTATAGTATGCCCTGTAGCAATTACCTGACTGGTTAAATCATCATCCTTGTAAATCACATTTTTCCTGTCTTCTTCAGATATACCGAAGCCGGCAGCAATTGTTATCAGGCCCGTATTACGATTCTGTACTGTTAAGATTGATCTGTTCGCATTTAAATGCTTGCTTAATATTTCCAATGCAAAATCTAGATTTAAATCCTTTTCTCCAAGCATGTCACTTAACTGCAACAATAAGTCGAGTTCCTTTCTACCATAACAGGCGTCTCCTGAATAATTACATGTATGTACCATAGAATGTTTTTGTTTTATCGTTTTGAAACCAAAAACGGATTAATACAACCAATAATGCAACAAAAGTACAAAATATTTATAACATTTGCAACAATTTTTATATAAAAATAAACATTTTGATGCATAAATTACATCCATCATTCAAAACTATCAATAACGACTTCGCTTCATAGTCAAGAACTGTTGCTTTAAGTAAAGCTGTTGCATATCAGTCTCTTAGATGAATGTCAGGAAAATATCAGACAATTGTCAGCATCTTTTTTCGATGATTTACCATTTACTTTATACTTTTGCAGTAACGATATGAACTAAGCAAAATATGAAGTATTCTTTCATTACTATTTTCATGGTTATCATCTCCCTGATATATATAGGATTCGTCAGTTCGGAACGAGAATACAAACCTTTTGAAGAGGTACTGGAGAAGATAATCAACACATCACATCTGAAGACATATAATGATAGCCTATTCGGTTACGAAGCAAAATATCCCGATTTCTTCGAGAAGGAGCCAGACTCACTTCGCGAATACCCGGGCGATGCAAAGTTCAGTTTCTCAAATGTGATCCAGATTGACCTTGAAACAACAGTAAGCCGTAACTGGAGTGCAAATGCCAGAAGTGGTATAGACTCTATTGCCCGCAAACTTCATGCGAAAGTCAAAACCATTGATAAAGACAGTTTTATCCTTACCGGACAGTTATACGAGAATGATAATGCCACAGAGGGTTATAGTTTCTATAGTAAATATGTTGCAAAAGACAAATTATGGCTGGCTTACAGCGTCTATTACCCAGACACCTATAAAAGACCAATCAAACGACTATTTGATATTATTGACCATTGGAAACCTTATAAAGAATTTAACCCCCTAAAGAAAAAGTTTATACTCAATAGAAGATATAGTTGGGACGATTGATGCTTCTTGCTCTAAGGGCATCGGCGATAGAACCATCTCTTCCGTTATCTATCAAAGCGGATAACAGGGGACCTATTTTTAGATTATTATCTACATGTACAGCAATTCTACAACAAGAAAAGTAATATGCAAGGCGAACAACATTTTATAAGCACAACAATATATTAAATAGAATAGCGTTATTATGTAAAATAATAATAACATGAAAAGAATCACAATTATCACCGTACTAATCTTCGTTTTTTGCTATGCATATGCACAAGAAATAACTGGTTCGTGGAAAGGAATTTTAGATGTAAAAACACAAAAGTTAAATTTAGTTTTTCACTTTCAGAAAGAAGCATCCGGCAAAATAAAATGCCTGATGGACAGTCCTGACCAAGGAGCCAAAGGCATTGAAACTAACCTGATTTACATTTCTAAAGATTCTGTTAATTTGAGCATCCCTGCTATCAGCATGTCTTACAGTGGCAAACTGAAAGAAGACACAATACGAGGAACCTTTCGTCAGGGTGGAATCACATTGCCGCTTGATCTAACGAGAGGAAATGTAACTAGAAACAGACCTCAAAATCCAGTGTTACCCTTAGGATATAAAACTGAAAATATAACATTTTACAACCCATCAGCTAACGCAAAATTTACAGGAACGCTCTCATATCCATCCGGTTACAAAGACGATTTGAAGGTACCTATCGTAATAATGGTAAGCGGAAGCGGAAGTCAAAACCGCGATGAAGAAGTATTTGATCATAAACCATTTCTTGTGATAGCAGACTATCTGGCAAGGCATGGAATAGCATCTTACAGATATGACGATCGCGGCTATGGAGAATCTACAGGCGATGCCAGCAACGCAACAACAAAAGATTTCGAGACTGATGCTGCCGAAGGGATTAAGATGCTACAAAAAATGGGGAAATTCAGCAAGATAGGAATAATTGGGCATAGCGAGGGAGCATCAATAGCCTTCATGCTTGGTGCAAAAAGAGAGGCCGACTTTGTAATAAGCATGGCCGGTATAGGAGTAAAAGGAGATACGGCTCTCGTAGCTCAAGTTAATAAAATGCTTGGAAAAATGGGCCAGCCGGCAAGCATGACGGTGAAAACTTACAGCGAACAAGTAATGTCTGGAAAAATGACATGGTTAAAATATTTCATTAACTATCAACCGGATTCTGATATTTCATCAACAATATGCCCGGTGATGGCAATCAACGGCGACAAGGATGTGCAAGTGATAAGTAGTCTGAACCTTGAAGCAATCAAACGACTGTTGCCTAAAAACAGCAAAAACGTGGTAAAACTATACCCGGGATTAAATCATCTTTTTCAACATTGCCAATCGGGCATGACCGATGAATATGCAAACATAGATGAAACAATATCGCCGGAAGTGTTAGAAGATATTACCAACTGGATTAAGTCACTGTAATTACCCAGGAAAGATCTATTGATAGATAAAAGTTACAGATTTTCGTAGGTTAAAATAATTGATTTTATTTTACAAAGTACCAATATTTACATATTGCTATTAGTTTAACTATGTATTACTAATAGTCGAAACATCCGATATTTGCATGCTGCATGTTGAGTCATTACAGTATAACAATCTAGTATTTAGCATGATTTCAGAGACTTGGATATTGAATTAAGAAGGATTCAAAATAAGAAAGTAACCGTTTGTTACAAAAGCAAAGGGTTTTTCTTCAATATACTTGAAGAAAAATTCTTTTTTCACGAAAAACTTTTATTCGTTATATGTTTACTTTACAGTCATAAGCTATTTTAGAAAAATAGAAGTCAGTTACCGACCATAAACATATTAAGTTTTTCTTTCAAATAAATTAAAGAAGAACCCTATTTATAGACAATTATAGACCGTTTTAGAGACTAGAAGTTAGTGATCGGCTATTCATACATTAAGGTTTCTTTCAAATAAATTGGAGGAAAGTCTAATAAGTTGTTACCGCAGAGAATTTAATGCCATAAATAAAATTTACAAATTATCAACATAAAAGGAAGGTAATTAAAGAGAGACATAAGTTGCAGAATAAAGCTATTAAAAATAAATCGCTAATGTATACTGTAAATATATTAGACCATCATATGCATGTATATTAGATTCTAAAAACTATAAAAAGGTCTCGGTCTAAAGTCTCAAAACATCGATTCAATCTTTACTTTAAAAAAATATTAATATGTAATAATAATATAATTATAATATATAATATTATTATATATTATAATTAAGCATCAGGAAAATTATTAAGGGGATTTCTTAAATGACATATTTGAGACTTGAGACCGAGACTTTTTATATATTTTTGCATCATATCGCTCTGCAGAGGTCACGTAAAATTCTGCCAGGATGAAATTTGCGGTATCTCCAAAAGGCCTGCATACATAGGCATTTCAGGACCATTTTTGAAGTTGTGTTTTCGTATAGAATGAAGTTCGTAGGTGAAACTATTGCAAGATTGTAAGAAAGTTAGTACCTTTGCAACCGTCAATGATAAACAAGCGAAAGTCAGCTCCAAACAATCAGCCTCATAATCTATGACTGTCAATATCTTCCTCTCTGACAGTCAAGTTTAGTTCTCAGGCTGTAAAGTTTATTTATCAGACAATGTCAGTCTAATACGATGATTATGATGACTGAAAAACATAAAAAACAATAACCAAGTGCACACAAACATATAGGCGGCTCTCTCTCAATGAAATTGAAAAAAACCACGCTAAAAGTCGAAATACAAAAATTCTGTATAACGAATATTATCAGAAAGTTACAAACATCACAGGTAACAGCGACAGAAAATTCATTTCTATGTATGCAATGCATATCACATCGTATGCTGAAGCATATCACTATAGCATAATAACAAACTAATGAAAAACAGAAATGCTATAATTCTATAATCAACGACTCTCTGGGCTGCATCGTAATGTTATCCACATCAAGATTGATGACCCGATCGGTTAAAATGTCCCTACCTTGTTTTGCACTGCCAATGACCTCAGCATATCTCTTGACATCAAACATTTCGGTCTTAGTGGTACCATTCAGTATCGTAAGAACAGTTTTACCATCCTTCTGACGAGCAAAAGCATAGATACCATTGTGAGGCATAAATTGTATCATAGAACCTTCGCTGATAACTTTGTTGCCTTGGCGCCAATGCAAGAGTCGGCTCAACCAATCGAACATATCATTCTCGTCGGCCGTGCGCCCCTCTCTAGTGAAAGCACTACGTGCATCGCCGGGGAACCCCCCAATAAAGTCTTTACGCACATTGCCATCAGTAACAGTTTTGGTACCATTCATAAGCACCTCTGTGCCATAATACAGCTGCGGAATTCTACGAGTGGTAAGCAACAAGGCATAAGCCTGTTTAAGCATGTTGACATTACGGCCTTCGCCCAAGAATCTGTCTGTATCATGATTCTCAATAAAAGCCATCACGTTCTGAGGATTTGGATAAAGATAATCGTACACAAAACTATTATAGATGCGCTGCAGACCGGTGTCTTCGTTATTCGTCTCTTCATTCTTGGCCTCAGACAGTTTAACATAGAAGCTGAAATCCATAACAGTCTTAAGATAACTGTTTTTCTTGGCCAATCTGCTGTCTTTCTGCCAAGTAGCTGTATAAGCCGGTTCGGCAACCCATGTCTCGCCTACGATATTAAAGTTAGGATATTCAGCATTCAGCGTCTTCATCCACTCTGCCATCCCATCAAAGTCAGCATAAGGATATGTGTCCATGCGTATGCCATCTATACCTACAGTCTCGATCCACCACTCGCTATTCTGGATAAGATACTTCATAACATGAGGGTTGCGCTGATTAAGGTCGGGCATAGTTGGCACAAACCAACCATTTACAGTTTCGTCCTTATCAAATTTACTTGCATAAGGATCCAGTACGGTAGAAAGACGATAATTAGTCTGTTTGTATTTATCATTAACCTTGGGTGCAGAGTTGGCCAAGCCAGTCATCGGATCACGACCGTTAGCCCCGGCTGTGTACAACCATTCGGGAGAATTGAACCAGTCTTTTGATGGAATATCTTTAATCCATGGATGTTCAAATCCACAATGATTGAATATCATATCCATTACTATCTTGAGTCCGTGCTTATGTGCATCATCAATTAACTGTTTGTACTCCAGGTTATTACCAAAACGAGGGTCAACATTATAATAATCTGTTGTAGCATATCCGTGATAAGTGCTATAATCATTATTATCAGGCGAATTATTTTCTAGTACCGGCGTAAACCATAATGCAGTAACGCCCAATTGATTGAAGTAATCAAGATGCTGGCGTATGCCCTCTAAATCACCGCCATGGCGTAGACTCGGCTTTGTGCGATCGCACTTATAATTGTTCATGCCTTTCAGCTGGTCGTTCTTGACATTGCCATCTGCAAAACGATCAGGCATAAGCATATAAAGCACATCGGTGCTACTGAATCCGACATGCTCATCACCTTTCATTGCCCTCGATTTAAGCATATATTTTACCTTCGTCTTACTGCCTTTATTAGCAAAATAGAGCGTTATCTCACCCGGTTTTGCACCTTTAAGATTAAGATAGACCAATAAATAATTGGGCGAATCCAGCTTTACGATACTATCTACGCGTACACCCGCATAACTGGTAGTGACATTTGCATTTTTCACATCCTTGCCATAAACCATCAATTGCAGCGACGCATCTTTCATCCCAACAAACCAGTCGGTTGGCTCAATACGATCTATCTTAATTGATGCCTGCATTGCCAATGCACTAAAAAGTAAACTTACTAATAAAACAGATTTTTTCATATCCTTATTGTTTTAATTATGCATAATCAAAGCCGACTGCGGATTTACAGTCACCGCGTTTTCTTCTATCACTTTCAGTCCTGATTCGTCTATTATCCCATCACAGTCAACAACAGTATATTTGGCCTGAGGCACAGACACATCAACCGCCTGTTTGTTACCATTAAGAATAACAATAATATTATTCCATATGTCTCCGCCTGCATTATCTTTAAGCATGAAAGCTACGACACAAGCCTGAGTTGGAATAAACTCGAGACATCTGCGCACATCATCAGATTTTGCCATACGGAAAGCCGGATGATTTTTACGCAACTTAATCAGATTTTTATAATACGAGAATACCTGAGGATATTCTTTTAGATTATTCAAGTCAAGGTGATTTACACTATCAGGAGAGTTAAAACTATTGTGCACACCTTTTTTATCTCTAAGCATTTCTTCGCCACAAAGCATGAACGGAACACCTTGAGATGTAAACACAGCTGTCTGAGCCAATTCATCAAGACGGATAAGTTCATCTTCAGAAATACCCAGGATTGAAGTGCGCAGACGGTCAACAAGACACATATCATCGTGACAACTCACATAACTAATCTGCTGTATAGGTTCGCTAGCCCAAGGTTTCTTGCTATAATTTATCTTACTATAATCAACTTGCGAATGCTGTATAGCCCCAACAATGCCAAACTTCAAACTCTCTTCAGATCCGGGTATTCCGGCTAAGAACGCCCCTTTGTGGTCGTCACTGAAAGGTCCTCTGAGAGCATCACGCATATCATCAGAGAAAGCAGCTATACGTGGCAGACTCTGCATATTAGCCTTCAGGGCGAGTTTATCTTGCGAATAAGCACACGATCCGGCATTCCATCCTTCTCCATATATAAATATGGTAGGATCAATTTTATCCACTTCAGCGCGGATTTGGTTCATCGTTTCAATATCATGCACCCCCATCAGGTCGAATCTGAAACCATCAATATGATATTCATTAATCCAGTACTTTACCGATTCTATCATAAACTGTCGCATCATAGGCTTATCGCTAGCCGTCTCATTGCCACATCCAGAGCCGTCAGAATATTTTCCATCCACCGTCTTACGATAGAAATAGTCGGGATAAGTAAGTTGAAAAGCACTATGGCTTATATCAGAAGTATGATTGTACACCACATCTAATATTACCCTTATGCCCGCCTTATGCAGAGCTTGCACCATAGTCTTGAATTCTTTTATCCGTGTAGCAGGTGTATAAGGATCAGTAGAATAAGAGCCTTCGGGCACATTATAATTAACCGGGTCGTATCCCCAGTTGTATTGAGGTTGATTAAGTTTAGTTTCATCTACAGAGGCAAAATCGAACGAAGGCAAAATGTGTATCGCATTTATGCCCAGATCTTTAAGATAGGCAATAGCCTTTGGTTCTGACAAGGCGAGGAACTTACCTTTATGGACCAGTCCTGAAGACGAATCAATAGAGAAGTCACGATGATGCAGTTCATAGATTACAAGATCTGCAGGCGACTTTATAACCGGACGTTTGTCTTCACTCCATCCCTCCGGATTAGTAGCATGCAAGTCTATAATAGCAGCACGCCTGCCATTCACTCCTACAGCCTTAGCAAAAACTCCGGGCGTCTCGTGCCACGATTTTCTATCACCCGATATATCAAATGTATAAAACTTACCTTTCAGATTACCTTTAGCCAAAGCCGTCCAGCGGTCTGCAGCAGTATGGCGCATCTTAATGGTTCTAAGCGGTTTCCCGCCCAGACCACTATCATATATACGCACTACTATCTTTTTAGCACTATCAGGTGCAAAAAGCCGAAATTCGGACTTTGTAGGGCTATATGTCAATTCGTTGAACCGCTGCGCATCTGCATTGCGCGCAAAAGCTAAGGTTAATAAGCTCGTAATTATAATATTTTTGATTATCATGTATTATATCAGATTATTGGTTGTTTTAGACAATGACAGCACTATTCTATTTTGCGAACAAAGCCATGCCAAAACCTCCACCTCGAACCTCTTTTATATTTATGACATCACCCCTTTTCACCATACGGTGTGATATTTTATATGCTTTAGGGTTCTTCTCATAATCTGCATCTTTTGCATCCTGGTAGATGTCACATCTATATTTACGACCTTTATCCAGGAAGTCAAACTTAATCATAGCACTATGTCCGTCTTCATTACATTTACCACCAACAAACCAATTATCAGTACCTTTAGCTTTTCGGGCCACTGTGATGTAAGCGCCCGGCTCAGCCTCAAGATATTTGCTATCAGACCAATCCACAGCTACATCACGGATAAACTGGAAGGCATCATCATATTTCTCATAATGTTCGGGTAGATCGGCAGCCATCTGCAAAGGACTGTACATCACTAAATAAAGTGCCAGTTGGCCACAAAGCGTAGTATGTACATAAGATGTATTCTTAGACCATGTCTTCAATTGAGTTTCGAATATGCCGGGAGTATAATCCATCGGTCCACCCTGAAGACGAGTGAAAGGAAGAACCACCGTATGATCAGGCCTGCTGCCTCCGAAAGCTTCATATTCTGTACCACGAGCGCTCTCATTTCCAACCAGATTAGGATATGTACGACATAATCCTGTAGGACGTGTGGCCTCGTGTGCATTAACCATAATATGATGTTTTGCAGCTTCCTTTAGGCAATAAAGGTAGTGATTGTTCATAAACTGACCATAATGATGCTCACCTCTTGGTATTATATCACCTACATAACCACTCTTTACAGCATCATATCCGTACTTGTTCATAAGGTTGAAAGCATCTTCAAGATGTCGCTCATAGTTGATCGCAGAAGAAGACGTCTCATGATGCATCATTAATTTAACACCCTTAGAGTGGGCATAATCATTCAACATTTTAATATCAAAGTCTGGATAAGGGGTAACAAAATCGAAGACATCAAACTTAGAATTACCAACCCAGTCTTCCCAGCCTTGGTTCCATCCTTCTACAAGAACCTCAGACAAGCCATTCTTTGCTGCGAAATCAATATATCTCTTTACATCTGCATTATTTGCGCCATGAGTTCCATTAGGTTTACATTTGGTATAATCAGTAACACCTAGTCTGACAGATGGATAATCATTAGTATAGCTCCATGAATTTCGGCCTACTATCATCTCCCACCATACCCCGCAATATTTTATTGGGTGTATCCACGAAACATCTTTCAAGGCACATGGTTCATTTAGGTTCAATGTCAGTTTGCACGAAAGCATATCACGGGCATCATCACTAACCATAACAGTCCTCCAAGGAGAATTGCATGGTGTCTGCATATATCCCTTAAGTCCTTCAGCATCAGGCGTAAGCCACGATTCGAAGATCATATTCTTATCATCCAAATTCAGATTCATGGTAGAATAATCTACACAAGCGGCTTCATGGATGTTAATATACAATCCATTATCGGTCTTCATCTGCAAGGATGTCTGAACACCTGTGGGCGAAAATGTGGTCTGAGAAGAATTGCCGGTAACAGCCGACTTCATCAATCCTCTTATCTGAGATAGCTTTGACGTTACAGTTTCGTACTCCTGTGTATCATAATCACCCGGCAGCCACCATGCTTTATGATCACCAGCCATGGCAAACTGAGTATGTTCTTCTTTTATTATGAAATAATTGAGATCTTTCTGTTGTGGAAACTCGTATCTCAAACCCATTCCATAATCGTATACGCGAAAACGTATAGTTATATTACGATTACTAGATGGCTGATTAAGATTTACCGCCAACTCATTATAATTATTCCGTATAGTAGCGGTCTCACCCCATACCGGTCTCCAAGTCTCATTTAATGTTGATTCGTTAGTATCTGTAATATTAAAGCCATCCATCAAATCAGTTTCGTCCATGCCTTTACTTGCATGTTTATTTTTAGCCAGTTCAAGTCCTAAATGACTAGGTTTTATAACCGCCTTACCTTTATAAGTCATCTCATAAGTTGGTCGGCCATTATCTAAATAGAACTTCAATCTGACATTCCCGTCAGGCGATTTAATCTCTTGTGCCATTACCATCAGCGGCAACAGCATAAATGTAACGAATGTGATAATTTTTTTCATTTCTAATATCTATTATAAACTATTTTCTACCTGATTGTAATACCAATTCTGTAACACTCTCATTAAAGTCTTTATTCTCAATAAGATCTTCTATATTAAGATGAGCACGATACCTCCAATAATTATGAGGATTGGCCGGAACGTTTATTCTTTCGGCATTAGGATCGGCAAGTCGTATTTTCTCGTCGATAGCTAGCCAGTCTTGTATTGTAAGAATGCAAAGCATCGACGGACTAAGAAGGTTGCGTGCAATAATATCCTTAGCCAACCATCCGGGCAAAGGATGTGGAGCTTCACCACCCCTATACAGCATTGTGCTGTAATAATCCTGTGTACGTTTTTTGTCTTCATCCCACCACTGACGTAGTGTAGCTGTATCATGAGATGATATTGTACATACCGAACGGTAAGGATTTCCTGACAAATGACCGAAATGCACATGCGGATCTTTTGGCATTGACTGCAATTCCAAACTTAATATTCTCAACTCGTTCATTACCCATGGCACACAGTCTGGCACCATTCCCAAATCTTCTCCACACACCAACATGCGGGTAGACTGTATAATAATAGGAAGTTTCTTCATCGCCTCTTTATACCAGAACTGATTATTACGACGATAGAAGTAATCATTGTATATTTTGTCGAATATAGACTTATCACTATCATATAATGCCTGATAAATAAAGGCATACTGTACTGAGATACGTGGATGAAACTTGTTTGGGTCTTTGTGGTCACGTAAGAACAACACATTACTGATAAGGGCATACAAGCCATCTCTTATCCAGATGTCATCATCAGAAGTTTTTCCATCAAATGCCGCTTCAACTTTACGTTGTGTGTCATATTCAGGCCTCATCTTATACATATCATCATGAGTATGCATAAGATATTTGGTTATTACCTCATCAGCATGCTTTCCAAATATTTTATTTACTATCCAATCGGCAATAAAAGGTTCTGTGAATAGACGCTCCTGAAAATGCAAACCATAAGCTTCGATTTCATCTCTTGTAAGTCCTAAAGCAGGTGAGAAATGTCCCAATAGTCCATGAACAGCATCTGCGGGAATCTCCCATATTCGGAAAAATCCTAATATATGGTCTATGCGATAAGCATCAAAGAATCTCGCCATATTAGAAAAACGGCGAATCCACCACTGGCAATCATCTTTAAGCATCTCATCCCAATTGTATGTGGGGAAGCCCCAATTCTGACCATTAGTAGAGAAAGAATCTGGCGGCGCTCCTGCCTGACCGTTAACATTGAAATATCGAGGTTCGGCCCAAACATCACATCCATTGCGACTTACGCCTATCGGGATATCTCCTTTTAGTATAACGCCCTTGGCACGTGCATATTCATGAACACGCTTCATCTGACAATTTAAAATATACTGAACAAAATAATAGAACTCTACTTCCTTATATTTTTTGCTACGAGGCGACTCTAATGATTCACGTTCTTTTTCGTCAAATATATTATGGTCTGGCCATTTAGTGAAATCAGAAGTTTTATACAATTCGCATAAATAGCGATACTGAGCATAAGGTACGAGCCATCCTTTGCTTTCTTCGAAGAACAACTTGTAACGATCGGCATTCATTACAGACTTGCCTTCTTGCTCAAATATTACTTTAAGATATTCGTTTTTCGACTCATTAACTCGTTCATAATCTATTTGTGATAAAGCATTAAGTTCGTTACGAAGTTGTTCTAACTCATTTCTTTTTGCCTCATCTTTTATTTTAGGCAATGCCCCAAGATCAACGTATTGAGGATGCAATGCAAAGATACTTATACAGCTATATGGATACGAATCAAGCCATGTTCCGGTATTATTTGTATCATTAACAGGTAGTATCTGTAACACACGCTGATGAGTAAGTGCAACCCAGTCTACCATCTTCTTCAAGTCACCAAAATCACCTATTCCAAAACTATTTTTAGATCGAATAGAAAACACAGGTACCACTGTTCCTGCACTTTTCCATTTGCTAATGGGAAATTTTGCAGGCTGCATCTCAACTACCTCTACCATTTTAGGTTTTATATCTAATATGTCCAAGACATTATTAAATCCATATTCCCAAATTGGATTTATGCCATCATTTTGATTAAGAACAACAAATTTAAATTCGATAATTGGCCTTAAGAATATCCCCGCATCAAGAGAAACTATCCATTCGTTGTAATTATGCTCTGTCATGCGTATAGAATGATTTATATTCCATCCGCCCAAAGATTTATCATCACCAACAATGGCTAGATAGTCACCTTTGCGCAACTGAGTTGCACGAACCTTAATGCAGAGTGTCTTATTATAATTAACAGATTCACATAAGTTTATATGCTGGTCTACCACACAATCTGTATAAGCAGAACTATACAAATAAGAATCTACAGGACTGTCTATCCAGTTGTCTTTAAGGATGTAATCAGTTGCTGATTTATTTTCAAATTCCAATCTGTGTGATACCACAGGCCATTCTGTACGTACCAGTTTTCCATTCTTTCGTACGCTATATGTATAATCTATATAATGTATTAATTCTGAAGAGAATGACGATTCTCGACTCCACATAAGGCCATCATCAGTAAACATATTGATGATTTGTTTTTCTAAATCATCCTCACCAACTTTATGCAAAGAAATGTTTATTTGTAACTCTTCTCCAAAGCTTGTTCTATATTCTATATTAAATTGGACTTTCATAGGCATAGTTATATTATTATGCCGTAAAATTACAATAAAAAAACATTTGTGTAGCTGAAAACGCATTAAAATTGGTCTTCTTGATGTGCAAACGTTTGCGCGGCAAGAATCATAAGGCCTCTACAGACAGACACTCATGCCAATATTAAAGCTAAGATTGTTCATTAATGTCCGTCTATGAAAAACATCTTCTATAAGAGATATATTACCTCCCGATTCATCATATCGATTGTGCAAGACAAATGTATACTTAGGATTTGCATAATCATAATCAAAACTAATCATGAATGCAGTTTCGTCCTTTATAGCATAAGCAATGTATAGTCCGGTGCCAAAAGTAAAAGCGTTGTTTGCCTTAATCTCTAAAAAATCATTATCGTGATACAATTTAGGATTATACTCATCTTTTGATATATTACAAATACTACCGCCATTAGCCTGGAGAATGTCGTCTAAAATTTTACTGTAGTTTTCCTGTCTATCTTTAAGATTATTAAAACTAAATATAGCGTCAACACTATAATTAGTGGTAAGTCGGTTTCCAAAGAGGAGTTTTGTTCCTAATCTTAAACGTGTGCTTATCGGTAAAGAACTGTAAAATCCTAATGACATGTCTATCATTCCCAGATGACTTGATTCTAATCCATCTAGTCTGTAAGCATCTGAAGGTATATCAGACTTGCTTATAAGTGGAACTGTATATGCAAATTTATGATTAAAATTTCCTACGATAACAGATTGTGTTGATGCTTTCAACCTACCACCAAAACCAAGATACTTATTAATAAAATAAGCACTCTCTATGTTTACTGACGATGAACGACAAGTTTTCAACAACAATCTAAGAGGATTGCCCGAAGGAGTCATATCAGCCTTATAGTTATCAAATACTTTAGGCGAATTAAGATGGGTAGGTCCTATGCCTGTTCCAACAGTCATACTAAAAAAAGATCCATTCTCCGATATATCAGGTATTACATTTTTAGGCCGGTTTTGTATTCCTTTACCTTTTAATATCCAATCACCAAGCATATATCCAATATCTGCAGATACAATACCTATACCAGCTCCTACAAGTACATCATTAATCCAATGTCGGTTATTCATTATACGTGTTATTCCTGTAAGAGTTGCCACACTATATCCTGCCACACTATACCATGGACTAATAGGTCCATACTCTTTGTTAAATATAGTTGCTGCCGCAAAAGCTGTTGCTGTATGGCCTGATGGAAATGAGTTTGCAGTTGTATTATCCGGGCGCATTTCTTTAGACGAATACTTTATGCTATTCACCAAAGTAGCCATAGTGACGTAGGATAATGTTGAATTTAACGTCAGTCTTTTCCAAGTACTAGTATTTTTAACGCCCAAAGCCTTCAATGCAAAAGATGCAACAAGAGGAGCATATTGAGTATAGCTGTCATATGTTTTCTCAAAATGGGGCTGAAAGAAGGTCTTAATAGAACGAAAATCTTTCTTTTGAGCTTTTAACATCAAGCCGTCTGCTATGAATACCAGGCCTGAAGGAGTACAATTGCGCTTAAATGATTGGCTTAAAGTAAATGCTCTTGAGACAATGCTATCATTTCTCGTTTTGTATAGTTTATTAAATGACAAGGTATCGGCATCTTCGGCTTTAGAGTTTACAGTAAAAAAACATACCAATATCATTAGTATTGATGATATTCTCATTAGAAGAAATTTTCATATTATTCATGCAAAGGTAAACAAATATAATTAAATATCATCAAGAGCAATAAAAAAAGTATGTATATTACGGATTTTCTCCAATTGTTTCTTTTATTACAAATACACAAAGTGCACCGGCTATTAGAAGTCCTCCAGCTACAAGCATCATATTACTTTGAACATTACATACCAAACTTAAGATTACTCCGCCAAAGGCAGCAGCTACTATCTGCGGAATACAAATAGTTCCATTGAAAAGTCCAAGATAGACACCCATATGACTGCCATTGAGAGCATTGGTTACTATTGTAAAAGGCATCGCTAACATTGCCGCCCAAGCACATCCTATGAGAATGAATGGCAAGAACAAAACGTACTGATTATGTATGAATGGTATCATACAAAATCCAATTCCTCCGAGAATAAGGCTAATGGAATATGACACCTTACGATTATTGAATTGCGGCAATATGACTGCCCATAAAACACTACCAACAGCCTGTACAGCAAACAGTATACCGACCCAATTTCCGGCTGCCTGATATCCAGTTGAAGACACATCTGCAGTATTCCAACATGTATTAGCAATAGAACCGTTTGTGTATGTCCACATATACATAAAAGCTGACCAACAAAAGAACTGTACTAATCCAACTGTCCAAAACGCAACAGGTGCAGACTTCAATAACTTAAAGACATTTACTTTTTCCTGATCAAGAGGTTTCTCTAATCCATGATACATAGCATACTCTTTAGGCGGCATCTCCTTTACCTTCACTATTGTATAAAAGACACAAAGTATTAGTATCGCTGCACCAATATAGAATGAATAAATAACAGAATCTGGTATTACGCCATTAGCTGCTACATTACTTATGCCCAAAAATGTAAAGAGAAAAGGGAATATATAACCAACTAACGAACCGGCATTACAAAGAAAACTTTGAATAGAATACGCCAATCCCTTCTGTTTCTCATTTACAGTATCACCAACCAACATCTTAAATGGTTGCATTGCCATATTTATACTCGTATCAAGAAACATAAGAGATATGAGTCCGAAAATCATTGCTGTAGATACTTTCATTCCAAAACTTCCTGCATTAGGAAGAATACACATTACAAATACAGCTAAAGCTGCTCCTATGAATAGATAAGGTATACGTCGCCCAAACCTACACCAAGTTTTGTCACTAAGAGTTCCAACAATAGGTTGTACAACTATACCCATAAGCGGTGGTAGTATCCAAAAATAACTAAGATTATGGGGATCTGCACCTAGTGTGGCAAATATTCGACTAATGTTAGCGCTCTGAAGCGCATAAGCTATCTGAACGCCAAAGAATCCGAAACTCAAATTCCAAAGTTTCCCAAAACTCAAATCAGGTTTTGTATTCATACTATTAATTATTATCAGTTATCAATGTTATTTTGTGGTTCCACGTATAACTAATCTTGTACGTACAACTTTTTTTTCTGCTTTATCTATTGGAAGAGAACCTTCAACATGTCCTATAAGAATATTTGCAGCCTCCTCGCCAACCAAGACTCCACGCTGCTCCACTGTAGTAAGCATTGGATCGCAAGCTATAGCACGATTTCCATTAGTGAACCCACATATAGACACATCTTCAGGTATTCTAAAACCCATACGTTTGGCTGTATACAGCACTCCAATAGCTGTATCATCATTAACAGCGAAGAATGCATCGGGTCTATTTTTTGAACTCAATAAAGATGGAGTAATGGCTTCTGCATCAGCACGGTTGTCACAAAATTTAGTAATCGTGTCATCATATTCTAACCCGTGTTTTAATAAAGCATCTTTATATCCATTATATCTGTTTTTAGATATTTCCAATTTCATTGACGATCCATAAAAGGCGATACGCTTACAGCCAGTATCTATAAGATGAGTAACAGCAGTATAAGCCCCCATATAATCATCCACGACGACTCTACTTGCATTTACGCCTGTACATATGCGGTCATAAAATACGAGAGGTACGCCATTGTCTATAAGTTTTTGAAAATGGTCATACTTTACGGTATCTTTAGCCTGCGAGACAATTATTCCACAAACTTGGTTTTCAAAGAATGACTGACAAATCTTAACTTCTTTCTCATATTTTTCATCACTTTGTGCAATCATAATACGATAGCCTCTTGCAGAAGCCTCCTCTTCTATACCTGTAAGGATGGATGAAAAATAATAATGCACAAACTGAGGTATTATTACACCTATTATTTTAATCGGCATATCTTTGCTATGGCGTAAAGACTCAGCAAGCATATTAGGTGAAAAATTATGTTCACGCGCATATTTCTGAATTTGTTCACGCCGTTCTATACTTATTCTAGAACTATTTTGTAAAGCTCTCGAAACAGTTGCCACAGAGATGCCGAACTCTTTGGCTATGTCTTTCATTGTTAGAGGTGTAGATCCTTTCATGGTTATAATTATATTAACGGCAAAGATATATAATTAAAACAATGTTGCACTCATAACGATTTAATTTATTGTCCTTTAACAATGCAAACGTTTGCATTACCAATTTGTCGTTTTTAACCGAAAAAAAGTACAAAATAAGATTAACGAAATTACTTTTGCATCATAAACTAATATGACAGAAGAACCATCAACCTTATATATTGGAAATGAATAACAACATTTTATAATAAAATAGAATATAATAACTAATAACATTAACTTTAATACAAACAAAATGATGAAGCAAGTAAACTTTCGAATCCCTTGTAGAGTATATGCCCTGATTCTAGGGTTACTCATTTCATTGGGAACTTTCGCACAGCAAATTACTGTGAAAGGTCACATTAAGGATGCTGCAGGTGAAGCCATTATTGGCGCGAATGTAAAAGTTGTAGGTGCCACGATGGGCACTGTTTCTGACTTTGACGGTAATTTCACGCTTACAGCTAAAAAAGGAACTAGCTTGATAATATCCTATATTGGATATGCAAGTAAGACTATCGCAGCAGAACCAAATTTAATGATTACGCTGCAAGAAGATCAAAAGATGTTGGATAATATTGTAGTAATCGGATACGGAACCGTAAAAAAGAGCGATGCTACAGGATCAGTTCTTTCTGTTAAGGCTGACCAGCTTAACAAAGGACTCGCTACCTCTCCTGCAGATCTATTACAAGGAAAGAGTGCAGGTGTGCAAATCATAGGGAATAGTGGCGCTCCTGGTTCAGGTTCAACTATTCGTATTCGTGGAGGTTCGTCACTTTCAGCAAGTAATGACCCTCTAATCGTTATTGATGGACTGCCGATAAGCAGTACTACTATTTCAGGTCAGTCCGATGTTCTTTCATCTATCAATCCAAATGATATTGAAAGTTTCTCTGTTCTGAAAGATGCTTCTGCTACTGCTATTTATGGATCACGTGCCTCTAATGGTGTTATCGTAATTACAACAAAAAAAGGTAGTAGTGGTAAACCAAAAATAAGTGTTGACCTGACAAGCTCTGTTCAAACCATTTCAAAGAAAGTTGACGTAATGGATGCCGGTCAATTCTCTAGTTTCTTTAATTCTTATTTTGCTGCCCATCCTGAACTAGATGCTGCAAGTGCTAATGCTGCATTAGGAAATTCAAATACGAACTGGCAAGATCAGATTTATCGTACAGCATGGACTGAGGAAGTGAACGCTAGTGTAACAGGCGGAATACTAGGTAAGGGAAAGATATTCAATGCTATGCCTTATCGCTTATCTGCAGGATTTCTGAATGATGATGGAACTCTGAAAACTTCTAATATGAAAAGGAGTACTCTGTCTTTAAACTTAACTCCAGAATTCTTTGATAAACATCTAACCATAAATTTAAATGGGAAAGGTGTATTCACTCAAAACAGATTTGCCGACGAAGGGGCTATAGGAGCTGCTATTCAATATGACCCTCTAAAACCGGTGTATGACACAAATGGTATTAATGGATACAGCGCATGGATGACAAACGGAGCATCAAACACGATGTCTACACTTAATCCTGTTGCTATGCTTTATGACCAAAACAAGACATCAGACATTCGCAGATTTGTTGGTAATGCACAGTTCGATTATAAATTTTTCTATATACCTGGACTAAGAGCGAACTTAAATCTTGGTCTTGATGTATCAAACAGTGATGGCTGGAACACAATGCCTCAAGGTAGTGAAATATCTCTACATGACAAGGTGCAAACAGGAAAAGGTCTATGGGAAAAGTACACACAGTTACGCCGTGATCAAACATTGGAATTCTATCTGAACTACGCAAAAGAACTACCTTCAATATTAAGTCGTTTTGATATTTTAGGCGGTTATTCATGGCAACATTTCTATAATACAACAACAGACAGCAAAGTTTCTAGTGATGGAGCAACTACTTATTCAGCAATTCCTTTATTCAAAACAGAAAGCTATCTTGTATCATTCTATGGACGACTAAACTATACATTAATGGAACGCTATCTTTTGACGTTTACATTACGTGATGATGGTACCTCTCGTTTCCAAAATAACAAATGGGGACTTTTCCCGTCAGCAGCTTTGGCATGGCGTATATCAGAAGAGAAATTTATTAAAGACATTAATTGGATTTCTAATTTGAAACTTCGTCTTGGGTATGGTGTTACCGGACAACAGAATATTAGTCAAGGAGATTATCCTTCTATAGCAACATATCAGACTAATCAAGCTGGTAGTTTGTATCAATTTGGAAATAAAATAATAACGCCAATAACACCGAATGCTTATAATTCAAATATAAAATGGGAATCAACTACTACATACAATATTGGTATTGATTATGGATTTTTCCGTGATCGTATTAATGGTAGTATAGATTTTTACAAACGTAAAACAAAAGACTTGCTTAACAACGTTCCTATTAGTGCCGGTTCAAACTTGTCTAACTATCTATTAATGAATATTGGCGATTTGGAGAATAAAGGATTTGAAATTGCTATTAATGCAGTACCTGTAGAAACAAAAGACTGGCATTGGGAAGTTGGCTTCAATATTTCTTATAATAAAAACAAAATTACCAAACTCACAGCCAATGAAAGTCCTAGTTATATAGGTGTATTAACAGGTGACATAAATGGTGGCGTTGGAAACAAAGTACAGATACAGAAGGTTGGTTATCCTGCTAATTCATTTTATGTATACCAACAGGTATATGACAAAAGCGGTAATCCAATTGAAGGCCTTTATGTAGACCGCAATGGCGATGGCCAAATAAATGACAATGACCGATATGTATACAAAAAACCTGACGCAGACGTAAATTTGGGTTTCAATACAACATTAAACTATAAGAAATGGACCTTGGCAGCATCATTCCGCGCAAATTTGAACAATTATGTATATGATAATGTAGCATCTAATAACGAAATGATGGCAGATATGTGGACAAATAGCTTTATTTGTAACCGTCTAACATCTGCAGCGACATCTAATTTCCGTCAGGCACAATACTTATCTGATTATTATGTACGTAATGCATCATTCCTAAAACTTGACAGATTAACATTGGCTTACGAATTAGCATCATGGGTTCGTCTGCATGTTACGGCCCAGAATGTATTTACTATCACTAAATACGATGGATTAGATCCTGAGATACAAGGAGGACTAGACAAAAATATGTATCCTCGTCCACGTACTATTTTATTTGGTGCAAGCTTTAACTTTTAAATAATAGAATAATTATGAAAAGACATAATAAAAAATATGGTGTGATAGCAACTGTAATAGCTATATCAATGGCTTTTTCAGGATGTACGGCAGACTTGAATGTCAATCCAATTGACCCCAATCTCAACACACCGGATAATTCATTGACTGGTAGTGATGCATATACATCTCTATTAGCAAAATGCTATAGCGCATTTGCAGTAAGTTCACCAAAAGGTTCAACAGGCGACCCTGATATATCAGGAATAGACGGTGGATTTGGACAGTATTTACGTGCGTATTTTAATTCACAAGAACTTCCTACTGATGAAGCCGTTATTGGATGGAATGACCAGACTGTAAAAAACTTCCATGGGCTCTGCTGGAATTCTTCGGACGTATTTGTTTCAGCAATGTATTATCGTATAATATACGAAGTTTCACTTTGTAACGAAACGATCAGAAGGATTAACAGCGCAGGTGATAAACTTACCGATGCTGAAAAGAATCAGTTATCTGCAGAAGCTCGTTGCATACGTGCATTAGCATATTTACATGCAATTGACATGTATGGTAATGTTCCATTTACAGATGAAAATTCGGCTGTTGGAGGAGAAAATCCAACGCAGATATCTCGGTCAGACCTTTTCACATGGATGGTAAAAGACATCAATAACTTTGTGCAATATCTACCAGCTTCTCCTGAAAAATATCGTTGCGGAAAAGGTATGGCATACATGATTTTAGCTAAATTGTATCTCAATGCAAAAGTTTACACAGGGACTGCACAATATGATAAATGTGCTGACGCTTGTAAAAACATTATAAGTCTTGGCTACAATCTGGAGCCCCAGTCTAATTACTGGAATCTTTTTAATGCATCAAATGACGAATTACAAGGTGTAGGTCATGAGATTATATTCAGTATCTACCAAGATGCTATCAATACACAAGCATATGGAGGTACAACATATATTGTAAATGCAGAATGTGGTGGAAAAATGGATTACAAAGCTCTAGGCCTTGGTGGTGCCGGATGGGGTGGAATTCGTGTAACTCCACAATTTGTAAACAAATTCTCTGGTTCTGATATTCGTGGTTCAAAATTCTTTACTACAGGTCAAGACAAGGATATCAAAGACCTTAGTACATTCTCTGAAGGATATGCATATACTAAGTTCACTAATTTATATAAAGATGGTACTGGAGTTAATACTTCGTTCGTATCTACAGATTTCCCTGTTTTCCGCTTGGCTGATGTATACCTTATGCTAGCTGAATGTCAAGTAGTAGGAGGTGTAAATGTAAATGTTAATGGACATGATGGCATATGGTACTTCAATCAAGTACGTGAAAGGGCAAATGCAACTGACATGAATACTGTATCAGCTAACGATATTCTTGACGAACGCGCTCGCGAACTAGCTTGGGAATGCCATCGTCGTTCTGACTTAGTACGTTTCAACAAACTTACTACAAGTGATTATGTTTGGGCTTGGAAAGGAAGTTTAAACAGTGCAGATGGTAATAGTGTAGACAATAAATACAATATATATCCTTTGCCTTCAAGTGATATAACTTCTAATACAAACTTACAACAGAATACGGGTTATTAATTAACGCTTAATAGATAATGATTATGAAAACAATAAATATAGCAAGTGGACTAATGATTATTGCCTCAGCTCTATTCTTCGCATCTTGCGACAATGACCGTGGTGATAACCCCAAATTAGACACAGACAATTTGCCTACAAGCTTTGTTCTTAATGTTCCAGCCTATGCTGCGAATAATACATACGACCTTGCTAACTCTACTGGTATAAACTTTACTTGCAGTCAACCTGATTATGGAGGAGAGCCTCTAGCTGTTAATTATTCAGTGCAAATATCACTAGATAAAGCATTCACCAAGTATACACAGTTGGGTACAACATATACTACAGCAAATATAAATGTGAGTGGTACAGAAATAAACAATGCTGTCGTAAAGTTATATCAAAATGCGAATAGTGGTGCCGATCCATCAGGAGTTGTCCAGACTTTGTATGTACGTTTAAGAGCTATCTTAGCTAACTACTCTAAAGCAGACTGTTTATCAAACACGATAGAATTGCCCAAAGTTGTTGCTACATATCTGGCAGAGTTACCAACATCAATATACTTGACAGGTCCTTGCATTCAAGATGGTACAACATTCAAGAAGATGGCGCCTGCATTTGGAACTGAAGGAAAATTCTTTACTATGATATACGCACCTGCCGGTGGTACATTCAAATGGAGTAGAGACGGTAATGAAAAGCTCGGATATAACGATGCTACATCAGTTGTAGATAATGCAAATTCAGGAGCGAAAGCATCTGCAGATGGAAGTATACAGATTGCAAATGCAGGATGGTATGTTATATATATGAATGCAAGTCTTGATGTACAAAAGAATATGCTGATAACAAATCTGAATATTGATCCGGGAGAGGCATATGTAATAGGCAATGCTTGTGGAGGTGCTTGGACACAAGGCGATCCAAATTGGAAAATGGTAGCTCCGACTAATGCTTCCGGAAAATGGATTTCTCCAGCATTCACTGCCAAAGATGAAATGCGAGCTTATATTCTTGTTCCGGGACTTGACTGGTGGAGAACTGAATTTACGCTATACAAAGGCGACTTATATTGGCGTGCTGTAGACATTCCTACTAACTGGGCTACTAACGTAGGTAAAGATTACTCTGTATCATGCGGAATTGGTCAGAAACTTTATGTTGACTTTGATAACAACAAAGGTGAAGTAAAATAAACTTATTAATCACATAATAGACATTCAATATGAAAAAACATATAATTTTCAGCGGCCTGTTAATGTCATTGTTGCTAATGTCATCGTGCAATGGCACATATGATGATTGGGCAAGCCCTCAGCATAATGACCAGGAAGCCGCAATAACTATCCCCGGATTTACTGCAACTGCAGCAAATGCGATAGATTTAGGCAAGGCTGGCGACAGCGTTAAGGTATTCTGTTTATCATCTGCTGCTCTACCTGCAGGAGTTACAAGACAAAAAACACGTATGATAATAACTCCTAAAGGAGACACTAAAGATGCGACAATAACAAAGATAAACACTACTGATGACGGTAAAATAGACAGTGCTTCTTTACAAAACATTATCGCCATGAATTACGGTAAAAGGCCTGTAGCACGTACATATAGCGCTCATGTCTACTCTAATGCTATTAATGGGAATGGACAGGCAATACTTATTGATGCCGGCGCAGTAGATATAGTTGCTACTCCTGCAGCACCATTCATTGCAAATGCATACTATCTGGTTGGAGATATGGTTGGATGGGATGCAACAGGTATGGTTAAATTGTCACATTCATCACAAGACGTTTACGCAGACCCGGTATTCTCAATCGAATTTAAGACGACCGCCGCAGGTCAAAATCTGAAATTGATTCCGCAAACTAACATTGATAACAATACTTTCTGGTATGAAGGAACTCAAGGCGTTGTTGGTGTAAAAACTGATGGTGACACAAGCACAAGTGGTTCACTTGTTACAACATCACCCGGTGCAATAAAAATTCCTGATGCCGGAACATATCTGTTAACGATTAATATGATGGATTACACTTACAAGATAGAGAAAACTAATAAGTATTATCTAGTAGGTGGACTACAGAATTGGACTGCTGACCCTGCAACTGGTATGACATGTCTATTCTATCCAATGGGAAATGGTGTCTATTCGTATACCGCAAATTGGGAAAGTGGAAAAAATAATCTTAAGATTTGGGATCAAGACTCATTTGGTAATTGGAATGTCGCCATTGGTTCTGTAAAAGATGGTGCGACAGATATGTCAGGATCACTCATCAGCTCAAGTGCAGGCGCGATAAGTTCACCTACAACAGAATATTATACACTGACAATCAATATGAGTTCTAAAACTTATGAATGGCAAAAAATTGAAAACCAGTCACCTACAGAATACACAAAGTTAAGTCTCATAGGAGCCTTCAATGGTTGGGGAACTGATTATGAACTAACACAGGTCACTAAACACAACTGGTACGGTAAATTTACTCAAACCACAGCAGGAGAACTCAAATTCAGAGCTAATGATAGTTGGGATGTCGCTAACTGGGGTATCAAACAAAATATAGGAGACAAATATTACGGCACAGCAACAAATGGAGGAGGCAACATGACTGTACCTGTAGGAACATACAGTGTTTATTTCAATGATATCACAGGTCAGTTCGCCTTTGTAGCACAGTAAATATTACGAATATTAATAACAAGAAACAGAAACGTTTTAAATTATTAATGCATAAACTTAAAAGAGGAAACTTATATAATAAGTTTCCTCTTTTTATGATTGCCGGCAATATTTTTACTGCATTTATTCTACTCAAGAACGATTTTACAGTTATCAAGGCTTTTTACAGTAGCCAATGCTTCATACCTGATTCCATTAGCTCTCAAAGTTTTTCCACCATTCTGGAATGCTTTTTCGATTATAAATCCCATGGCCTCTATCTTACTTCCTGCCTGTTTACAAAGATCAATAACACCCATTGAGGCATTACCGTTAGCAAGAAAATCGTCAATAAATAGTACATGATCTTTTTCTGTAAGAAAATCACTGCTTATACAGACAGTATAATCACGGTCTTTAGTAAACGAATGCACCACAGAAGTAAGCATATTCTCCATCGTCTTTGGTTGTTTCTTCTTTATAAAGACCACAGGCAACTGCATAATGTAACCTACCAATATAGCCGGAGCAATGCCACTAGCCTCTATTGTAATAATCTTGTTAATATTCAAATCAGAAAATAGCTTGACGAATTCTTTTGCCAGTTCCATCATCAAATTAGGATCCATCTGATGGTTTATAAAGCTGTCAACCTTAAGAATACCACCCTGATAGCATTTGCCGTCTTGAATTATACGTTCTTTTAATAAATCCATTATTATATATTTTATTCTTTTACATTCAGTACTGCATTACTTATTATTGCGACCAGTCCACCAGTCGTAATACCAGATGAGAATATTGTTTTGATAGCCTCTGGGAACTGCTTCAAGATATCAGGCATCAATTCAACTCCGATTCCGAAAGACAAACTTATAGCCAAGACAAGTACTGCTTTTCGATTTAATTCCTGTGACGACACGATACGTATTCCGGCTGCGGCAACAGTACCAAACATAAGCAATGTGGCTCCACCTAGAACTGCAGAAGGCATCAATGAGAATATTATTCCGACAATAGGAAACAAACCTAATATTATTAGCATTCCTGCTATAAAATAGCCGACATATCTACTTGCTACACCTGTTAGTTGAATTATACCATTATTCTGAGCAAAAATAGAATTAGGGAAAGAACTAAAGATACCTGCAATCATAGAATTTAGACCGTCTGCAAGCACTCCTCCTGATACTCTTTTTATATACTTTTCTCCTTCAACAGGTTCTCCAGACACCATAGAGTTTGCAGTAACATCGCCGGTGGCTTCTATTGCTGTAACAAGATATACCAAAGCAATTGCTATGAAAGAAGATAAATTAAATTTTACGCCTAATTTGAATGGAACAGGAACATTGAAACTGGTAAAGTCTTTTGCAGAAAATGCACTGGTATCTACCATTCCCAGGAAGTAAGCAAGTATATAACCTATAACAATTCCGGTAAATATGCTACTCATCCTCAAATATTTATTTCTACTACAATTGAGGAGTGCTACACTGATAAGAACAACTGCCGAAACAGTTAAGTTCTGATAAGAACCAAATGTACCTGAAGCCATTGCGGCATTTCCACCTCCACAAGATATCATTCCAACTTTTATCAAGCTCAGTCCTATCAACATGACAACAATACCACTAACTAATGGCGTTATAACCTTACGAAGATATTTGAAAGTGAAACTTACGATCATCTCAACCGGTGCACCCATTATACAAGCTCCAAAAATCAATGGCAGTCCACCGGCATTACCAATAGCAATAATAGGACCAATAAACGAAAAGCTGGTTCCTTGTACACATAATAATCCGCAACCAATTCGGCCAAACTTCTTGCACTGAATAAATGTTGCTACACCTGATATAAATAGCGACATTGAGACCAAGAAGCCAGTTAAAGCTAAATCCAGATTCATTGCTTTAGCAATAATCAAAGCCGGTGTTATTATAGCCACAAAAATAGCTAAAAGATGCTGCAGCGCAGCAAACAATGTGTCACGCAATGGCGGACGATCATAGATCCCATAAATTATTCCCTTGGGCTGTTCTGTCTTTTCTTCCATAAATATTAATAATAAAGTTGCAAAATTACAAAAATTCTTTGATTTTTTGTTGCTTATTTAAATAATTATTAATATTTTTGCGATATAGAAAGGAGAGAATGCCATGAAAAAGACCACTATGTTATTTTTAGTTACCTGTGTTCTTGCGTCGTGTGTCTCCACAAAACATGCAACAGTAACAAAAGAATCTGAAGAAGATAAGGTTACTGTTAACAAGCCGGCTACACAGTATAGCAACAACACTTTAATTGTATACTTCGACACAAGTATTGGAAATAAACCGATTCTTACGGCAGCCAAGAAGTATGGCTCTGAAATTCTTTATCAATATAACATTGTAAATGCTGTAGCTTTGACAATACCACCTAATACAAATATCAACGAGGCCATAATATACTACCAAAATGTAAAGGGGGTATTACAAGTTAACCGGGATAAAGTATACAGTACCGAATAATGCATATATGTGCAAACGTTTGCATTCAAATTAGATGTTATGTGTGCAATTGTGAAAACAATGATAAACAAAATTTTCGTATATTAGCGGCATAATTGATTAAACCACTAACTTATGAAACGTTTTTTTACCTTCATTCTTACATTTATAATTCCTTTGCTCATCATAGCGCAAGGATGGCCTGCAAATTATAGCGGCGTAATGCTCCAAGGATTCTACTGGGACTCATACTCTGATACCAAATGGACCAATCTGGAATCCCAAGCTGATGAACTGTCACAATATTTTGACCTGATTTGGGTTCCACAAAGTGGATGGACTAATATGGCCACTAGTATGGGATATAACGATGTGTATTGGTACAATCAGACTAGTAGTTTTGGAAATGAAAGCGAGCTGAAGTCAATGATTAATACCTACAAAAACAAGAATGTTGGTATCATTGCCGATGTAGTTATAAATCACCGTGGTGGAGTAACAAGATGGACAGATTTCCCTACCGAGACAAATCCTTACGACAATAAGACTTACTCGATGGGACTTAGTGATATATGCAATACCGACGAATATAATACCAGTACAGATCCCACAGCTGTATCAGAGCGTGCCACTTACGGCAAAGCTACAGGTGCAGCTGATACAGGTGATGACTTTAACGGGTATCGCGATTTAGACCATACAGGTGCCAACGTACAGACGAATGTCAAAGCTTATCTCAAATATCTGCTCAATTATCTTGGATATACGGGTTTCAGATACGATATGGTAAAAGGATATTCAGGCAAGTATACAGGTATGTATAACGATGATGCCAATCCTACATTCAGTGTAGGTGAATGCTGGGATGGCGTATCCGTTATCGGCAACTGGTTTAACGCAACAAATTATGACGGTAAAGGTATCAGAAGTGCTGCATTCGACTTTCCGCAGAAATATCTCATGAATGATCAGAGTAACTATGCCAATTGGTACAGTACATCGGGAAGTCTTGACAACAACGATACATACAAGCGTTATGGTGTTACATTTGTAGATAACCACGATACTTATCGTAACAATAACAAATATACCGGTGATGTACCTTCGGCAAATGCATGGATTATTGCCAATCCCGGAACTCCTTGTATATTTCTGCCGCACTGGAAGGCATATAAGAGCGAAATAGGACCAATGATAAAGATACGTAAAGCTGTAGGCATAACCAATACAAGCAATACTATAGTTATCAGCAGCTCTACAAGTTTCATTGAGGCCAAGACTACAGGCACTAACGGAGATCTTTATGTAGTAATCGGCGACATTACAAAGGGTAATATTCCTAACGGATACACTAAAGTATTAAGTGGTACAAATTATGCCTATTATACGAATGTTGCTATTAACATCGTTACAGTAGATAAGTCGAGTGGAATATACGACAACAATATAACTACGACTATAAACGCTACCGGCAACAGCACATATGTTTATACTACAGATGGCAGTACTCCTACCGCTACTAATGGTACACAGGGAACAGGCAGCAAAAGTCTTACATTCACTAATACTACGACTCTAAAAGTTGGGTCTTTAGTTAATGGGGTTGTAACAGACATCCAGACATATACTTACACAGTGAATGCATTTAAGGCTTATAAAGCTACTATATACGTAAACTGCGATGCATGGTCTCCTTTATATTTTTATGTATGGGATGCCAATAGTGAACTTAATGGGAAGTGGCCGGGAAAAGCAATTACATCAACAACCACTATTGATGGCGAAAAATGGTATTATCAAACATTAGATATAACATCAAGCACATATACATTCAATTTTATATTCAGCAAGAATGGCTCTCCACAAACTGTAGACATTACAGGGTTGAACAGTGACAAGTTTTATGAACTTGGTTCTCTTACCGATAGCAAATACAACGTAAATGACGTGACCAACAAGCATACCACAGGCATTGATAATATTACAAACAGCGGGAGCAAGGCTTTCAATAAGACCAATGTTTATTCTGTAGACGGCCGCCTGCTACGTTCTCTGCCTAAGGATGCAACAGTAAATGATGCCCTTGGCGGATTATCAAAAGGTGTTTATATCGTAAACGACAAGAAGTTCGTGAATAAATAAAATACCACTATACCACTAGCCCTGTGTTTATGGGCTTTTACATCGTATGGAAATACCACAAAATACCACTCATATACCACTTTATTTTTATAGTGGTATATGAGTGGTATTTTGTGGTAGATGCGTTCCATTTGTTGCTTTGTATAGTGTTTATATTCAATAATTTATGGATATGGTGGCATAGTGGTATTTTTTATTAAAAAATCACAGCGATATTTCTAAAATAGTGCAATTTTCGATGTGAAGCGTATGCTTTTAACTCATTTTTAGGGCTACTTTTACTCCGAAAGCATAGCTTTACTGATCTAAAAGCTATGCTCCAAGTGACCGAACTCAATGCTTTTGCATAGTAAAAAGATAGCTAAGACAAGGTAAAAGCTATGCAAACAAAATAACATGACTCTCCTTCAACTAAAATTGAAGAAGAGTCACTAAAGTTATAAAACTACAATTCTACTAATACTAAAAATCTAATTGTTTACCTTTATAGAAATCTAAAAGATTCGTTTGATACAGATACTCATATTTAGCCTGAACGAAATCACTTTCCGACTTCATATAGTTATTTTTTGATTCATTGAATTCTGTTATATTAGCCTTACCATTTTCATATTTGGCCTGAATCAGTTTGAAAGCATCTTCATTGCTTTGCTTTGCAGAAGAACTACTTTCATATTTACTTTTTGCAGCTAATGCATTATAATAGACCTGCTGAATCTCTTTATAAAGAGTTTTCTTTGTATTCTCCAACTGCAACTTTTGCGTTTCACGATTGAGTTCTGCCGACCTTATACTATTTCTAGTAGAGAATCTATTGAATATAGGCACGCTTAGGCTCAAACCCAGATACTGACTGAAGTTGTTCTTTATCTGCTTCATAAACCCTTCTGCATCATATCCGGATGTTTTGTAATAATTAGAACCCAATCCTGCATTAAAGGACAACTGTGGATATAATGCAGACTTCGCAATCTTTATGCTATTTTCCGTACCATTCAATCTATATAGTTCTGCCTGTACTTCCGGCCTTAAACCCAGTGCAGAAGCAAAAACTTCATTCGGTGTACTAAGAGTAGAGAATGAGGTACTATCAGGAAACAAACTATTAATATCCGGTTTCACAATCTCAAAAGCCTCCGGTGAAGGGAGTTCAAGCAACTGTGACAGTGTAAGCAATGCTATACGGTAGTTGTTATTAGCCTGAGTAGCGGTAAGTCGGCTCTGAGCTTCTGTTGCCTTCTGCTGAGAAACCTGAGCTTCGCTGGCTTTTCCGTTCTGCAACATGATCTGTAATCTTCTGACCTGCATAGAATCTATTGATATCTGACGCTTTGCCACATCTGATATCTCTATATCATATAGAATTTGCACATAAGCCTCAGCTACCTGTGTACGGATATCATTCTTAGCTTTTTCGAGATCGGCTGTAGCTGCAGCCAGATTAAGTTGATTAAGCTTTATGGTGTTAGTTATCTGAAAACCGGTAAATAGAGGGACACTAGTTCCCAAACTCAAAGAGGTACTACTGGTATTCTTATTCTCATAAGTATTCTGAGATGTTAAACCTCGACCAAATGATATATTTTGAGATGCAGAAGCTTCCAGGTTAGGTAATCGGCTGTTGCGGGCTGTGCTCAGGTCAATCTCTTTCTGCCTACGTGTATTCTCCTGTTGCTTTACAGATATATTATGTTCCAATGCATATTCGATGCATTCTTTTAATGTCCAATGGTGTACAGTCTGCGCAGATGCACATACGATACCCATCAGAGACATAATGCCAATTAAAGATATTCTATTCATAATATTTAATTTAGGCGTCCTTCTTATCGTCTTTTACAATCTGCGGACCACGTATTTTGTCTTTTACAGAAATTCCGCTCTTTATTTCTATATTAACGCCATCGCTTAGGCCTGTTATCACCTGACGGCGCTGATATGTTTTCTTTTCTTTAGTTCCCTTTACTACATATACAAAAGTAGAATCTCCACTAAATTCGATTGCACTCTCCGGCAAAGACAATACATTGTGTGCACTTGCAAGTACGATTTGTGCATTTGCACTATATCCGGATCTGATCTTGCTACCTTTCAACGTTCTAACGGCAGCCTTCAGTTCAAATTGATTTGCACCATTACTTACTACAGCTTTAGGTGATATATACTCCAAATCAGCCTCGAATTTCAGATCTTGTAATGCTCCAATTGTTATCTTCATAGGCATGCCCATGACCAACTGTCCAACTTCTGTCTCATCAATATTGCCACGGAATATCAAATCGTTCATATTTGCGACACTGGCTATTGTAGTACCATCATTGAATGTATTGCTAAGTATTACTGAGTTACCTACTTTAATAGGAATATCAAGGATAACACCACTTATTGTACTTCTAACCAATGTACTACTTGCCTTTGCATTACTTCTTGAGATACCGTCACGTACAACGCCCAAAGCATCCTCGCCTGCCAGTTTCTCCTCACGAGCCTGATGAAGTGTCTGTTTTATTTTATCAAATTCGTCTGCACTGACAAGTTTCTGCTTATATAGATTCTGCTCACGATTAAAATCAATCATGGCCTGTTTTAGATTTAATTCAGCCAGACGAACACGACTCTGAGCACTGCTTAGCTGACTCATGTCAGGAATAACCTTAACTTTAGCGATGACCTCGCCTGCCTGAACATAATCACCGGCCTGCTTATAAAGGTTTGTGATAATACCACTTACCTGAGGTTTAATGTTTACCTCATTACGAGGTTCTATCTTACCTGTAATAATAGTTGTTTTATCAAGGTTAGCTACTTTCGGTGTAAACTCATTATAAGCCACCGGTTTAGGTTGTGATTTCATGTATAGGAAAATGAATGTTCCTATAAAAATCAGGGCTATAACGCCTGCGATAATAATTTTTGAATACCGTTTCATTATTATGATTATTTTTTATTATTTATATTATTCGTCTCTCATTGCATCAACCGGTTTTATACTCATTGCCCTCCATGCAGGAGCAAGTCCGGCAAGAACGCCTAGTATGCATAGCAGTAATGCAGCAAAAATAGCAGTCCAGAAATGGACTTGGAAATGTGCAGCTAAAATTCCATCCGTTGTATTTCCGACCTCTAGCATCTGCAATATCAATACGCCAAACAATATGCCACTCATTCCGGCTACAGATGTAAGTATTACGCTTTCTGATATTATCTGCGACAATATATTACGCGGGGTGGCTCCTATGGCTCGTCTTATACCTATTTCGGTAGTACGTTCTTTCACTGTAACCATCATTATATTAGAAACGCCTATTGCACCGGCAAACAATGTGCCTAGCCCGACTAACCATATAAGAAAGTTAACTCCTTTAAAAAGACTATCAAGTATACCAAAAAGGATTTCTGTATTAAATACCATTACACTCTGATCATCAGTAGGATCAATCGTGTGGGCACGTGCTATCGTCTGGCGCATCCGGTCTGTGATACTACTTATCACGACTCCACTACGGCCGGTAACAGAAATCATATCTATCTGATCGCCACGGTTGTAAGCCTTTTGCATAGTAGATATCGGCAATGTTACTTTTTCTTCTGCACGGCCATTAATATTCATATCACCACCAGCCTTATAGTCAACGCCTACGACCTTATAATAAATAGAATCAACACGTATATATTTTCCACATGGATTGGTACCATCTTTAAAAAGGTCTTTATAGATCTTCTTGCCAATCACACACACCTTACGATGATTCGTTACATCCAGACTATTTATATACCGCCCATAATAGATAGTTGGGGTATAAACTTTCTGGTAATTGGGCAACATACCTTGTACAGAGCCTTGACTCTTTTTGTCACCATAAACTATGGTACCTCCATTGCCAAATAGAGCCGGTGATATAACATCCAATTCGGGTACTTGAAGACGTAGTCTGTCTACATCACGATAAACCATTTGCCAACCACGGCCCTTTTTAAATCCTTTATAGACTTTTGTCGTAGGTTGAGCCCATATCATTGCAGAGTTGGTTGCGAATCCGGCAAAATTATTCTGTAACAGTTCTTTTAGTCCTTGGCCTCCTCCTATAAGAACGACAAGCATAAATACGCCCCAGAACACACCAAATCCGGTAAGGAAACTCCTACTCTTATTCCTCGTAAGAGTATCAAGTATTTCTCTATAACTATCAATATCAAACTTCATAATTATTCTGCTTTTAAAGCTTCTATAGGTCTTATCTTTGCAGCCTTACGCGCAGGAATAAGTCCAGCTATCGTTCCGGCTATTATTATTACGAGAGTTGCCTCTATACATACATCAAGGCCTACTGTTGGATTGAGGAACATCGTTGCCTTAAAGAGTCCGGTATCTATCTGTGTATGTCCTATAGTTGCATCCATGTATTCATTAGCTGCAACGCCAAGCACCATACCTGTATACCCGAAGATAGTTGTTATTATAACGCTCTCTACGATGATCAATTTCAGTATTGAAGCCGGACTTGCGCCGATTGCTTTTCGAATACCAAATTCGCGTGTACGTTCCTTTACAGTAATAAGCATAATATTGCTTACTCCAACGATACCACTCAGAAGTGTAAACAATCCGACTACCCATAATGCGGTACGAATGATACCAATACCCTGGTTCATCTGCATGCTCTGAGTGTAACGGTTCCATAACCAAACAGCACTTTCATCGTCAGGAGCTGCCAGATGATTAGAATTTATCTTCCGTCTGTATTGTTTCTCGAAGCGGTCATTATCGGCCTTGGTTGGCAATCCATGGAAAGAATATTCAATATTGCCGATACTGTCTCCTCTGTTATAGATAGTCTTTATGGTTGAGAAAGAAGAGAATACATCCTTATTCATTTGAGACTGGTCCTGCTTATATATACCAACAACTTGGAATGAGAAATTGCCAACATTAACATATTTTCCTATTAGATCCTGGTAATTTTTCAATAGTTCTTTAGCATTGTCTTGGCTTAAGACCAGTACTTTACGCTGCTCTTTAATATCAATGTCATTGATGAACCTGCCATAAAGGATTTCTCTCTTAGTTATCTGAATGTGATTGGGATAGACTCCTGTCAATGTGCCATTAAAATAATTCTGCCCCAAACTGATAGTAACTCCAGAAGTTTCTAATTCCGCACCAACATCATCAATGTTTGACTTGAAATTTGTACGTGTTGTGTTCATATCTTTATCAAGAAGACTTACGGTTCTACCCTCTTGCAGACCATTATACGCTTTAGATGTTCTACCACCGTAAACGATCATTGAGTTTGACAAGAACCGCCCCTGACTGTCCATCTGTGCATTGATAAGTCCATTTCCGGCTCCGAGCAAGAATATAATCATGAAGATACCCCATGCTACAGCAAATCCGGTAAGAGCAGTACGTAATTTGTTGCGTCTTGCCGTACTCCATATTTCAGCTAAAATATCACGCATAAGTTTATCATATTACTTCATTACACCATTTATACCAAACGGACTAGCATGATGATCAAGATTTTCTTCAATATTGCCAATCAGCCCATCTTTAATATGCACTATTTTATTAGTTTCATTAGCGACTCCACTCTCATGAGTCACTACAACGATCGTCATACCCTCATCTTGATTCAAATGTTTAAGCAGTTGCATAACCTCAACACTCGTTTTTGAATCCAAAGCGCCGGTAGGTTCGTCAGCCAGTATTATCTGCGGATTTGTTATCAGCGCCCTTGCTATAGCTACGCGCTGTTTCTGTCCACCGGACATCTCATTGGGATAATGATTCGCCCATTGTGTGAGACTAAGTTTTTCAAGATATTCCATTGCCAATTCGTGACGTTTTTTACGGTTTACCCCTTGATAGAACAATGGTAGCTCAACATTTTCCACAGCAGTCTTAAATGATATGAGATTAAACGACTGGAATATAAAACCAATCATATTGTTTCGGTAAGCAGCAGACTTTGTCTCGCTAAGGTCTTTTATAAGTACGTCATTCAAAATATACTCGCCTGAATCGTAATTATCAAGTATACCCAGAATATTAAGCAATGTAGATTTGCCGGAACCTGAAGCACCCATTATTGACACGAACTCACCTTTTTCTATATCAAGGTTTATTCCCTTTAGCACATGCAAAGGCTGTCCATTATCATATGTCTTATTTATATCTCTAAGATGTATCATATTATTCCTCCCATTTGTTTTTGATTGTATCTATATCTATATCGAGCATCCTCATCTGTCTGAACATTTCGGGGATTTTGCGCTTCAAGAATTCCTCTCTTCTCTCTTTTTTAATTTGCGCGGCAGCACCTGCAGTAACAAAGTAGCCAAGTCCGCGTTTATTATATATTATACCATCACGCGCTAACATTTCATATGCCTTAAAACTCGTGTTCATATTTACCTCCAGCATTGCCGAATACTCGCGTACACTAGGTACCCGGTCGTCGTCTTTATATTTGCCGGCAAGGATTTCATCACACAGTCGGTCGGCCATCTGAACATAAATCGCTTTATCGTTATTAAATGTCATACATTAATCCATTTATTATTTATGACCTGCATGCGTGTAAAAAGCTTGTAAGAAGCAAAATAGTTGATAACTATCAGTATTAAAAATACAATACTGAAGGTATTTGCCACAGCACTTGAACTTGTAACATCTAAATGCATATTAAAATCAAATGATGAAACAATCCATCCAAATATAATACTGGCAAAGATAAGTGCCATCGTCGTAAATAGCCATGCATTGCGACGAAAGAACGTTCCGCCCAACATATATATTGAATGCATCCATATACAGAACAAAGAAAGACAGATACATGCAGCAATCTGCCAAGAATTAGCTTGATATACATCCTGCCCGTTTACATATACGTGATTGGCGAAAATGCTAGAATCTACCATTGTCCTAAAGAAATCAAGAAATACTGATCCCCCTATGCCCTTTCCTGTTATAAGAGCAAACAACATTCTGAATATATCTGCACCAAGTAAAGCAACAAGAAATGCAGCCAAGGAACCCAATGTTACATATAGATATCTACTTACAAACTTTTCAAGGTTTGATGTTGGAAGCATTATAAATGTAATACGATCTTCCTTTTCTTTCATATTCGCAAAATTAAGGCTAGCGCCAACGATCATAAGTGTTGTAAATATAAACACACTTGTAACTACCAGACTTTGAGTTCCGGAATTTCCCAAAGAGTTAAGTTCAAATATAGCCAACAACACGAAAAACAATATACTAGTCATCTTTATGAAAGATCTCTTATAAGCAAAGAAACTCCATTTCACCAAGATTCCGAATCTATTTAAATTAAACTTTTCCATAATTATTATATTATTCTATCCGTAAATATTATTTTGTATTTATTGCGCCTTTAGTAACTGCATTAAACAAGAGTTCCAAATTCAATGGCGTCTCTTCACTATTTCCTCTTGGGGCAATTACAGCGTTCCCTTGCAATGTTGGTTCTGCATAAAGTATATCAGCCATGTCATCCGGAGTACGGTACTCAAATTTATACTTATCACATATATCAGATACAGAAGCATTCAGTTTTAGTTCTTTACCTTCAAGCATTAATATATGATCTAAGAGCTGTTCTATATCATGAACTTGATGCGTTGATATAATTACAGTACGATCTTCTGTCATATTACCGGCCACTACTTTGCGGAACTGACTCTTTGAAGGAATGTCTAATCCATTTGTCGGTTCATCCATAAGCAGCAATTTTGTGTTTGTGGCAAGTGCAAAACTCATAAAAGCCTTTTTTGCCTGTCCCATTGATAATTCATTAAGATGAATATCAGTTGTTAGTTCAAAATCCCTAAGGCAATTATTTAATATCTCATCGCTGAAATTCTTATAAAATCCACGATTCATCTTTACATAATTTACCAATGACACTTTTGGCAATTTAAAGACCTCGGGCAATATAAAAATTTCACTTAACGTATCTGGACAACGTTTACTGGTTTCTAAACCATCAAAGACGATGGAACCATTCATCGCACGCAACAACCCACTTATTAAATATAATAAAGTGCTCTTACCGGTTCCATTCTTTCCCAATAAACCATATATTCTGTTTTCTTCCAACTTCAAGTCGAAATCTTTAAAAATATAGCGGCTTGTGCCTGCATATTTAAAGCTAATGTTTTGTATTTCAATCATTGTATTATTGTTTTTGAGTGTTGTACTTATGTAGAACACTGCAAATGTATGTAAAAAAGAAATATGCTCCAAATTTTTGGAGCATATTTTACATAAAATAACATTTAAGAATGTATCCTTCTATAAAAACAATGATATTAGGAGATAAATTCCAGCACCAAGAAGTGCGCTTACAGGTATTGTCAGTACCCACGATACCATGAGATCTTTTGTAACTCCCCACCTTACAGCAGTAAGACGTTTAGTTGCACCAACTCCCATAATAGAACCTGCTATAGTGTGAGTTGTACTTACAGGAATCTTAAGAATTTCAGTAATATATAAAGTTATTGCTCCGGCAGTCTCTGCAACAACACCTTCAAACGGAGTTACCTTTGTTATCTTTGTACCCATAGTCTTTACTATACGCCATCCACCTGACATAGTTCCAATTGAAATTGATGTAAAGCAAGCAAATGCCACCCAGTCAGGAATATCATCTATTGTCTTTATACCAAGTCCTATATGAAGCGGATGAGCAGCTATCATAGCTGCTGCTATAACACCCATTACCTTCTGAGAGTCATTAAGTCCATGACCTATACTGAATAATGCTGATGAAAACAACTGAAGATGCTTAAACCAAACTTCAGCCCTCAAATGGGACACGTGTCTACAACCATATAGCACAAGTAATGAAATAGCAAAAGCTATTACCATACCTATAAATGGAGCCAAAAATATAAAAGCAGCAATCTTTAGAATAATAGCACCATGTATAGCATTAAAGCCATTTGCCATTATCGCAGAGCCGGCAAAGCCACCTATAAGTGTATGAGAAGAAGATGAAGGTATACCCTTCCACCATGTAAATAAGTTCCACATTATGGCACCTATTATACCTGCTAATATTATAGGTAATGTGATGTATTGCTCGTAGACTGTTTTTGAAACTGTATTGGCAATACCAAACTCACCTATTATATATTTGGAAATGAAAAAAGCAAGAAAATTAAAAAACGCTGCCCATATTACAGCTTGAAATGGTGTCAGCACTTTCGTAGTGACAATTGTTGAAATCGAATTTGCTGCATCATGGAAGCCATTAATATAGTCAAAAACGAGTCCTAATATTATGATGGAGACTAATAATATCATCCTAATTTTGATTTAAGCGTATTTTACAATAATAGTCTTCAGCACCTTTCCTACTCTTTCGGCTGCATCTGTAGCTTTTTCGAGTTCTGCAAGTATTTCTTTCTCCTTAATAAGTTCGATACCGTCTGTTTCTTCTTCAAAGAGTTTAATTATAGCAACCTCATACAAGTCATCGGCCTTGTTTTCCAGGTCATGCAGTTCTTTACTGCGAGCTTTAATACTAGATGCATTCTTACGCAAAAACTCTAGTTCTTTCATTGCTATATCTATACATTTAGCATCATCCTTTACAACAAGTCCTAACTCAATAGCCATAGGATTATTTGCTTTGGGATTATATATTGCTATACGCTTAGCACAACTATTAACTCGGTCTATTACATCATCCATACAATCTGCGAGTGAGTGGATATCTTCACGGTCAAAAGGTGTTATAAAAGAGGTGCTGAGTTCTTCAAAAATTTTATGTGCCAACTGGTCACCTAGTCTTTCCTGATCCTTAATTTTGTGAAAATAATCTGTACGCTCTTCTCGAGTACTACATTGCATTGAATCAACCAATAAGTCTGATGCTGCGATTAAAACTTCAGATACCTGCTTTAATAAATGAAAAAACTTTGGTTCTTTCGGTGTAAAGCGACTGAAAAATGAATTGTTCATAAAGTCTATTTTTATTAAATTTTAACATTATTTCCTTATCCCGCTGCAAAGGTATATAACAAATATTACAATGATGTTACAAATGAAAATAAATTGTATTACAATTTACAAACTTATTGCAAGCATCTTTACATTTAAGCACTGAAAATGTATTTGATTTTACACACATTATTACCCTATATTATATATTTGTGCACAAATGTAACAAAATTATTAAGAAAAAACACTTAAATATTATATTTTTATTCTGTTGTAAAAAAAAAACTATATATTTGCACTCATGAAGAGGATGTTTTTAACAACCCTAATATTATCATGGACACTATTTAGCACATATGAATTGTATGCTCAAAACAATCCCTACGGCATCAAAGATGCTTTATATAATTATGTGCAGAAGACATCTGACCATATTGGAGAAAACATTGGTTACAAGATGGCTGATACATTATTTGCAAAAGCCAAAAGACAAAAGGACCTTAATGCAGAATGCTTAGCCTTAGACTTTAAAGTTTGGCATTTTCACAAGACCGGGCAACTAGAGAAAGAACAATCCGAGTTTAAAAAGGTTTCCCCCTTTTTATTAAAATCACCATACAAAAAGTACTATTTTAGTTGCTGGAATATGCGCATAAATGAATTTATCAGTGCGCATAATTATCTTATGGCCATAAACGAGATATCAAAGTATAGAGAAAAAGCCTTCGCTTTGAAAAATAATTTTGGGATAATCGAAAGTTATAACATGGAAGGAGGACTTTATTATTCTCAAGAAGTCTACAGATACGCCCTCCCTCTATACTACAAAGCATTAGAATATGCTAAAAGATCTAAGGACAAGGAAATATACCGCTACTACAAAAACGTGTCTATAGCAGCACTAAGGCTACACAGATTTGATGAAGCAGAGAAAGCTGCAAAGATGAGCATTAAGACAGCTCCTAATGAAGAATCTACAGTAGGTGGATATTGCGCCTTGTTGTCAACATACTGTGTAAAAGACACCAGTGAAAATGTAATAAAGCAAACGTATGAAACCTTAGAAAACATTGATAGTAAGGTGGTTGACAAAAGCATTAACAAATTTTCTCGAAGTGAAGCAATGTATAACTTTTATGAATTCTTTTTAAACGATAAAAATTCAGCTTTAAAAGAATATAATTCAGGATTTTTTAATCCAGACTCCGCAACTAGATACCTTAGGACTGCAAAAAGATATGAAGCAGAAGGTAAACTAAAAGAAACCGCAGAAAACTATATAAAATATTGCAATTATATAGAAAATAGCAATATAAAAGACGGTAATTTTCTTCTAACTGCATTTGTACCACAAATAGACTTTGACAACATTGAATTTGAAAAGCAATCATTAGAAGAGAAAAAGTCTAAAATAAGGCTTAAACAATTACGTATAAATGAACAAATTCTTAAGTTGAAAGATGAGCGAAATCAAGCTCATATTATAAAGAGAGAGAAAGAACATTCTATTATGCTAAGTCAGTTAGCGGCAAAACGTGTAGAGATACAAAGACAAAATAATCTCATCAAAAACGCGAAAATAACGACAGAGCAACAAAAAAGAGAATATCTGTTTGTAAAACAAAAAGAACTATGGGAAAATTCATTAATAGTTACATTAGCAACAGCTACTTTTATTCTTTTTTTTCTTTATATTATATATAAGCTTGATGAACAGAAAGAACTGAAATATAAAAAAGAAAAAGCGGAAAAAGCGGAAAAGACAAAGAGCTTATTTTTCCAAAATATGAACCACGAAATAAGAAGTCCTCTTAATGCTATCATAGGGTTTAATGATTTACTTTGTTCAGACATTGAAAACAATATTTCATCTAAAGAAAGAGCCGAAATAATTAACATGATTTCCACGAACAGTAATCTGCTTATAACTCTAGTAAATGATGTTCTTGATTTATCGAATCTTGAAAGCGGTTCATACAAATTGAACTGGGTTGATTCTGATATCCAACATTTATGCAAAACAACAATTGAAAGCATTAGAGGACGCCAAGCAGATGGGGTTGAATTAAGGACAAGGTTCAATCCAACTAACCTTTTTTTTCTACACACTGACGAACAGAGACTCCAGCAGATCCTTATCAATTTTCTCACTAACGCCTGCAAATATACAAGAACCGGCAACATAACATTATCATATGATGTATTATCAGATGTTGTTAGATTCACTGTTACAGATACCGGATGCGGAATAAAGCCTGAGGATGCCGATAAAATTTTTGAACGTTTCCGCATGCTTGACAAGTCAAAAACAGGAAATGGACTTGGGCTACATATATGCAAAATAATATCAGGTCTTCTACATGGTCAAATTTATCTTGATAAAGAATACAAAAAAGGGGCAAAATTCATTTTTGACCATCCTATTAATAACAAATTTTTTGCAATACTATTGTTTCTGTGTTCTTTTTTACCATCATACTCAGCAGAAATTAATAAAAGTAAAAGCAATCTCCAAAAATATCAATGGGCTATTGAAAACAACCAATACGAGGAAAAGAGCATTGCGATGACGGATACAATGATCATAATGGCCAGGAAAGCCCATAACATAAAAGCTGAAGGAAATGCTTTAGAGCTAAGAACAAAATGTTATTTTAATCTTAGGAAAGAATCTCTCATGTTGAAAAATGCCAATGTCTGTAAAATATTCTCTTTAAAGCATAAACAATATAGCTGCATGTTCAATTCATGGAGTACTGTTATTAACTATTATCTTTTAAAAAACGAATTAGATAAAGCAATGTCACAGTTGAAAAAGTTCAAAGCGATGACTGAAAAGACCAATGACATTACAGGCACAGGATTATTATTTTACAATCTCGGGACTTTCTATTTTGTACAAAAACGTTACGGAACAGCACTCTCATATTATATTAAAGCCATTGATTACACTAAAGTATTTAAAAATCTAGACTATATAATGATCGGAAATTGTTATAGACTACTAGGTAATAATGAGAATGCCGCAACATGGCTTAAAAGGTCTATAGAAATGCCAAGTTCAGATGTATATAAAATACATCCACTCATCGGCTTACTGGAATGTTATTCAAAAATGGGACAGACTATTAATGCCATACGTACTGAATCTGAAATAAAAAAGATACTACGTGATTACCCCAATTCAGCAAAATATTCTAACTATCATGAGTCTATGTATTTTTTTTATCTTTATATATTGAAAGACAGAGAAAAAGCATTGGAAGAGTTATTAAAGACAGAAGACTCTGATAATACTAAATACAATTTAGCACTTTACTATTATTATATTGGAGAATATGAAAAAGCGAACGTTCAATTAAAATATGATGTCATAAGATATACAAAATGGCTGAAGTCAGACCCTATGTCAAATCACTATTATTATATAAGCCAGTTTGATTACAAACAAGCAATGAGAGATAAAAATAGATTGGCTATGCATAACATCCATACTGAAATAGAAAATGCGAATAATACTAAGAAAATCCTGATGATGAAAAACGAGCAGTCAGAATGGGTCCTAATGCATGCTGACATAAACAACAGACAGGCTAAAGCTTTGCTGAAGCTTCAAGAACTAAAATTCCAAAATAATAAAGAGAAACTTAATAGACAAAACATAATAAGAACCGGCGAACAGAAACAGAGGATACTAGCAATGGAACAGGCCAAATACAGGAGTTCTACTATAAGTTTCGCAGCATTATTTATTATAGTTTGCACGATTATAGTTATTTACCATGTACAAACTAAAGCTAAAGAGATGGCTTATGCAGCTAAAAAAGCACAAGATGCTGAAAAAGAGAAAAACAATTTCTTTGAAAATATAAATAAAGAAATAAGAAAACCTATCAATAACATAATAATGATAAATAAAGAATTAAATAATTCTGAAAAGATAATTCTAAAGTCACAAAAAGACGAGGCTATGCATATATTGCATAATAACGCGGATTACTTGCACAAACTTGTAGATAAAGTGCTTGATGTATCTAAATTGGAAAGTGGTACATATAGTCCGAAAATGAGTAATATAATTGTTTATGATTTATGTCATGAAATAGTATGTTCCTTTGAATTAAATAATCACAAAACTAATATTAAACTAAATTCTGATACAAATGATGTTGAACATTGTAAGACTATAATATCGGATAAATCAAGACTTGAAGCTGCCATCAATTCGCTTATAGAAATTGCATCTGCGAATAGCACGTCTAATTATATATATTTATCTTATAAATCCGGATATAAATCAATTTCTTTTATAACTTCTCATACAGGTAGTATACCACAAAATGAAAGAAAGGACATATCACTAAGCTGGCAAATGGTTAAGTTGACCGCTGAGTTATTGAAAGGAAAGAGTTATAAAGTCGAAGACCAAGACGGGAGTATAAGATATATATTAGAAGTACTGACGAATATATAATATCAATTAATAATATTATATTACGATACTTTTGTTCTATCAGAATTTTGCATTATCTTTGCAGCGTATAAACAAAATTTCACATAACTGATCAATATAAAAACTATATTATATGGGCATCGTAATAGGAATAGATGTAGGTATTAGCACTACCAAAATTGTCGGAATAGAAAATGGCAATGTTATATCGCCAATAAGAATAACTGCGGCTGACCCTGTAACATCTTTATACGGAGCTTTTGGAAAATATCTATATGACAATAACATAGGATTAGGAGATATAGAAAAAGTTATGCTTACAGGTGTAGGGAGTGCTTATATTGACTCACCAATATACGGATTACCAACTGGAAAAGCAGAAGAATTTATTGCTGACGGACTGGGGGCAGAATACGAATCTGGATTAAATCGTATTATTGTTGTAAGCATGGGTACCGGGACATCTTTTGTAAGATGTGAAGGCGACAAGATTAAACATATAGGAGGTATCGGTATTGGCGGTGGAACACTTCAAGGACTATCAAGATTACTACTACAAACCGGAGATATAAATGAAGTATCTGATCTTGCGACAAACGGTGACATATCAAATATAAACCTGCTTATAGGTGATATAAGCGCAAAACCTTTACCCGGGCTTCCAATGGATGCAACGGCTTCTCTATTTGGAAAATCAGCTAGTAATGCACCGCGAGAAGACATCGCTTTAGGCCTTATATATATGACATTACAGTCTATCGGAAGCTCTTCAATATTATCAGCTCTTAACAGTGATGTAAGAGACTTTGTCTTAATAGGTAACCTTACATTGTTGCCTTTATGCAAAACTGTATTCCCAATAATGGAAAAGCTATATGGGGTACATTTTTTTATTCCTAAATATTCAGAATTTTGTACTGCAATTGGAGCTGCATTATATTATCTGAAATAGTATATAATACTATACACAATTTAATATTTTCAAACTATCAAAAAAAGACCTACTCAGGCAATATTCTGATTTTACTTAATATCTAAGATTTGATCACAATAGTCAAATACAGCTTTGCGATGAGTAATAAATATTATTGTCTTATCTTGTAATGACATAATATTATGAAGTAAATGGCGTTCAGTTTTTATATCTAGAGCACTGGTAGCCTCATCTAGAAGCATTATACTGCGGTTACGCAACAAGGCTCTAGCGATAGCTATTCTTTGCGCCTGACCTTCACTGAGCCTAGTACCTTGTTCATAACAAAATGTATCTAAACCAAAAGGCAAATCAAAAACGAAGTCGGCACAAGAGATGTGCAAGACTTCCGCAAGTTCATTGTCAGTCGCATCAAATTTTCCTAATCTAAGATTGTCACGAATGGTTCCACTTAATATTGTATTGCCTTGTGGTACATAAATAAAGTTGCAACGTAAAAGTGGACTATTATCAAAAGTTTCATCTGTTCCATATAATTCTATTTTACCTTCTTTTGGTCGCAGTAAGGCTAGAATAAGATGTAACAAGGTAGTCTTCCCCGAACCCGTTTCACCAATAACTGCAGTACAAGAACATGGCTTAAAATCAAAAGATAAGTTATCTATAACATTCGGTTCACAGCCATTATACATATATGATATATTATGAAGACGGATGCCCACTGGTGATTTTATCTGAATACGCCTACCCTGTTTTTCCAATGGTGGTTTCTCTAATTCAATCAACCTTTCAGTAGCTATGGATACAGAGACAAAAGCTGGTATTATTTTGGTAAGATTGCGTGCCGGTCCTTGAATTCTATTGACCAATTGTAAAAATGCCGTCATTCCACCAAATGTCAATGTATGATGGCTCATTCTAATTGCACCCCATAAAAAAGCTAAAATATAACCCAATTCAAAACCAGAATTCAGCACTAGATTTGAGAAAACTGAAAATATGGTACGTTTAACAACATTACGGCTCAATTCACTTTGTGTCTTTTTAAGTTTGTCAACCATCAAATCATTACACTCCAATGTTTTTATCAACATTTTATGTTGTACTGTTTCCTGCAAAATGCTCTGTACTCTACTTTCCGAATCACGCACTTTTCGAATAAAGCCACGCATCTTACCAAGATACAATTTACTTATAAGTATAAATAAAGGTGTTATTGCCACTATTATCAAAGCCAATGTCGTATCCATATTTAACAGATAAAAGAACGCACCTAAAAATAAGATTATTACCGATACTGTATTGGGTATAGTTTCTGTAAGAAACGTAACAACATTATTGACATCAAATTCTAATCTGTTCAATAAATCACCACTATGAATGTCTTCACGTCCACACCACTCAGAACATAATATACGATCAAGCATTCGCTGTCGCATAAGATTCTGAGCTCTAACTCCCAATAGATTTTTCACCCATGTGCTAGCAATGTCAATTATAAAATTAAAGAATATGAGTATACCGATAATGCCAACTGCACAATATACAGAACCTAATATAGCACCCGAGGCAACGTCTATAGCATGCTGTACAGCCCACACAGTAAAAAGACTGACTGAGACATTCAATAATCCAATAACAGTATTAAGAAAAATATTGACGCGAAATCCTATAAATGACCGCCAAAGCCATTTGAATATAATTGGATATGAATATTTACTATTATTTATTCCCAGTAAAGAGTTAAAATTCATATTATCTTCTTGTATCTGCGCCCCACATCAACTTTTCGCGTAGTGTATGATAATAACTAAAACCATTTCTCTTTACTATCTTTATATTATATGGAGCCTTGCGTATAACAAGTTTAGTGCCCTCTTTACATTTTTCAGAGCTTCCATCTATTGCAACAAGAAAGTTATGACTGCGACTCTCAACGGCCAGACATATTTCAGAATCATCAGGTATTACGATAGGGCGTATATTAAGGCTATGCGGTGCTACTGCGGTCATAGACAATACTCCAGAATGCGGTGTAAGTATAGGTCCTCCATTAGATAATGAATATGCTGTAGAACCTGTAGGAGTACTTACTATCACTCCATCGGCTTCATATGTTGTAAGATATTCACCATTAATTGTTACACGAATACTTATCATTGAAGCATTGTCACGCTTAAGTACGGCAATGTCATTTAATGCACAATCATAACACTCAAGCTGGTCACCATCTGTTTCAATTTTAATAACGGTTCTGTCTTCTATAGTATATTCACCGCTGTACAATGCATCTAGGCACCGTTCTATTTCATATGGGCTTACATCGGCTAGAAAACCAAGGCGGCCCATATTTACGCCTAAAATTGGTATATTTTTATTACCTACATGACAGGCCGCCTTCAGGAATGTTCCATCTCCACCCATAGAAATAACAAAATCAGCATTAAAATCGTCATTGTAAAAGATACCACTGGCATCTACTTTAAGATGTTCAATTTCTGTCAAGAAACGATAATATGCTTTCTCCACATAAACCTCTGCCTTATGTTCTGAAAGATAAGAAAGGATGGTCTGTACAGATGCCGACTTCTTAGCTTGGTATATATTACCAAAAATGGCGAATTTCAATTTACGTAATGACATTTTTAATTGTTTTTATTATCTTTATCAATCACCAATATTGTTATTTGACAAACATTTTGTATTTTTGCCGATAGTTTTCGTTGCAAAAATACATTTTTTTGATTAAAACGAAGAAAGAAAAGATTAAATAATTAAGTAAAAATGACAAAATTAAGCGTAAACATTAACAAGGTAGCTACTATCCGCAATGCTCGTGGGGGTAATAATCCAGACGTATTGAAAGTAGCTTTGGATTGTGAGGCGTTTGGCGCTCAGGGAATAACTGTGCATCCACGTCCTGACGAAAGACATATACGCTATCAGGATGTTAGGAATATCCGTCCAAGAGTAAAAACAGAATTTAATATAGAAGGTAATCCTATTGACAAATATATAGAACTTGTGCTTGAAGTAAAGCCTACACAAGTTACATTAGTGCCCGATTCAGACAATCAGATTACGAGTAACCATGGTTGGGATACCAAGAAAAATATAAATTTCCTCACTGATGTAATAGGAAGATTCAAGGAAGCTGGAATAAGGACGTCTATTTTTGTCGATCCTGATGTAGAGATGGTTGATTATGCCAAAAAATGTGGTACCGACAGAATTGAATTGTATACTGAGCCGTACGCAAGCGAGTATATAAAAAATCGAGATTCTGCTATTGCACCTTTTATTGAAGCGGCGAAAGAGGCAAAAAAATTAGGACTTGGACTAAATGCCGGTCACGATTTAAGCCTGGTCAACCTAGGTTATTTCTATCAGCAGATTCCTTGGATAGATGAAGTAAGTATAGGGCATGCTTTAATATGTGACGCATTATACATGGGACTTAAAGACACTATTCAAAAATACCTAGATTGTTTAAAATAAAAATATCAATATGGCAAAAGTATATGAATTTTTAGCTAATGGTTTTGAAGAAATAGAAGGCATGGCTCCTGTAGATATTCTGCGTCGTGCAGGTATTGATATAAAGACTGTAAGTATATCTGAAAGCAAATATATTGAGACATCGCATGGTATAACAGTCAAAGCAGACTTAATGTTTGAAGATACAGATCTAAGCGATGCTGATTTGCTTATGTTGCCTGGTGGCATGCCAGGATCTACTAATCTTAATGCTCATAATGGATTAAAAAGAGCTTTATTAAAGCACAATGCTGAAGGTAGAAAAATAGCAGCTATATGTGCCGCTCCAATGGTACTTGGAGGTCTTGGATTACTTAAAGGAAAGCATGCGACTTGTTCTCCTGGATTTGAAAAGTATATGGAAGGTGCTATATACACTCACGAGTTATGCACAGTTGATGGCAATATCACTACTGGAGAAGGACCTGCCGCTACCCTACCATATGCTTATACAATTTTGGAATCATTTGTTGGCAAAGAAGCTTCAGAAACGTTACAGAGAAAGATGCAATTTGCTCATCTCATGGGTAATGAATAAGGACTATATAATAATCGTTGCTGGAGGCAAAGGCCTGCGTATGGGTGGAGATATTCCGAAACAGTTTTTGCCTATTCACGGCAAACCTATATTAATGCGCACTATAGAACAGTTTCATAAGTATAATGATAATCTAAACATTATACTGGTATTGCCTTCTTCACAACACGATTATTGGTATCAGTTATGCAGTAAATACGGTTTTGATATCCCATATGATATTGCAGACGGAGGAAATACACGTTTTGATTCTGTCAAAAATGGGCTGAATCTCATACCCGATACAGCCTTTGGTATTGTTGGAGTACATGATGGAGTACGCCCTTTTGTATCTCTAGATGTTATTGAGAGGTGTTATAAATCAGCACATATTAATGATGCTGTCATTCCTGTAATACCTGTCTTTGAAACTGTACGTCATCTAATCGGTAAAACAAACGAGACTGTATCAAGAAGTGAATACAGACTTGTACAAACGCCACAGACATTCAATATACAATTATTAAAGAAGGCTTACAAACAGGCGTTTTGCGATTCATTTACAGATGATGCGTCTGTGGTAGAACATCTAGGTGGCAAAATTACTCTTGTAGACGGAAACCGCGAAAATATAAAGATAACAACGCCTTTCGACTTGACAATAGCAGAGGCTTTACTAAAAGATTAATGCTAGACATACTTGAACAGGACATACAATTTCTATCTGGCGTAGGACCTAGTCGCAAAAAGATACTAAATGAAGAATTAGGTATCAACACATTTGGCGACCTGCTAGAGTATTATCCTTATAAGTATGTTGACCGAAGCAAATTGTATAGTATAAGCGAATTAAGTGGCGATATGCCTTTTGTACAAATCCATGGAAAAATTCTAAGTTTTGAGACTTTCGATATGGGTCCACGCAAACAAAGGCTTATCGCTCATTTCTCTGATGGCAATGGAATAGCTGAACTTGTCTGGTTTCAGGGATGCAAATATATAACAAAACATTACAAGATAAACACAGATTATATCGTTTTTGGTAAACCTTCGGTATTTAATGGTCGTATCAATATAGCACACCCAGACATAGACCTAGCATCTGAACTGCAACTAAATGATATGGGAATGCAGCCATATTATTCATTGACTGAAAAAATGAAGAAGCACGGATTTACCAGCCGGTCTATTGAAAAACTAACAAAGAGCCTTATAACAAAGATCTCACAATCTATAGATGAGACTATACCTCCTTTCATTACAGAACGGTTGCATCTTGTTTCTAGAGACAAAGCATTAAGAGATATTCATTATCCTAAGACGTCTCATGACCTTCAAAGGGCAAGACTCAGGCTAAAGTTTGAAGAACTTTTTTATGTCCAACTTAATATTCTGAGATATGCCAGTGATCATAGACGTAAGTATAAAGGTTACGTTTTTGAGCATGTTGGAGATAAATTCAATCAGTTCTACCATGACAATCTTCCTTTTTCACTTACAGGTGCACAAAAACGTGTAATGCACGAGATACGTGCTGATGTTGGTAGTAGAAAACAAATGAATCGTCTACTACAAGGCGATGTTGGCAGTGGAAAGACTCTTGTTGCATTGATGTCAATGCTGATCGCCATCGACAATAATTATCAGACCTGTATTATGGCACCAACCGAAATTCTTGCCGAACAGCACCTTGATACTATTAAAAGTTTCCTTGATGGCATTGATGTTCATGTAGAACTACTTTCTGGTATTATAAAAGGTAAAAAACGTAATGCTGTACTGCAAGGACTAATAGATGGAAGTATTGACATACTGATTGGTACACATGCTGTAATTGAGGATTCAGTACAATTCAAACACCTGGGATTAGTAGTTGTAGATGAGCAGCATCGTTTTGGTGTAGCGCAACGAGCCAAGCTATGGAACAAAAGTTTAAATCCTCCGCATGTACTTGTAATGACTGCAACACCAATTCCACGAACATTAGCTATGACTCTTTATGGTGACCTAGATGTTAGTGTCATTGATGAACTGCCACCCGGTAGAAAACCTATTGAAACTCGCCACGTGTTCGATAACCAGATGACATCTTTATATAACGGTATAAGAAAACAAATAAACGAAGGAAGACAAGTATATATTGTATTCCCTCTTATAAAGGAGAGTGAAAAGAGTGACCTTAAAAATCTAGAAGATGGATTTGAAGCATTAAAAGAAATTTTCCCTGAATTTCATCTAAGTAAAGTACATGGAAAGATGAAATCAAAGGAAAAAGAATTAGAAATGCAAAATTTTGTTAAGGGGAATACACAAATTCTTGTAGCTACCACCGTTATAGAAGTAGGCGTAAATGTACCTAATGCATCAGTTATGATTGTAATAAATGCAGAGAGGTTCGGTCTATCACAATTACACCAATTAAGGGGACGTGTTGGTAGGGGTGCAGACCAGAGTTTTTGTATACTAGTTACCAGCTATAAGCTAAGTAGCGAAACACGCAAAAGGATTGATATAATGTGTGATACTAATGACGGTTTTGAAATAGCCGAAGCTGACCTGAAACTCCGTGGTCCAGGCGATTTAGAAGGTACACAACAAAGTGGAATGGCATTCGATCTAAAGATTGCAGATATAGCACACGACGGACAAATAGTGCAGCTAGCTAGAAACGAAGCACAGACTATAATAGAGAATGATCCACTATGCCAAAGCGACACCTACAAAATGCTCTGGAATAGGCTTGCAAAATTACGTAAAAACAATATAAACTGGTCTGCTATTTCATAGTGAATGAGCACATTAACCATTCTTCTTTTGTGTTAAAGATAAAATAAAAACTGTTAACGCAGGCGCCTTTTCGCAATATTTTTGTTATATTTGCAAAGTCTTTTGGTTAACTATTGAACGAAATTTATCGAACACAGCATCATTGTGAAATATATGTGTGTAGGTTTTTACCGAAGACATGTAAACAAATAAAGATTATGAATTTAAAGAAAATACGAACTTTAGCAATTGTCACATTAATGTCTATATCGGCTTTACCTATTGTCGGCCAAGATTTATTGGCACGTCAAGCTCCGGTAGACAGACGAATGATGGCAGTTGATACATTCCAATTAAGAAAACTTATATCTAGAGAGCAAGCACAGTCTACTGCCTCAGATTTATACGACGACTTCAGCAATAAATTTGCTCACCACACAACAGCATTACCAGATTCATTCAAAATAAACCTGAAAGATTTCTGTATGCCTACACCTAGCCGTGTCATAACATCAAATTTTGGTTCAAGATGGGGGCGTATGCATAAAGGACTTGACGTAAAAGTTTATATTGGCGATACAATCAGAGCTGCATTTAGTGGTAGAATACGTGTGGTAAGATACGAAGCTGCTGGCTATGGAAATTATGTGGTTATACGCCATAATAATGGATTAGAAACTATATACGGTCACCTTTCAAAACAATTAGTTAGTGAAAATGAAGAAGTAAGAGCTGGAGAACCTATTGGATTAGGAGGTAATACAGGCCGAAGTACGGGTTCTCACCTTCACTTTGAAACACGCCTTTGCGGAGTGGCCTTAAATCCAGCTTTAATGTTTGATTTCAGAAATCAAGATGTAACGAATGACTACTATGTTTTTAGAAAGAGTTCGTATGAAAGAGAATCTCTTGCGGCAAACAAGGAGCGTGGAAAAATTGGAAGTGGTGGTTACTCTAGCGATGAAGTCATCGGAACGCCTAATACAGGTGAACCGATGGAGAGTGGATTCGTACGCTACCATAAAGTTAAATCAGGAGAAACATTATACTCTATAGCACGAAAACGTGGCGTTTCGGTTGATAAAATATGCGACTTGAACCATATCGGTAAAGACGTACGCTTACGTCCTGGACAGATTATTAGATACTCTTAATCATTAAGATATATATAATGAGAGCCGCAACTTAACGATGCGGCTCTCTAATTTTATTAACATTTGTAAGACCCGTAGCTCTTATTTCTTAACGGTGCCTGCTTTTACATTAGCGCATTTCTTTGCGCATTTCTTCTGACCTGCATTACATTTGCATTTTGCATCTTTAGCACCACCCTTTGCTTTGTCGCACTTCTTCTGGCAGCATTCTTTAGTATTTTCTACTTTCTTCTGATTCTGTGCATTAACTACACCACCAAAACTAACAGCAGCAACAAAAAGAGCTGCACTTAAAATAATCTTTTTCATAATTGAATATTTTAAAATTGTTTGTAATAAAAATCTATTGCAAAAATAACGTTTAAATCGATTACGTATATAATATTTTCGTTATTAAAGATTAAAGGACTATTAATGTTTGAAAAAAGCACGAAATATAAACATGATATGCATAACAACAGTGTCAAATGAACCATAATGACTAGCCATTATATGATATCTCTCTTTAAGTGAAGATTTGTGGTTTTTTGTAGTCAAACCCTCTTGCATATAGTTGACTATTGTAGCATGAACATTTTTCAAAAGTAGTCCTCTCTTATCAGCTTCCTTCATAACCCTAATACACCAATCAACGTCAGCTGAATATTTGTACTGCGTGTTATAGCTCAACTCCTTAGCTATATCAGTACGAACATAAAAAGCTTGATGACATACAAGCATACCATGTCTGAAAGAACGCCACGTCAATTGTTCCGGAGGTGTAAGGCGACGACGAAATAGATATGACCCACTGCTATCTACTACATCTGTATCTCCATATATAACTGCAGGTAATGGTAGTTTTGAAGCTCTGATATCATCAAGTTCAGCATTAGCTACGATGGTCTCAATTGTATCACCAAAAGGTAAACTGTCACCGGCATTCAAAAAACACACATAATCGCCATTTGCCATCTGCAATCCTTTGTTCATAGCATCATACAGACCATTGTCCGGCTCAGATAAAATTCGAACTTCATGTCCATTACCTGATGCATAAGAACGCTCTGAATAGTCTTTCGCAAGTGTCAGTGTTTCATCAGTAGAGGCTCCATCAATAATAATATGCTCTATATGAGGATATCCCTGCACCAATACGCTATTTACCGTATGGTTAAAAAACTTACTTGCATTGTAAGTAACAGTAATAATCGAAAAATTTATCATAATCTATAATTTTTAAAAGCCAAAGCTTCATCATAAACCTCAATATATCTCATGGCTATAGCATGCTGGGAGTAGTTGGCTGAAACTTTTTTAATTGCATTTTCACTTAACTTATTATAATCTGCTTCTTCCAAAATCCAACTTATTCCTTTTGCCAAATCTTCAGAATTTTTATACTCTGCCACATATCCATTACTTTTATGATCAATCTCCTCAGGTATACCTCCTACATTAAACCCAATACATGGAACGCCACAAGACATAGCTTCCATTATAGTATTTGGCAAGTTCTCTGATAAAGATGGTAACACAAAAATGTCTGCCGAATTATAAATACGGACAATACGTTTCGTATCACTTACATATCCAAGTGGATAAACTGGCAATGTCAACCTATTGACAAATTCTTCGGAATGACTGCCTAATATTGCGATAGCCGTATTATCTTTCATATCTGGATTTTGATCCGTCATTATCCTACAAGCCTCAATCAAATGATTAATACCTTTATTCATATTAGTAGCACGTTGAGATACAAACAGAATAAGGCGTTTATCAGAAGGTAGACCAACAGATAGTCTGGCCTCTGCTTTATCCATTTTGCAGAATGTACGCATATCTATTGGATTGGGAATGCTTGTGACTTTCTGTCCAACCAGAAGTGCACTTTTATTAGCTTCATTTTCAAGCCAATGACTACAGGCTACAAAAAATATACTGTTATCTTTAAGTATTTTCTTTTTCTTATTCCAAATTTTATAAGAAAGATCATGTTCTGATTTTCCTGGAAGGTATGGGCAATTTCCGCAGTTGGTTTCATATCTGTGACAATCCAAAGCAAGATGACATATACTAACTGCTGGCCAAATATCGTGCATAGTCCAGACTACAGGCTTGTTGCTTTCCAGTATATGCTTAATACCAGAAATAGAAAGCATACCTTGATTCACCCAGTTTAGGTGAATAATATCTGCCTCCTTGAACTCACGCAATTTTGTAATATCAAAACCAGAATTAGCTATATCCAACTGGAATAGTTTATCTTTTGAAAAATGAAGATGTATGAAAATCACAAACCTTTCCCACAAGAAATGCCACTTAGTAAATATATTATGCTTTAGTTCTACAACAGTTATCTGATCCGTGTCCTTATCTCGAACAAGCATTTTAGCTTTCACTCCATTATTGTTCAAGGCCTCCATAAGACGGTTAGCCGCAACTGCTGCACCACCTGTTTTCTCGCTTGTATTTACTATCAGAACTCTCATTGCAACATACTTTTTATTATGTAAGCAAAGATACATTAATTAGATAGAAGAACAAAAACAAAATATGAAAAACTATAATAAAAATTACTGTTATCGCACACACTATATTGATTTAAGTCAAGAAAAAGAGCTTTTTATGCCATAAAACATGTTTTGCTTTGCTTCGATTTAGAAATTGTCTTACCTTTGCATCATCAAAAGGTTAATAGATTGTTTAGGTTAGTAGTTATATTATAAGTATTTAGGTTTTTAGTTATTTGTTTTAAGGTAAGTTTAAAAGATTAAGTTAGGATAACAAGGCCACCGAGAGGTTCCCTTTAACTTAGAAAAGATTTTTAGTTAAACAATATTCAAATGCGTTACAGACCGTTGAGGCTTGCTACGCATTTATTTTATCATACTATTAGAAATATCTTTAAGTATTCTTCGCTTAAGTTCGAGTTTGTCATCTTTTGGAAGAAATTTAAAATTGTCCAAATGCAACAATATTTTCTTTGCCTGTTCAAAAAATATACTGGACTCAGGATGCTTTGTAATATAGTCATGCCAATATTTATCATATGTTTTGTCATCATCCAAAACATATACTATAAAATGAGTGTCTTTTAAAAAATCATGCACACTATTATATTTATTGCTATCTAGCATAACTATTGCCATTATATGATAATGACGATACAATAATAATAATGTAACTTTATATTTCTGATTATTTCACTACTTCACGCAATTTTAACATTCCTCTATGCACAAGATTACGCACTGAGTGGTAATTCATATTCATTATATCGCATATTTCATCATATTTACGCTCCTCTATATAATATAATGTAAATGCCTCACGCTGACGAGGAGTCAGATTATTAAGCAGAAAATTTACACGATTTTTCTGACCGCTATCTTTCTCCATTTTTAAGTATTCAGTCTCGACACCCTGGTCCATTAATGTATTGTGTACATCTTCGGCCGGAGTCTCTGACATAAAAGTACGACGCCTAAATTCGTCTAATAATCGATTTTTAAGAGACACAAACAGATATGAACTTACATTATTAATTTTTTGTTCAGCCCTTTTGGTATACAACTTAATAAACACATCGTGTATGCAATCTTTTATCAGTTCTTTGTCTTGAGTAAGACAACAACCATAATTAAATAACACATCAGCGTATATGTCATACAATTTCGAGAATGACTTATCGTCACCAGATTGAAATGCATTAAGTAAATCTAAGATTACTTCCTTGTTAGTAGATATCATTAGTATAAGGTTTTTCTTTACGCTGCAAAGTTAAACTGCTTTTACTTTTTTGATACGCACTATCTAACATAATAATGGGAAAAACTGATACAATATCAATTTTTCCCATTTTGTAATTGATCTTTTTTGGTATTTAAATTCTCTTTAGCCAAACTAAGCCTTTATCGCTAGTGGTATAAATACCATTCTTGATTGTTATCGTACCTCTAGCTTTAATATATCCAGTCTGGGTATTAACACTGCTAACAATATACTTGCCAGAAGGTAAAGCTACCTTGGCTTGCTTATCTGAGTTATTGTATAGCACAGTACCCGTTCTTTCTTCTACCAACTGATAACAATCAGTAGCATTAACAGTATTATTTACTACGGGTTTCATCTTTGCTATGTCTCTAAGAAATGTCTTATCCGATACAGGTATTGCAGGGCAAGAACCGCCTGCCATAAGAACAGCCCAACACATCTCAGGGAATTTCTGAGCATAATATACTACAGCTTTATCAGGGTATTTTGTAGTATATTCTAAAACAGATCTATATACATCTTCAAATCTTATTGACCCTAAGCGTGCCTTTCTAAGAAATTGTCTTGGAGCGATATTAACGCCTCCATCTGGTGCATAAAGGCCTTTACTATGATATAGCCATTGCTCTATATCTATTATATCTATCACTTTAGAACGCTCTTTGTCGCACAATATAGAATCTTGCACATCCTTATTTACAGATAGTGCGATTAGTGGACGCTTTCCTGTTTTCTGTTCCCATTCGCGCACACAGTCAACCCAGAATCTTACAAAATGCAGAGGCCCAGTAAACTCTTCACCAATAGAATGAATCACATTGGGATTATCTGCAAATTGATCAAGAATATTCATAATATAATTTTTGTGCAATGCTCTACGAATACTGTCATTCTCATTATAGAAATATTCTGCCATGAACAGGCGTTTATCTCCGGTGAAAGGTACGGGTTCTGGAAAACCGGTATTATTAATATTATTAACTGTGCGCCAAGGGCAGTCCACCCAGTGCGCTCCTGCTTCCAAAATATTATGCTGGAAATAGTGTTCATTAAAAAGTAGGAGTCCATTATTCTCGCCTTTCTGTGCAAATTGCTTAAGACGATAGAAATACCACTTATTTAATTTATTAAGATCGTATTTGCTCAGTCCATCCCATGCTGTTCCTTCGCCACAACGAGCAAAAGACTGTTCATAAAATGGTGCCCATACATCTCCATCACGTCTACGTATACGTTCATGATCATCCCTGCGTAAATCATACCACAAACCATAGTTCTGACTAAATACAGATGTGTTTTCTCGTTTCATTTGCGCTACTACCGAGTCTATATTATCGGTAAGTCCATAGCCTTCACGTCCGGGTACAAAACGTGTAAGTGCATACGAGGCCTGAGAAAGCCAGTTATCTTTTATTCTACCAGCCCACCATGGCGTATTATGTTTACCACCAACGATAAGCATATCGTCCATCAAAAGTTTTCCATTTTTAACTCCAAATGAATGTTTTACTTCTGCAGAGGTCAAATCGTCTTTCGTATTTTCTACCGACTTCAGTCCTAAAGGCGAAACTGATGCTGTAAAAGTTGCATCTTTAATCCATTTTTCTAAAGTAAGACGTGGCTTTGTAAGTGCCTCTTGCGCCATTCGGGCTGCCTCTTCTAAGGATGGATTACTTGATGCATCTGTATTGCGAGGCAATATGTGACTTTGGGCATCAATATCATGACCTAACCTTTTCTTCAACAAATCGTAATAAAGACTTCTTGGTTGAACATGATTGTTTGATTCCGACCATTCACCATCGCCTTCAAATTGTCCCCAGCATCCTATTGCATAGTTTTTTGCATCATCTGCCGGTGATGAACAATATAGCTCGGATGCAGTGCATTGCCAGAATGTACTGTTGGCTGTATTCCAACCTGCGCCAAATTTATCCTGACCAAGATTCGTAAACTTAAGATCATTACCATCTATGTTTACTATGTCAAATAACAAGCCTGTAGCCCAAGATGAAATTGAGCCACTGAATCCTAGAGATTCCTGACTGTCGCACTGCACAAACGCATTAGGTCCAGCTGCACAATATCCAGCACAGAAGTCGTTGATACCTTTTACCGAATAACAACGTTGGAATAGACATTTTTCGCCCAGTGTATAGAATGTACAACGGCGAAAGCCTCCTATCTCCGAAACCGGATTATATGATATACAGTCTTCTACTGTTATTTGCTGGCCTGTACGCTGAACGATCACTGCGCTGCCTGCCATATTCTTGAAGTATACCTGCCTTACCCAACAATCTTTTGCTGCTGATATATAGATTCCATTCCAACAGTGATCTTCATCTTTGGGGTATTTTTTATCATAATCAGATTCGATAGTAAGATTTTCCACCCCCGATTCGCTTATTCTGCCATTCCATTTATAGCGCAACACTTTACAGTCGCCCCATTTCTTATCTAGAGCAACTGTTATTGGTGCATCTATTGTAACATTATTGCCATCGGCGGCAACAATCGTTCTACTCCAGTTTACATCTATATCGGTAGGTTTCCATCCCAACCAGTCTAGTCCACCTCCAAATATATTACACTTTACAGACTGTATCCACTCTTTAGTGCTAGGACGGAAAATCATTACGTCTTCACCCTTTTTTAATGCACCGCCACGCGATACAGCAAACTGATGTGCATTTACAGCTACATAAGGTGTAACAATATCAAGCGTATCAATAACCTTTAAATCATTTTTACCCTCAATATATACAGCAGCTCCACGGTCAACACCCATCTTTCGGATAATGGTCTTTTCACGACCCGAACCTCTTATTATTACTCCAGATGCTGAGATTCTTATAGGTTGAGATATTTCAAAAATACCATCACCAATTAAAACAGATCCTCGTAATCCAGTCTTTTTATTCGGTTTCAAGCCCGACACATAATCCACAGCATTCTGTATGCGCTGATAATTATCACCGGATTTGTTACCTACAAAGATAACATTTTTTGCATTTGGTATCGCCGTTTCCGACTGGTGATAACCACAATATGAATAATCTAACATAGAAGGTTGCACATTAGCATGTGCAACCCCAAAATTTAAAATTATTAGAACTACGAGTTGGTAAAATCTATTCATTTTTTATTCTTTTTTGAATCAATGCGCTTGTACCATCCTTCTCGCTCTTTAACAAGATCATAACCACGTTTGGCCAGATAGTTATTTATTCTGCCTTTGTATTTGCCAAACCATTCATGTTTCTTGTTAGAGTTTTCTGCATCCATAGAGAATTCTCTAGCTTCTTTTAGCCACGCCAAGATCTGAGCTTTCTCTTCTGGTTTCAGAGTAGGTATCATATCGAGAGTCGCATCGTAAGTTACTTTAACCACTCCATAAGTAAGTCCGTCCTTTACAGCCTCGATCTGCTTTTCATTGAGATATAAAGACAAATCAGCTGCAAATTCAAAGTGATGCTTGTACAGTTGCGCATCACATTCGTTCTGGGCATATTCTACGGCATACTGTTTTGCCTTACCTGATAGCGAATCTTTGGCACTCTTTATCTTACCGGCACAGCTCTCATGAATATCATTCAACTTAAAGTATCTGTTGGCTATTATGTTCAGCACTTGTCTAGATGCATACTTATCTTTAAGACCCAGTTGGTCAACAATTTTCTGAGAGCGTTTAAGTATTGTTGATACATAAGCCGTATCACGACCATTACTATCAAGTTCTACTGCCGACATCTGAATTGTCAGTATTGACAATAAAGCTAAAATGATTATCTTTTTCAATGCACCAAATATTTAAAGTTTTCCCTGTTCGGCCAATGTATCATGATTGTTTTTCAAATCACTCCAATTAACCTTGGTCTTTGTACTTATACCATTGATGTACTTTTCAATGTTGGTATATCCGTCACCATTACAGTCTTGGTTGGCATCGCTAGGATCGTTAGGATTAAGGCCATTGGCTTTCTCCCATTCATCTGGCATTCCATCTCCATCGCTGTCCTTATAAGGTTTGCCTTTATACTCAGGATATCCACCCATCTGACGAGGGTCTGTGATAATGCCCTGCATATAAGAATCCTTTGACAGGCGACGATATTTGAATGATCCGTCAGGAGCCTGAGATTTAGAGCTAAGTCCCCATACGTCTCCATAAGGATTAACCTTCGGTAATTTCTTTACATAATATACGTTTCCGGTGCGTACTTCATCTATAACTCTTTGGTCTACGATGTCACGCTTTGGAATTGTTGCGCCTACATTATTCAATACATAATCGTATGTCTGCTCTTTAGGAAGAATTTTAATATATGGCATTACAAATGGCTCATAAGAATGCATCAAAGCCAATTCTTCCGGATCAAGATCACCGTCTTTATCTGAAGTTTGTATTCCACCTGCCCAGTTGTTTTTGGTAATGGCATCATATCCCTCTACTATATTGCCTTCTGCATATACACGGCCATATTGTTTGAATGGGAATAGTTTGTTACTACGACTTTCCGACTTAACGATACGCCATCCTACATTGCTGTCTTTAGGTGTCAATGGTCCCGGTTTGTAATAATTATTTATAAAGTTCGACATTGTAGAATACTCGCCGCCATCAGCCGTACGGTGTACCCAGTTGAATATTACATTATTTACGAAATTGAATACTCCACCCCATCCAATAGAAGGATTACGGCCGGTGTTATCTGCCCATAGGTTACGCATAAAAGAAGCATTCTCGCCACCAATTGTACTACCGAAAGCATGATTATATGTATCCAGCGACTTAGCCGAAATGGTATTCTGAATGGTTACATTTACAGTTGGTTCCTTACGACTTCCAAAACTGTCTCCAAGATCAAACATATGGCGATAGAAAGAGATGTTTTCATCAAGTCCCCACTCACAAGAGCAGTGGTCTATCATTATGTTTCCAACAGGATTTCCGCCAAACGAGTCTTCACGATACCATGAATGTGTGTTACCACGACGGAAACGCATATGACGTACAATTACATCATGAGTGTTCACCTGGAAACTTTCTCCTGCGATGCATACGCCATCACCCGGAGCAGTCTGTCCGGCTATTGTGATATAAGGAGCCCTTACTAATATAGGGGTTTTGAGTTTAATGATACCAGATACATTAAACACAACGATTCTGGCTCCACCCTGTTCGCAAGCCCAACGAAATGAACCAACGCCATCGTCATTAAGATTTGTAACAGTAATCACCTTACCGCCACGTCCTCCGAACGTATACATACCGCCACCTTCTGCACCCGGGAATGCAGGTATCTTAGCCTGACGCAAATCGTAAGGACGAAAAGCCCAAGGCACATAAGGACGGCCTTGCATAGCCTCCTTCTTAACAATAGGAAAAGCTACAGCCCATGCTGAATCAGAATGTGCAGTCCACACCTTTTGGAGAGAGTCTATTTTGTCCTGAGCCTCCTTCGTAATAACCGGATATTGAGCTTTGACTGCCGTTGGCATAATCAAAGCAGCAAAAGCCGCGAGTAATAGTTTATTTTTCATCATTTTAATTGTTTTAATTCGTTTGTATTATAGACGAAGAAGCTTTATACTTGTAATCAAACAGCAACTCTTTTTTTAAGCTAATATATTATTGCATTCTCTTTTTACTATCTGCCGGCCTGTTTACATTCCTAAAATCATTATCTCTCAGATTTTAAAGGCATTAAGTAGTGTATAATGATAAAAATCGGAGCTAGAATGTCTATTATCATGTTTTAGCCGCAAATTTAATATTTTCCTGCGATTTAAAATCATTCTTCTTCCTTTTTGTTATTTTAGTGTCAAATCAGACGTATTTCGGTCTCTCGGTCTTTTGGTCTCAAACTATGCAAACTTAAGTATTATTATTTTTGATTTATATCTATATAATATTATTATAATTATTAATAATTAATAATTATAATAAACTATAGAGGATTATATAAAGGACTTTTAATTAGAATGTTAGTTTTGAGACCAAAAGACCGAGAGACCGACGACGCTGTGTTTTGAAAGCACACCGTTAATAAAATGCCAATGGTCTTCTTAGATTAAATAGCTGCAATGTCAAGACTGACTGATGCCGACGCTGTGTTTTGAAAGCACACCGTCATAAATCCAATAATTCTGATAAACTAAAATCAAATTAAATTCATGGCAGGGGTAATACCTTGCAAGTTACAAAAGAATGCTGTACCTTTGCATCGTCAATGAGATATAAAACGCCCGCCACTGTCAGATAGTCAACCACGCCCACTCCGACCATCAATTTCCTATCTCCGACAACGCCGGCATCATACGATAAGTCTGATGACCGGAAAACATTAAAAAAAAGATTCCCACCAAATAATATAGTGGGAATCTGATATAAATTATAATTACTGTGCAAGAGGATCAAACGTTCCGGCCGCTCCACCATTGTTGGAATCTTCCCAACCAATCGTCTGAGGTAAAGATTTGTTTACGACAGAAGCTCCTGAGGATAAACCCAAGAAGTAATATCTGGGATTGAAATACATATATTCGTCTACATGACTAGCATTACGGGCATCACCCTTCTTAAGTTTAAGAACAAGATTACTCTTGTACCATGCCTTAAGAGTCTGAAGTTGAGGGCCCAAGTCCTTCCTCAAGTCTACCGCAGCACAACGTGTCACGTTGTTCTTTACTAAAGGATCTGAATCGTAAGTAGTACCGCCCAAACCGAACTTATCTGCTACGCGGAATTCCATATTTTCTCTTCTCTGCCCATTAAGAGGCTTAAATCCTAACCATGTACATGTGTTTCCACCCCAACCCGTAAGAGTCCAAGTAGAAGGAGCACCGGCTACTTTAGTAGCACCGCCATCAAATAGCATCCAGCGGCGTAGATCGTCAAAGCGCTTACCTTCGTATGCAAATTCAATCTGGCGCTCATATATTATAGCACTCATACAAGCAGCCTGATCACTTGTCAGATTACTCTGAAGACCATAATTGTTAGATGCCGAGTATCCCGCACGTGCACGTATCTTCTGCAATAAGGCTACAGCATCAGACAACTGGTTTGCGCCACAAGCAACCTCGGCAAGATTAAGCAGTACCTCTGCGTATCTTATCTCCATATGCTGAGCTCCCGAATGTGCGAAACCTCCATTTGCATCTTTTGCGTTCCACTGGTACAATGGACTGTTATTTACGTCATAATCGTCGCTTTTCTTACGTACATACACTCCGCTTTTGCTTGTAAGGAGATTATCTGCACCATAAGAGTTTCCACTTTCAGGATTAGCCTGATCACTTGTACTTGTATACCAAACATAGTTCCACACAGCATAGTTTTTACCACTATCATATGATGGGTTATGAGAGTCTGCCTGGGTAGGGTCGCCAGAATATGCCCAACGGAAGCCAGGGAAAGCAAATGTACGATAGAAACGAGGATCACGACCTACGAATGGGTAGTTCTCATCATAAGTAGAATCAGAAACAGCCAGTTTGGTATATGTATCGCATGTTGCCGGGCGCTTACCGTCAGCCATTGGGAACATATCTATAATCATTGCAGATGCATTCTTACCACCACCAGTCGTATTAGAAGGACGGATAAAACGCTCCCATGAGTTATTTTTCTGTGTATCGTTAAGACCATTATCCAGGAAATTATTGAATAACGTTATAAATACAGCCTCAGGATTTCTACCTGTCTGCGAGAACATTGAAGCGAAATCTGATCCGTTAACATTATTAGATGTAGAATACAATCCATATCCACAGGCATTGATAGAGTCTAGTTCTGATTTCATTGTATCATAAGCCGACTTCCATCTTGACTCGTCATTGCTGCGGTTAAATAGAGGACTGCACCAGAGCAGCAATGTACGTCCCTTAAGAGCCAGAGCTGTACCGGTTGTAACGCGTCCATAATCGCTTGAACCCCAACCGCCTTTCATTGTCTTAGAAGCAAGCATTTGAGCCGATTTATCAAGATCGCTAAGAATAAATGCGATACAGTCTTTTGCCGAAGAACGAGGAGTAACCGAAGACTCATCAGGATTTTGCACATCAGTTACAATAGATACACCTCCATACCATTTTACCAAATTATAATAACACCATGCACGGAAGAAGTAGCACTGTCCAAGGAATGTATTCTTGTCATCTTCAGATAAAGAGCCACCCTTTATACCACTAATGCAATCGTTTATATTACGGATACGACCATATACAGCCTCTTGTACGTTACTCTGAGTACTCATAAAGTAATCAGGTACCGAATTGGTTGAACTAGTTGATGAAAGTGGATTATCCGGATCAACAAATGATCCAAAACCGCTATACTCTTCTGTACTCTTACCAATCAGGTCATTGCTTCCGGCTGAAGGATATTTCCAAAGTTGCACTTCCTGTACGTTCGGTGTAGGAAGACACCATCCATAGACATCATTTACACGGCCGTTTGCACCACTATAATAGTTGTAAATATCAGTACTTACATTGTCATAGTTCTTTTTTTCATCTAGGAAAGAATCACTACAAGATGAAAATACGAATGCAGAAATCAAACCGCAACCAATATATTTTATAGTTCTTTTCATCGTCATTATTTTTTAAATTATATCATCTATTACTTAAAAAGTAAGATTCACACCTACTGTGAACTTTCTAAGATTAGGATAGCTTCCGTAAGTTCCTGCCATCGGACTTGTAAAATTGTCTGGATAAGGATTATAGAAGTTTATCAGGTTCTGACCGGTAACATTAATACGGGCATTCTGTATACCAATGGCCTTTACCAATCTTGCAGGTATAGTATATGCTATTGTAAGACGGTCTAGAACTACCTGTGCAGAGCTAATTCGCCAGAAGCTTGATGCTACAGAGTTAACGCTTGCATATGCAAGATTAGGATAGAAGGCTGTATGATTGGCAGATGCCACCAAATTGCCTGATCCATCATAGATATCTTTATATACATACATATTATCTGGATTCCAGAATGAAGGCATATTGCAATATTCTATGCTTCCATTAGGACTTAGCGCCTGTGATGGCAACAGTGTATATCCACCCCAGCTTGCGCCAAACTGCCCTGATATAGAGAATCCTTTCCATTCTGCACCAAAGTTCATTGTAAAGCCATAAGGATTAGAACGATTAGAGAGACATACCTGATCATTATCTTTATCTACTACTCCGTCTGGTCCGGCATATGTTCCGTCTGCCTGTCTGGCTCCGCGTACATCTTTGTATATCAACATACCAGGACGAACTTTATCTTTTGTCATACCCATATAAGATGTGATATGATACTTGTCAAAGTATTCTTCTATATCCTGGAAGCTTCTGAACATTCCGAGACATTGCATGCCCCACAAACCTACATCAGAACGATGACCTTTTGTAATCTGACGATACAGATAGTCTGTTTCCCAGTCCATATTCAGTACTTTGTTATCAGTATAACCGGTATTGATACCTATATGATATTTAAAGTCTTTTCCTATTTTGTCACGCCATGTCATACTGAGTTCGTATCCCCAGTTGTCCATCTCACCCAAGTTTACGGCAGCAGATGGTGTACCAACAGTAGAAGGAACGGTCTGAGCTATGTTCATAAGCATTTGGCGATTCCATTCGTGATATGCGTCAAATGTTAAAGACAAACGTCTGTCTATGAAAGAAGCATCAAGTCCGATATTAAACTTATAGTCTTTATCCCAATGTACATCGCGGTTTACGGCTGAGTTTGACTTGTTTATTGTGATACGAGTTCCCGAAGCATTGCCTATACCCTCTCCAAAAACATTTCCTTTATTTGAATCGAGCGCATAAACCTGCATCCACTGCCATGGAGCTGTATTGTCACGCCCAGTAAGACCAAAAGAAGAACGAACCTTCAAAAAATCCATCCATTTTACAGACTTCTTAAACCATGGCTCTTCTGATACTATCCATCCGGCACTTGCAGCAGGGAATGTTCCCCATCTGTGCTCAGGAGCAAACTTTGTTGATGCATCCGAACGAACAAGGAATTCTAATAGATACTTGTCGGCATACGAATAGTTTACACGTCCGATATAAGACAATGCACCAGATTCGCTACGTGTAAATGTTGTGGTTTTGTCTCCTTGTATAGAGTTAGACTGATATGTAGTAAACTCATATGGATCTGAGCCACTTCCTACCTCATATTCACTTTCTGTTTCCGACTTCTCTATAGAGAAAAGTGCTGATACATGATGTGCACCGAAATCGCGAGCATATGATGCAGTGAAGTTCATCTGATAATTGTCGGTACGGGTCATTGTTCTAGACAAGTAATTGCCATTATCCAACTGTAATGCGTTAAAATTACCGGCATATACATAATCGTCGTAAGACTCTCCCGCTGTGGGAGTATATAGATGGTTTCCACTACCAAAACGTTTGGTCATACTATACAGAGTGAAAGAAGAACCATATTCATTGGTCTTATCATCGTTAATGCTTTTAGAATATGCAAAGTTCAACTTCAGTCCCTTAAGAATCTTGCTCCAACCGAAATCATAACCAACACTACCATTGATTGTTAGATTAGAATTCATGTTTTTGCTGAAATCTCCATTATTCTGTAATACATCAAATGCGTATTGCTGATTTTGATTTTTCTGTGTATTGCTTACTCCGTAAGCTACTATTGGGTAGTCTCCTACACTCTCAGGCATATAGTAAGGACGTGTAAGCAACAGGTTATAGTCTTTCTCACTATTTGTTCCACCTACTTTTACCAATGGTTTATTTTTCTTACCATAATCGCCTGATACAGTAAGGTTGGCAGACAGCCATTTACTGATCTTGACATCTACACCGGCACGATAGTTCCAACGATTATAATCTAGTTTTCCAAGATTACCATCTTGATCGAAGTATGATAAACCTGCGAAATAATTTACGTTTTCTGTTCCACCGCTTACATTTACACTGTGCTTCATTGTCGAACCGGTTGTCCAGTACTTATCAAGCAAGTTGTAGTTAAGCCCCTTCATTGCCTCTAGTTCGTCGGCCTGGAATAAGGCTGTCTTCTGATTCAGTGTAGTATTAGTAGGGTCTGCAGCAGCTATCTCATTATAAAGGCGTCCGTAGTTATATGAATTCAGCATCTTAGGGCGTGCTATCTCGTCAGTAAAGCCGAATGTGCCACTATAAGAAACCTGTGGAAATCCCATCTTTCCCTTTTTGGTTGTAACCAAGATTACACCGTTGGCAGCTCGTGCACCATACACAGCAGCAGAGGCATCCTTTAATACGCTGATGCTTTCTACCTGTGAAGGGTCTAGGTTATTGAAGGCCTCTGCACCCAAGTTTTGAGAAGCATTACCTACTTTCACATCGTTAGGATATATATATCCGTCTATTACGAACAGAGGTTGCTGAGCTGTACTGCCGACATCTGACAATGAGTTTGTGTCACGTATATATATCTGAGCATTCTCACCAGGACGAGCACTACCGCCACTTACGCTAAGACCATTTACAAGTCCGCTAAGTGATGAAGCCAAACCGCCATTAGAGAGGTCTTGTATCTCGTCTACCGGTACAGTAGCTACCGAACCAGTAAGATGAGCCTTCTTCTGCGAGCCGTAACCAACTACAACGACTTCATTAAGATTCTGAGAATCTTCCTTTAGTTGTATCTTGCCACCAGGCTTTACTGTCTGTGAAAGATATCCCACATAAGTAATCGTAACCTTGGCATCTTTAGAAACTGATATTGTATAATTACCATTAAGGTCAGTGATAGTACCCTTTGATTTCGTTCCTGGCACAGATATAGTGGCACCTATTATAGGATCTCCGTTCTCGTCTAATACCTGTCCCTTAATATTCTGATTTTGCGCCATAGCCGGTGCTGAAGTCATTGCCAACATCAGACTAAGTCCTATGCTTATAATGTATTTTCTTTTCATAATCTTTTCTGTTAATTAGATTATTAATTATTTCGTTGGCAACCAACGTGGATCACCTGTGCCAAGAGTAGCCTGTTTTGATCCGCTTATCGTAAAGTCACCATTAGCAGCATCCTTGAACCCGGGGTTCTCCTTTATGTCTGTACCGGAATCGTCAAACCCAGCAGGATTATCGTACGTTCCGTCTGGTTTCATGTATGTGTTATTATCAAATTTTGCTGTAGGCTGTTTGGATTTTCCTACCAAGAATCTGCGTGCTACACCAGATGTACTACAATTATAGAATATACTATTTGTCATATTCCAGAACGAAGTAGATTTCCCTGCAATTCCATTATAGTTACCCCATTGACCATTAGGACAGATATTATAGAAGGTGTCATGGTCAAAATTAATAGAGTTATTAACCCAATAGGTTGGTATCTGAGCAATTCCAAAACCTCCATACTGAATAAAGTATTTAGGTTCTACAACTCCTGTATTATAGAATGTAGAATTATTTATGGTAAGATCTTTTACAAAACCACCACCCTTATTTGTCCATATATAAGCCCCATTCTTAAGGTTAATTGCATCAGAAGAGGTACAGTGTACAAGACTGTTTTTCACTAACAGAGTTGTAGGACTGCAAACAGCCACTTTATTATCCCAAAAGAAGAAAGAGTTAAGACCATCCACTTTGCATCCTATTACACTTATTGGATCGTTAATAAAGTAGAAGTTGTAATTTGCTCCAAATGCAGAAACTACTACCGGAGTAGTAACAGGTTTTGCACTCATCTGTATAAATCCTGCTTGAGAAGCATTACAGTCAAAGTTGATATACTTTAAGACCAACCCTGCCGAAGTATTGAAGCCAGAGGCAATGCCTGTAAAATTAACATGCGCATTTTCCGCCTTTGTTGTACTACGCAACGTTACCGTATTTGCTCCGAAATCTATGGCATCAGATAAGGTGTATGTTCCGCCTGCCACTAGATCGTAGTTAAGAGTCTTGCCTATTGAATCAGCCGGCAAGGGATTTGATGCGAAGAATTCATTCAGGTTAGCACCATCAGGGATAGACATATAAGTAGCTGTAAACGTAGAATAAGACTTTTCTGTTGAAGTCTTTGCGTCTTTATTATTATAGACATTATTTCCTAATGTTTTTACAGATATTTTATAATTCGTATCCTCTTCCCTTTTAACAGTTACAGAGCATCCATCAATAGTTTTATTATTGACACTATCAACAGCTACAGGGTTGTTGGTGTCATTAACATTTAAAACACTGACAGCATATCCACCAGCGCCATAAACAACAGGCCATGAAATGGTAAATGTTGAACCATCTGTACTAGGTGTAACCTTAATATTATCCGCGCTAGGTGATACCAGCGTACTATCTGTTACATCCGAAGTAAACGATTCGTCATCAAAGCCATCTTCCGCACATGAAGATATGAATAATGCACTTAAGGCCATAATGGCTAGCACAAAGATTCTACCGCACGTAAAGAAACGATTTCTTTTCATAATTTTACGTTTTAAGTTTAACTTGATATTAATTAATTATTTATTCCCGTTTTTAAATATTTGTTTCAAGAATCTAACGTTTGTTCCATAGTTATACTTTACATCTTTCACTCTTGAGGCATCACGCGAACGCTCAATCACGAGCCATCCACTCCATCCTATTTTATCCAACGTTTTCTTTACTTTCTGTAAGTCTATTCTATTATCTTTATCCAATGTAACACTGTCTGTGTTGCTAGAATGTATCTGACATATTCTTTCTTTTCCTAATATTTTCAATTCTTTGCACACATCACGTTTGTTATCTGTAGCATCCTGGAAATTATAGTATATTTTTATTCCATCCGAATTTATCTCATCTAGCAATTTGACATCTTCTTTGGCATCAAGTGCTGTGCGTATGCCTATAACCACATTATCAGCTTTTGCCATTTCACCGACTTCATGCAAACGGTGCAACAATTCTGCACGTTCTGATCCATCTTTATGCCATCCATTTCCACATCCACCTAGCGGAAGGAATGCCACTCTGGCACCCATAATCCGCATAGTGTTTAAACAATCTTCTATTAGAACCTTATAATTATTTTTCGAAATAAACGACTGAGCGAAAAAGCCTGACATTGCTACAGACGGCACTTCCACGCCTAGAGAATCTGCAGTATGTCTGAACTGTTTCTGAAAATAGACCTGATGTAACTTATTATCAAAAGTATCACGTTTTCCCAGTCCTCCCATATCCATTTCAATACCATCGGCGCCAATCTGCTTTGCGAGTTGGAATTCGCCAATCTTTTGCCTTTTAAGCATCATCCAGTCACAAGCAGCTATCTTATATCGCTGATTGCCATCTTTTGCATATGTCATTTGTAATGGCAAAGACAATAGTAGTAAAATGTATAAAAATCTTGTTGTTAAAGTGAGTCTACCCATTCCCATATCTTGCATTTGGTTAACCAATTATGATGTAAGACGTACTTTAACAATTGTTGTAATCAATTATATTATAATTATTTTCTAATTTCGCTAATATATTCTCTTGGCGACTTTCCAAAACGCTTACGAAAACATTTTCCAAAGTATCCACTGTCCTTGAATCCGGACTTAAATGCAATCTCTGTAATACTGAAATCCGTAGTTCGCATAAGCTCTAATGATTTGTTTATACGATATTCTTTTATAAGGTCTACGGGGGCATACCCTGTCAGACTCTTTACTTTCTTAAAGAAAGCAGAGCGACTCAGTCCTATCGTAGATGATATTAGATCTATATTGAAGTCACTATTGTCTATATTATCTTCTATTACCTGATGTATCTCTTTAATAAACTTTACATCTTTTTGTTCCAGATATTTACTGTATTCATCACTTGCCACATTACCATTGGCTAGCATTGTATCACGGAAAGCGCGACGCTCTTTGAGCAATTGTGTAATACTTGCCAAAAGATAATCTTTACTGAATGGTTTGGTGATATAGGCATTTGCGCCCATGCTTATTGCCTTCGTTTTTGATTCATCATCACCTTTAGCTGTTAATATGATAACAGGAATATGTGATATCTGAAAATCTGTACGTATGCAGTGTAACAGTTCCAGTCCATCCATATTAGGCATCATCTGGTCTGTTATAACTATATCTGGATGATACTTATTCACTTTTAGCAGACCTTCTTTTCCGTCATATGCTACATGCACTTTATATTCACCTTCCAGTTGCAACTTTAACATATCGCACAAGTCATGATTGTCATCTACCAGAAGTATTGCCGGAAGTTCTTTTTCATTGTTACTGGTCTGTTCTAATAGTTCGGGGCCTCTTTCTAAAGTATCGTCTGCAGCCTTCGACATTTCGTTTCCTGATATATAGAAGTCAACTTCTTCACCCGTGAACTTCTCTTTTTCTACTGGTACTTCTACTACAAAACGCACACTTGAATCTGATGAATTCTCAGCATATATATGACCGTGATGCAGGTGCATTATTTCTTTTGATACCGCCAGTCCTATACCTGTGCCCTGATATTTTGCATTCTCATTATTATCAGCTTGAGAAAAACGTTCAAATATCTCAAATAACTTATTTTCAGGGATATGGCTACCGCTATTTTCTATTGTTATCCGGCAAAGTCCTTCACGCTCCGATTCGACAGTAAGCGTTATGATACCATCCTGCGGTGTAAATTTGAAAGCATTTGCTAATATATTACGTACAACTATCTCCAAACGCTCTTCATCTGCCCAAACCATTATATCACCATCAGGCATTTCCAGAGTAAATTTTATATTATGTTCGTCTGCAAGCACTCTGAATTCTTCCATAAAAGCTTCCATCATACCGTGCATACTTACCGACGAGACATGAAGACGCATTTTACCATTCTGTATTTTCCGAAAGTCGAGAATCTGATTTACCAATTGTATCATCTGTGTAGAATTTTTCTCCATCAATGACACATACGATTTACCTTTATCAGATAGTTTTTCTCTTTCTTTCAGTTCTTGAATTGATCCTTGTATAAGTGTAAGAGGTGTACGCAATTCATGTGATATATTAGTAAAAAATCGTATTTTTAGTTCTGCAAGGCGATGACCAATATAGACATCATTACGCATCTTTATCATATATAGAGATAAACGTATAGAACCATATATCAGTCCTAATGATAGGATGGAATAAATGATATATGCCCACCAACTGGCCCACCATGGTGAAAGTATTACTACTTGAAGTGAGCAGCCAGATTTCAATTCAGGATTTGCCCCATCCATAGTCTCTACTTCAAATGTATATTCACCAGAAGGTACATTTGTATAAGATGCTATACGGTTATTCCCATTATAGTGCCAGTCACGATCATAACCTTTCAAGCGATACCTATATGAGATACGGTTCTGATTATTAAAATTAAGAGCGGCAAACTCAATAGTAAACATATTCTGGTTATGACTCAATACGATCTTATCTGTATAGGCAATGTCTTTGTCTATTATCGGATTATCAGTATAACTGCGTATATTTCTATTGTTAACTTCACAATCCACTATATATGTCTTGTAAGTAAGTCCGGATGTTTTAAGACTGTATGGATTAAAGACCAGTATGCCTTGTTTACACCCCATCCATATGGTTCCATTCCTATTATAAAGAGACGCTGTTTCTTCCATTGTCACATCAGGGAATCCATCATACTTGTCGAAGTTGCGCACCCTGTCTGTCTTAGGATTATAGCACGATAATCCTTTATCAGAACCGAACCATAAACGATTATGACTATCAGATACCATTGAGACAACAACATTACTCTGCATTCCCTCTTTTGCGCCCAATGAAGAGAACGAAGGTATGTGGTTGTCTCTATCATAACTGTCTAATCTATTTATTCCGCCACCAAATGCGCACATCCATATATTTGAGGCATTATCCTTATACAAAGCATAGACATCATTGTTAGCAAAAGAAGAAAGGTTCTTCCTGTGGTAAGTCTCAAACCTTATATTATGCACATTCGTAAATTTGCTTTCAAAGCTCATCAGTCCGTCTATCGTTCCTACCCAGATACGTCCACTACGGTCTTCCACCATATTTCGGGCTTCCATGTATTGACCATACTGTGGATAATGAAAGAATCCATTGTATTTATTTTTAAATTCAATATTATCTCCATTTTCTGATATAAGGTTAAGGCCACCATCTAATGTGCATACCCAGATACGACTGTAATCATCCATATATGTCATGTACACATTATTACCGCTTATCGACTTCACATCTTTTGCATCGTGCTTATAATGGATAAATCTGAAACCATCCGGCAATGATTTATCAGTAACAGCCTTAACCAGACCATCACCTTTTGTTGATAGCCATAGATTGTTTTTTCTATCCATCATTATATAGTATACACTACCTATATGGTATTTACTGTAAGAGTACGTCTTCTTTAGATGTCCATTTATGTCAAACACGTAAAGGTCCTTACTTCTTGTACCTACCCAGATATCACCATTCTTCATCTGATAAATTGAGCGTACACCTTTATTTTTATCTGACTCCAAAGGATTAGACGGCAACTTTATCATATGAAACTGTTGCAGAGGAAAATTAAATTTATACACGCCACAGTTGGTAGAAGATAGCCAGAGCAATCCTTCTTTATCCATATAGAGGTTAAAGAATCTTTGATTTGGTGCATCATCAACTATTTGTGGCATCTGTGCTATCGAATGCATACTCCTATCTATACGATCAAAATAGAAAGCCTCACCTGCAGGCGAAAGAAAAAATAGTCCATGACTACCTGCATCTTGTATTTGAGGTTCGCATATCTTACCAAACAGAGTAAAAGGATATCTTGTAGAAGAGTCATGTATAGGGTCGTAACATACAGCCGCCCTATCGTCATCGCAGAACCACAACTTACCATATCTATCTACATATGAAGCTGATATATTGGTACTTAACGAAAGATTTATAAGTCTCCCATTACGATAAGAGCTCTTACCTGCCACTGTTATATATATGTCAGTTGGAGATACAGCTACAATATTCGTTATTTCTTTTTTGGCAGAGAATAATTGTTTTACTTTACCATGCAATGCATCTATAAGATAGACTTTACCGTCTTCGCAACCGGCATATAGTTCATATTTCCCACGTTGATATGCACAAGTAAAGTTCTCTGCTTTTAACGAATTAAGCAGTATTGCCGCAGATGCTTTTCTTATGGTTTTTATTGTATAATCCATCCCCTCCCAACTAATATAGTTGCGAGTTTCTGATATAATGTTTTTTTGAAGTTGAAGACTGAATGGATTAACAGAACCATTCGGTTTTATTAGTCGATGTATTTTAATACTGCCTACTTTATCCGTATATCCAAGTAACAATTCCTTATCTTTCGTAAGAAGCATCACACTCCCATCAGCCGTGCGCTGTATCTTTATTACCTGTATGTTATGTGAGTACGGTTTTATCTCATCATATACAGAACGAAATATTTCAGTTCCTTTATAGAATATGTATAATTTCCAGTCAAGTGTCTTTATCCATATATTACCGTTTGCATCTTCCACCATGCTCTCTATCTTACGTGGCGGCTGATTTGAATTACGGAATATTGCTTTATTATATGTATAAAATTTAGTTCCATCAAAACGACTTAAACCATACCATGTACCAAACCACAGAAATCCATCACGGCTCTTCAAAGAACAGTTTACGATATTGTTAGGCAGACCTCTGTCTTCGCCGTAATGCTCCACTATCATATTTGAATAGTCGGAACCGGTTGCAGCAGACTGCATAGTTATTGCCAATAATAGTATTAGCAGTAGTTGCGTATGGTATCTTCTCATTTGTTAATAGATTTCGATTGCAAACTTACATAAAATAGCGAAAAGAACCGAATTAAATTGAGAGAAAATATACATTCAGAATCTTATTTTATTCCAAAGTCAGCCTGTTGCTGTTCCACTTCTTTAAGTAATTTTGCTTTCTGCTCTTCAGTAAGGACAGTCTTCCTGTATATTTTTTTATCTTGTAAAGTTTCTGTCTCAGAAGTTTTATTCGATTTCGATCCTGTGATATTCTGTTCCAAATAACAGAAAGGAATATCAGACGGAACACTTTCTATTTCTAACTCGGCAGACGAAGGTGCATGTACGCCCTGAAATTCTACCTCGGCTTTTATTTTTATCTTGCCGGCTTTACGGGTTGAACGAATCAAGACGGGAGCAGATCCCCACTCTACAGCTCTTGGATTAGCATTAATGGTGCTGTCGCCTATAATTTCACCCTCACCCTCAACTGTAAAACGTACATTCTCTTTAGCCAGTCTTCGCACATTACCACTATCATCTGTCACTTCGGCCACAACAACAACGAAGTCAGAACCATCGGCTACCAACGACTTGCCTTCTGTATCTGCGTAAAGACGTAGTTTGGTGCTACGCCGTGACGGCATTTTTTTCATTTTGCACACTACCTTACCATCTATGATTCCTTCTGCCACCATATTAACCTTCTGCCAGTTCTTTTTTACATAACTGTAGTCGCGTGACTCGAAGAAATCCCACACATTCTTAAATATTACCGGTTGGTTGGGCATATGTCCATTAGCGTGCACCACCGGCAGCGTCCATGATTTTGCACCATCATAGATAGACAGTCTTACTGAGTCACAGTTGCTGAATACCACTACATCCGGCTCTGAAAATGGAGTCATTTCATGGGCTATATATACCATCGGTCCACTTTCAACAGATGGATTGCTATACGATGCAGGTGATTGACTGCGGAACATATAATATGCATACTTCGTCTGACGGAAAGCATCGTAAATGCCTCCCCAATATGGATCGGGATGGTAGCCTCGCTGGTGATCGAATGGATGCCACAGGCAACCTCCAATAAACTGTCCGTTGGTGCGGAACATTCCATCGCAGGTATTGGCTAACGACAATGCCTGGACCAGTTGAGCACGTTCACCCCAGCTTCTGCTGGCTCTGTTTATAGCGTTATGTGCATACCAATCATCCACATATTCGCCAAATTCTCTAGTGAATATGCATTGTTTGGGTTTATCAGTCTTCTCATCGTCACCGGGCCACCCGTATACCAAGTCATAATTGTCTTTAACTCCTGCAGATGCCACATCTGCAGCAGCTACCGGTCTATATGGATAAGGATATTCATCTTTTGTTATCTGCAATGCCTTTAGTGAGAAATCTTCAGGATAATGTGTCTCATTAAGTATAGGTTCCCACATAAGCACACACGGATGGTTGCGGTCTCTACGTATTATATTACGGGTGTTCTGCTGAACACGCTCTGCGAATTGTGGGTCTTTGTTCCAAAACTGCCAACCTGGGGTAGCTACGATTATAAACATTCCAAGTTCATCACAGGCGTCCATAAATGCGGGATCCTGAGGATAGTGAGCTGTACGTATTATATTAAAACCGGCATTTTTCAGTCGGCGTACATCACGCCACTGTTGACTGTTAGGCAACGCATTACCAACATACGCAAAATCTTGATGACGATTAGCACCAATCAACTGATGATATTTCTCGCCATTCAACCAGAATCCATCTTTTCCTCTGAACTCAAACGAACGAATACCGATCTTTGTCTTTCCTCCATCCACTATAGTCTTACCATCTTTAACTTTAGAAGTCAAGTTATACAAGTAAGGCGTTTCGGGCGACCATAGGTTTGGTTTACTAACATGTATTTTCTGAATAAATGTTTTAGCTTCACCCGGATTGAGTAGTAGTTTGGAAGATGCCTTACCTGCTACCTTATTTGTAGCAGTCATTAATACATTGTCAACAACCACATTCTTTGCTACTCGTTCATTATTTCTAACTTCCGTGTTAACAAATACATCTGCACCTTTTCTTGTTATATTGGCATAATGAACAAACAGTCCACCTCCGGCTACTTTATTCTCATCTTGGGCCTCCGTTATAGAAACCTTTGACTTTGCTATCATCCATACATCCCTATAGATTCCACCATGATATGAGAAATCAAGAGAATACTGTGGCTTACCGGGAGGATAGTTCTTATCATCACTGTTATCGGCCATTACTGCTATCATGCATTTATCACCGGCCTTAACCCCATATTTATCAAGATGCACAATAACAGGCAGATAGCCACCAAAGTGTTCAATGGCAAGTTTGCCATTAACGTAGATTTTCTGTTTACCCATTATGGCCTCGAAATATATCTCTACATCCTTACCGGCAGTCTCTTTTGGCAAAATAAAGTGTTTACGATACCATGCTATTCCCTGATAGTTTCTACCACCACTGGCTTCTGCCGGTTCTAGCTTCACACAATGTGGTGTTGAAACAACATCCCAACTACTATCATCAAGACTTGTCTTCTCTGCTCCGGCCATATCCCCTAAATGGAAACGCCATTCAGAATTGAAATTGTATACAAGTCTACCGGTATTATTTATAGGAAACATACCTGCTATAGATGTTTCTATCTGTGCATTTACTGTTAATGCAATAAACGAAATCAATGCTATTATTATCTTCTTCATAATATTCTACTTATTCCAATCATCAGAACGAAAACTTGATAATGGCAAGTCTTCACAGAACACATCACCATCGGCATAGTTCTTGAATGCATACCTTACAGCGATAGGATTTTTAACCTTATCACTTTTAACCATCATCTTACTGCGATATATCCATGCCTTGGCCGGATAGAATTTCTTATCTGCGCCTGCTACCTCAAAGTTCTTTGATTCAAAACTGCCATGGCAGTTAATCCACATATCGGCTCTTTCAAAAAGTACAGTCACCGTATCGTTATGTATCTCAATATTTTTATAGTAAGGACTTTCTGCCGTTATGCCATTAATGCCATATGTCTTTACCAGAGCCAGACGGGCAAGGCGCTCTCCGGCTACCTGTTTTTTCATCGGGTGTATACCTTTCTCCAGTCCGGCATCCATAAGAACAACCATACCACTATTCTTCAGTCGCAGTTCGGCTCTTGACTGCTGCTCACGCAAGAAAGCAGAATTGATGGTGTCTTGTCCTGCCGATGTTATAATTCCATAATCGTACGGAGCTATCTGACAATAATAGAATGGGAAATCTCCCTGTTTCCATTCCTCACGCCAACCGTTTACCATTTTAGTAAACATATCAGCATAAGTTGAAGCCCTGTTCCAGTTGTCCTCTCCCTGATACCATATCACACCCCGTATCGTCATACCGATGAGTGGATGCAGCATTGCATTATAGAGACCTGTCGGTGTACGGTTTTTCGATTTATTTATATCATCCTGACTCTGTGGTATCTTTGCCGATGGGAACGCTTTCAACCAGTCTGCTTTCATCCAGGCCTCGCAAGCACTGCCGCCCCAGGCCGATACGATCAATCCAACGGGTACATTAAGGTTCTTGTTCAGCATTTTTCCAAAGTAATAGGCTGTTGCACTAAACTCTCTTACTGTTTCCGGACAAGCTTTTTCCCACGTTCCTTCCACATCATATTGTGGCTCTATCGTAGAATTACGTTTTACCGTAAACAGTCTTATATTATCGTTCTTACTATCAAGACAAGCATCATTAGCGCCCTCTACCGGTTGGTTTTTAAATCCTTTCATAGGCATTTCCATATTGCTCTGTCCACTGCACAACCACAGTTCGCCGATAAGTATATTATCCAGACGTTTTTCTTTTCCATCATCAAATGTTATGGTATATGGGCCTCCTGCCTTCGGTGTCTGCACCTGCAACTTCCATGCACCTTTATTATCGGCCGATACCTTATATGTCTTCTTATCCCATCCTGTAACGATCCTTACCTGATGATTGGCATCTGCTGTTCCCCACAGATTACATTCCGTCTGCTGTTGCATCACCATATTATTGCTAAAGAAAGCAGGCAACTTCACTTCAGCATTGGCACTGATACCAACCATAACAGCGATGGCAAGCATTGCATTCATTCGTTTCATCATATTATTGTTTTATCTTTATACCCATTATTCCGGCAGGCAACAAGGCGTCGCCTTTCATCCTGTATTTTGCGTTAGTCCAGATACCTTTATATGGAGGATTACCCATATCCGCGCCACGCAGAGCATTAGCCCAAGTATTAACTACCTCGATTTTTATGTCATTATGCCCCTTTCTCAGAGCCTTTGTGATATCCACCTGATATGGATAGGTCCATGCTATCCCACAGTCCTTACCATTTATCCATACATGTACTACATCCCATACTTTATCAAAACACAACCATTTTCTGCCTGACAGCAGACCGTTATAATCTAATGTAGTAGTATATAGTACATGTCCGCTATAGTATTTTATTCTATTATCGTCTTGCCCGCTCCAGTCAAACAGAGTATCGGTATTCACGATCAATCCATTTTCTTCAAATTTCACTTTCCAAGGCAGTTTACCGAGTTTGATACTCTTGTCTGCTATACATTCTTCTTTCATTTCTGTTACCTCCGTTACAGGAAATATTACGAAAAGAGAACCATGCTCAGGAATAGATACTTTCACTTCTGTCCGTCCATTTACGTCTCTCCATAAAGATGTTTTATACGACTCTCCCGTCACAGCATCATATATATACGGTATACGTCCTGTCTGACGGAATGATGCAGTAAACACCATTGCAGAATCTTTCTGATTAGCTACGAAATAGATATCTTTGTCATCACCCGTACGATGTGTATATGCTATCCCTTGAGGCAAAACGACATCACGTGATAAACCGAGCTTTGAGAAATCGCTATCCATATATGGAAGATGTGGTATTATAACTCCGGCCTTTCTGAAATCTTCTATCTTTGCAGCCACCTCAGGCGATAGTTCCAGGTTATCAGGGTTCATCGGTCTGGCTGTAGGTATCATCAATACATGATATCTTGCGCCACCGGGTAATACGATACATCCATTCTCCACCTTTGCTATTCTTAACAGAGCATCTTTATTAAACGAGTCATATGCATATCCTTGCAAAGGATTTATCCAGTCTTTTGTATCCACGATGTTTGCCGAGTGAGTTACCCCTACAGGACTTTCTTCCATTGGTTCTCCTGTATTTTTCATTCTTTTGTTCTCGGCATCAACACACTTTGCTCCATATATACCGGGCAGCATATTTACCATACGTTCGGGCAGCACAGCCCTTCTAGGCATTTCCTCACCGGTAAACACTGCTATATCTGCAACAGGATTGCCGTATTGTAATAATGTCTGGCATCTTGTAACATAGTCTACTAATGCAGAAGCCTCTCTGAACCATGTCTGGTCGCGCTGAAAGAATAGTCCGATACCATCCAGAGTCATGCCCGGTCGTCTGTCGGTCCAGGGATTATGTGTGTTTACGTGAAAGAACAATTTGTTCATCCCAAGACAGAAGTTACGGTCAAGTAACGGTTTAATCAGTGCTGGAGTCTCATTCCAGACACCTCTTACCTCAGTAAACCCTTCTGCCTGAATGATGTTCTTGCCATATATATGGGCTCCACTTACCGCATCCAACATATCATTGGGCTTGTCGTGAGTAGGACTGTTAAGCCAATATTCGCCCATAGGCAGATCGGCATACTTGTAATGTTCTATCCCGTCGCTCACCATCGTTGGAGCCACACTCTCTGAAGACAACCTACAGCCATATCTGTCTGCACGCACCTTTACCGTTGCGAAAAACACATCATTGATAAGATCATTTATTGTGTTGCGAACATCTCTCAATACTCTCTCGCTCTTTGCGGCACTCTCGATAGGTATGCCTGCCATTACAGGCAGATAGGGTATAAGATCATACCCACGGCGACGGCTAAATTCAGCAGCAAAGTTTCTGCTCCAGTTCTGTGAGCCGCATTCCCAACTGTCCACATGCATAAACTTTATTACATGCGAGTCTGGTCGTTTCATAAACTTATCAAACCATCCGTCTATCTGTTTATTTACAGCTTCGACAGAGAATTTATCACATTCCAGTCCTTTACCACCACCGGCAGTTGCATTGGTCTGTCCGGTAGATGTATGCCCCATTCTCAATATCCGCCATTTACCTTTAGGCAATTTTGTAAGCACCGTATCGCCTTTCATATCCAGTCTGATGATGTCGGCCATTCTGTAACAGTTGGCATCGCTCACCTGCTCTGCTGTCGTACCTTTTGCCACACGCCATACATATCCGGCCTTACCTTCCCATTGGGCTAAACGTGGTGTACTTCGTAATATGATATCCTTTATCTTAAGATTAGGTTTCCATTTTGCCGCATCCAGATCCTCACTACCGGGTTCTGTACCAACAGGAGTCCAGTCAAATCTGAAATATCTTGCCTTTGTAGGTGGTATGGCAAATGTTGTGTTATATCCTGTGTTCTGCCATCCCTGACGTGGAGGCTCCATGTTTTCAATCACCCTATAATGTATGTCATCATCGCTTGCCAAGACAGTTAACCGCTGCGACTGTATATTATTTCCCGGTGAGACAACTTCTATATTACGGCAACAAATAGTATTGCTGTAGTCATACTTTATCCAACAAGGTTTTGACGATTTATAGGTACCGCTTTCATCACGCGTCACTTCGCCTGAAAATGATACAGAAGGCTTAATACCATCAATTGTCTGTTCTCTTACAGGCAGCGCATAACAGGCAATATCCTCATAATATCCATCATAAACCTGTGGCCGATGTACAATAATATTTTTGTGCCTACATACTACGGTATCTGTATATACTACCTTTTGCATTGATTCTTCAGGTTTAATCCACGGTCCACCTGCCAATGCGAAACCGTCACTGACATGAATGCCGAGTTGCAGTCCCAGACTGTCTGCCTCATGCAAGGTATAATCAGTCATATCCCAGAAATTGTCAGTCAGTTGCTGTGCCTTACCTCCATACTCGGGATGCTCCTGCGCCCCACGTATCGGCATGAGATATGCTCCGCCCAGACCAACATTCTTCATGGCCTGCAAGTCTTCCTTTATACCGACCTTTGATACAGCCCCATACATCCAGTACCAAAATGTCCATGGACGTGTATCATCTGCATGCACTGCAATACCTGCTGCAGCACAAAGTATAATCAATATGCTTACAAGACTTTTCCGCATCACTCAAATCTTAATATAAAGTCTGCTTTATAGTTTCCACCGGCCCAATATGGTTGAGCCGAGGGACCGTTTAGATCGGTACAGTTCACCTTATTGCGTACAGCCGGAATCACTCTCAATACGCTTATGCCGCTCTCAGGCAAAGTATATAAGATATGGTCTCTACCGTCACGCGGTTGATACACACCTATATAATTTTTATCAGGATACAAATTCTTAATGTTTATCTTACCTTCTGTGGTTGTAATTTGCATCCAATCCACATCAGCAAAGTAACCCTTGAATTCAGGGTAAGTAAAACTCTCACCCGGTATCGGATCATTATATTCGTTGTGCCAGTATCCATATTGCGGCCCCTGCAGGCGGTTCTGCCATACACGGTATGGTCCATCCCCTACCCAACTCTTACTTTTCACCTTACTCTCAGGATAGTCGAACATCACTCCCATCAGGTCTACTACGCCACCAAAGTTGTATGCAGCGCATACCTTCACATCACCTTTATCATTAAACGTCCAGCAGACACTGTCAAGACTTCCCGTCTTATATTTAGCCGTTAGCACCGGCATGCCATCCTTATCGCTAACATCAAACTTATCGAATGTACCCTGGTCTTTATAAAGCGTATACTGTGTCTTCTTACTTTCAGCTTCCTTGTCATCATGATTATAGAACTGGTCGAAAGAACGGTCAGCCCTACGTGCAGCAATAAACCGGGGTCCATCTGCAAGCGATATATTTCTATCGCCTATCTTCACTCCTTTTATTTCGCCGTTGCTCTTAGAGAAACTGTAAGTGCGGCCGCCAACCTCCACATTAAGAAGGTCCTTATTTTCAGTGTATTTAGCCTTACTCTTTGATTGCTGCATGCAAATAGCATCAGCACAACCTTTCTGATTGCGAATGCTCCATGTGAATATCTCATTACCCCACTTGTCTGCTGCAGATATCTGCAACACATCATATCCTACGCCTGCTGCAGGTATTGTGATAACACCACTCTTACCGGGAGCCACATCGATTGTCTTCAGAGCATCCTCCTTTATAGTAATAATCTTATCATCACCCATCTTAGGCATACTGAGATAACGATAAGACAACTTGCAAGTATTGAGATTCAAAAAGTCATATCTGTTTTCTACAGGGATGGTGATATTACCTTTGCTGTCTGTACCCATTTGTTGACAATCTACAACCAACGGACTCCAAACCTCCTTTATGGTATAATAACTACCCTCTTTCTCATGATGCGGGCCAACGATACCATCAGCAGCATAATTACCGACATTGTCTATCACGCCACCCATATCCACACGTTTCACACCCTCATCGGCAAAGTCCCATAAGAAACCACCGGCACAACGGGGATTGCTACGCATCATCTTCCAGTAGTCAGCCAACCCGGCACCATGCCCTCCGTCGTATAGTCCATGCAAAAACTCTGTAGGCATAAATATCTCAGGTTCACGCATATACTCCTCTGTCTCACCATACGAGCGGTAATGCTTTGTCTCCAGTCCGTTACGGTTTTCCCAAGGGTAAATCACGGTACGTTTCTGTATATCCCATTTTGCAAATTCAGGCTCCAGTTCATAATTGAAGCCACCCTCGTTACCATTATCCCAAAATACGATAGACGGATGATTCACGTCACGGGTCACCATCTCCTCGACCAACTTCTGTCCCACGATAGTCTCATGAGCCCAATGCCATCCGCTAAGTTCGTCAAGTACATACAATCCGAGACTGTCGCAAGCCTCCAGAAATTCAGGATCAGCAGGATAATGGCTCAATCGCACAGCATTCATATTCATGCTTTTGATAAGATTTACATCCTCAATATTCTTGGCCTTACTCAGAGTACGCCCACTCTCAGGTCTGAAACTATGCCTGTTTACGCCCTTGAACATCACCTTCACACCATTCACGTACACACCATCGTGCGGACGAACCTCTATCGTTCTGAAACCGAACTTGCTACGCTCACGATGCAACACACGGCCATCCTTATCAGTCAGTTCGAACACCGCTGTATACAGATTAGGAGTCTCGGCAGTCCACAACTTAGGAGCTTTCACATCCAGATCCACCCGGGCCATATCACTGCCACGTGCGTCGGTCACACTTTCAGCCACCGTCTTACCCCCAGCATCCTGTATTGTAGTCTTCACTTTCGCTCCTTCCACGGCACGGTTCAGATAGCAGTCGGCCACAAACTGTCCATTCATGCCCGCATTGATAGCTACACGACTTATATTCAGAGCAGGCTTAGCCACCATAAACACAGGCCTTATAATACCCCCAAAGTTCCAGTAGTCAGCCCTTCTCTCTGCCATATTCACCTGTTCGTTGGCACTTTCCTTACTTACAGTTACTTCCAGACGATTCTTCTTATTACCAAAAAACACACGGTCAGACACATCATAAGCGAATCTGTAGAATCCACCCTGGTGTACAGTCCCCGCCTTACGTCCGTTGATCGTAACCTCTGCATCAGTCATTGCCGCCTCGAATACCAACATCACCTGCTTCCCGGTCCAGTTTGCAGGAAGATTAAATTCATACTTATATATACCCTTCTCGTCTGCGATGCCCTCAGGGTGAGGCTTGCCATAAAACTTCATACCATACTGATACGTGCCGAATCCCTGCAGTTCCCAGCACGACGGCACACCTATCTTAGTCCACTTCCCGGCATTACTGCCCCCGGTGCAATAGAAGTCCCACTGTACCATATCATCACAACCATGTCCTGAAAGATATCGCCTTTGAGTTTCCACACCGCTCTGAGCAAAAGCCATAGAGGTGAGAAACAATAAAAATATATAAGTTGTAAATTTTTTCATATCATTACCTAATTGAGTTACTCTTATAGTATAAGACTAACAATCACCGATTTTGTCTATAACGAAATCGGATAATAATAAGAAAATCCACTATCCCAACTTTTTCAAGAACCTCTCTTTGTCAACAACGAATCTTACATGTTCGCCCTGACCTATCATATTCTCTCCGTCCTTTGCCATTACATCGAATGTAAGTTTACGGCCGTCAACTGCTACCAGCGTAGCTGTCACTGTGATTTCAGCACCAATAGCCGAGGGGCGCACATGCGTAGTATTTATCATGCTGCCAACAGTTGTTTCGCCATCATCCAGAAGTTCAGCAACGGCATTCATAGCGGTATTCTCCATCATTGCCACCATAGCAGGCGTAGCCAGCACAAGCATATCGCCAGAACCCATCATCTTAGCTGTAATGGTTTCGTTTACTGTAAATGTCTTTGTATACTCAAGTCTTTTTTCTGTTTGTTTCATAATTAATGTTTTGATATATGGCATGAATAAATTCTAGAATATGATTAAATAAAGCGATATATTACGCCTTTATCGAGCCCCTTATGTTTTAGTATTTCAGTATGGCTGCAAAGATACAAAAAATGATTTATTCTGCCTAAACAGACATAATATTTGTTTATATATTTGCACTGGGATATCAATATTCCACAGACTACACCCTGACTGTGAATTGCCCCCTTAAAGTTGGACAAAAAATATTCAGTGTTCACTTCAGATAAAATTCCCCCCTTTAAAAGGTTTAAACGGCTGCCCCAGATGAGCAGGGTATGTGATGAAAATGCCCGAAAAAAGTTAAACACCACATCAAAGGATAACAAAGTCCATCCACTTATTCATAGTTTATACAAATACTATATACAATGGCATATGTGTATAACTGACTTATTGTTGGTTGATTAAAATTATTATTAACCATGCGAAAATTATCAAACAGAAATACTATGGTTTATTTGTAAAGTGACTGCAAGGACAGATGGTGTAAAGAACAAACTCACAAGAAAATTTGGTGAATTCACAAAATACAAGTATATTTGCACTGTAAATAAATAAACATATAAAACATACGGCTATCTCCGTAATTATTAAGACATATAAAAAGAAAAACAATAGGGATTCTCATTAGATATTGAGAATTCTTTTTTATTAATATAAATTATGATAATCCGTAATATTTCCTACAGGAATATTTGAATGAGTTCTGTTACAAATTAAATAGAAAGTATTTTAGCGAAAGGCTTTTTGACAGGTTATTACTTATATCGGTAACTTATGAAACAAATTTTAAAACACCGCATTTACAACCATGACTATAGAATATGATGCGGATTATCATTATATAGGATTACAAAAAAATATCTTCTCATGAGATTACTACATATATATATATCACTTGTCACCATGACTTCTAGTGTCGCATTGTATGCGCAGTCTGGCGATACATTGAAAGACGAACGCTTTTCCCTGCACGGGCAAGTAACGGTAATATCGCAATATAAGCCCTCTTTTCATGCCACCTATTCAGGAGCAAACAGCCTCGTCTCTGAAGCAGAAACAGAACGTTCACTGACGACAACCCTCTTTTTGGGTGTCAAATTATGGAATGGGGGTGGCTTCTTTATGAGTCCCGAAATATCCGGCGGATCAGGATTGAGCAGCTCTTTGGGAGTAGGTTCATCTACTAACGGCGAAGCATACAGGGTAGATAGTCCGGCGCCTTCTTTTGAGTTGGGACGATTGTATTTCACCCAAATCATTCCATTGAGTAAGCAGCGTACTTACCAATGCGATGATATCAATAAATTAGGCGGAACAATTCCTACCGAATACCTAGCTTTGACAATAGGTAAGATCTGTGTGTCAGATATTTTTGATGCAAACCAATATAGTCATGATCCAAGAACTCAATTTATGAGTTGGGGAATTATGAACAATGGCGCTTGGGATTTTGCAGCAAACACCAAGGGCTATACTCCTAGTGTGGTGATAGAGTGGATTAGACCTCACGACGCATTACGTTATGGCATTTCGTTGCTTCCTAAAGTTGCCAATGGAATGGAAATGAATTGGCACATTCTAAAGTCTAGTTCCAATTCTATCGAATACACTCACCGTTATTCATTAGAGGGAAGAAAAGGAGCTATCAGATTGTTTTCCTTTATCAATTGGGCCAACATGGGAAATTACGAAGAAAGTCTGAAGTTGAATCCTTCTTCTCCCAATTTATATGAGACCGAAAAGTCCGGTAGAGTGAAATACGGTTTTGGTGTCAATGTAGAACAAGAAATGAATGACTTTATAGGAGTGTTTTTCAGAGCCGGATGGAACGACGGGCGCAATGAAACATGGGCCTTTACCGAAATAGACCGTACGGTGAGTCTCGGAGTTTCTGGCAATGGTAGTAAATGGAATCGCAAAGCCGATACGTTTGGGGTTGCGCATGTCGTTTCAGGATTGTCTGCTTCGCACCGTGATTATCTAAAGGCCGGTGGTAAGGGTTTCGAATTGGGTGATGGCGGTTTGAATTACGGCTTGGAGAATCTTTCAGAACTTTATTATTCTTTTGCCCTAAAAGATAATTTATTTCTATCGGGAGCATATCAGTTCATTATCAATCCTGGATATAATAGAAACAGAGGACCTGTGAACGTGTTGAGTTTAAGAATTCATGCCGTTTTTTAGCATCCTGCTTCAGTAGAATACTTATACGTTACAGGCGGTCAGCAATGGCCGTCTGCTTTTGTATTATATGGATGGTGCAAATTCATATGGATAACACCAATCTTCCCATTTTGAAAAAGATACCATGCTAAAATGAAACGATCTGTTTTTCGGGTATTGGTCATCAAAAATATTTTCCAATAGCATTATTGCCTTTGTGAGGGGCTTATAGCATTATTTTCACAGGGCCGGTACACTTCTATCTGGAGTGGAACGCCTTTTGCCTTTTATGATGAAGAGGGCTACAAGTGGTTGTATAAACCGTGATGTCCCTTCTTATAAATAGATCGTTTAAAAATATAACATGATGAATCAAATTAGTGAAAGAACAATGAAATCAACCGGTGCCACACTGCTGGGATTGGTACTTATGATTCCATCATTATGTGAAGCTCAGGAGCAGGTTCCTGTTACTTTGACTACAAAGGCAGATGTAGTCAGTTCTTATGTCTGGCGTGGCATGTACGAGTCGGGGCTGTCGGTGCAGCCTACCTTGAGTGCAGCCACCGGCAACTTTTCGCTCACGGCGTGGGGAAGTGTAGATATCTCGGGCAAAGGATACAAAGAGACTGACTTTACCTTTGCTTACACCATCAAGAGAGCTACTCTTTCGTTGACCGATTATTGGTGGGGTGGTGAATCCGGAATATACAATAGCAGAAAAGACGGCAACAACAATTATTTTCAGTTCAACAATCATTGCACCGATCATATTCTGGAAGCTGGAATATCGTATCAGTTACCTCTTCAGAAATGTCCATTGAGCCTTTCGTGGTATACCATGTTTTGGGGAAACGATAAAAAGAGCAATAGTAATAGTGCCACTGTGAATGCGTATTCTTCATACGCAGAAATTAGCGCCCCATTTGAAGTTCAAAACACCTCTCTGTTGTTTTCTTTGGGATTCAGTCCTTTCGAGTCTCCAAGTAACTATAAGAATGCGGGGTTTGCCGTTACAAATATTTCGATGAGAGCATCCCGGAATATTAGAATAACCGATAAATATTCATTGCCGATATTCGCTCAACTTGTATTGAATCCCAATAGAGAAGATGTGCATTTTGTGTTCGGCATTACGTTGCAGTAAGTTCTGTCTAAAAACGGACGATAACATCAAAAAAACTACGAATATGTTAGGAGCTATATTAGGATTTACTTTATGCTGTTTCATTGATGCAGTATGCTTGGGATACAGACCAAAATGGTATTACAAGATAAGAAGTAAAATGCGTAAGAGCTAACAAAAAACTTGATGGATAATTGGAAAGAAAAAGGAACACGCAAAAAATGCGTGTTCCTTTTTCTGACAAGTCAGTCCCTTACTATTCCCTTGATGTGATTATATCCGTGGAAAATTTCCATGCTACTTACGATAATACGATGGCAGCTATTCTTAAACCGTTAAATATTAGTAATAGTCACACGATTTATCCGTAAATATTTTACGGTAGTAATATTTTTCTGTAACTTTGCAATACAAAAAATAGTATTGATTACATACTCATCATATCATGTTAACAAAATTTGCTGTTAAGAATTATCGCGGTTTCGCAAATAAGATCGAGTGGGACTTATCTCATCCGAGCAGTTATTCATTCAATCAGAATGCCATCAAAGATGGAGTTGTAAAGAATGGTATTGTTTACGGTCCTAATGGGTCAGGTAAGAGTAATTTCTGTTTGGCAATTTTTGATATAGCCAATCATCTTTCCCACAAATGGAAGAAGCCTGACTACTATGTGAATTATGCATCGGCTTATGGTTATCAGCAGCCTGTAGAATTTGAGTATACATTCAAGTTTGGCGAGGACACTGTGTCGTATAACTATTCGAAGGTAACAAAGGAACTGAAAGGTGAATTAGTAAGTGAGAATTTGTTGTTAAATGGGAAAGAGCTACTTTATAAGGATACAGACACCCTTCGATTGGCAGATGATTTTGTATTGACAGATGCTGCTATCGAGAACTTGAAGGGTAGTGCAAATAATATCTCTATAGTGAACTATCTGCTTGGTGCGGTTCCTCTGGCAAAGGATCATGCCCTACTGAAGCTTAGTGCTTTTGTAGAGAACATGCTGTTTTTCAGAAGTCTTGATAATCGTGAATTCATAGGACTAAAAGAGGGAGGCAGCAACATTGAAGAGTATATTATCAATAATAATTATGTTGATGATTTTGCCACTTTTTTAGATGAAACAAGCCACCAGAAGTTTACATTTGCAAAGCCTGTACAGGGTGAGAAGACGATCTTCTGTATGATTGGTGATGTTAAGATACCATTTCTCCTGGTTGCTTCAACAGGTACACTGAATCTGGAGTTGCAATATTTTTGGTTGAAAGAGATGGTGAATGCTCCATTCGTCTTTATTGATGAGTTTGATGCTTTTTACCATCACGAGTTGTCGTATGCTATCTGTGAACGTTTGTTCAAGAGCGAAAATCAAGTCTTTGTGACTACCCATGATACATTCTTACTCTCGAATGACCTTCTTCGTCCTGATTGTTTCTTTATACTGAAAGATAATAATATCAATGCTATTTGTGATTTGACAGATAAGGAGTTGCGTTTCGGACATAACTTAGAGAAATTGTATCGAGGGGGTACATTTGGCCTATGATTCTTTTTGTGTTTGAAGGTGGCAAGACCGAACCGGCAGTCTTTGATTCGATTAAGAGCCTCTTGCTATCGGGCGAAGAGCTATGTATCGTAAATTGCAGACATGATCTACCAACGCTTTATTCCAATCTGAAGGAGAATGGCTATGACTTATTTCGATCATTGCCTTTTGAAGAGAATGGAATAGATATACCAGAAGACAAACGCTTGGATACCCTGTTCTCTCAGATATTCCTGTTTTTCGACTATGATTTTCAAAATCGAATCGGTTTGGAGAAGCTCAATGCCATATTGGATGAAATGCTGGATTTTTTTGATGACGAAACGGATAATGGTAAGTTATATATCAACTATCCTATGGTGGAATCTTTGAAATACACCAAGGAATTGCCGGATGAAAATTATTGGCAGTATGTTGCAACCCGACAGGAATGTGTGGATCATAAGTTTAAAGGCAAAGCAGAGCGGTTTGCTTATGCAAATGCAAAAGCCTATCGATTTATCGATCTTTCAAAAACCGATAAAACAAATGTTGTAGAAAACTGGAAGATGCTCAAACATCAGAATGTGTGTAAGGCTAATTATCTCGTGTCAGGTTGTAATACGATGCCACAAGAAAAATCTACAATTAACCAGGCAGCAATTTTCAAGGAACAAAAGACGAAATATGTGGATGTAAATGAGAGTGTAGCAATTCTGAATTCTTTCCCTATTTTTATCTATGAGTATTTGAAATAATAAAGTATAGGACAATTATGGAAATATTCAAAGACGTAATATCAGGCGATAAGCTCGTATTGATAGATTTCTTTACCAACGGTCCTACTTATCCCTATACCATCGTACGTGAATATATTCATTCTGACGGTGTACCACAGAAACGCATGGGCTACCTTCAAGATTACTCATTCACCTTTTTGGGGATGATGAGAAGTGGAACGTAACAGAAGATAACCATAATACCATTTAATTATAAATGTTTATGCCATCATCTTCATAAAATCACAAAAGCCTAGATGCATAAACTGGTAATATACGGCAATATTTTCTTCTGTATCGATTTTCAACACCTTCATTAACTCAACAGCAAACTCCAGTGATGCTGTACCATTAGCAGTCACAACACCTTTATCGCTAACGGCCTGAACGTTCTGATACCCAGCAGCGTTCGTATAGTTATCCCCGCCCCAGCGTTTCAATTCGTCAAGTCCATTCCCTGTATGCTTTATATTATTAAGAAAGCCATTCTGTGCCAGAAAAGAAGCACCATTGCAGATACCACCTACTATTATGCCTTTCGAAATAGCGTCTTTCACAATAGGTGCAACTCGCTTAGCTTCATCCGTCATCCAACTAAATCCTCCTATAAGAATAAGGGCAGCATAATCTTCTGGCATATTATCAAAAGAATAGTCTGGCATCGTATTAAAACCACCGCAAGAACGGACCAAATCCATCGTCGGTGCAACAACTTTTGTTACATATTTGGGATTCGCTTTCTTTCCAAACTTATCACAATTGATTGAACCGGAAATATAAGCTGGTTCATAATCAGCGTAATCGTTCAACAGAACGAATAAAACTTCATTTTTCATTATCTTTAAATCTTTTACCTAATATCCACAAGCGGATAGACTAATATTTTTTATAAGTTTCTGGGCCACATTTATTTACCCGGAATTTTGTCATGCCAAGAAATTCACTTAATTTAGTGTTGCAAACAAACAAAGTAAAAACTATAAAATGGCATGACAAAAGTACTAATTAAATCTGACAAAATCACTCTTTCTGGAGGCATATTTTCAATTATCGACCATTTTAACCGCAATATGACCTCAATTATTGACAAGACATTGGGGCTTTTCGGTTATCAATATAGCGAGATTATTTGTTCTCTGATGAGTGTGTATTTCTGTACCGGGAAAATGGATAAGGACAAAAAGACATAAGGGTGTTTTGTACCATAGCTAAACAAAATTCACGAAAAAAATTCTATGGGTAATCTGAAATCTAACTTCTTTTGCAAAATATAAACTATATTATGAGGTTGCGGATTTTAGGATAAATAAAAAGAGTATATCATTAATAAGTATTTTTATAATTAAATGTACTGTTGGGGCATATTAATTTTGAATCTACATTACAAGATAATTTATTACCTTTGTACTTGCATTTGCGTAAGTATTTGCATTATTCAAAATTAGCTCAGACACCTTTGATATTTAAATAGACACAAATAATGAGTTGAGTTTGAACCCACAACTAGGGCGTATACTTAATGATATATTTGTGTTAGTTAAGAGTAACCATCAAGGGTAATGTCATGTCTACGCCCTATTCGTTACATACATATATGATATGTACGCGTACATATCAAGACCCACCTATGTATGTAATGTAATTTCATTTTAATAAATTCGCATTAAATATTGTAAATATAATGCTATACGCAGATACAATGATTGTATTTTGTACATTAATTTATACACATAATATTTGTATCTTTTATGATTTTTTTGTACCTTTGCATTTATAAAACTTAAACATACAATGGATCCTATAGGAAATAATCAAACCAAAGTTCTAACAAACGAAGAGAGTGTTAATCACTTTATGATGCTATGGCGTGTTTTTCTGCCACCCGACGAAAGCAAAGTAGAACTATTCAAAGACCTTATCACAAAACTTTTCGAAGATGAGGTGATAAAAGGTTTTATGAAAGACGATAAATTCATTATATTACCAAACTTTGAAATACTAGAAAGAAATCATTTTTATAATCTTGTTTACAATGTGTATTCTAAATTTTTTCAAGAAAGCTTGTCAATTAACAGTTTTGAGAAGGTGGCATCAAGTATCTTCTTCTATAACGGGAAAACGAGTAAAACAGTTTACAGAAATATTTGTAAGCACAATAATAGCAAACCTCCCAAGCCCTATATAAAATTTTTTGAGAAAACCAAATAAAAATGGTGGTCATTTTATGCCCAAAAAGGCATAAGATGACCACTTTTTTTGTTTGGCGAGGCTTTGTTTTATGAGTACCTTTGCAATGTAGAAACAACGTCGTTTCTATGCAAACTTAAAGCCAATGAAAAATAATTTCATCAGTGGATAATCATTCCGCAGCATATTGGTTGCTGCCGATAAAGCGAATGACAGATCCGGTCCTCCCACCTTCGGGTGGGGGGAATTCTAACTACAAGAATTTCTCAGGTGAAAACTTTAAACCGCCACAAGTTATTATCAACGTTTTTATCAATATCAATAGTTAACCGCAAGGCGATATTGCTCAATGGTTAATTGATATAAGTCTTTATTTTAGTGATATCTGACAGGGTGCGTGGAAGTACGGAACTTCTTCGTACGGCCACCGCTCTGTCTTTTTTTTAACACAAATCAAAATGGATAAATTGGATATTCATCAATTACTATCAGAACATTTTATGTTGTCTGAATTCATCAGGTCGCATACAGCGGATAACCTGCACATCAACAACACCCCGGATGAGGGTATCATCGAAAATCTTAGAAAACTATGCACCTGCATATTGGAGCCTACACGTATCATGCTGAAAGAGTCTATCATAGTGACTTCAGGTTATCGCTGTAAGTTGCTCAACAAGCGTGTGGGCGGTGCAGGCAAGAGTCAGCACCTGTCGGGCAAGGCTGCCGACCTGCATATACGCAGCAAGGAGTATGCCGTGAAACTGTGGCAGATACTAATGACCAACAATCATGTAGACCAGTTGCTATGGGAGCACGACCACCGTGGCAGTGAGTGGATACACGTGAGCTACTCAGACCACCCAAGGCACTTTATAGACCAGAACTTCAAGGCAAACGCCACAATAAATAAAACACTAGATTAAGTATATCAAATCAAAAATAATAAAGAGTATGAAAAAGAAAAGATCAGGCTACATTCAGATAAGTCGCAAACTTATGGAAAGCAAAGGAGTATACGAACTAAGACGCGCCGAAAAGGCAGAGGGCCTAGGTGTATTTATGATGATAGTTTTCGAACTGGCAAAGTATGAAGACGCTATCGGTAATGAAGAAACCCTGCTGATAATATCAATGCTGGCACACAAGAAGAAATCGTACGTATGGCATATCATCAAAGACTTCGGACTTTTTGATGTAGAGGGCGAACATTTCCAGTGCCGACTGCTACAAAAAACATTCAATATTGAGACCATTCTTGGTGACACGCCGTCCGGTGGTGAATCAACGGTGAATGAACGGCCACTCAATGGTGAATCAACGACGCTCTATAAGGTACGCGCAGAGGCGCGCAGATCTCAGATACAAAATACAAGAATACAAAATACAAAGAATATTGGTACTGGTGTACCAATAAGAACCACTACCAGCACCACAGATTTTCATGAATTAATAGAAGATATTTTCCGTTCACCGGATTGGCTTGAGAAGATAGAACAGCGAATGGCTCTTTGCATATGCTCCAACAAAATGATCAGAGAATTTGTAAAACGCAGTTTTATTGATGAGATAGAGATGAACGGATGTTACGATGACGGCGAACCGTTTACCATATCACGTGCCAAGCGCTACTTCGTGAACTGGATACGTCCGGGCAAGGCTCCACGTGAGGAACTGAACAAGAAGATTAACAATATGCTCCGCTTCAATGTAGAGCAGGCTAAGAGAAAGGCCGGCAAACCGTTTGACGGCTACGGCACGATAGATTCGAAGGGGCGGCGCAGAGGGCCACACGGTGAGATTGTACCGATGGATGCACCTGCCTGTATGGACGACATGATGGAATGGAACAACAAAACGCAATGCTGGGAGTAGGGCGATGAAAGAATACAAGGAGACAAAGCGTGGATTTCTGATTGTACCCAAAGCTGACTTCGACTTAAAGCATATCAAGGGCGATATTGCCCGCAGTACGTGTCCTGCATGCCGTGATGATCGTGGTCATCCGGGCGATACCTCCGTCAAGCTGAATCTGAAGACAGGTATCGGTAAGTGCTTTCATTGCGGAAGGACGTTCATCCTCAAAGAGAAATGCCGAACCTATAACGACCGTTCACGGCCTGTGCACAAGCACGATTATAAGTTGCCTAAATGTGACGACCTCAAGATATTGCACTCGCCTGATATCATAGCCTATCTCAAGAGCCGTAAACTTGACGACGAGGACCTCATGATGAGGATGCATGTGATGGAGGGTGTGCGCAACTTTAAAGGCTTGGATTTTGCCTGCATGGCTTTCCCCGCATACGATGGCAAAGTGGCTGTAAACTGTATGTATCGCACTGTAGACAAACGGCTACTTCAGGACTCGGATTGCGAGCTGATACCATGGAATATTGATGCCGCCCTTGGGCAGACCGAACTGTTCATCACCGAGGGTCGTATGGACGCTCTGTCGATAGCACACTGCGGATATGAGAATGTGATAAGCGTAGCCAATGGGTCTAACTTTGAGGTCTGCAATTTTGACCGTTTCAAGTATTCGCATCTCGACCATTTGAAGACTATCTACATAGCCGGCGACATGGATACTCCGGGACAGAAACTACGTAAGAACCTTGCTCTATACTTCGGTGAGAGCCGTTGCAAAATCGTGGAGTGGAGCTGGCCTGTAGGGAAAGAAATGGAGGAGGTCAATGATGCCAATGAGTGTCTGATAGAGGGCGGTAAGGAAGCCGTGAAATACTGCATAGACAACGCGGTAGACTGTCCGCTGTCGGGTGTCGTTACTCTGACTGATGTAGAGGATGGCATGGATGATATCCGTGATAACGGACTGCCTGATGGCAAGGCGATCGGTCTCTATGAACTGGATAACAACATGCGGTTTCTTGAAGGGCAATTTATCGTCCTCACCGGTTCGCCCGGTACGGGTAAGAGTACTTTCGCCGACTTCATTGCTGTTCGCCTGTTGGTCAGATTTGGATGGAAATGTGCGGTATTCTCGCCTGAGAAAAGGCCTATACAGGAGCATTACACTGAGTATGCCTCAAAACTTTTGGGTTATAATGTGCATGATAAAGTGAATGTGCACGATGGGGCTTACGATCGGTGTAAGAGGTATATGGATAGTAATATCTTCCACATAGGCGGTGACATCAAGAAGGATATGCCGACGATACTGCATACGGCAGAGCAGTTGATCATCAAGGAGGATATCAAACTGTTGCTCATAGACCCGTTTGCGTATATCGACCTGAGCCATGAGAGTGGAGTTACCGACTATGAGAAGATAAACGAGAACATCAGGATGCTGGCCGAATTTGCCACCGACAAGTGTATCTGTGTAATACTGGTAGCGCATCCCCGCAAGCCTGTTCTGCTATCGAGCGGCAAGATGGCGATGCCCACACTGTACGACATCAGCGGCAGTTCGATGTTCTACAACCTCTGCGACACGGGTATCATCATGCACAAGGACGATTCGATAAACAGAATCGTGGTTTACGTAGACAAGATAAGGAGTCAGCCGAGGATGGGAACCGTAGGTCATGCAGCCATATGTTTCGACCCCGAAAGTGGCAGGTATAACATCTGTCATGCCGACACGAGTGATGCCAAGATGGTTAGGTATATCGACTATACGATCAATCACAAGAACTGGGTACCAAGGACTGATGCCGAACAGGGTACATTCAACTTTGAAGATGATGATGACATTCCGCCTGTCAAAGGGGATGACTGTCCATTTTAGGTAAATGAACATTGAGTATGTGAATAACTCATTAACAACAGAAAGGAGGTAAAAGGCAAGAAAACTAAACCAAGTTTTATAGATCGGGCGACACTCCCGACTCATCAAATATGTGTCTATTGCGGTCAGGATAAGCCTGTCGATGAATTCGAACGGATGAAGACAGGGACCTATCGCAAAGTCTGCAATACGTGCAAGTACGAACACTATACGCTGCCTGCTTATTACAGACGAAAAGCTAGGGAATGGGGACTGTAAATCGGTTTCCCTGCCCTTTGCAAAACAAAAAAACAAAAAATAACTACCACTTTACCACTACATGTGGTAAACGACTGAATATCAATATGATAATATTTTACGACAACCAACATAAATGCCACAAAACGTCACTCAAATACCACTCCGGAGCTATGCTCCGCCACCTCAAAAGCATAGCTATTGAACTATGGGAGCTATGCTTTGACAAGGTAAAAGCTATCTTCCTGAAAGTGAGAGCTATGCTCTTGAAAATAAAGACAAAAGTATACGGAAAATGGGAATAAGATTAGACTATTTAAGCAAGGGCGAACGCAAAATAAAAGGCGTATCACTCGATGAAGTATTCGAACTGTTGCATTCGGGCAAATACGACAAACATTGTAACAATCTGAGGTGGAAACTACGCTCAGCAGTCAACTTAGAGCGTAGTGCCACTGTAGAAGATGCTGACAGATTGCCAATTGCAAGGTTTACAATCTCAGACGAAGGAGAATACACGGGATATGTAATGCTTAGTTTCAAGACTCACGACGAGGTACAGAATGATGCCATAAAAAAGGCGGCAGCATCTCTGCCACAGACGCTGATGTGCTTTACCGGCAGCAGCGGACGGTCTGTAAAAATCATAGTGACTTTTACACTGCCTGATGGCACATTACCTCAATTTGAATCAACAGACGACTCCCCTTATGGAAACAATTCTAAATATTTTCATCAGCATGCCTATTACATGGCTTCAAAATACTATACCGCCCAACTTGGTATCGAACCTGAACGCAAATCCCCACGCATCGAACGTGGTTGCCGCATTGGTACAGATACTGATGTATATCTAAATGTAAAGGCTCTGCCGATAGTGCTTGAGCAACCGGAGTCGTCGCTCACGGATAGTATTCTTCATGGTGATACGAGATTGCATCAGTTGGGTACTGCCGATGCCTTGCCATATGCCAACAATATACTACCCGGATATGATAATTATCAGATGGCGCAGACTAAATTTCAGTATTGCTACCGCAACACCATACGGAAAAATATGAATGACCTGGATCTCTTTATAATGGCCCTCGCCCACGAATGCATGAAGAACGGTTTGTCGCAGGAATTCGCGGTAAAGCGTCTCCTCCATATCACCCCTTACAGCAACTACGAGATGCTGGTGCGCGGATGCTTCAACAACATCTATAACGTAGGCAAAATAGGCAGCGACTCGGCCATCCCCGAACCATCCGTCGAGATGGCTCAGCTGCGTGATTTCCTCAAACGAAGATATAAATTCAGACGAAACAGCATTACCAACCAACTGGAATATATCGAAGAGGGCATGTATATGTTCGACTGGTCGGCACTCACCAAAGAGGCTACCAACCGCATCGTGATAGATGCCTTGATGGAGGGCATCGTAATCTGGGATAAAGACGTAAAGCGTTTTGTAGAATCCACCTACATCAACGATTATGACCCAGTACACGAATATCTCGGTGCTCTGCCGGATTGGGACGGAAAGGACAGAATCAGCGAACTGGCCCGAAGGGTGCCAACAGCTAATGCAGACTGGGAGCGAAACTTCCATACATGGATGCTCGGCATGGTGGCTCAATGGATGGGTCTGAACAAGATACACGGTAACGCAATGGTGCCTCTCATCATTGGTGCACAGGGCGACGGCAAGTCGACGTTTTGTAAACTCATCCTGCCCGAGGAGCTACGCAATTATTACACAGACCGACTGGACTTTGCCAATAAGAACGACGCCGAGAGGGCCCTGAGCCGCTTCTGTCTGATAAACATAGATGAGTACGACAGCATTACCAAGCGCCAGACGGCATTCTTGAAGCATATCTTGCAGAAGACATCGGTAATGAGCCGCCAACTTTACTCATCTGTCATCCAAGACAACGCCCGCCACTCGGCATTCATAGCCACGACAAACGACATGACCCCACTGACCGATCCCTCAGGTTCACGTAGATATATGTGTATCCGTACCACGGCCAAGATAGATACCCGTACGCCATACAATTATCCACAGATCTATGCGCAGCTCAAGGCAGAGCTGCAGCAAGGTATCAGGAGTTGGTTTGACAGCGAAGAGGAGAGCGCCATCCAGCTTCAGAATCATGACTTCGAGCAGTATGACATTATGCAGGAGGTGTTCAACGAGGTGTACCGCAAGCCCAAGCATGGTGAGAATGGCGAATACTTGATGGTGAGCACCATTCTGCACAACTTGCATCTAAAGTACAAGAGTCTGAAAGAAGATAAATCGAACTATCAGAAATTAGGCAGATATCTGATGCGTCAGAGTTTCAAACACAAGAAGATGAATTACGGATCAGTGTATTACGTAAAATCAAATTAAATATTGATTTTAGAGTGGTAGCACAGTGGTGTTTTGTGGTATTTCATACCACGTGAAAGCTGCATAAACACAGGGCAAGTGGTAAAGTGACATTTATTTATAAAAAAATCCCTTAGAAAAAGTAATTTTATTCTCCCTCGAAGATTTGAGGGAGTACGGCGAAGCCGGGAGGGATGTGATTAAAACATTTCTTCGCCTAATTTGCCAACAGCTTGTTGGCAAATTGAGCCTTCTTGATTATAAAACAAAAACCACTGACGTATATATTTTAGATTCCGATAAGAGGAATCTTTCATATCATAAATTACCATAGCTGGCAGTTACCGAGAATTTCTCGGTAACTGAACTTTCTTCAAGTTCACCGGAATTGAATATATTCTTTAAATGTAATCCAATGCTGTTTAGTGTACTCCATTTATACGGTTAATGATTTCCATTGCTGTTATATCTCGCATCAGTGCAAAGCCAAACCACTTTTTCCCTAAATCCTTGATAGATGCTCCGATATGATAGACTTCATCATCAATGATTAAAAAACGGTCGTGTGAATTACGGAACTCATTGACGGTGATGGGCGGATATTGAGCGTTGTGGCGGGTTATATCCAATTGAAGTTGGCGGCTGATTTTGCCTGTATAAATAGTAGCAGCTACATTTCTTTCCCTTTTATCTAACATTGTCAAGACCGACTCATCTATATAGTTATCAATTAAGACGATAGAAGTCTTCGCTTTCTTAATTAAGTCTGATACAAATACATAGGCATCAAAGACTTGACCGTCATAGAATATACCTTGATTAACAGATTCTTTTACATCGAATTTCTGAAAAATCTCTTCAATTCGTTTATCCGATTCCTTTTGATGGTATTCAATGTCTTCAAGTCGCTTGAATACTTGTGCATTACCTGCTATAAAATGACGCATGGATACAAAAGCACGCATGATACGGATGTTTACTTCTATTGCTACATCTGAGCGAAGTACACTACTTAGCATAGCGATGCCTTGCTCGGTGAAGGCATAAGGCAGTTTACGAACGCCACCCCAGTTTGATATCGCAAATTGCGATTTCAAGTTTTGGAACTCATCATCATTAAGCTGAAACATAAAGTCAGCAGGGAATCGCTTTATATTTCTTTTTACTTGTTCATTAATGCGGCCTGTTTCTACTTTATATAATGAAGCTAAATCTCTATCCAATATGACTTGTTGTCCTCTAATTGTCAATATAAAAGACCCAATAGACTTTTCTATTGCCATCTGGTCACAATTTGCAACTGGTTGGATTTCTGCTTTGTTATTTTTGTTTTCGTTCATTGTCAAATACTCTTAATCTACCAATCCCAACTCTTTTAGAGAACCCTCGATCTCCACATCAAACTCTGCTCGTTTAGATTCAAGGCTCTTAATTTCACTCATAACAGCTTTGATGTCGATAGATTCTTCCGCTTCAAAGGTATCAACATAGCAAGGTGTATTGAATTAGAATTATATTTAGTTTTGCAAAAATACTTAAATTTTATCAATTTATTAAATTTAAAATGGAAAATAAATGATTTGCAAACAATTTTTCATTTTTGTGGCAAATATCACTTATTTACCGAAGCTTCTTATTGTTCGAAAAGTTTATCAGATTGAACAAGATTTTTACATTTTCTCTCAAGCGATAGGTTTGATCATATTTGAAACCATACCTCTATCGATATTTTAAAACGTGTTGACGAATCTAAATTAGAGCCAGATGAGACCGGTGAATTGTGGCTATTTGTTGAATTAGCCATCAATGTATAAATATTCGGACAGTAGAGAACTCAAAAGGATAATGATACTGTCAATTCTAATGCAGGTGTGATATATAGGCTATAAATCATTTTGGATTACTGACGCGGGGCATATCGTTGCAACCAAGAAACAAACAACTGATTGCAGTAGCGTTCAGGAAACTCCTGAGCCATAGTGACCACAGTTAAGCGCTTAGCCGAATCACTATGAATGTTTAACCATTTAACGAAAGGATTGTAATATGCCTATTCTTTACAAATTAGCAAAAGACAAGATACTTGCAGACAAAGACAACAAGGACACAAAAGAACTGATAACCCAGTGTGGTATCAAGATCGTACAAGAAGAATCGTTCTATATAGAACCAAAAGAGGAGGGCAATAAATGAAAAAAGATGTATGTCATTAGTTTGTATTATAAATATAGGTAGCGCATTTTAATAAGTGCGCCACCTATATTTATGAAATAAGAATCAACTATGTATTAGTGAACTCTACAGGTTCCCGAAATATTATTCCGTAATGATCCTTAAAAATGTCAGTATGCTTAACTGGACTAACAGACTTAATTAATTCATTTGTTTCTAATGCCGATAAAAGATTACATTCCTTTGCAAAGTCTATAAAGTTTTGTCCTTTTGGCTGATCTTGAATCCAAATACAATCGTATGCTAACAAAAGAATTTCATATTTGGATAACTGAGATTTCACTAAATCCATATAATAGCTTCTGGGAAAATCCTTTACGTCAATACCATTAATATATTTTACAAGCAAATATAAATTTTTAAAATAGTTTCCAAATAAGACCCCATACTCTTTATATAATTGTGTAAAAGAATCTTTAATACGGTTTTCTTCAACATTCATATCAAATCTGCTTTTATAACTGTTTCCTGGCATAGTGGAATAAATTTGTTTTAATCTATTATATAAAATTTCAAAAGCCTCTTCTCCGTATGCATTAATTGGCGCATTAGAAAAGCCGAAGCCTCGTCCTACTGATTCATAATTAACATATATTCTCTTGAGTAAATTATTATGAAATTCAATTTGTTTCATAATTGTATTTTCGATTTGTTCTAAACGATTAAGTCTTGAATTTGTTTCATTACCCTCTTTCATCACTAATACAGTGACATACATAATAATGGCTGTAATTATTGATACTAAATCACTTAATGAAAAAATATCTTTAAAACATCTTTTCAAAAGTATTAATGCAATTACAACTATAATAAATAATATAATTTTACCATTTTTCATATCGCGAATTCAACTGGAAAGTGCAAATTTACAGAAATATTTTTAAAAAGCAATCTTTGGCGTAGCAAAAGCAGGTTTATTTCTCCATCTTTTATTGATTTTGGCTAAGATTCTTTGTATATCATTATCATCGTAATGCGCAAACGAAGACTTCTTGGGTATATATTGTCGTATCAATCCATTTGCATTTTCTATCGCTCCTTTTTGCATGAAGGGTATGGATCGATAAAGTAAACGTCTACACCCAAGCTCAATTAGGAAACGGGTGATGTTGCCTGTCAACGCATCTTCAAGTTCCCGCTCTTTATAGTTCTCTGTGAGTGTGATGAAATCGAATGTATAAGAGTCTTTTAATGTCTGCTGTGCCAGTTCGCTCTGCGTATCAGGCAAAAAACGGGAGAAGTTGTTCACCGCCTTACCCTGACGCTCGTAAAGGTCGGTGTCCAGGAAGTTGAGTAATACGGCCCGACTCCATCCGTTCTCTACAGTCTTTTGCAGGTAAAAAACTGCTTTATTTATATCTTTGCACGAAGACATGATATACAGATGATGCCCCCACGGAACGGAAAAAAATACGTCTTCGCCTAATTGGGCAACAAGTTGTTGCCCAATTGAGCCTTCTTGGTTATAAAAAATATTTTAGCTTATGTATTTTTTCACGTCTAATTCAGTATAATATAGAAAGAAATCTCAATTTTCTTTTCATATCTCTAACCATATAGAAAGATTTTTATCATATCCTTTCTGTTAATTCTATCAATGAAATCTATGCTCGGATCATAAAATTCATTCAGAAGGAGTTCGTATAATTGAATGTTTACATAAAAATTATCACAGCTTATGTGCACAGCAAAGTATGTTTTACATATGTTATGGTATCACTTTGCATTTTGGATTACTGCCACGGGCAATATCATTGCAATCGACTGCTAAATGTATTACCTTTGCACTCGCAATCAAGAAACAAACATCTTATTGCAGTAGCGTTCAGGAAACTCCTGAGCCATGGTGATCTCAGTTAAGCGCTTAGCAGAATCACCGTGATTGTATAACCATTTAACGAAAGGATTGTAATATGCCTATTCTTTACAAATTAGCAAAAGACAACCGAAAGGCCAGCCGTACAGCCGGACAGTTCTTCGCCCGTGCCATCGTCACTAACGTGATGGACACTGAGGGACTTGCTGAAATAATGCAACGTAACTGTACAGTGAAAAAGAGCGATATTCTAGCCGTTCTTACAGAACTGGTAGAGACGATGACAGACCAGTTGCAGAACTCAACAAGAGTGAAACTCAACGGTTTCGGAAGTTTCAAGATTGGAATAAAAGGTACAGGAAGTCAGACCATCGACACCTACTCTGTAGGTAAGAACGTAAAAGGTCTTCGTGTCAACTTCAGCCCTGAAGCCAAGAAGGATGCAACCGGTACAAGAACCAAAAAGTTCTTGAGTAACGCCACAGTGCAGGAAGCTCCTAAGAATGCCATCGTCGGTGAGAAAGAAACTGCGAAAGCTAAGGCCGGTGGTTCTCCATCTGCGAAATCCTAACAAGGACTGCCTGGAATAGGCAGTTGCAGGAAAGGAGGACACAATGTCGAAGATTTCATCCACCAACTGGGGTAAGCTGATAAAGGTAATTATAACTGTACTCAGCGCTCTGGCAGGACTAATAACTGGTACAGCGGTAGCAGCTAATTAAAACCAAGAGGAATGTCTGTAACGGCATCTGCAAATAATAGTAGCAGATGCCGTTATTATTTTGTTATTTTTTATTACCTTTGTATTATCAATTAAAAATCACGACATATCAGAATACCAGTACACTATACTTAGTAACTATGATATATTAAAGAAAATAAAGATGAAGAAATCAAGAATTGAAGAACTCGCAATATATAGTAAAAGTTTAAACAAGCCTATGCCTGTTGTGATCTATCTGCCTTCAGGATACGATGATGAAGAAAGTTTGCCTGTATTATATTTTTTGCATGGCAGAAGCGGAGATGAAAATTTCATTAAGAATATTGAATTGGATAAAGTTGCAGACCGCCTGATTGAGAATGAAGATATTAAACCAATGATAATTGTATGCCCCAGAATAGAGAACAGCAGGGGCATAAACTCATCCCCTATTTGTAAAGACGTGAAAGACCCTTATGGAAGAACAATCAACATTGGTATGTATGAGGATTATTTTATGACGGATATCATTCCATACATTGATAAGAATTTTAAGACTGTAAAAAACAGACTTGGACGATTTATCGGAGGGGTATCGGCTGGTGGATATGCCGCTCTACATAATGCATTACGTCATCCTGATTTATTCTCAAAAGTTGGTGGGCACATGCCGGCCTTAGAATTACAGCTTGAAGATGAAGATAAACAATATTTCCAAAATCCTGAGAACTGGAATAAATATGACCCCATTTACATCGCAAAAAATATGGAATACTCTGATACGAAGATTTATCTTGATGCAGGAGATAACGATGAGGGGGAATTCTACAAAGGTTGCTCTGTGCTATATAAGAATTTAAAAGTAAAAGGATTTGAAGTTGAAAATCATATCTTTCAAGGGCATCACAATCTTGAATACATAAAAGCTAACATGGAGAAATATTTAATGTTTTACGGAACAGATAATATTACATCATAATCTAAACCAAAATTTATAAGGAGGAATATTTATGAAAACACCAGAGGTAGCAATTTGTCTTTCGGGCGGCGGTTTTAGAGCTGCTGCATTTCATCTAGGTACACTGTCATATCTAAGTCACCTGAAAATGGCTGACGGCAGTAGTTTCCTCAACATGGTAAATACCATTTCTACCATATCAGGAGGTACGATAACCGGACTGTGGTACCTGGCTGGTTTATGTAATGGCGTTGAAGATGACGAATCATTCAAAATTCTTTATCAGAAACTGAATTCTGTGGACATTCCGACGGTAGCGTTAGACTCTTTTGTCAGGAACCAGAAAGACGTACATTCACTAATCAAGCAGATGACTGATGTGTACGACGATATGTTTTTTGATGGCAAGACACTAGGACTTATCTTTGACAATATCGAGAAAATCCATGTACACCATTTTTCGGCCAACGGCACTGATTTTTCTTGTGCACTGCCATTCCGTTATCAGGCTACAAAAGCTATCGAAAATGCAAAAGAGGAATATAGGTATGGATTTGTAGGCAACAACAATAACAATATACCAAGGCATATAGCCCGTCAGATACGATTGTCGGAGATATTGGCAACATCATCATGCTTCCCCGGAGGATTTGAGCCGCTGGTATTCCCAACGGATTTTAAATTGTCTGCAAATGAGAAAAATGCTGAATACGTGAAAGACATGCAGCCCGTAGGGTTGATGGACGGTGGCATCGTGGACAACCAGGGACTGGAATATATAAAACATGCAGAGAAGCAGTTGGAATATAACGATCCTGACGCAAAATACAGAAATGTAATAGACCTGGTAATAGCATCAGATGTATCGAGTCCTTATATGAAGCCCTATAAAGCCAATTTGTTTAGTGGTATGAAAAATATAAGCATCAATGCTCTGATGCATGGTTTCTATATAGCTGCAGCATTATTAATAACTGCTGATATCGCAAGTGTGGGTAAGATTGATTATTTCTGGACGGGTGTGCTTACTACATTGTCTCTGATATCCCTGACGGCTGCAATACTGGTACATATAATACGCCACAAGGCTGACGGCATGATAGCTGAATCGCCATTGAAGAAGTGTAAGAAATCAATAAGAAGACTTACTGTTAACAGTATAGTAAATCTATTGATAAACAGGGGTACATCGCTTCTGATGCTTGCCAATACGGTGTTTATGAAAAATACCCGCAGGATGTCGTACGACATGATGTATAATGATAGCAGATGGAATAACAGACTGATAATGAACGCCATTTACGAGCTCCGGCCGGGAGAGAAATGGCAGTTAAAATATAAAAGCGGTGAACTGCCTGAATGGATGAAACCGTCGGAGGTTATCCAGCAAAACAGTAAAAAGGCGGCAAATATGGGCACTACGTTGTGGTTTACAGATAATGACAAAAGTAATAGGGTGCCTGAAGCCATCATAGCCACGGGACAATATAATATGTGCTGGAACCTTATCGAATATATTGAACGGTTGGAGCGTGACAAGTCGAATACAGACGAGACGCACGAACTGATCATCAAATGCAAGACTCAACTGATAGAAGACTGGATGAAATTCGAGAAAGATCCTATGTGGCTGTTCAAGGATAAAATGGTGTAAACTATGAAATAAAAGTACTGCAAATTAGTTACAGCATCATAAAGTTCTACAAAGAAGAAAGAGAGCGAAACCGCTCTCTTTCTTATATATTATTTATCTAACCGAGAATGAATATACCACAATATTGGAACTCTCATTTTCAAGAGTTGGATTTTTTACCATTACTCCATACTCACCGGGTTCACTAACAGTGAATTCAATTATATAAGAGTTCTTACCAAACTTTTTGCCTTCAAAAGATATTTTTTTCAAGCCTGACTCTGTATTACCAAAAAGGTTATTAATCTTACCAAATACAGCACGGCGGTCTCCGCCTTTAATAATATACTGGAATATTGATACTACTGATGTAGGATCCAAGTTATTATCAGACCCTCTAACAACAAGCTTCATTGGTGTATCTTTCTCAAATACAATGCTTGACGCTTTTCCGGGAACTTCGATAAATGACTTTGTACTTCCTACTCCCAACCACATTTTAGATCCGGTAGCTTTTGACTTGACTTGTGTAGCTAGCTTATCAATATTTATGGTTGTACTATCAGCGTTCAACACTCTGACATTGCCGACAAAATCAGCTTCCTGTAATTTACTTTGTGCATTCACACATAATGCAGAGATAAACACTGCGATACATAATACTATTCTTTTCATATAGAATTATTAAAGATAATGTTTTTATGATAATTAATTATTCGTCGACAAAAATAATATTTTTTTAATTACAAAACAAATTTCAATACCTATATTTACATATCGAATTAACTTTGAGACGTATAATCATATTTATATACGCTGAATAGATGTATTTACATATTTCACAAACTTATCACTTGAACTATAATGACACAAATATGTGTAATGTGTGTGTGCTGTTTTTGTCTATAGAATACTTCTTTAATACGCCAGGTCCACAACTGCTATTGCCCAATCCCATAACGGCAGCATCTATATTAAGCACTGTATAATCCGACTCTTTTAAATCACAATCGTGGGTAGTGGATGCAATAGTTGAAGTTGAATAATGCATGGCCGAAAATGAGAATGGAGATTCAACGGCTGTTATATGTAAGGTATTACCACTCTTCGTCTTAAGCAGAACCATTGTGCAGTCTTCGTGGTTACCACAATCTTGCGGACGTGGATAGTGTGTATATTGAGCTGTAACGGTGCTGTGCCAAAGACCAATAGGACAAGATGTCTTACGGTCGGGATAGTTATCATACGGTCCACGACCATACCATTGCAATTGTTCATAAGCACGGGGCAGAGTAATAGACATGCCAAGACGTGGCAGTTCGGGCAATTCGCCTTTCATCCTATACGTCTGGATTACATCAAGACCTTTGTTGCCAACTGAACTGATACGTGTGGTTACAATGATGCTGCCTTTGGCATATTTGTATTCGTCTACTTTGATGCAGTGGACTGATGTACTGTCGGTACTTATCCTGCTGACCTGCGGACTGCCCAGGCTATTATTAGTCCAGTCTTTAGTCAACCAGTTGCCAAAGCCTGTATCGTTGTCTGTGGGGGCACGGAAGGCTTGGAAAGATGCATTATTAAGCCATTGTTGCAACAACGGGGTATATGAAGTTTTCTTGCTTAACTGTTCAGGTACTGACATGGGATTATCATTGAGGGCTATCTGCTCACTTATCACTTCGTGATTCTTATTTGCCCACAACTGATCTTCGCGCAAAAGGGCATGGAGATTGAGACGTACATCATGACCGGCATCTCCAGCCAAGCCAATAACAGACATCAGTCTGGTTGTGTCTGCTACCGACAGATTCTGTGTATTTATCTCTCCCCTCTTTACAACCCTGCCGTTATCGGTGATATCATAAATAATACGGTAGCGTGAAAGCGGGAACGTTATTACATGATTTACAGCATACAAGTCATCACCTTTGCGGAAAAACTGTACAGGCGAATAGACTTTCTTTACTTCGTAATACTTTGATGGAAGTGTGCGATTGCACAATACGATGCCATTAAGACAGAAAGCGTGCAGATTAGGTTTGTCGCCAAAATCACCGCCATAAGCAACCATCGTATCTTTTACGCCATCACGGTCTATCACTTTGTATATGCCCTGGTCTACCCAGTCCCATATGAATCCGCCCAACATACGGCGATTGCTGTATATCTCATCCCAGTACTCCTTGAAGTTGCCTAAGGCATTACCCATACAGTGAGCATACTCGCTGGTAAGTACCGGACGGTTATCGTTCTTCTTTTCAGCTAGATCAAGCAACCTCTCCCAACGGGCATTCTCGGCTCTCTCTTTGTCAGACCCTTCGGGTATTCCGGGGTTGAGATACTCCTGCCGTACACGTGGATAGAATCGGCTTATTACGTCTACACACTGCGGATCAGGATCTCCCTGTGCTCCTTCGTAATGCACAAAACGGGTAGGATCAAACTCATGCAGCCATCCTGCCATTGCCGCATGGTTGGCCCCAAAACCACTTTCATTGCCCAGACTCCATAATATCACAGATGGATGATTTTTGTCTCTTTCGGCAAGACGGATAACACGATCCATAAAGGCATCATTCCAATCAGGTGTGGAAGCAAGTGTGCCACGCAATCCGTGAGTTTCACAGTCGGCCTCGTCCATTACATACAGGCCCAGACTGTCACAAAGTTCGTACCATCTGGGGCAGTTGGGATAATGACTGGTGCGCACTGCATTGATATTAGCCTGTTTCATCAAACGGATATCTTGCAGCATACGGGCTTCGGTCATCACCCTGGCTGTACGGGGATCGTGCTCATGACGGTTCACACCACGTATCCTAGTAGGTACACCATTAACAAGCATCTGTCCATCTCGTATCTCTACACTTCTGAAGCCCACTTTCTGCTGTATTTGTTCTACGACCCTACCCGTTGAGTCGGATAATGACATACGGAGTGTATAAAGGTATGGCGTCTCTGCGGTCCACTTTACAGGAGATGTGATGAGTGTGTCGATACGACCAAACTTGCTATGACCTCTCTGCGGGAACCATTCGTTCATGGTAGCCGCCTTATGCTCCAAATCGAGTATATCACTTACAGATTTACGTACAGATACTATCTGTTGACCTTTTGGGTCTGTAAGTATGGCTGAAATACTGTACCCGTTGGCATCATTACCATTATAGGCACTAAACTGTGGGTTTATCTGAAGTCGGAAATCTTTATAGTCCTTATCAGCCACGACTGTGCGCACAGTATAATCGCGGATTCGTATATCAGGGGTATGAAATAATGTTATATTACGATGTATGCCTCCAAATCGCCAGAAGTCCTGATCTTCGAGATATGATCCGTCACTGTATTTGTATACTTCTACAGAAATGAGATTATTTCCGGGCTTGAGATATCCGGTGATATTAAACTCGGACGGTTCCATGCTACCCTGAGAATATCCTACCTTCCGGCCGTTAATCCATACATAGAATGCACTCATTACACCATCAAACCGAAGAAATGTCTGTCCACCATGCGCCCACAAATCCGGCAACATAAAATTACGGCGATACTGACCTGTGGGATTTCGCTCTATATAGGTGGTGTATGTGTTCTTGGGTTCTGATGTAACTCGCGGAGGATCGATCTTAAAGGGATAGCCCGAAGATATGTATATTGGTGTGCCGAAACCGTTTACCTCCCAATTGGCAGGCACTTGGAAAGTAGTCCACCGGCTGTCGTCAAAGTCGGTACGATAAAAGTCGGTTACTCTCTCACCGGGTGTCTTGGTCCATCTGAAACGCCATGTGCCGTTGAGCGTCATAGACCTATCGCCTGTGTTACTACAAAACGGTATGAAAAAGCTACGAGCCGGTTCGCGGTTGATCTGCAATACATGATTATTCTCCCAGTCATGCACTTGTGCTTTAAGACATAAACTGTATATCTGGCATAATATTGTCAACGCAGTAATCAACACATAATGTGGGTTTCTTCTGTTCTGTTCCATCTTACTAAATCTTTATTGTACCTCTAATGTATCAAATGTAATTGCTTTTGCCTTTATGGTAAGTTTATATTTACCGGCATTGATGAATGTGCCTGTTGTTGTACTCAGCGTACGGAATTTATCGGGTGTAGGCTGGAATGTTATGTTATCTTCTCTTACTACAGAGCCTTTAGCGTCTGTAAGCAGCATTTTAGCCGTTATGGCTCTGTCTGTCAGGTTCTTATATCTGAATCTTATGGCGTACTCTTGTGCCAGTCCGGTGCTGAAGGTCCACTCTGTAGCATCATTCTTTTGGACTGCATTATACGCCACTGAAGGACGTGTATCTGTTTCGGGCGGAAGCATCTGCTTTGTGGTCTTGACGATTGTATCTGTATCCATAGCCGACCATGAAAAAGCTTTCGGCACACTATTATCATTTACATACGTATATGATTTGCCATACTTGGCAATAGCGATAGCACTTATCACAGCCTCTCCCGATTCAACATCAGGGAAAGAAATTTTTATCTTATTATCTCGAATGTCTGCATATACCACTTTTTTAAGTGCACCGGCATGCCCGCTCTGTGCCCATACATCCATGTCATGGATAACAGCAGAGTCGTTGACGGCAACATCGAAGAGACGAAGTCCGGAGCAATCAGACTGCATACCCGTACCGGTACCGATCCATGGCTCTGTAAAATACAGTTCGATACGGTATTTGCCATTTACGGGTACCTTGAAATCGTAATGAAGACGTTGACGACCAAAGCGGAAATTACTGAACAGCGGCCAATCGTGAGTGCCACGTATTGGTTCTGAGATATGCGACTGACTGGTCTGATATGGACTGATGTTCTGTGCTCTCTTATTATCACCGATAAACTGTTCTGCCCACGAATGACTGTATTTATCTGTATCCTGCAACCATTTGTTTCCATATGTATCGGTATAGTCGTCACCACCACAATTGATGCGGTAGAGATAGCTATATCCATCTGCCGGTTTCAAGATGTCTCTGTTGCGGTCTGCTGCGGTTGGAGCTATCAAAGATGGCTTGTATAACCTGTCAAAGTGTGGTGCCCGTTCCAGTCCGTCCAGCACTATAACATCCTCTGCAACAGCCCTGCCCGAACGATAACCCACAGCCCTTAGCACATTATATTGTATCATACGATTTTCCCATACAAAATGAGAACCTATGCCGCCACGCTTTTTGCGTCCGAAAGAAACACTGTCGGCCGCATCGTTGTATAGCAGTACACTGTCGCAATTGCTATACACACTTATATCAGCGCGACGTGCTCCTGTACAGAATCTGTCTGCCCATGTATGTGAAACTATATAGACCATCGGTTTTTTATCAGCCGACACATAATTAGCCCTGTACATATAGTACGCGTCTACCGGTTGCTGCCACGGAGTAAGCAGACCTTTATAATTGAAAGGTCCTGACTTATCTACCTTACGCAAAGCCTCATCAGGCTGTGTACGGCCGGGGTTATCATGACTGACAAAAGCCCATTGAAACTGTCCACAGACACTATCCTTGACGCTTTCGGCCAGTCGCACTTTAGTTTCAAGCAGATTTGCAAAATTCTCTTCGGTATAGTCTTTGTATGATAATGTATTTTCTTTATGATAACCTAGCGTACGCCATGCCCCATACTCACCATTAAGAAGTTGTGATTTACTTTTCAGTTCATCACCATATTTGTTTACATCCCCGCCATACGTGCCACTCCAGTTTTGTACTACATTCCAGTCTGTACCTTCACCACCATTACATGTGGTAATGGCACGCATTGTACCAACTGTTGGGTCCATCTGTCTGATTATATCACAGCATTCTTTAGCGAAGTCTTTAGGCAGTACACTCTCATTCTGCAGTCCCCATAAGATCACGCTTGGTGAATTACGTCTTTCTTTTATCCACTGCCTCAACAGACTCTTGAAATTTGCTCTGAACTGTGGGGTATCATACCATATATGAGCAGAAAACTGACTCCAGAATAATAGTCCATCCTTATCAGCCAACTGCTGATATCTGATATTGTGTGGTTGATGGGCTTCACGCAAAGCATTAAATCCTGCATTACGTATCATCTTGATACGAGCCTCTATCTGCCTATCACTGAAAGCATGACTATCGCCAAAGAGATGTTCATACTCGCATGTTCCATTTATAAATGTTGGTTTCCCATTGAGATAGAATCTGCCGTCGTTATCATTACGTTTCACAGGCCATGAGATAGTACGTATACCATAAGAGGTCTCAACCTGATCGGTTGTATTTCCGTCACGTTTTATCATACTGGTAAGAGTATAAAGATAAGGACTCTCTGTACTCCATAACACAGGATGCTCTACTGCCGACAATTGTCTCACTACCCTAGTTTGACCGGCAGCTATCGTTATGGTATCGCTAAGTCGGAAAACAGACTTACCGTTGGCCATGGCAAACTTATTTACAAGATTTACCGTCAACGGCAGGTCACCATAGTTTTTTAGTTCAGTATCGATATATATAGTGTCGGCCTTATCATTATTCCAGATATGCACACCAAAAGGTTCGACCCTGATCTCATCTGTTTCGACTAACGACACCGGACGGAAAATGCCTAAAGGCTGTGAGCCCTCACTGAATCCCCACTCGGAAGAACAACCGCCACACACCCAAGGCATATCTGTTATCATCTGAGGATGCTCTGTAAGTATCTTAATATTATTTGTACCATCTACCAATGCATCGGTAACATCCAATGTCATTGTGGTACGCCCTACCGGAGTTCTGGCATAAGTCTTTCGATTGAGTGATACAGTAGCATAACTGCCTACACCTTCAATCTGCAGAAAGTATTTCTTACCTGGATGTTTCTCTGTAGTGAATGTCTTAATATATTCAGCCGTACCATGAAGATTGCCATGGCGCAATTGACGGTAACCATAATAGTCATCCCAATTGTGTGGTAAATTGACCGATATGGTATCATTAATCTTTGCTGATGAATCGGATGCTGAAGTAAGCCATGTACACCATCCTTTATTCAATGGCGTGATAATTCTCTTGCCTTTCATTTCAGGTTGTGGAAAGTGTACTTCAGATGATCCCATGGGCTTACCGGTGGCAAGAGCTATTCCCCGCTGTCCTTGATTATTGACAGCACAATAGAAATGATAGACCACACCATCCGATTTCACGACACAACTCTTATGAGCAAACATTTCATCGTAGGGTTTGTCGGGGTATACCAAATCAGCGCCATTCCAATCGGTCCAGTTTACAAGATCTCTACTTACTGCGAATGTATTAAAGGCATTATACTTTCTATTGGGGTTATAGGCTGAGAAATAAAACATCACATATTTATCACCCATCTTGACTATCTGTGCGTCTCCGGTAATGATGCCGGGCACTTCATGGCTGAATACAGGATTACCAGTATACCTTATCCAATGTTTCATATCATCGGATAGAGCTATGCCTATACGTTCGGCTTTCATCTTGTTGACAGGATTTACACCACCGGCATTATAGAACATCACAAAACGATGCCCAAGCTTTTTATCATTGTCATCGTATATGGTACTCTTGTACTGTGTTAGCCTCTCCCACCACTGGGTATCTTTGTTATTGATACTTAACAACGGTGATTCTCCAGAATCCCATTCGTGAGCTAAACTGATATTGCCTTTAGTACTTGCAATACCAATATTAAGAGGAGCACGCACAGCTTCGTATCCTGTACCGCTACCGCCAATATATGTCATCCAATGACGGCCTTTGTATTTACGCATCTCATAAGAGCCACCCCAGTTCCAGTCTATCAAAGAAGGGAATCCTCCCCGCTGATTACAATCCCAATATCCGTCACGATAAGATAGCACCCTGCCAAGAGTTTTCCACTGTAATAGGTCATCACTCTCGGCCATCCATGTTTCATAACCACGACCGTCCAGTCCGTCTTTACCATTGTATACCACATAAGTCATGTACCACTTGCCGTTATCCTTATAAACAGTGGGACAGTCAATCTTATGATTATTGTCTTGAGGAGCAATAACCAAACCATACTTATAAGGAGTCTTCACTTCCTCATAAATACGTTGCATATCCTGTCGGGTAATATCACCACCGGCGAAAGAAAGCATTGGAAGTGATAACAATAATATCAATATATTATTGAATGTTTTTAATTTGAGTCTAATCAGCAATTTTAATATCATTACTTATATTGTAATCCTTTTATAAAATTCCATACAACAGTATATAAAACATATAGTACTAATAAAACAACCAGTCAATGGCATCATCAGAACCTTCGAGACCTACATTACGGGCAACGACATTGTCTGACGTAAAACCTAGTACCAATAGGTAACCTTTTGGCAATAACAAGGTGTTATGACCTGCCTTAAGATCATACTTATGTACATTAATCTGCGGCATACCATTAATCTTAATGGCAGAAAACAACTGAGGTTCTGCCTGTCCATAATCGTTGGCTGTGGCATCGATTTCCAACTTCGGTGCAGCGGCATACTTTATTTGATCGTCTCTGAAGTATCCAACTAAGACAGAGACATCTTTCGCAGATGTAAAATCAAGACGTGTACCCTCTTCTTTCTGATGTTTACTGTTAAACACAATGGCATTCATACCTTTTAGTTCAGGAGCCACATCAGTAACGACACTATCTAAATCATCGAAGAGTCGTACACCTTTAGCAAGTTTCACCGTCTTAATGCTATCACCAAGTACCACTTTAGCATTAGTCAATACCTTAATCTGCTTGGTCTCCTGATGAAAATCGCCTTTAGCTTTCAACTTCAGTATTGCGATATTCTTCTTCAGGTTGGCAAGTTCTATCTCATAACGTGGCAGCATCTCAACCCATGTTTTGTATTTGCCACCATCACCCCCAATAGGTATGCGCCGCTGTGCAGTCTGCATACTGTTGGCATACAGATAAGTATCTTTAGTAAGGTCAACCAGTTTACGATAGTATTCCAGACTCTTTTCCATCAACGGTACAGCAGCATCCAGTTCGCTGATGTCCTTACCCCATCGATAGTTGAGCACATGCTGCGCAGCCTTAACCTTATAGCCAAAAGCATAAGCGAACTCACGATAGCAGTGCATATCATTACATAACCTATCAAACTCCTCCTTATTTTTTGTTACCTTATCCGCTACCGCATCAATTGCAGCAACAGCCTTGTCACCATGAGCCTCTATTTGTGTCACTATGTCGAGAGGTAGTTCACCTACATGAGGCTGATGCTTCCACTCTTTCTCTACATATTCTATCAACTTCTCGCCTGTTGGTCCGCAACTGGCATAGAATTCAGGATACACAGTATACTTGTAAGGATTTACCAACTGACTCATAAACATACCAAGTAGCAGAGTCTGTCGATTACCTTCAGTAATGCCGAATCTGCGTAATGTCTTTGGAGCAATCTCACCACTCTGCTCATAAGCTTCAAGTATATTTGAGGCATCAGCATAAGATATACCATAGTTATCTCCTAATATCTGATCCCAGTAAGCAACTTCATCCTGATGATCCCTATGACAGTTCCACGCATAACGTCCCCAGGCAGAGAACCACATCTTATCACGATCTATCTGTAGCAGTCTCTTACCATCGGGCAGTTTATCGGCTGTATAAGGCCAGTCCCAATAAGAAGCCTGTGGATACAAATGTAGAGAATTAGCGTGATGAATATCATGCATAGCCATAACAGACTTCTGTATGAAATCAGGGGCAGACCATCTCCATGGCTCCAGATTAGCAAGGATATGAACATTCTCTATATGAGGAGCACCCAGCGAAGCTAAATACCGGTGTTCTTCCGCCCAAGGGCCCTGAGGCTGATATGTGGTGAGCGACTCTCCATTATACTTTTGCATAGTATAGATATTACGATACAAGGGCAGTGCCGCATCAAGAACCATCTTACTATCGGTATCATGAGCACGTAATATTATAGGAGGTTCGTCAGTACGCCCGAGAGCCTTCAGACCATCCTTTACACCTGGTATTATTGTCTTTGTAAACCATTGTACATCATCTTCGTAAGTATCCATTGCCTCACCAAGACATACAAGAAGACCTACATTGGGATATTTCTCTATGAAAGCCGCAATCGACTTACGGGTATAGTCGCTTATCAATGGTGTTATACCTCTATGGCGGTCTTGCGTCTTCAGTCCGTAATGATCAGCAAATGGTTTACTTAATATGATATTATAGAACATCTGTATAACAGAAATTCCCCTTCTGCCAGCCTCTTTGGTAAGGAAAGTATACATTTCCTCATTCTTCTTGAATGTTGAATCATCCACCTCAACGGCAAAAGGATAATCTTTGAGACGTACCAAAGATGAAAACGGATGACCATTCCATATATAAAGAGAGTTCATCCTGTCGTCTACCAGCATATCCAGATATTTTATCCATGCTGCCTTATCGTAAAACCAAGGGAATGTCTGTGGCGTATAAGGATACTCGTAAACATTATGACCGGGAAGATACTCTGTTTTCTGCATACCAATACATGCGCCACGCATCACCATCTCGGGAGCATCTACACAAGCCTTTGAAAAGTCTGCGTTACCATATCTATGAAGATGCTCTACAAGGGCACAGCAACCATATATCACGCCTGTCCCGTCATTGCCAGTTATATATACCTTGTTACCTTTAGAGGTTATCGTATAACCCTCTTTTTTCAGTCCGGCAGTATCGGCCGATTGCTTAAGATATACTATTATATCAGGTTTGCCATTTAGTTTATAAGTATTTATCTCGACTGTTCTGGTTGCGCCCTTGCTAATATCCGTATATCCTATCTCCGTAAGTTTACGATGAAGGTATTCCACTGCATACAGCTCTCTTGCTGATGACTTTTTGGGAGTAACGACTGTGTATGTTTTGGCATTGCCTATAGAGCAATACAGCAAACAGGCAAATATTATATTTATTATCCTCATAGTTTTATCTTTTTATATGCTATACGTTGTCTACGCCATGTATATACAGCATGCAGACTTCCATCCATACCTTGTATGATGGCCGGATATGAATACTGACTTATAGGACTATTTTCGAGTGTCATAAGATGCCGCCAATGTATACCATCATCTGATATAGCCAGACTAATCGGTGTGCGTACTCCTTTAGGAGTTCCCGGAAGAGTTGCGAAATCGTTATATATAAGAATATGTCTGCCGTCTTGTAGAGTCACGGCATCAGTACCAGAGTTGTTATTGGGCAGATCTGTCAGTTCCACCCTACTCCATGTTTCGCCACCATCACTACTAAACGATGTTGCAAGTCTGCCATTACGAGTACGACATAATACCTGCAGTCTGCCATCTTTGAGTCGAAGTATCGAAGGTTGTATACAGAGTATCGGACGTTTTACTCTATCTTTCTTGAGCATATCACTAGTAGGATATTCCATATTTGCATCTATTGGGCCTATGTATTTCCACTCTTTTGTTTTGATATTGTATATCTCGAAGTGTATTTTCCAACCATCAGCTTCCGTACTTGATGGACAAATAAGTCTGTCACCAATAAGTTCAGGTTTGTTCTTTATCGGTCCAAGAAATCCTTTAGGTAATGGTTGTTTCTTGCCCCACGTCTTTCCACCATCAGATGAGGTTACAGTCCACCCTGTCCAGTCAGCTACATCTTTGCCTATCTTGAAAAACAGCATCAATTTACCATCAGACATAAGATACAATACAGGATTCCAACATGCCTTTCGCTTCATATCAGAAGTGGTAGCCTTGCCTCCTACTGCATCGGTTGTCTCTGCTGTTATGCCTGCTATATCAGCTTCTTTAGTATTCAACTTGAAGACGCCATCAGCAACCTTCATAGGTTTCGTCCATATCTTTGCACCTTTTGGCTTACGGCACACCCATATACATACATCAGGATTACGCTCTTTTGTTCCACCAAAGAATGATGCGACTAAATCGCCATTAGGCATCTCTGCTATAGTAGAAGCATGACATTCAGGAAAATCGGCATGTTCGTATAAGAACTGGTCTTCTACGATCCTACTATCACGAGCAGGTATATCTATACTATAATGGTATTTTCCAGAACCAATCTTTTCTATTTTACCATCAGGTAGATATACATCAGCAGTTGTATTGGCAGGGATCTCTACATCCCAATCTAAATGAGTCAATGTCTTATGCCACTTGCTTACTATTTTCCCATATGGTGAAATATAGCTGACATCAATATCATTGGCATCCTCTATCTCGAAAGATGGTTTCAACATTATATGACTATAAGCATTGCTACCGTATGCATTTCTTATTCCTCCTAGATACTGATAGCACCAAGTCAATAAGTCACCCAACAGCATTACATGGTTTGCACTATTCATCTTAGCACTAGCTGTATCGCCATTCCATAACTCCCAAATGGTAGTTGCTCCTTTCTCTGTCATATATCCCCAAGAAGGATATGTCTTGTTGGTAGCCAACAGATACGCCACATCAGCGAATCCATTATCTGAAAGAACCCTCAACAACCACTGCACCCCTATCACGCCACAAGAGATATGAGCATTATTAAGTGTTATGATATTGTTAACGATATTCTTTACCACATCAGCCTTACACGAATCAGGTACTATACCAAATGCTAATGGCAGAAGATTGGCTGTAACGGTATTGTTGCCATAGAATATACTATCCGGATATAATGTGTGTCCGGGTACTAGTGATGTGCCACGCTTTACTGTAAGAAACTTACGGTTAAAGGCATCTTTCATATCACCTTCCATCTTATTCCACAACAATGCATCATCAGTAAGATTTTGCATCTTGGCAAACTTGCTCATAAGTTTTGCAACCCTTATCATGTATGCTGTGGATATCAAAGCGCCGTCTGTCTGTCTGGCGGGATCCTGACTATGTATCAGTTCAGGTTTCTCGGGCGGAACACACCAGTCGCCATACTTATCCCGGTATACTATACCATCTTTCATATACTCGTCTGTGATGTGCTTAACCCATCTTTTGATATTAGGATAACATTGTTCAACAATACTTTTATTACCATATTGAGAGTACAACATATCGCATGTGAAAGGTAATGCGGCAGGCCATGTGACATTATCGGTATAATAATTCCAATATGCAGGCGCCACATCAGGTATGCAACCATCTTCTCGTTGTGCCTCGTATATATCCTTCATCCACTTGCTATATAGAGACTGGTTATCAAAGAGATAACTTTCGCCTAACGACCCCATAGTACGGTCGCCCAGCCACGGTTGACGCTCATTACGTTGCGGACAGTCTACCGGCATACCTTTATAATCGCTCATTACGCCCCAGAAGGCATTATGATAAATCTTGTTAAGTATCGTATCGCTGCAAGAGAATGAACCTGTTTGTAACATTTCATCGCTTACTACCTCTGCCGTAAAATCAGATGCTTTAGCATCTTTTACTCCTATGATTTCGGCATACCTGAATCCATGATATACAAACCTTGGCGACCAACACTGTCCATTCTCTCTGCCATTACATATATAAGTATCAGTAGACATTGCGTCACGTAGATTTTCGGTATACAGTTGTCCATCAGCAGTGAGTTTCTCAGCATACCTTAACTTGATGGTATCACCTGCATTGCCATGCACACTGATACGAACCCATCCAGCCATATTCTGTCCGAAATCCAATATCAGTTTATCATTGTACTTTTTCAATACAGGACTTAAAGTCTTTACGACACGCATATTTTCGGTCATAGCACCTCTCAATGTACCGGAAGGCACACTTACCCTTTCAGCATCATCCCATTTAGAATCGTCATAACCGGCATTAGTCCATCCTAACATTTCTTTACGAGCATCATATGTCTCACCATCATATTCATTATTAGCCCTTATCGGTCCATCTGTCGTCAGTTTCCAGGTCTCGTCTGTCGAAACTACATCTTTTGTACCATCAGTATATTCCAATACAATATTAACTCTACATTTAGGGTATCCAAATGTGGTGTTCTTATATGGTTTATTCTGACGCATAGCAAAATATCTGCCATTGCCAAGTATTACGCCCACAGCATTTTTAGACTGACGGAGCTGTGCCGTAACATCAAAAGTATTGTATAGAATAGTTTTACGATAGTCTGTAGGAGAAGGAGCAAGAACCTGATTGCCTATCCTGTTGCCATTGATATACAATTCATAAAGTCCTAAACCGGCTATATAAGCAGTAGCCTGTCTCAACTGTTTTTTTATGCTGAACTCCTTACGCAAATATCTTGCACTCATAACGCTGTGCTGCACACCTGCTTTATCATCGGGCATAAGATTATCTGTGCCTATCCATCTGCCATCCCAATGAGTTTCGCCAAGTAGGCCAATGCTAAACATTGACATATCACTCCATGCACTAATACCGACATTGGTATATACCCGAACACGCCAATATACCCGTTGGTTGCTTTGCAAATTTTTGCCACCATAATTTACCCATACAGATTGATTGGTACTGACCCTACCCGAATTCCATATATCCGCTTTATCCTCAGACAATAGTTCTGGAGAGGATGCTGCTATTATCTGATAAGCATCCTGATGTACGTTGTTCTTATCCGACTCAATAATCCAACTCATCCTTGGGGTGTTATTATCCAGTCCCATTGGATTAGTCATTTGTTCTGTACGTAGATTAGTAACCTTTACATTCACTGCCCATACAGAAGAATAAGCAATGAGCAACAGTATCGTAGCTAGTATTTGCTGTTTTTTCATTTCAAAAGTCTGTTATTCGTTCAAGTCTCTGGTCTTACCTGAGAGGTTTTGATCTGATATCTTTTTCTGATCTTTTGCCAAATATGTTTTATCAGCATCTACGGCAATCAATACAAAGTCGGTATCAGTACTCCCATTAGCTGGGTTTATATCCAAAGAGACTACCTTGTTATCGTATTTACCAATATAGGTAAGCATACCATTCTGTGTATTATAAGTCCAGAGATTCTTCTTGCTACCGCTTATTTTACGAAGATCAAGTTTCATGGTCCTCCCTGTATAGTTATAAACAAGTAGATAATCTTTACCACGAGTAGCCGAAAGACGGTTATATTGCTTGCCATTGTCTAGTATTATACTCTGATCAGGCACCCTTTCAAAATAAGGGAACGCCATAATAAGATTCTTAAGATACTTCATCTGACTAAACCCTGGATCTTTGAGAGCCTGATACCATGACTTAACATCACCGGCATCACCATAAGATGTAGGATAGCCAGGTTTTAAGAACTGCATGATGGCATTATGCCCATAAGTATGTCCACAAGATCCTGCGAATACAGACCAATAAGCATATCTTCGTACATCACGAGCCTGCCATCTTGGTTCATTATTATCATGGAGTCCCTGAGGTATATCCTCATATATAGGTTCATCATCAAGTACCGGTTTTATATTTTTATACTGCCATGTAGAATCGACATACTGCCAGTTGTCCTCTTCAGTATTATCCGGTATAGGATAGTCTTTGTTACCCATACGCTGACCATAACGTCGATGGCCACTTTGGAACATATTAAAATCAAGCCAACTACGATCATTAAACCATTTGGCAGATGTATAACGTCCACGTGGGTGATAAGACATAAGATGATTCTTATCAATACTCTTAATAGTGTTAGCCAAAGCATCCCATACCTCAGTATGTATGTCGCCCTGTATGTCACCACCCATTATCCAAATAATATTAGGACGATCTTTATATCTCTCTGCAAGAAACTTGCCATAAGCCTTTGCCTGTTCAGCATTTATTGCGCCATCCTTTACCTGAGATCCCCATATGCATACCATACCGACATATATACCGTTATCTGCAGCCCTGTCTATGATATAATCAAGATGATCCCAATAACCATAAACACCTTTGCGATTGATGCCTTCAAAATTGAATCCATCGATCAACGACATCTGACCGTATATATTATATGATGGCACCTTATCCATAACCTGAATTTGAACCATATTATAACCAGCTTCGTTGCATCGCTGAAGATAATAAGAAGCCTCATCTCTATTTAATCTCTGAGGTAATAGCCATGCTGTTTCGCCTTGCCAAAAGAAAGGTTTGCCGTTATCAAACTGCAAAAACTTATGATTGTCAGAAACTCTTAAGCGTCCGTTATTCCATGGTTTTATGGCACCAGAAACATCAAGCACCAATGCCGATAGCAATAATATAAACAGATATTTTTTCATTTTTATTTTAATCATTATATTCCCATACTTCTCCAGCCTTTGTCTTAAGGTCGTAAAGGTATGTATTAGGTAGTTTGAGTTTATTAAGTTTAGCTTCTTTGTTAATAAGGATAGAAGCATTGCCAGGTACATCGTATAATGGATTTGAATTACCTCCAACAGCTTTTTTCAGTCCTTTACCTTTCAGTTTTACAACAGAACGCAAACGACAGTTGCCTCCCTTCTCAGAGTATACACGCAAATGATTAATACGGCCACCTTTCCAGTCAATGTCTATAAAAAAACCACCGCGTGCGACAAGCCCTCTTACACTACCATCCTGCCAAACATCTGGTAATGCTGGTAACAGATATATATATCCATCATAACTTTGCATTAGCATTTCTGCTATACCTGCTGTACATCCAAAGTTGCCGTCTATCTGAAATGGAGGATGCGCATCAAACATATTGGCATAAGTACCTCCACCCTTCTTGTTCGTACCATAAGCAACAAACTTATCATCAGACAATTTCAACTGGTCAGCAATCAGTTTATAAGCATGGTTGCCATCAAGCAATCTGGCCCAAAAGCAAACTTTCCATCCCATACTCCATCCGGTACTTTCATCTCCACGATGCACCAGCGATGTGCGTGCTGCATCAAAAAGTTGGGGCGTACGATAAGGTGATATCTGATTGCTTGGATATAATCCGTAAAGATGCGAAACATGGCGGTGAGTGTCTGTGGGATCATCCCAGTCTTCCATCCACTCCTGTAACTGTCCCCAATGCCCTATCTGCATAGGTGGCATCTGTGTCAATAATTGTTTATAATGAGATGCCAAGTCATTATCCGTATTAAGTATCCCGGCTGAAGCTATCACCTCATGGAACAAATCACTAACCAGCTCATTATCCATAGTAACACCGGCAGCAATAGTTGCCTTATGGTTACTACCCGCATGTACATTCTCTGGCGATAGATCAGGACACACCACAAGCCATCCGTGCTTAGGCTCTTTCACCATAGTTTGATCGAAAAACAAAGCAGCCTCTTTCATTGTAGGATATACATTATGCAAAAAGTCCTTATCGCCAGTATAAAGGTAATGTTCCCATAGATGACGACAAAGCCATGCTGCGCCGGTCTGCCACATACCAGAAGCCGCATGATCTACAGCGCCTGTGATACGCCATATATCGGTATTATGATGCAACACCCATCCATCTGCCCCATACATTATACGCGCAGCATCATGACCAGTCTTGCTTACATCATCTATCAGACTGAACAGCGGACCGTTAAGTTCTGTAAGATTAGTAACTTCTGCAGGCCAATAGTTCATCTCCAGATTGATATTTGTGGTATATTTACTGTCCCATGACGGTAGCATTTTGTCATTCCAGATCCCTTGCAGGTTGGCCGGTTGCCCACCAGGTTGTGAACAGCATATCAACAGATATCTGCCGAACGTAAAATAGGTCGCAGCAAGATAATTATCATTATTCTTTGCGAAACCTGCAATTCTGGCATCAGTAGTAAGATTGGCAAATTTATCTTCACCAAGATAAAGACTGGTCCTGTCCATATACTTATGGAAGATGTCTTCATGTTTATTTTTAGCAGTCTGATAGTCTATAGCCATTGCACTATCTATATAACTCTTGGCACGTACCTTCTCATCAGCAGATATATTCTTATAATTCACAAAGTTGGTAGCAATAGATACATATATCACAGCCTCATCGGCATTATTAACACTCATAATACCATCTTTACAGACCATTTTCCCGCCATTATTACGCACAGCCATACGCCCCTCAAAACGTATTTTACCTTTCAGTCCCTCATGCTGCCCCGCAATACCATCAAGCACAACATTATCACCGAGAGTCTTAATTACTATGTCTTGATGTGGAGTAATGAAGTTCGCATTAAAAGTTATCATACCAGGTTTACTGGCCGTAAGTTTTACAGTGATTACCTGTGTAGCGAAATTCGTAATTGTCTCGCGTTGATATTCAACATCTCCAATAGTATATTTTACGATAGTGAGTGCTGAGTCAAGACTAAGTTCACGTATATAATTTTTATACTGTGAATGTCCTGGAAATGATATATACAAATCGCCAAAGGGTTGATAAGGCATTCCATGATTAGTAGAAGACATCACTTTCTCGTTGGCGAGATTCTGTGCCTCCTCATACTTGCCATCAAAAATCAACTTACGTATAATAGGGAGATTGGCTTTAGCTTCAGGGTTGGCATTATTATTGGGCTGTCCTGCCCATATAGTCTCCTCATTCAACTGTATATGTTCAACGGCAGGATTTCCATATACCATTGCCCCAAGTCTGCCATTGCCTAAAGGTAAAGCCTCAGTCCACACCTCAGCAGGTTTATCATACCATAATCTGTATTTGGAAGCGTAAATACTGCTACACGCAAGCAGTCCTAATAGTGCCGCCAATATTTTAATCTTTTTCATAATTTCGATAATATACTATAATTGTAGACGACTAAGAATTGGATTTGTAACCAATATTGGATATATTTGAATTTTGACATCTTGACTACTAACAAGATGCTGTCATCTACGAGTCAAATTTAATAAAAATAATTCAAAGTTTATAAAATAAAATATAAAGATTATTGTATTTTAATTATTTATTAATTACCTTTACTCTGATTTATAAACATTATATCGTATCTTAGCAATAATTATTTAATGCAAAAGCGCAAAAGCTATTTGCTATGACCTATGGTATTTATAACTCTCTTTCAGTATTTAAAAAATCAATAATATCCTTTCATTATAATAAGATCACGTTTTAATAGAATAAATCAATTTTACCAGTTAAAATAGACATAAAATAGTATCTAAAAGTTATATCAGAATAATTTTCTTATCATTTCGGGAATTATAGCTAACTATCGCGGAATTTCTGCCATTATATTTCAAATAATCTAACCATATCTTTGCATCAAAAATAAGAATTATAAAATTAAAAGAGAATATGAGAATAAACAAATTAACAATGGTCTTGATGATAATTCTATTATCTATAACAGCTTGTGTAGGAAGTGGAACCAAAAAGACCGTAAAAGTAAAGGAGAATAACAACATGAAAGTAATCCATTTAACAAAAGAAGAATTTCTAAAAAGAGTAAGCAACTATGAGGCAACACCCAACCAGTGGAAATATGAAGGTGATGTACCTTGTATCGTAGATTTCTATGCTACATGGTGTGGACCATGTAAAATGCTAGCACCTATTATGGACTCTCTGGCAACAGAATATGACGGAAAACTAATAATATACAAAGTTGATGTAGATCAGGAAGAGGATCTTGCACAGGCTTTCGGAGTGAGCAGTATTCCAACTCTGCTATGGGTTCCCCAAAAAGGAGATCCTTTCTACACAAGAGGAGCTATGCTTAAAGGGGATCTAAATAAAATCATTAAAGAAAAGTTGCTATTAGAAAAATAAATACTACCTTAGCGGAGTAATTAATAATTCGCATTGATGATCGATTATCAGTTCAGTACCAAAATGGATGGCACTATTGCCATAACATCTCGCTTTGATGAGAACAAAAAACTCAATAAAGATTCTTCACTATACAAATTTATTTGGGTAAGGGAAGGTGAACTGAAAATAGAAATAGATCATGTAAAGATAGTACTACATAAAAATGAAATAATTCCGCTCACGCCACTTCATCACATCAGCATAGATTCGGTAAATGGTGAATACCTTACTGTTCTATTCAACAGCAATTTCTATTGTGTGTTCAGACATGATGATGAAGTGTCGTGCAACGGTTTTCTTTTTCATGGTTCAAGCAATGTAATGACATTGAAACTTTCTGAAAAAGAATCAGAATTACTTTGCCGTACTATGGATGAATTCGTTGAAGAGAGCTCTATTACAGATAAGCTTCAAGAAGAAATGCTACGTATTTTGCTAAAACGATTTATCATTATATGCACAAGGATGGCGAGAATGCGCTATGGCATAAATAAAGATTGTGAAAAAGCTTTGGATATTGTAAGAAAATTCTACGTACTAGTAGATAACAACTTTAAAGATAAAAAAAGGGTTCAGGATTATGCGGGAATGCTTTTCCGTTCGCCAAAGACTCTTGCCAATCTGTTTGAAACTTATGAGCTACCTTCACCATTAAGGGTGATACACGAAAGAATAGAAGCGGAGGCTAAACGACTACTTCTATATACAAATAAGAGCGCAAAGGAAATAGGTGATATTTTGGGATTTGAAGATTTGGCAACATTTAGTCGTTTCTTTAAGAAAATGACAGGTAAGAACATTTCTGAATTCAGAAAAAATGTCTAACACATATAATGTTATACAAGTCAAAATAGTAAGTGTGTAGAGAAAAAGGTAAAAGGATAAAAAGATAAATAGAAGTAATGCAGTATTTAGGTGAAATAATATCTATGGGTGTAGCATTCTCATGGACTATAACAGCCATTGCCAGTGAAGTAGCAAGTAAAAGACTAGGTGTATTCACACTTAACGTATGGCGTATGTCTGCCGCATTCATACTTACAGGACTGGGAATGTGGATATTTACAGGACAGTTTATGCCTGTATACGCTAGTGGAAGAGCATGGATGTGGCTCACTTTGTCAGGGCTGGTAGGTTATGCAATGGGCGATTATTGCCTATTTAGGAGCTATCTTGCAATTGGTTCGCGTTACGGTCAGTTATTTATGACATTGGCACCTATGGCTGCTGCATTCATGGCATGGTTTACATTGGGCCAGCACTTAACAGTAAACAGCATTATTGCAATGATAGTGACACTACTTGGAATTGCAATCTCCGTGCTTGGAAGAGGTGACGGCAAAAAGATCACGCTTAAATTACCTCTAAGTGGAGTGCTATTCGGTATAGGGGCAGGAATGGGACAAGGCATTGGACTGGTTCTAAGTAAAATAGGACTAGACTATTATATAAAAGATACACCTTCATACATATTGCCATCAATACAAAATTATCTACCATTTAGTGCTAACATGATAAGATGTCTTGCCGGATTTTTAGCTTTCTTATTAATAATGTGGGTACATCAAGGCTTTGGAATGTTACATAAAAGCATACACGACAAAAAAGGAATGAGCATGACTCTTATAGCTGTTATATTCGGTCCATTCATTGGGGTTGGATTCTCATTGATGGCAGTACAATATACAGCTGCCGGGATCGCAAGTACTCTGATGGCACTAACTCCTATACTGATAATAATACCTTCTCATTACATATTTGGTCAACCAATAACAGTCAAGGGTGTTTTGGGTGCTGTAGTATCTGTTCTAGGTGTGTCACTATTTTTTCTGCACTGACATTATCCCATATATCGCCCATAAGAGCGATACCTCCAAATGAAAGTCGTTCTAGTTGTGGGTCGGCTTGTATGCCTGCACCTCCACTACAGTCGGATCATGCTATTGTCAAAGCTGTAATAGATGAAATGAACCCAGAAAGTTGGACCAAACCAACTAAAAGTTATAAATAAATGTCACTTTACCACTCTTCCTTTGTTTATAGGGCTTTCACGTACTTCGAAATACCACAAAATACCACTGTTCTACCACTATAAGGTCATACTTTTATTTTCATTTTCAAGAAGATAGCTTTTACATTGTCAAAGGATAGTTCCCGTAGTACAAGAGCTATGTTCTTGAGGTGTCAAAGGATAGCTCACATAGTGCAAAAGCTATGCAAAGATAGCTCCGGAGTGGTATTTGAGTGACATTTTGTGGCATTTATATGGGGTTTATACAACTATTATCATATTGATAGTCAGTCATTTAACATGTATAGTGGTATAGTGACACTCTTTTTTATTTTTTTATTCTGTAAAGTGCAGGACTTTGTTCTTTTCCTTTTGTTTCGCTGTATTGTTCTTTTCCTTACGCGGATACAAAAGAAAACTGAACCAAAAGAAAAAACGCAAGGGCTTTGAAGGTTTGTTATTATTGTTATTACAAATATGCATGCAATGAATAAGGCGCAAACAGAATATTACATAAGAAAGTCAGTATGTTCAATCCTTAACAGTTCAATCTTTCTTTGAAGTCCTCCTGCATATCCAGTAAGATCACCTTTGACCCCTATAACCCTGTGACATGGAACAATAATACTTATTGGATTATGAGATACAGCTCCTCCAACAGCCTGAGCTGACATCTTTGAGATTCGCATCTTTATGGCAATCTGCCTAGCAATATCACTATATGTAATACTTTTGCCATAAGGTACTGCCTGTAGAATATCCCATACCAAAATGCGAAAGGAGGAACCTTTAAGATGTATTGGAGGTATTTCACCTGGATTTATGCCCCGGAAGTATGCATCCAACCATTTACGTGCCTGAATAAATACAGGAATATTGTAATCAAAAATATATTCTGAACTCAGTTGCGGAAAATATTTCTGTCCGTCAAACCATAGACCAGTTAGTGCTTCACCATCACTGGCCATAGTGATATCACCTAATGGTGAGACATACTTACATAAATATAAGTTCATTTGAGACAGTTGCTTTTTAGAATTTCTGGAGAAACAACAGTAACCTTACTCTCATCCAACTTTTTACGGTCCAATTTGAATACATCTATAAAGAAATCATAAACAGCATTACGTTTGTTTGGCCCAAAATCATGATGTTCAGAAGGTAAATGCACATTACGGACTTTATCTTTTGCATTATAGAATCCATATATTCTCTCCAAATAAGGGAATTCTACAGTAGGGACACTAGATGTCCAATCACCACCATCTGATACAATAAGCATTGGACGAGGAGCAAACATGGCCGCTAATTCCGGATTACATGTTCCACCACAAGCCAGTTGTACAGGCTTTCCACTCTCACAAGGACAGCCACCATCAAAGTGACTTGCAAGATTCACCGTTGGAGCAGATGCTGTGAAACGATTATCCAATACAGTAAGTAGTATTGTATGAGTTCCACCTCCACTGCCACCATTAACACCTATACGATTTCTATCTATATCCTTGCGGTTATGCAATAAATAATCAAGTATTACCAAACCATCCATTGCCTGAACTACATGTGCCCTACTAGTCTGGTGTGCCTCAAGTCCGACTTCCTTCTCAGACTCGCCCCATCCATAAAGATCAAAGTCTGAACACACTGCGCCCATACGGGCAAGCGTAGCAAGACGTAGTTGTTCATCTTCACGATATCGGCCGCCGTTGAAATGTCCGTCAGGACATATGATAAGCGCATGCTTCCCCTTTGTAGAAGGTGAATATATTGAGCCGAATAGATGAAGTCCGGGTAATGTCTCTATACATATATTTTGTACTGTATATCCATCATATTTACGTATTTTAGACAATACAGGTTTCTTATGAACAAGACTATCCATCAGTTGATCAATGCCAAGCAAATTCCTTACAGACTTACGCAAACTGTCTCTACGCATTTCCCATTGATCCTTATTAGAATATAGGGTATTGAGATATGCAAGCATTTTTTCACCCTCTTCTACATGGCGTCGTGGATACTCATATGGTTTTATCTTATATAATTTATCCGTCTGTTTCCAATAATTGAAATCAAATAGAGACAGGATGTTTCTCAGAGATTCGTCTAAAGAATATGCTCTTACACGAAAATCTGCATAAGTTAATTTTAGACCCACTGTATCAACACTATATCTGAACTTCACATTGAAACGTTTTTCCAAACCATTCATAACAGTACTGAATGATTTTGTATACTTTGATTCGAACGTCTGTGCTCTAAGCGATGATACTGGTATAACAGCAATCGCTAGTGATATTATTATTGATTTTATCTTGTCCATTTATCTTTAAATTTATATTCTCCTTTTTTTAGTTTAACTGTAAATGTGTACCTGCCACTGCCAACAGTCCTTACTACATTTTCTCCAGGAAGTTTAACATTAGCAGTTCCTCCAACAGGTACTTTTATATTATACGTAAATACATTGCCTTTTAGTATCCAGAAGGCTGATAATTTTCCATAAATATTTTCGGTTGACGCATTTACATAAGTAATGTCACCTATAATATGAGGGTCAAAGTCCGGAATACCAGCTAAAGAGGTAAAGAAAAACTCGTCTATCTGCCCCATCATAAAATGATTACGAGATGCTCCCTGATTGGGATCCCATTGTTCGGTTAGAGTTGTTGCTCCCTGCTTTATCTGATATCCATATCCTGGCACATCATAATGGTTAATCATAAGATATAATAAACTATCTTTACCATATTGAGACAATGCACGGAAAAGATAAAGATTACCAACATCGCCAGTTGTAAGTCTATTACCGTGTTTCTGTATATCTGCGATGAGATTAGCAAGTAAATAAGGTTCCTCTGTCGGATAGTTAAGTTTCATTGTCAGAGGTATGGCGTTGCTTGTCTGACTTCCAGAACCATACTGATGAGTAACTTTATTATAGAAGTGCTTATTAAATGAAAATTTTATATCATTAGCTAATTGTCTATATATAATAAAATCACTATCATTATGGCAAAAAGAAGATGCCATCATAATATATTTTACCCACAAATAATAATGAGCTGTAGCAACCAAAGATATTGGTGTATTCTTAGAGAAACCAGATTTACCAGGACCATAATCATACCAATCACCCAATCCAAAATCCAATATATTATCTTTTGCACGTGATTTAAGGTAATCTATATATCTTTTCATAGCCGGATAATACTTATGTATAAGAGTATCATCATGGTATTTCTCATAATACAAAAATGGGAGATATATAAAAGTGCCACTCCATTCAGGAGATTCTCTGAAGACATCAACACCTGGACCTTTGAATATTACATATTCTGGAGCAGTTGTCGGAATAGCCCCATTATCCATTTGAGCATCCGAAATATTTTGCATTGTCTGCTCTATAAAGCCAGGTAAATCATAATTCAAGGCCAATCCAGTACCATTAAGATAATCTTGTTCAAGCCAACCTAATTTTTCCCGATGAGGGCAATCAGTAAAAACAGCCTGCATATTGCTGCGTACAGCACGCTCAATCAACCTATGAGTTTTGTTTATCAAATCGTTTGAACACTCAAAGGTAGATATCTCACGAGCTGAGTTATACACAAAACAAGAATGTATTTCATTTATTACAGGAAGATTATTAGGATTTGGTTGTCCTTTCATTACAGCTCCTTCTACCTGTATATATTGGAAACCATAATAAGAAAAGCGCGGATGCCAAGTCTCGGGCTTATCACCTCTAAGAGTATATACATAATAATACGGACGTCCGGTTTGTTTCTGATTGCAAGCGCCCTGTTCTGTTAATGTCTCTGATACAAGAATAGTTATTTTCTGTCCACGAGTTCCGGTAACTGTAAATTGTGGATAGCCGGCAAGGTTCTGACCCATATCTAAAACAAAAGCAGACTTATCAACAGTCCTTTTTGTAGAAATACAAGCCTTTACAATATTCTGTTCGGACAAGCGGGTAATGGATTTTACTCCATATGTTTCCATAATCTTCACAGGCTCTGCATACTGCGGACGTAATATTCCTTTAGGGGAGCATTGCAATACGGCATTAAGCCATTGAGCTGGAGTTTCAAGACGAGCATCGTAATCTTCTCCGCCATATATACTATTGAAAGTTATCGGACTAACAGCATACTTCCAACTATTATCAGTTACAATCTCCGAAGTTTTATATTCTTTCCCCTTCTCGTTTTCGTATATTATCTCAAGTCGTAACCTAAGGGTTGGTGGACCATAATTGGTAATCAGTTTATGATACCTACCACCACGTTCATTATAGAATCCATTCCCCAAAATAGCTTGAATAGCATTTATTCCTTGCCGAACATACTCTGTTACATCATAAGTGTTGTAAAAAACAGATTTATCATAATTGCTCCACAAAGGAGCGAACTCCGAGTCTCCAACTTTTCTTGCATTGATTGATAATTCATAGAATCCTAATCCACACACATATACATATGCCTGTTTTACTTTGTTATGCAAACTAAAATCCTTACGCAAAAATATACTTCTGTTTGAAAGTGTATCATTGGGATATTTAGCATTAGGCACAGCTCCAATCCATACTGAATTGCCAAATACTTTTTGAGGATTCTCTATTATGAATGACTGGTAATTACTCCAATATGAAACATTATCAGATTCATCCCATACTCTTACTCTCCACGCGAACTTTCCATCATAAAGTGGTACAGGTATCAATTGACTGGAGTCTGTAATAACTTTTTTGCTAGAGTATACTATAGAGTCGTTAATTTTGTTGTATACCTCAATTTCATAAGCCGACTGTTTTGTTCCGTTTTCATTAGAGACCAATTGCCATCCAAGTTTCGGCGTGTTATTGTCTGTAATAACAAGTCCATCTTTATGTTCACATGTAATACGGGTAACTGAAAGTCCTTTGGCAATAAGCGACAAGGGCAACAGAAACAGAAACATTATCGTAATGAAAAGAGGCCTCTTCATTTTATTTTAATATATCTTTTAAAATTACTTTCCCAAGATTGCTATATGTACATACCTTTTTACCGTCAATAAATATACTAAAACCTTTCCCTACATGATATTTATCACCATTTTTATCCCATACCACACTTAGGTTATGACCATGATAAAGTACATCATCAAGACAGAACCACGGCCATTTATCAGCAGGGATAAGTGGATTTATTTCTATTGTATTATCAGCGCGAGGACGCAAACCTATTATTCCACTAATTATAAGGTCATTAAAAGTAGAATGATTATAATAACGACTTCGCTCAAGATCACCCTTTAACCAGTAACCTGTAGTTTCATCTAGATATTCACCAATATATGGCAATCCACGGTGAGTTTGGCTCTGCACATATTTTTCCATTTGAGAGAAAAACACACTATCCCCTATCACCGGATTTGAATAATTATTTATATAATTAGCCATAGCAGTAAGAGTCTGGGATGTTGCAAAAGGCCATACAGCTCCGTCCCACTCACACTTACCTACTCCATGAGTACGAAACATAGGATGACGCCGTTCGGCAGTTGTAAGTCCATAAGGTGCAGAAAAGCCACTCTCATCAGCAACCTGCTGCCATGCTATGCTATATTTAATATTATCATCTGGCATATTAAAATACCATGGAATAAAACCGATTGCTTCTCTTACATTAGATGAGGAATCTGGATACAGAGTTTCAAAAAAATGATGTTTGTCATTCCATAAAAGACTTTCTACCAGATGTTTAATGGTGTCTGCTTTATGAGTATATAATGTTTGCAATTGTTTATCTCCAACAAGGATTCCAATATTAGCCAGAGCACGAGCATTTCCATACATATAACTATTGATTGAAGGACGCGCATATTGTTTCTTTCGGCCGCCACTTATGGTTTCTTCCATAGCATCCTGAACATCCGACTGCCAATACAATCCATTATTGAGACGGTGACTTTTCTCCCATGTTCCATACTCCCATTCTAGATCTTTTTTCAGTCCTGCAATGTAATCTTTTCGGCCATCAACAAGGTATCTATCCCAAACAGATGCTGCTATCCAAGAACTGTATTTACCTATTTTAGACATAGGCCCTCCATTATTACCATGAAACCATGTATTAATAGCCTGATCCATATAAATAGGATTGCGAAGCCAACGACTCTCATGAATATGATGACCTACCGCAGAAGCTATAAGATTATATTTGTCTGCATAGGTACGTTGAACAAGGAACTCCGTCATTGCATAACCTGCAGATGTTTTTTCTATATGTTTGCGAAGAGTCCACCAACGATAGTAATACATCTGTTCAAAGTTTTTCTGAGGACATTCAAAAAGAGGTATATTTTCCTGCATCCATTGCCATGACTGAGAGTTCGGTATAGCCTGAACAATGTTCTCATCTTCCATGTTGTTAAAATAATCAACATAGTGTTTGAAATCTTTATACTTTAATATTGCAGCTCCTGAGTCTACATCCATGGATTCTGTCTTAAAGTTGGCTATACGATATTCAGCAAGTGTATCCTCTTCTCCTGTTCTATCTAGTATTCCATAGAAATCGGCTGGGGTATCTATTGTAGGTGTTATACGCTGACTGCCAGTACGAAACATTATTCTATCTATCGAGTGCACTGGGGCAAAGAACATACGTTGACCTACTTTTTTGCCATCTACATAAACAGTAATCATACGATTGGCTACTGATAATAAAGCTTTTACACCATATGTCTTACCTGGAACATAATTAATCAATCTGCCAGATCTCGCCCCACTCTTAGCCTGAAATAGACTATCACCGGTCAATTCAAGACGTGAGCAGGCTGTTCCATTATCATCAAGAAACTCAATCTGCAATAATCCATTACTGTTCTGTGATGCCTGCATTTCAAAACAAACAGATAGTTCTTTAGTTTCTGGTATCTTACGCTCTATCCTTGCATAATCAAAAGGATCCTTATCTTTTAGTACAAGCCATTTACCATCAATAGATACAGGAGCCAACAAAGGCGAATATATATTCCATTGGGTAAGTTGACTCAATGAATTATATTTAGAAAAATCGTCTGACGCCTGACTATGTGCTTCTGTCTGAACAGGGACTGGTATTCTTGATACCCATATATCCTCTTTATTCATACTATAAGATACCCACATATCATTATCAATAGGTTTTCCATTACCTTCTTGTATTCCACGTACATATTGCGGACCATATGATTTATAGTTACCTCCATAGCGCATTGGAGGGACTTCGCCACAAACAAGATTCAATGTTGTATATTCCAGTCCATCTTTACTTAAAGATATAGCAAGCGGCCAACGATACTCTGATGGATTATAAACAGTAGCATAAGATCCGTCCGCAAGTCGTTGCCCCCATATTTTGGCATTACTATTTACAAAACCCTTCGCTCTTTCAACCGGTTCGGCCCAAGTCTTTCCACCGTCACTGCTTATAGATGTCAATGCATGCTTCCAGAGACAAGCCAGTCTACCATCAGGTAAAGTATAGTCATTGTAGGCTTTATATGGCTTATTAAGTGGAATTATCGAATCATTTCTATCTGCTTCTTCAACCCACTGCATTCTGTAGCGTGGATTAGCAAGAATCTCTTCGCAAGCCTTACGCATACCACTGTTTGCTTTCTTATAATATGGGAAATCTGTATTCTGTTGATTAAAGGCATGATTATAATATATAAAATAGATAGGTCCAAATGTTCCATCCTTATGTATTTCTCTTACTACCCTACCTATACCATTTCCGTCATTGGGATCATCCTTAGGGTTAAGTGCTACCCCATAATTACCCATAGCTATAAGTTTTCCACTTTTAGAAACATAAAAGCCTACCCGCTGATGCATTATAGCTATTAGATTATGGGCCTTTTCTTTTATACCTTCCTTGCTGTAGCCTTCCGGAACCTTATATTCAGGGAACAATTCTACAGGATTACTCCAATGATAACCATCTGAAGAAGTTTGTAACATTGTATGCGAAGGTGGTACATGCTCACTTTGTGGATCTGAAAGATAATGTACATAAAACTTTCCATTCCAATAAGCCATCATCGGTTGATGATTGTATGTCCATCCATTTCCATTAACAGCAGATGGATGTTCACGGTTAGCACGTAAGATCTGTATATTATGAACTCCAACAACAGGAGATAATGCACCATCATGAAATGACGGATTGCTCATTTTATCACCTGTATAATGTACTTTGTCTTGTGCTGTAACAAAAGATAAAGACAGACAAGACACGCTTAACAGAAGAATATTTCTTATTTTCATTGTTTATGCAATTTCAACATTTCTCTTACAATCTTTTCCGGGGCACGGAATATTGTTCCATGCTTATGCAGCATTGGCACTGATATACTATCGGTATAATCCGTAAAATTGCGGAAATCGGATGTCTTTAAAGCTCCAAAGTCACCTCTTCTATACCTATCATAATATATGATATACCCTTTACCTGTATTTGCAACTGTTGGGCCCTCAACAAAATCTTCAGTTATTGGTGCAGAAGGTTCTGTCCATGGTCCATGGGGATTCTTAGCAAATGAAACTTTCAGATTACGGTTATTGCGAGTATTGTCTTTCAAGACCATAACATATTCATTATTTTCCCTTTTTAGGATCATCGCATCTATAGCACTAAAGTGCGTATCAAATAACAAATGTGCTTTTGAAAACGTTTTGAAATCTTTTGTTGTGGTATAATATAGACGATGATTATTGTCCTCATCCTCTAAGCCTCTTTCAAATTTATGCGGCACACAAGATGCCCAAACTATCATTGTTTCACATCTAGTGTCATCGTAGAATAATTCAGGAGCCCATACATTAACTGTAGAGGTATCAGTCATCACGCTAATAAAACGTTCGTCACTCCAATGTATCAAATCCCTACTACATGAATAACCGAATCCTCTATCACCTTTCCAACTTGATGTCCATACCAAACGGTATATTCCATCTGCAGTACGGATGATTGATGGATCGCGCATTACTTTCTGCAATCCGACTTCAGGCTTTAGCCAAACCCCAGGAATTGAATCCCAATGTGCCCCGTCAATACTATACAGAAAACGTAAACCTTGATCTGCTGGTTCATGGAAAGACGTATACATATATATATCTTTTTGTCCACCACATGAATATAATGAGATTAATATTTGTATTATAAAGAGGTAAATATACTTTTTCATCATTGTATTTTAATTACAAGGACGAAAAAGTATAGTTTTTGTAACTAGTCTTAAGACTTTTGTATTAGCACTACAGCATAAGCGGAGATACCTTCTTCTCTTCCTGTAAATCCTAATTTTTCTGTTGTAGTAGCCTTAATAGATATATCATCCTCATCTATTCCCATAACACTAGAGAGACATTTTTTAATGGAAGGAACGTGTGGATTTATTTTAGGACGTTCTGCGCATATAGTTGCATCTATATTACCTATAGAATATCCCTTTGTGGCAATTAACTTTACGGTCTTATCAAGCAGAATTTTGCTGTCTACATTTAATGTTTCTGCTGATGTATCAGGGAAATGGTAACCTATATCACGCATATTAGCAGCACCAAGTAGTGCATCACATATAGCATGAATGAGTACATCTGCATCACTATGTCCTAATAGACCCAAAGTATGATCTATTTTTATACCGCCTAACCACAGTTCACGGCCTTCCACCAACTGGTGGACATCATATCCTAATCCAACTCTTATCTTCATTATTTTCTTTTAAAAAGATCTTTAATTCCGTCCATATCAAATGATAAAGTGAAACGAAGTGTCTGGTCCAATGGATTACTTTTTGCAGTAGCAATGACGTAAGCACAATCGAGAGAGAAAACATTCATTTTGAAACCGGCACCAACTGTAAAATATTTCAAATTACCTTTATTTGCAGCCTGATCATGATATCCTGCACGTAGAGAGAACTTATCATTATAAACATATTCGCCTCCTAAACTCCACTGTATCTCTTGCATTTCTTCTTTGAATCCACCGGGAGCATCAGAAAAACTCTTGAATATTCCACTTATAGGCGACAAATCATAATAATCTTTTTGCTTACGTTGTTCATATTGCTCTTGGGTTTCACCATCCTTTATCTTTGGCACAGTAGGTACAAGAAGTTTATTCGCATCAGCTGCAATAGTAAAACGATTATAGGCATCAATAGGCACCATAAGAGCTGCTCCTATACGAAGATTTGTTGGAATAAATTCTTTATTATCTGAACCTCCAAACGATATTTTACTACCAATATTACTGATGTTCATACCAAGACCCAACTGACATTCACGATTGCCTATATTCAGATAGTCATTATAATAACATGCTATATCTGCAGCAAAAGCTGATCCAGGTGATGTATCTTCTGTATAATCATATGTTAGATCTGAGTATATCCATCTTACAGCAGCTGCAATTGAAAACTTTTCGCTCAACATAAGAGAATATGCAACATCCATAGACATCTCATAAGGTTTTATAGTCATATCATTACTGCCACTTGCATCACTAGATGTCATTACCTCACCTAATGAGAAATAACGCAAAGAACCTGATACAGCACTATGATCTCCAATCCTATAATATCCTGAAAGATAAGCCAGATCCATATCGTTAACTAACTGACGAAGCCATGGAGTGTAATTAAGAGATACACCTGCACGACTTATGCAGAATGGATATTTTGCAGGATTCCAATATTGAGAATTTACATCTGGATCTGTTGCAGCGCCGACGTCACCCATTGCCCCGGCACGGGCATCAGGAGCTATTGTTTGTGATGTTACTGCTGAATTAACAGGATTGAAAATATCGTTTTTATCATCTGCCTTAACAGCGATGCCAAATAGTAGTAGGAATAATGAAACAGTGATTATTCTCAGATTATATTTCATTCTTTATTTTGTTTTGGGAATATAGGGATTTTTTGTTAAACCTTTTTATAATAACTTGTTATGCGTTTAATTATTGTTCGTATATGATAAATTAATTATTAATTACAATAAGTTTTTGGGCCTTAGACACCTGTTCACTACTATCACTTTTAATTCTTATTCTATATAGATAAACACCGGTCTGCAGCCTTGCTCCACCATCTGTTGTAATATCCCATGTAAGCGTAGACGTATTTGTTGAAGGTGTTTCGTTTGTAGTAGTTTTATACAATTGTCTGCCACTCAAATCGAATATATCAAGTTCTATATCAATGTTACTACCTGCACGATCGTGATTTATAATAAAAGTAGTTGAAGTAGATGCAGGATTATTAGTACAGCCTACACTGAATAACTTTGGAGACAGTCCACTCTCTACATTGAAATCAAGTTCACTAGTTGATGAATTGTTAAGTATATCCCATACTCTGAACTTAAGTTTGTGCCTTCCAACAGCAAGTTCTGGAATACTATATCCTACGCTACCAGACGTATAACTACCAAAGTCATACTTAAAATAGTCATTCAATATATATGTTTGCGACATATCTCCATCTATAATCAATTCTATATCATGACCAATTCCACTTCCTGCAGAGTTTATACCATCGTTATCCATAACTTGAGCTAAGAAGTATGGGGTTCTATTAACTGTAGCGTTATTTTCAAAAGATGGTGAATTAAGATAACAATATATCGAAGGACCCAAAGAATCATTTTTAACAATATCAGAACCACCTAATATAAAATTGTTATTATATCCACTTGCCTCTTGAGAGAAGTCATTGTTAACAGCATATAGATTTATCATCCCATTACTATTAGAGTAATTTATATCTTTAGTAACAGCAAATAAGAATGAGAATGAGCCGTTTTTTACACTATCATTACCAACATACAATGTGTTAGGACGATCTGTATATGTAAAGTTGCTGCCGCTGCCACCGACGTTATTCTTACATACCACAGTATCAAGGCAATCTCTAACAATAGAAGTTAGAATACCATTAAATGATGTATTCAATATTGAATTATTCTCTATATGTCCCTTTACATTAACTCTGCTACCTGATTTTATCTGAATAGACTTGCCCGAGTTTACAGATATTCCATTTATACTGTCTACGTAAGCATTCATTTGGGGATACGGAAGAGCTAATGCAGGATCGCCTAACAATGTATATTGCAATTTATTGGCAGATGTATCAGTAGCTTTATTTATCAACTCGTTTTTTGCCATACGTACAGCTTCTCCTATTGTGTTTCTTATTCCATTTGTGGTACCAAGCACGTAAGATGTAAAAGCATTATTCATAGTCGAATTATAATTGGAATATACAGTACGTGTGGTTCCATAAAAAGCAATTGCGCCACCATTTGGATTAAGTACAGCTTGCTCTCCTATGTTTTCTATCTGCCCGTCAAAAGGCATAATATCACACGAAGCTGTTACCCATAACGGTAACCGCATTGATGTCGCTTCTTTGAAATCATTTGTAGTAAGCACATACTCATGCGAAATGGCATCAGGCGAACCATGACCTGTATAATTAAACATCAGTGCACCCTTACTCATATTCTGTTTTATTATCTTTTGAACCTCTGGATATCTGTTGCCTGTTGATGTTGTTACTCTATTATATGCATCCCACATTATACGTTTTACAATAAACTCGGGATGTGATGTTTCAATAATTTTAGCTACATTCTCCGCACCTATCATATGTATATTCTGATCCCCGTCTTCAAGAGTTCCGTCATCACCAAGTATGCATACAGAAGTCTGCCAACTGCCTGCATTTTTATTATTTCTATAGTCTGTAGCTTTATCAACCATTATTTTTGCTTGGGCTGCATCTCTCACAGGGAAACGCCCTACTGCAATATCCGGCTTATCTTTCCCAAGCAAATCAGAGCCCTCACCATCATCCAGAAGACAAAAATATCCGTCATCTACATAGCATTCTGTCTCACTAAATGAATTTTCACTTTCATAACATAACAGATAATCATCCGGATTGTATTGTTTCCAATCAGATGTTAACATACGATTATCCCATGCTCCATCTCCAAACAATATGAGATATCTTGGCATATCACGTTCGGTAGTAGCCTTGTCGTATAGCATTTTCATATATCTACGATAAGCATTGGCATCAGGAGTTCCACTTGAGAACTCATTATACAGTTCATCTGCTGGCACGATACGTACCCTCATCGTATCTCTCTGTTGATGCAGTGTTTTTAATCTTTCTGCTTGTGCGGTTAGTTTACCGGAACTTGGTACGATTATCACCATATCGTATGCACTGTCTGCATGCAAATCTTGGTTAGTCAACTTATAAATATAATCTGGCTGCGGGAAGCTACCCGTAGTCAGTTGTGGTACCGGATTTGGGTTTTCATAATACAAAGATATATAGTCTAGACGCATATTTCCTCCTGATGCCTCTACGATCTTAACCGTATTAGATGAGTGTATATTGTTCAGCGCAAATGTCATCGTACTCTCGCAAGCGACATCATAATTGCCAGGTTTTGGCATTGTTATAGAACCGACTATAGAATCGTTAACAGACACATTAGCAATAGTTAATGCATCGGCAGTCAAGGCAACTGTTATTGTGCCATTAGAAGATAGTCCTGAAGATGCCAGTGTATAACTTTTTGATGAACCTACTGTATACTTATAATCATCAAAAAGATTACGTCCCCCAGCATACCAAGAATAGTTATCTATCTCATATAGTGTATGATAATCATCTCCAGATGGATAAAATGAATTCACAAAAGTAGTGCTATCAACAGTGTCAGTTTTATTTTCTTGCTGAGTTATTAAATAATAACCGTAATCTGAATATGGATTACGCGTTCTAATTTTTGTATTTGGTGAAGTCCATGAAACAGATCCTTTGGCATAAAAAAGTTTTTTACCTCCTATATTACATGTCATAACTTCTTTTAAATCGTCTGTCGATCTTATATAGTTGTCTGTCAACAGTTCCGGTTGTAAAGCGCCACCATAACCATATATTTTCACTTTACTTATATCTGTAAACCCAGCCTTTTGTATTAATGACTGTGTTATTTGATAAACTCCACTTGCAGGAACCCTTATCTTAGCCCATTGACCACTTGCAAGAACAGAATGGCTTATATAACGTTCATTAGAAGTAGTACTTCTAGTTAAAATTGATAGTTTCTTAGATTTCGATATAGGATTGGAAGTCAACCTCAACATGAAACTTATCAACTTCTTATATTTTCCATCCCGATATACTAATGGGATAAAGTTTACATCAAGCGAGGCTTTTTTTCGGTCTATACTTATTGACTGATTTATCTCAGGGGTATATGGTAAAGGATTCTTTGATATTGATTTATATTTCTTAATATCCTGAACTGTCATATCAATATATTCAGGATATTCTATCTGTATGGTATAAGTAGAGTCTGAATATTCTCTTCCTATATTAAAAGAATGACAAAAACAAGGCAGTATGCTATCAACCTTAACTTCATCAGAAGTCAGATTAAAGAATTGCTGGGCTTCAGCATCACAAATATATGCCAACAGCAATAGCAACCATACGATGACTCGTCTCATTTAATATTAAATTCCAATACTTTTCTATCTTCTATATATCCTTCAAGATGCTCGTCTATATGAACTGGTCCTACCCCTACAGGAGTACCTGTATATAATATATCTCCTGTTTTCAAAGTAAAAAATCTGCTTATATATGCTATTATCTCATTAACTTTGAAAAGCATATCACTAGAGCAACCTTCTTGAACAGTCTTACCATTAATGTCAAGGTGAAAATGAATTCTTTGTATATCGCGAAACTTTTCTATTTCAACCCACTCACCTATTGCAGCCGAACCATCAAAGCCTTTGCATATTTCCCACGGCTTACCCTCTTCACGTAATTTATTCTGTAAATCTCTTGCCGTAAAGTCAATGCCTACAGTCACTGCATCATAATATCTATGTGCGAAACGCTCTGGTATACTCTTTCCCAAACGGGATATTCGAACGACCAATTCTGTTTCGTAGTCTACCTGCTCACAGAAATCAGGAATAAAAAAAGGTTTTTTATCCTTCAATAATGCAGAATCTGCCTTAGTGAAAATAACAGGTTGTTCCGGTTTATATAACGCTCCATCCAATTCTTTATTGTGCTGGATGTAATTCATACCAATAGCAAATATCTTCATATATATTTAGTATTAAGAAAAGATATATAATTCGAAAAACGTCTGTTCCATATAAAACAGAACAGACGTCTTTATTATTTAAGTAGTGCTACCAAAATATAGCACTATCACTTTATCAAATTATTCAGCACGTAATGTGAAACGTTTGAAAGCTATAACAGTAAGCTCTTTATCTGAAGACTTCAAGTAATCAGAAACACTCTGTTTGCTATCCTGGATGAACTCTTGGTTCAACAGGCAAGAATCTTTGAAGAACTTAGCCATACGGCCTTTAGCGATGTTCTGAACCATCTGCTCAGATAGGTTAGCAGCCTTCTGCTCAGCTGTTTCTTTCTTAATATTACGAATCTCTTCAGCTTGAGCCTCTGTGATGCTACCCTTCTGGATACCTTCAGCTAGGTGCTCTTCGTTCTCTGAGATATAAATATTGAAACCTGCTTTTCTCAGTGCATTCTCTACAGCTTTAGCAACCTGCTCCTCTTTAGTCTTTTCAATAGCTACCTTCAACTCAGTATCTTTAACTTCCTGAGGAACGCTAGCTTCATCGAGAGCTACAGGATTCATAGCTGCAACCTGCATCGCTATTACATGAGCCTGCTCTTCAGCAGGTTTATTAGTCTGAACCATTGTGCACAGAAGATGTTTGCCCATGTGGTCATATACAGATACATTATCACCCTGGATAAAGTTGTATCCGTCTAGTTCCATCTTCTCACCTGTAATACCAGAACGAGCTACTACAGCATCCTGAACTTTTGTTCCGTCAACCAAAGCAAGTTCTTTAACTTCATCAAGACTTTTAGCCTTAGCTGCTACTGCAACATCAAGTATATCCTGTGTCAGTTTGATATAATCAGCACCGTTTGCAACGAAGTCAGTTTCACACTTCAATGCAACGATTGCAGCAAAACCATTATCTGCTTTTGCCAATACACAACCGTTAGAAGTTTCACGGTCACTACGCTTGGCAGCGATAGCCTGACCCTTCTCGCGGATTATTTCTACAGCTTTGTCAAAATCGCCATCAGTTTCTGTGAGAGCTTTTTTGCAATCAGCAAGACCTGCACCGGTCATTTTGCGGATTTTCTGTATATCTGCTATTGATACAGCCATAATTGTATTATTTCCTTTATTAATTAATAAAAAGATTATGATTAAGCCTCTGCAGGAATCTCTTTTTCTGATGTTTCTGCTACTGCTTCTGTTGTCTCTTCAGCAACTTCTGCCTTAGGAGCATCTTTACGAGCCTTGCGTACACGAGTCTTTTTTACTTCTCCATCAGCCAGTTCTGCCTGTTCACTTGCAGCTTTCTCATCAGCTTTTTCAGCTTTACGCTCTTCAAGACCTTCTGAGATAGCGCCACAACAAGCATTCAAGATAACCTCAACGCTGTCTTTTGCATCATCATTAGCAGGAATTACGAAATCTACGTTGTTAGGATCTGAGTTAGTATCTACAATACCAAATACAGGAATACCAAGACGTCTAGCTTCTTTCACTGCAATTGACTCTTTCAGAACATCTACTACGAAAAGAGCTGATGGCAAACGAGTAAGATCAGCTATAGAACCTAGATTCTTTTCTAGTTTTGCACGCTGACGGCTAATCTGCAAGATTTCACGTTTTGAAAGATTTGAATATGTACCATCGTTCATCAGTTTATCGATGTTCGCCATTTTCTTTACAGCCTTACGGATTGTAGGGAAGTTAGTGAGCATACCGCCCGGCCAACGTTCTATAACATAAGGCATGTTTACGCCAGCTGCTTTTTCAGCAACGACGTCCTTAGATTGTTTCTTAGTAGCGACGAACAGGATTTTCTTTCCTGATTTGGCAATCTGCTTCAAAGCTTCTGCAGCCTCATCTACTTTGGCTACTGTTTTGTGCAGGTCGATGATATGAATACCGTTACGCTCCATGAATATATAAGGAGCCATTGCAGGATTCCATTTACGTTTCAGATGGCCGAAGTGACATCCAGCCTCTAGCAACATATCAAAATTTGTTCTTGACATTTTTCTTTTAAATTAAATTGTTTACTTTCTTTTTTATTCTTGTTAGAATCAGCCAGCAGGTAGCCCTCCCGATTAAAAAGGAATCCCACCGGTTTAGATACTAAACTTACGCAACATCCAGCAAATTAACGTTTACTGAACTGGAAGCGACGACGAGCCTTAGGCTGTCCTGGTTTCTTACGCTCAACAGCACGTGAGTCACGTGTCATGAAACCTTTTTCTTTTAAAGACTTTTTATCCTCTGCGTTGATTTTTACAAGTGCACGAGAGATTGCGAGACGCAAAGCCTGTGACTGACCTGTATAACCACCACCATCGAGGTTAGCTTTAATATCATATTTCTCAAGAGCTTCAAGCAACTCTAATGGTTGCTTAACAACATATTGAAGAATAGCTGATGGGAAATATTCTGTAAGATCTTTCTTATTTATGGTAATTTTGCCTGTACCTTCGCTTACGTAAACACGTGCAATTGCACTTTTACGGCGACCTATTGCATTAACTACTTCCATCTTTTATTATTTATACTGGTTAATATCAATTGTTTTGGGCTGCTGAGCCTCTTTATCATGCTCTGCGCCATCAAAAACGTAGAGATTGTCCATCAAGCTACGACCTAAAGGGCCTTTAGGGAGCATACCCTTAACAGCATGACGAATGATCTTATCGATTCCGTTTGTACGTGTACGCAGATCTGCTGGCGTGTTAAAACGCTGTCCACCTGGATAACCGGTATAACGTGTATATACTTTGTCAGTCTCTTTCTTACCTGAGAAAACGACCTTAGCAGCATTGATAATAACTACATTGTCTCCACAGTCTACATGAGGTGTGAAGTTTGTCTTGTACTTTCCGCGAAGCAGTTTTGCTACTTTAGAGCAGAGGCGACCTACAATCTGATCGCTGGCGTCTACGACGACCCACTCTTTATTTACTGTTTCCTTATTAGCGGAAATGGTCTTGTAACTTAAAGTGTCCATTTTTACTTTTAAATTGTTTAACTACTAAAAAACTTTTTTCTCTGAACATCGATTCACTAACCATCGCACTCGGCCAAAAGTACGACTATTAACACAATATTCATAGGGATTCTAAGTTTATCCCCGAAATAATCGGACTGCAAAGGTACGAAGTATAATCGTAAGTTGGAAAATAAGAAATGATTAAAATTATCTATTTAATCATTATTATCCGTATTTTGTTATTATTAACTATCAATATCTATATGCAATGATATTCAAAAACGATATTTTGCTTTCAGAAAGAATTTTAAATTTTATTTTGAAGACATACATTACCCGACTTTATATAGAAAAGGTCTACATCTTTTTAACAATTAAGCGATTATGGGTAAAGGGAATATCTAAGTTATGCCAAAGAATTCAAGCTGATGGGAATCACATCTATACTAGTGTGCTAACTATTTTGCAATTTATTAATAAAATCAATAATAAAAACATTGAAAAATTAAATGTGTGAAGGAAGTGCGCATCTTTTTTAGCATCCTTCACTCATAAATAGCTGAATACTATATAAATACGGAAAACTGCGTACCTTTTTACTGTAAAACTTTAATTTTCTAAAAAAATATGCTTGTAATTACTTTAATTTTGCTTATCTATACTATAGCATCATCAAAGCTATGCGTTAACATTGCAAAAGCTATGCGTTTGCATCACTAAAGCAATGTGGTTATTGCGTAGGTAATTGATAAAATTGCGAAATAATAGGTTCGGAATGACTTCATATATATAAAGTAAACTTTTACTAATTAATTTAGCGATTTATGTTGTTTATCAACATCATCTATATTATGGTTATAAGATGACATATATATTAATCACGATTACCTAGCCATTTGATAAGATTTTCAAACATTTCATGCAAGTCGTACATTGAATTCCAACCAAGGTTCTTTAATTTTGTGGTGTCCAGTCTCAACTTAGTATCAGGAGAATAACCCATTCCTTCTTTTATTTGTATAACAGGTTTAATTTTCTGATTAAATTCATCACATAAAAATCGTGCCATATCTACTATCGATATATATGTCTTTTCGTTAGCCACATTATATACGTCTCCATCTTTGCCTTTTAATAATATATAGAATATGGCACTGATGGCATCTGTAGTATAACAATAGCTACGCTTCAATTTACCATTTGTGTGGAGTACTATATCCTCATTATTGATAACACAACGTGCGAACTGTGCAAATACACGATTATCATTTTTATCAACTCCTGCTCCAAACGTTTGGGCTAACCGTGCAATTCTAACAGGTAATCCATATTCTTCTGCATATGCGTGACACATACACTCTGCGGCTCGCTTAGTCATGGGATAACTACTACGGACATTTGCTACATCAAGATATCCCTGACAGTCCTCAGTAAGGGGATTCTCATCGTTTGTAACTATACCGTAAACCTCAAGCGATGAAACATAAACAATACACTTTGGTCTGTTAACTCTTGCGTATTCCAATATAGTTTCAGTTCCGTTTATTCCTGTTTTGATTGTCTCCACCGGATTATTGACAAAGAACTTTGAGGCCGTTGGACTAGCAAAATGGATAATATAGTCAACAGTTCCTTTTAGATCAAATTGTTCATCTGAAGCAAAATCATATATATAGAAGGTCAGGCTATCTGATTCAGGGCCTAATATAGAAACGGCCTTATTAATATCACGTACAACTGCGATGATACGCAAATTAAGATTACATTTTTCGTTTAGAGCTAACAGGCATTTTATTGTTACGGTGCCCAGAAGTCCAGTGGCGCCGGTAATAACAAAGGCTCTATCACGAAACTGTTCTGAATCTCTGAACTGAAAACAAAGTCGCTCGATATCTTGTTGCAATATATCCATATTCTAAAAATTACAATCCAAAAATCTGTTGGTCTTCATGCACTTTAATCATTGCTCTAAAGACAAAGAAGTCGGCCGGTGTAGTTATTTTAATATTCTCAATTGGACCGATAATAGTTCCTAACTTGTAGCCATAATGGCTCATCATTGTGCAACTATCAATAAAATCATTATGCCCTTCAGCTATGGCCTTACGATGAGCATTCATTATATCTACGAGCCTGAAACTCTGAGGAGCTCGAGCTATAAGCGAGTCTGACCGTGATGGAATTTCCAGGGTTTCGTTTTCTTTTTTTACTATAAAAGTTTCAGTAGCAGGAATACATGTTATACATGAGCCGCATTCTTCCACTTTCTTGATATTATCTTTAATTGTATTTTCTGTAATAAGAGGTCTTACACCATCATGTATAAGCACGGTAGCGTCTTTCCCGTCTGCAACAACTTCTGCCGCACACAAACCATTATAAATAGATTCTTGACCGGTCTTTCCTCCTGGTACAATTTTCACGACCTTATTGATTTCGAACTTACGGAGCATCTTTTCCAAGAAAGGAATCCAGTCCTCAATGCATGCCACTACAATAGAATCTATCATGGGATGATTGTCAAAAAGTTCTAGAGTATAAATTATAATAGGTTTTCCATTAAGTTCCAGGAACTGTTTGGGGCGTGCCTTTGTGTGCATCCTCATGCCAGAACCTCCGGCAAATACTACAGCTATATTCATGATAATATGATTTATTTATTCCCTTTGCGCGTGCGTTTCAGCACAACAGTTTCGTTTTCTCTCTTGTTCAAATTAAAGTATGTTCGCGAATGTATTGTGGTACGTTGTTCTACAGGTGGTAATTTCATATAGTCACCGAAGAAATTGCGAAGGTAGGTATCATGTTCTCCTGGCAAATCGACAGTTAAACCCTCAAACTGAAATTGAGAAGACTTTTCTATCCATGATTTAGGATATATCTCGCGCTTACCATATACTCCACTGTATGTTATAACATTAGAAGATTCATCATAATTATATGTACTGCATATTGCATCCATAGATTTAAGCAAATGACGCCTGCATCCTTTGCGGTCTACAAAGCCCCACAACTTTATAAGGAACCTCCCCCACTCATTGCGGTCAAACAGAAGACTAATATATTCAGAAAAGGTATTTCTTGTAGAAATAGCAGTCAAACGATGAGCTAATTTTATAAATTTTTTCTTCAGTTTCAACGCCTCAGACATATCATCAGAAGCGCCATCCAAAGGGAATATATCAATGTAAAGACCAGTAACAAAGGGGATATCAGCTTCTTCTTGCAAAGTAGTACTTTTACTAACTAACTTAGAGAAATACAACGGATATTTATCATTATGATGTGGGGTAACTGTCTCATAACATTCCATATCCATTCTGCCGCATATCTCAAAGAATTTGTCATAGTCAGGACGTGGCATGAATACGTCAATGTCATCATCCCATGGTATCATTCCACTATGACGGACGGCCCCTATCGCAGTACCACCAGCACAATAATAACGCAAACCATTCTGTTTGCATATCTTGATGAATGCCTTTAGTATATCAACGATAATAGCATTCCACTCTTTTTGTATTTCGGGTGTTATTTCCATTTATTCAAAATCTAAACCACTTAATCCATTCCCCTTCGAAACATTTAGAACTATCTTCGGATACCACTTTAGCAGGGGTTCCTGCCACCACACAATTTTCGGGTACATCATCTACTACTACAGCATTGGCACCAATTACAGCATTATCTCCTACACAAATATTCCCAATAACTTTGGCACCGGGAAAGATGACGACATTATCACCAATAGTCGGCACACCAGCCTTTAAACCTGCGTATACCCGACCAAGAGTAACTCCTTGGTGTATGGTACAACAGCGACCAATCCTGACCATCATTGCACTAACAACACAAGAGTAATGATAAAATTTCAATCCACCACCGATTTTCATCCCGAAAGGGAATTGTATACCTGTAATATGCTGTTCATAACGATATATACGTTTTACAAAGAACATTGCAAAAGATGCCATAAAATTATGTTTTGTCAAAAGCCAATTGCCAAGTCTCATCCAGGATGTTATTCTGAAAGATTCATCTGAGAATGATTTACGTATCATTCTGTATGTTTTACGAACTTTTGTATAATGCCCACGGTCAACACGGCTATAATCTTCGCATATGAGCATTCTAAACTCTTTGTAATCCATTAATTAGTGCATGATATATTTGTGCAAAAGTACGATTAATTTTCTTTTGGTGCAAGAAATATTTTGAATTGTTTCATTTCTATTACCAGATGCAATAATTTAAAACCATATTAAATTAAAATTGCGCTCTATCTATATTGTAAAGGAGACCAGCAATATGCAAAATAAAAGTCTGAAGATACTAAAGCTTTCAAAAAAAAGAATTATCTTTGCAACTATTAATATAGGTTTTATGAATCCATTTCTTATAGACGTACCTGTACTTATACTATTTTTTAACAGGCCCTATGCTCTTGCTCAAGTTTTTGAGCAGGTAAGGAAAGCTCGTCCATCTAAATTATTACTATATCAGGATGGTCCACGAAATGAGAACGACTATGACAACATGGATGCATGTAGAAAAATAGTTGAGAATATCGACTGGGAATGTGAAGTTCATAAAAGCTATCAAAAAGAGAATTCAGGATGTGATCCTTCTAATTATTACGCACAAAAATGGGCTTTTTCAATTGTAGATAAATGCATTGTATTCGAAGATGATAGTGTCCCATCTGTTTCTTTCTTCAGTTTCTGCAAAGAGTTGCTTGACTTATACGAGAAAGACGAACGCATCGGAATGATTAGTGGCCTTAATCACGAAGGCATAACAGAAAATATAAATTCTGATTACTTTTTCTCAACATCTTTCTCTATTTGGGGATGGGCAAGCTGGCGAAGGGTAATTGATAAATGGGACGACAAATACAATTTTCTAGACGATAGCTCATGCGTCAAGCAGATGCATTCTTTATTCAAACAAAGGAAATACAGAGACGAATTCTTCAATATAGCCAGACAGCATAAAGAAAGTGGCAAATCATTCTATGAGACTATTTTCTATTCAGAATTGGTACTCAATTCGCAATTAAGTATCATCCCAAAGAAAAATATGATACATAATCTTGGGCCTGACGGAGGAGATTCCACACATTATGGCAATTCAATAAAGACATTGCCAAAAAGCCAACGACGTATATTTACCATGCCTACTTACGAGGTTGAAACGCCATTAAAGCATACTGAATATATTATTGAAAATATAGAATATCGTAAAAGGCTATACAAGATAATGGGTTGGGGACATCCATTTATTAAGATTTCCAGATCTTTTGAAGAACTTTATCTGAACATAAGATATTGTAATTTTGAAACCATTTTCACATCCATAAAAAAAAGACTTATGAAATGGTTCGGAAAATATCAATATAAATAATATAAGGATGAGATTAGCATTTTTGATATCTGCACATACAGATCCGCAACATCTGGATAGGCTCATTAAAAGTCTACCTGAAGAATCTGATTTTTTCATACACGTAGACGCAAAATCTGATCTTAAGATATTTGAAGACAAAATAAAAGATGAGCGGGTAAAATTTGTTTTACCAAGGACGAACGTAACTTGGGGAAGTATCAAACAGGTTGAGTATCAAATGACACTGATTAAAAATGCCCTTGAAAGTCAAAACCATTATGACTATTTAGTGTCTATGAGTGGACTGGATTACCCTGTATGGAGTAACGATAGAATAACAAACTATTTTACGGCCAACAAAGGAAAAGAATATATACAAGGTATCAGTATGGCTGACCAAGGCGAAGATGCCAGACTATACAGGCAATACAGACTGCTATCCGAAAAGCCATGGGCTATGGGGTCTCTGGGTAGTAAATTCAGAGTAGCCTTACGCCACATCATTTCGTTTGCCGGCATAGTTAAGCCACTTACATTCAAGGCCAACGGTAAAAAATACAAATTACACAAAGGTTCTTCCTGGTGGGCTATTACTCCGGAGTTGGCCAAATACGCTTTATATACATGGAATAATAACACTCAATATGTAAAATATTTCAAAACGAGTTTCGGCCCTGACGAAACATTTATACAGACACTGGCTTTCAACAGCCATTTTGCGGATAAATGCATACTCACAAAAGGTAAAATGCCTGACTTCGATAAACTTACTCCACTAACATACATCTATTATCATCCAATAATAAAGGTGCTTAATGAAGAGGATTATGATACTATTATTAATTCAGACAAAATGTTCTGCCGTAAAACGATAACAGACAAAAGTGACAAATTATTAAACTTAATCGACAAGTTTAGGGAGCTCAATTATTTGAACGAATAAATTTATATGGAATCTTTAAAAGAAAAAACAGCAAAAGGACTATTCTGGGGCGCGCTGAACAGCGGAACTACCCAGATATTGAATATTATAATTGGCATATTTCTAGCGAGATTGCTATCTCCATATGATTATGGAATAATAGGACTGCTAACTATTTTCACAGCAATAGCCGGTAATTTGCAAAGTAGTGGATTCTCTACAGCACTTATTAATATAAAAAATCCGACAGACAATGATTACAATTCGGTGTTCTGGTTTAATATATTAACAAGTATAGCTATCTATATAGTACTTTTCTTTTGCGCTCCGTTAATCGCAAAATTTTTCCATCAGGAGTGCCTTACTCTTGTATCACGTTTTGTATTTCTATCCTTTGTAATAGGATCTCTTGGCATAACTCCTAATGCTTTTATGACAAAGCATCTCATGATTAAGGAGATGACAATAATAGGATTTATTTCTTTAACGGTATCTGGAATAACAGGAATTTTCCTTGCTATAAAAGGAATGGCTTATTGGAGTCTTGCCTGGCAACAAATTATATATATATCAATTCTTAATATTGGAAGATTCTATTATACCAGTTGGAAACCATCTTTAAGAATAGACTTTTCTCCAATAAAAAGGATGTTTAATTTCAGCGTAAAGATTCTTATTACGATGATAGTCAATACCTTTAACAATAACATTCTTACATTCATTTTCGGACGTCTGTTCACAGCCAAAACTGTTGGTAATTTTACACAAGCCTATAAATGGGACAACATGGCCTATTCTTTTGTGGCTAACACAATGCAGCAGATAGCTCAACCGATATTTGCATCACTTACAGAAGAAGAAGACAGAGAACGAAGAGTATTCAGAAAGATGATGCGGTTCTCCGCATTTTTGTCTTTTCCTGCAATGTTCGGATTAGCTTTGGTCGCAAAAGAATTTATTATAATAACTATATCTGCAAAATGGATAGACAGTGTCATTTTGTTACAGATTCTTAGTATAAGCGGTGCGTTTTTTCCTTTTTACACATTATATCAGAACTTGATCATCGGCCATGGTCGCTCCGGCATCTATATGTGGTGCAACATTTTCCAGATAATAGCACAAATAATCATAATGTTGTTTTCTTATAAATATGGAATCGTTGTTATGGTAATGGGATATTCATTATTCAACATTCTATGGTTATTGGTTTGGCAACATTTTGCTTTCAAAATCATAAAACTCAGATTATTAGATACCATTATGGACATTATTCCATATATGCTAGCTTCTGCCTGTGTAATGGCTATTACTTATTTTGCGACATATTTTATATCCAATAATATTATTCTTCTTGTTTCAAGAATGATTATTGCCGGTTTAATATATTTTCTGATAATGAAATTGGCACACGTCGAAATACTAAATGAATGTATAAGGTTTGCAAAACATAAAAACAAAAAATCTTAATCATGGAAATTTCAGTTATCATACCTGTATATAACAAAGAATCATATATCAAAGGCTGCATAAGAAACATCTTATCTCAAGACTTTGATAGTTTCGAAATAATAGTGGTTGATGACGGGAGTAATGATTGTTCCGGAATAATATGTGATGAAATAGCAGCTAAGGAAAATAAGTTACACGTTTTTCATATCCCTAACGGAGGCGTTACAGCTGCACGGAAATATGGTTTGGAACATTCTAATGGAAAATTTATTATGTTTGTTGATGCTGACGACATATTATTACCTAATGGACTAAAAGTAACATATGAAGCGATAAAACGTACTGATGCTGACGAAATCATCGCAACATATAAGACACAATATGGGACCAATATAACTTCTGGTTATGATGGTTATGAAGAAAACGAGTTACTAATAAAGGATCTTCTTGGAAGCAAACTGCATTTTTGTCTCTTATGGGGGATACTTTATAAAAGAGAGCTCTTATCAGGATGTATGGATACTCCAAGAGAGATAATAGAAGGCGAAGATATAATGATGCAGATAAAATGCTTGATGAAATCTCCAAAGGTCTATTTCATTCAAAATTGTATTTATCAATACAACATTGGAATACCAAACAAACGGAATGTGGGTTTGGAAATGGCAATAACTTACGATAAAATTTTAAAAGAAAGTCTAAGTACTAAGTGGGATACGTTCCATTCATATTATGTTCTACATAAAATAAAGGTATACGAAGATTTTATTGAGCGTAAGCAATTCTATGTTTTTGATAAATATTATAAATCATTACGCAATGAAATAGATAATAGCATATCAATACCCAATAGAATAATTGTGATGTTGAATCCACGGATAAGTCGTTTTATAATAATAGCTTATAGATGGTTTAACAAAATTAGAAGTAAAGGTATTTTGTAAATAGTATTCCATTATACGCCCATAAATATATTGTAATTAAAGATAATAGCGTTCTATAGAATACGACTTTCTTTCTACTTGAATTTTTGAATATGTAGGCAATAGATATAGGAATTACGAACAGCCAGTGTGGCCCCATAATATAAACCTCATCAATACCGAACTTCATAATAATATGGATTAATATATCGAACATGAATCCGGATATGCAAATCCATAATAATTTTTCTTTTCGTCCGCACCAAACACCATAAGCAAACAATATAAAAATAATGGCTTCTACTATATAATTATAAACATGATTGTAAGTAACGACAGATGGACGTGATATCATTTGGTCTTCAAGCAGATGACTTTGATGGAGCTGTATCGACTCTCCAAATAGATTCTCGACAACTGCATCTTTACGAGATAATACTTTTTTTGTTGATATAGCTGAATCGCTATTATTACCTAATGTAGGTAATGAAGGTAGACCATATTCTAGCACACAAGCAGATATTATAATCAGAATAGGTATAATTACAGATAGAAAGAACTTTTTTGTTTTGAAAAATGATTTTCCATTAGTAAACATTGAGGCAATAAAAACTTTTGCTCCATTCGTTATAGTAGTGCCAGAAGAAAGCAGGAACAGCAAAGCTATCTGCCATGACTTAAAAGTTTTCTTTTCTTTTATTTTAGAGCCTGCAATATATAATGTGAGTAGCAAAATAAAAATAGATATAGCAAAATGATCAGGCACAGCTACAGCAATCATTATATAAGCAAAAGAGAACAAAAAAGCTGAAAGTATAATAGAATCTATCTTATTTATTTCTATTATTTCCCTTAATATTCTGTAAGTATATATATATGAATAGAATCCACAAAAGAGCAACAGTATCGCATATACAAATTGTGCCATATTAATACCGGTAAGGCTCATCAAGCAAATATTAAGAAGATATAGAGGGTACATCATCCAAGCCAGCAAAGGATGTCTATATTGTGCATAGTAATCTCCCCATTTTGAAAGAGTGATATAGTTAAGTGCATCAAATCCGGATATATGAAATTTCCCAAAGAACAAATTCCAATAACCTCCATTTACATCCGGACTAAAAATATAATAGTATCGATATATAACCATGGCATTAAGCAACAATAATATTGTAAATGCAACAGCTGCTAGAGGATATTCGTCTCTATATATTTTGAAAATCTTCATATCTTATTTAAATAAATATTCTGAATATAGCCAAACATTGTGTATGAAAAGATAGCATGATATTGCTAAAATTAATCCTCGCAGAATATATAGAGTTTTACCTTTTAAAGACTTTATAAAATAAGCTATCGCTATAGGTACGACAAACAACCAATGCGGACCCATAATGTATATTTCGTTTATTCCAAATCCTAGTCCAAGGTGAAGCAACATATCAATTGCGAAGCAAGACATGCACAGCCATAAAAAACGATTAGACCGACCAAACCATATGCCGGTAATAAACAATAATATAATAATTGATTCAACAAGATAACTTATAATAGAATGATATTTTACTATGATAGGACGATTGAAATATAATACGTCCTCTAGAAGATGATCTTTATGCAATTGTATAGACTCTCCAAATAGATTTTCAACGATTGTGCCTGTCCGTGAAGTTGTTGTATCAGTCCAACTCAAAAATCCATTATTCGTTATTGGTTTACCTTTTTGTCTCCATGGCTCATGTATTGTTGCCATATATATAGCATGTGCACGGTGCTTCATAACAAGTTTTACAGCATTAGCTATTTTTACAGAATCCTTGTCGCTTGCAGTATCTGATACAATTCTATATATACTATCTTTTTCATTCTTTATCTGCTGCGCTTTAGCTATGTTGCGGAGCTCCTCACCTGGCAATATATAAGTCTTATATTCATAGCTACAAAATAGCCACAAAAATATGATAGGCAAAATTACTATTAATAAAATATTTAATGGACGAAATATTTTTTTGCCATTAGCAAATAATACAGACAACAGAACTTTAGCTCCATTATTTAGTGTAATGCCAGCTGAGGCAAGAAATAAGATGACAGACTGCCATCTTTTAAATTCAGTGTGATTACGTATTTTTACTCCCGATATATATAATGTAAATATTATAACAAACATTGATAATGAAAAATGATCGGGAACAGTTATTGAAACTATTATATAAGCAAAAGAGAAAAACATAGTAGCAAGCAATGTAGAATCAATATTGCTCAAGCATATGACATCTCTAAATATACGACGAATAAAAATAAAAGAATAGAAAGCACTTAATATTAATATTGATGCTACAATATACTGAGAAAAATTTAACCCGGTAATACTCATAAGGCCATAGTTAATGAGGTATAGTGGATACATCATAAAAGCCAAAAGAGGATGGCGGTATACATTATATTGGACTGTCCATCCTGTTACTACAGAGTATGTTATTGGATCATATCCTGATATATGGAAATAGCGTAGAAACACTTGCCAATAATCATCCCCTGTATTATGTATAAACACACTATTGTATTTATATATTACCAACGCATTAAGAAGGATTACGACTAGTAATGCGACTGTTGCCGGTAATCTTTCCTCTTTACGTATTCTAAAAATATTCATTAAATTAGTCATCTTTATCGCTTCAAAAAAAACCTTACTAATACAAAATTTGTTGGTACACAAATGCAAAACATTGGTATTTGTGCCCAATTCTTACTAACTCCTACCCATATAAAAAGATTAAGTAATCCTGTCTGCATAAGGTAGTTTATTAAATGTGAAAATGCAAATCCAAGTCCATGTTTTGTATTCGTCTCAACATTAAATGTATATTTTGTTGAGGCATAGAAATTAAACATAAAACTTACCAAATAACCAACTGTATTTGCCAATGTGGGATTAAGTATATACAAAAATAGCCTATATACAGTAAACTGTATTATTGTTGCAATACCACCAACTATTAAGAATCTTTTTATTTCATGAATATTGTTATTATCCTTTTTTCTAAAAGGTTTATAATATCCTTTATCTGCATACTCTAACATTTCTTTGTCCCCACAACTATCTCCATAAGCTAATAATGTATAATCGGCACGTGGTTGGCAAACTGCATTTATACGATTTACTTTCTCTATCCCATAACAATTCTTTGTTAAGAAACGGCCGGTAATCAGCCCATCTTTAATATCTATTTTTGTTCCTAATACCGTAACTTCCAATCCTTCAAAAAATGGTTTCACCCAGTTATCTATACTAGCACTTACTATAAGAACTTTTGCGCCTTCTTTTATAGCTTTTTGAACAGTACTCATGCCTTCTTTTCGGAGTAGATATTTTTTATCCGCCGCAAAATCAATACAATATCTATTAAAATCAACAATAGAGCATCCTCTATAAAAATAAGAGAAGATTCGTTGCTTTACTTTCCAATTTGGATACAAATGAATTTTCATAAGTATAAGCAATGGGGAAAAAAGCAAAAAACCTAATACAAAAGATGCATTACCATTTGTATATCGTATAAACTCTAGTAAAGTATCTCTATCAGTAAGCGTTCCATCAAAATCGAATGCTTCTATTCTCATTTCAATATATATATTATAAACATAAAAGACAAGGCCCAAAGTAATACTATCAACTGAGTAAACCTATCACGCAACATAACCTTTGTAGGATCACCGCTCCTTTTATCAACTACAGTTATTTGAATGTATCTCAATAGTCCCAATATTACGAATACACTAGTAAGATATAAATATCTAGTATGCAACTGAGCAATAACTTCTGGCGATACTGTATACATTATATAACATACGAGTGTTACAGAGGCAGTGATTGTAATTGCTTGGTTAATGAATGTAATATTATAACGAATTGTATTTTTGCGTGGAGCCTCTCCTGTTTCATTCATCATTATTACATCATCACGCCGTTTAGCAAAAGAAAGAAATAGCGTAAGAAGAAATGTCATAAGAACAATCCAATGGCTCAACACAATATTCGCAGCAAGACCTCCTGCAAGTATTCTAAGAACAAAACCAAATGCGATTATACATACATCGACAATAGCGTATTGCTTAAACTTTGCACAATAGAAGATATTTAAGACCCAATATGAAAGTATTACGGCTATGACTAACCAACAATTATACGAGTTCTCATATGCATTAAATTGAAAAAGGCTTAGTGATGATACTATAGATAATATTATCATAATAATCATCAACATATAACCCTTAGTTACGGAAACTGAGCCTGATGCAATCGGGCGAAGACGCTTTACTGGATGTTTACTATCTGCTTCCTTATCAAGTATATCGTTAAAACAATATATTGATGATGAGGCGAAACTAAATGATAAGAATGTTATAAAACCTGTTATCATATCAGATTTGTCACAAAGGCTACCTCCAAAAAAAATTGGAACTAAAACAAATATATTTTTTAGCCATTGTTTAGGTCGTATTAATTTTATTATATCTCTCATCTGACAGAATATTTATTATATAAGGCTGTGATTTTATCTGTTATATAAGTTACCACTTTACTTAAAAGCCAACCTGCTAGTGCTGATATCAATGTCGTTATAATAAAAGTGAGCCAAAAGCCGAGTCGCAAAGTATTAACTTGTACAATAACAAAATGCGCATGCAATAAGTACACTTCTAAACTTATGCCACCAATAAAAGAAAACGATTTCAAAAGCCATTTTGGCGCATAATCAAGAACAACTACCAATAACAATATAAGTGAAACTGTTAGTGGAATATAATTCATTCGTTCAAGTATTTGTGGATAATGGCCCCTCCATACCATCTCAAAGTTTATGCATACTAGCAAACTCATCATAAACAATATGATCAATAACCATATTGAAGATTTATCTATTGTACGTTTCTGCCTAACGAGTTCACCACAATTTATACCTAAGAGAAATATTGGTATCCTACTCCAAAATATTTCGACATGGCCAACAAGAGAACTAATGGGTGCAACATATTGCTGCATAAAGCAGAATATTATAGCAACAACAGGGAGCCATCTATATACAGGGCGCTTTGATATTAAAGACATGTACGCTGGTGCAAACATATACATCATCATTATTGCAGGCACATACCAAAATGTAAGATCATCTATTCTCCAAAAGCTCCAATTAAATGTTATATTAGCAATTAAATCAAGTACATTCCTACTATAACCTGCATGATACAAATAATTAGGAATATAGAACAATGGAGCAATTATTATCCATGTTGGATATATACGAAGATAACGACGCCAATAGAAATGTTTCAAATTAGGCTTTTTAGTCCAAGAATACCATAAACCTATCCCGCTTAAGAATAGAAATATATCAACGCCGACATTTCCACATTTTACAAGTCCCCATAAGATATACTTATGATCCATGCCTATATGGAACATTATTATAAAAAGCATTGCAATGCCCATAATGGCACTACGATATTTGCTTATGTTGCCTATTTCAATTTCGGTTTTCAATTTCGGTTTTCAATTTCGGTTTGGGAATATAACGGAAAATATATTTAAATATCCAAGCAAGAACTATTGAGGTTAGCAAGTATATTACTATACCTGTCCAGACCATACCATGATAAGACATTGGTATTATGATTTCTCTCGTTATAGGATGCGCTACGAAAAGAGCTGCAGATATTGCGCCTAACCATACAAATGCTTTCATTATAAGAATTGGTAGTATTTTAACGAACCCCAATGTAGCTGTCACAACAAAAAGAGGAGTCCACAACCATGCGTGGAAATTAAAACTTGACAAGCAAACAATCACTACCGAGACAAATGTAACAACAGCATATGTAGTTTTTTTTAATTCTCTACCATAACGGGCAAACAATATGCCAACTCCAAAAGGCAACATTCCACTAAAGAAATTATATCTTAGTCTATTAATCGTATCACCTGCCGGATCACAAAATTCTTGAATAAGCCAGCAGAATATTATCATCCCTACAGTAACTCCCCAATGTCTTCTATAAAGAAATGCCCTATAAACTACGTATAGTTCTATCATTAATCCAAAAAACCAATATGGGCCTGGCTTTATAATATGGTCCGGATCTGGAAGTATATTTATATACATTAGCATTTGGGCCATTATATTACCTACTGTATAATCATGATATCCACTGGGATGAAGGAAACACACAAGAACGAATGCTATATAACCTAGGAACATAAGACGAAAAAGTTTCAGATAATGATAGCTAACAAAAGCAAAAGGCTTAACAACATTAGTATTTTTCCCTTCATACTTCATAACAAGACCATAACCACTTACAAAAAGAAATATAGGTACACCATAGCACCCAAAAAATGAGAACAGATCTAACATGCAGTTTGGCCCTATACTCACGACACTTTTTAATAACATATTAGGCCATTTGCTTTCAAAGGTATATTCATTTTCCTGTACGACTGGCAGAAAATGGCAATAGTTGTGTAAAATAATGCCCAATATTGCTATACCCCTTAAAGCCTTTGATTCGGCTATACTTATTAGTTGTTTACTCATTATTTCTTTTCCAATTTATTATAATCAGTAGTAAGTTTTAACATTCTGGGTCTATTCACATCATAATCAGGACTTAACAAGTTGAATTTAGATTTATATTGGGGACAATGTATACCTGCAAGATATAAAAGCATATGCGACAAATTATCCGTCATAAAAGGACGTGTCTTTGCATCAACGATTTCTTTAAAAATGTATGGATGTGTCGTAGCATATTTATGAGAGCACCATATCCAAAATGGTATTTCGAATTCCTCACGTGCAAGTCTATAGTCAATACCAGATGAGTGCAAGCGACCATAAAAATGATAATCATTGTCAAAGCACTCCTCTCCATGGTCTGGCATGTAAATTACGATTGCATCTTCATTATAAAATTTATTTACAATACATGCGACAATAGAATCGTTATACCGTGTAGCATTATCATAATCTGACAATATGTATTTTTCTCTTCCGCTCAATGCAGGACGGTCATAGCTTTCTGGTTTAAAGAACTTTCTATCTGATGGGTAACGTTGTTTATAATTAACATGCTGCCCCATTAGATGAAATATTATAAGGTTATTTTTTCCATTATATTTGCGTAATTCGTCATAATCCTTCAATAGACCATCATCATAAGTATGAAGACTTGCATTACGTGTATCAAACTGTGATTTGCTTAATTGAGGATTATTCAAGAAAAATCCTCCACTAAAATCATAAACAGCTTCCTTTGCTTTTGGCAGGAACTGATTTGTTATGAAAGATACGTGATAACCAGCCTTTCTGAAAAGTTGTGGAAATAGGACCCCATCACACCAGTCTCCGGGCTCACCTAAAGCGTGAGTTGAAAATACATTTTTAAATACGTAACTCGTAAGATTCCATGGAGACACCACATCTGTAAAAGGTACTAATAGTCCAGTTTTTGCCAAAGCGACCTGTCTTGGGGTCGTTGGATGTTCGTACCCATATAATTGCGAATGATGTTTATTATAACTTTCTCCTATTATAAGAACGATGTTTTTACTGCGATATGAACAACTGTCTACTACAACTTTGTTCATTGACTCTATCAATTTTTCTACCTGTTTTGATGCAAGATGATTAGCATATATACTAAATATTAGTCTATATACTGGTAGATATAATTCTGCATGTCCTTTTTCTGTGAGGGTATGTTCAACATCACCAATATTGCTAGCTGACATCAAATGATATGTCGCTACTTTATTATGAGAGCATACAAAAGCTCCATATATCAAGAGCAATAACGCAGAGATACTAAAAAACGGCTGCAATATGCCAGATAAATTACGAGCATTATCATTGATTATTGCCTGAAGCATATAGAAACGTCCCTTCTTGCGATGCAAAGATCTGGAATAAAAAAGACATAATATGTGCAATATAATTATTAATATTACTATGCCGAGTAATGAGTTAAATATACCAGCAGTGATATAACCGGTGATAAATTCCCCTGCCTCTCTCCCATTAGTTTCGCCAACCAATAACAACATTGTAGGAGTAAGTGTCGATTCAAACTTCACATAACAAAAGACATCAACAATTGCAGCAAAATAAAGTATAACACAAATAATCCTCCTTACCAAGACTCTTATCCTTTTGGGTAATGCGACTAGAATCAGGCACAAGAAATATAAATCAAAAAAAAGCTCTATCCATGCTAACGGATATGATGTAGCGCCCTTCAAATGCAAAGGTATTTCATTTAAGGCACAGACCAATCCTAGTATGTACATAAAGACGAAGAACCGTGCATTATTCCTTATCGGATAAAACACTTTATTAATTAGGCGACAAAACTGACTAAAAAAAACCATTGAATTTGCAAATTTAATGCAAAAGTACTGCTTTTAATTTGTATTATAGCAAAATGCCACAATTTTAACGTTTTCGATATAAGCCTTCTTTGACTATATAATCTGCTACATCTGATGGAACTAAATTTTCAAATTGTTCCTCCCTTCTAATGCGCCCGCGAATTTGAGTACTGCTAATATTTACGAGTTGTGTATTTATTACTTTTACATTATCCGGTAACTTCTGATCGTTTATATAATAGTTTTTTCTTGGATAAATAGCTATTTTATACTTATGAAGTATATCTTCGTGTTTATACCATTTATCAAAACGTTGCCAATTGTCTGCGCCAATTAATAAGATAAAAGACCTGTCAGGATAATTAAGCGACAAACTCTCCAAAGTATTCCACATATATGATGGCTTAGGCATATGAAATTCATAATCACTTACAATCATATTCCTCTCATCCTTTAACGCTAAACGAACAAGTTCAAGCCGTCTCTCATCATCAAGAAGGATTTCTGAACATTTCAAAGGATTCTGAGGCGATACTACAAACCAGATTTCATCCAGTCCAAGTTGTTCAAGCATTTTCTTTGCAAGAAAGATATGACCATTATGAATTGGATTAAAAGATCCGCCATATATACCAGTCAGTAAACTCATCCTTATATTCGATGAAAATCCTTTACTCGTTAATAAATTCTTTTATTATATCAAATGATTCCTGCTTAGCCTTATCCAAGTTATCATTAACAATAACCTTATCAAACTTAGGAGCAAATGTCAACTCGTAAGCAGCTTTCGCCAAGCGATCCTCAATAACCTCAGGCGTATCTGTAGCTCTTCCCTCTAAACGATGTCTAAGTTCATCAATAGATGGAGGCTGAATAAAAACGCTCAAGGCCTTATTACCATATATTTTTTTTATGTTACAGCCACCTTTTACGTCAACGTCAAAAACAACGTTTTCACCTTTTCCCAACTGTTTCTCAACTTGTTGCTTTAGAGTGCCATAAAAACGATCCTTATACACCTCTTCATATTCCAAAAATTCATTTTTCTGAATACGTTTTTTAAATTCATCCGGTTCGATAAAAAAATACTCGACGCCATCTTTTTCACTACCTCGCGGCTGTCTACTGGTACAAGAAATACTGAAAGCCATATTCAGTTCTTTATGTTCCATCAACCAATTAATAATGGTACTTTTTCCACTACCACTTGGCGCAGAGAATATGATTAGTTTTCCTCTCATTAATTTAAAGTGCGTTTAAGACCTGTTCTTTTATTTGTTCAAGTTCATCTTTCATCTTTACAACAATATTCTGCATTTCGGCTTGGTTACTTTTACTTCCTGTTGTATTGATTTCACGTCCCATTTCCTGTGCAATAAAGCCAAGCTTTTTGCCTTGGCCATGACCCTCTTCCATCGTCTGTCTAAAATACTTAAGGTGATTGGTCAGTCTTTGTTTTTCTTCACTTATATCAAGTTTTTCAATATAGTATATAAGTTCCTGTTCCAAACGATTTTTATCATATTCGACTTCTGGTATACTCTTTAAGCCATCTATTATCTTTGTTCGAATCTTTTCAACACGATTTTTTTCGTAAGGTTCTATAAGCATTAACAGTTCATGTATGTTGTCAATTTTCTCATTAAATTTTTTCTGTAAAGCAGAACCTTCCTGCTTACGAAAATCTATTAAATGATTAATAGCATCATCTATAGCACTAAGAGCCACATTCCATTCTTCTTGATCCAAAACTTCTAAATCATTTTTGGCTGTAACATCAGGCATCCTCAATAATGTAGAGAACCAATCTTGCGGCTCTGGAATATTTGACTTTTTAGCTATATCCTTTATCTGACAATAATAATTTTCGACAAGAGTCGCATTTATAGGAGTGGGGCTTACTGTAACATCTTTCTCTATCCAGATACTGAAATCGATTTTCCCTCTTTCCAGCATTTTAGATATATTTTGACGTATCTCCATTTCTTTCTCCCTATATAGGGGGGCAATACGTACAGATAAATCCAGAGACTTACTATTTAATGATTTAATCTCAACATTAATCTTCTTTGTTTTATAGGTTGCGACTGACTTCCCGTAACCCGTCATTGATTGTATCATAATTACTTTCACGTTAAATTTATGCAAAAGTACAAAAAATGCGGGAAAAAAGAGTAAATTTGCATTTTATTTAGAATATATTTTAATTATGTCTTGCATTTTGCATATTGAAACGAGTACTAATGTGTGCTCTGTTGCCGTCAGTAACGAAGGTATTTGTATATTTAACAAAGAAGATCATAGTGGCCCCAACCATGCCATAAGTCTTGGCGTTTATGTCGACGAGGCTCTGTCTTTTATCGATAACCATGCGGTACATCTTGACGCAGTTGCTGTAAGTTGCGGTCCTGGTTCTTATACAGGTTTGCGTATAGGTGTCTCTATGGCTAAAGGTTTGTGCTACGGACGAAATATTAAGTTAATAGCACTTCCAACATTAGAAGTATTATCAGTACCTGTTCTTTTATCAGAAGAAGAATTACCTGAAAATGCTTTATTATGTCCAATGATAGATGCCAGACGCATGGAGGTATACGCAGGAATATATGACCGTTCGCTAAAAGAGATTTCTCCAATAAAAGCAAAGATAATAGATAGCGATTCATATAAAGATTTATTGGATAAACAGCCTATTTATTTTTTTGGAAATGGAGCTAGTAAGTGTGAAGATAAAATTTGCCACCCAAATGCGCATTTTGTAAAAGACATTGAACCACTTGCAAAAAACATGTTTCCATTAGCAGAGAAAAAGATGGCCCAATCTAAATTTGAGGATGTGGCATATTTTGTTCCATTCTATCTCAAAGATTTCATTGCCACCAAACCTAAGAAACTATTATAATATGGATATTGAAGGATTAGATTATAACACAAAGAGAGAAAAGCTTATTTTGCCGGAATTTGGTAGAGAAATCCAAAAGATGGTTGACTACGCCATTTCTTTGCCAGATAAAAACGAGCGTCAGATTTGTGCTGAAAGCATAATTGCGATAATGGGCAATATGTTTCCGCAAATGCGTGATGCCACAGACTACCAGCAAAAGTTGTGGGATAATCTTGCTATAATGAGCAATTTCAAACTAGATATAGATTATCCATACGATGTAAGTAATGCAAAAAAGATATCTACGAAACCTGCTCCAATGAAGTATCCTATGACTCAGATAAAAATCAGGCACTACGGTAAAATGATGTTTGAACTATTTGACAAACTTAAAGAGATGCCAGATGGTCCTGAAAAGAAAGAGCTAACACGAATTACTGCAAATCAAATGAAAAGAGACCTTTCACAATGGAGTCATGGCTCTATGGATGACGAAAAGGTCGCAAATGATCTGGCTAAATTTACCGATAGTAACATACAATTGGATCTTAATTCTTTCGAATTCGATGAGATAAAGGAGAACGACACTTTCGAAAACAACAAAAGACGTAAGAAAAAATTTTAATGCGCTGAATATGTCATCATTCATAATCGAAGGCGGGAATCGTTTAAAAGGAACAATAACGCCACAAGGAGCGAAGAATGAAGCTCTTGAAGTAATAGGTGCTACTTTGCTAACTGCAGAGAAAGTTCATATCAAGAATATACCAGACATTCTAGATGTAAAGAACCTTATCCAGCTTCTAAAGGATATTGGTGTAAAAGTTGAAAAGTTTTCGCCTAATGAATATACTTTTCAAGCAGATGATTTAAATTTAGAGTATTTACAAAGTGATGATTTCATAAAGAAATGTTCTCACTTAAGAGGCAGCGTACTACTAATAGGACCATTATTATCAAGATTTGGGAAAGCTGTTGTTGCAAAACCAGGTGGCGACAAGATTGGAAGAAGAAGACTTGACACGCACTTTCTTGGATTCAAATATCTTGGGGCAAAGTTTGTACACAATACAGAAAGAAATGTCTATGAGATAAATGGTCAGAATCTAAAGGGTTGTTATATGTTGCTTGATGAAGCTTCTGTTACAGGAACAGCCAATATAATAATGGCATCCGTTTTTGCAAAAGGAGCAACTACAATATATAATGCAGCCTGTGAGCCATATATCCAACAATTATGCCATATGTTGAATGGTATGGGAGCAAAGATAAGTGGGATAGCTTCGAATCTTATTACAATTGTAGGTGTCAAAGAATTGCATGGCATTACTCATACTATATTGCCGGATATGATAGAAGTAGGTTCCTTTATCGGAATGGCAGCAATGGTCGGAGACGGAATTCGTATAAAAGATGTTTCTCTAAAAAATCTTGGTATTATTCCAGATTCATTCAAACGTCTTGGCGTGAAAATGGATATAGAAGGAGATGACTTAATAATACCATATCAACCTCATTATCAGATAGATTCTTTTATAGATGGTTCATTCATGACACTTTCTGATGCGCCATGGCCAGGACTAACTCCTGATTTACTATCAGTACTATTAGTTGTAGCAACTCAGGCTAGAGGAAGTGTCTTATTCCACCAAAAAATGTTTGAGAGCCGTCTATTCTTTGTTGACAAGCTAATCGATATGAGAGCTCAAATTATTTTATGTGATCCACACCGGGCGGTAGTAGTTGGGCATGATCATAATATAAGACTGAAAGCAGGCCGGATGACAAGTCCCGACATTCGAGCAGGAATTGCACTGCTTATTGCCGCAATGAGTGCAAATGGTACAAGTAGAATAGACAATATCGAACAAATAGATAGAGGCTATCAGAACATTGAAGCAAGACTTAATAAAATAGGTGCGAAAATACAGAGAATTGATTAATTATGATATCACAAGAAAACGTTTACAAGATAGGAATACTTGGAAAGCCACATGGCATAAAAGGTGAATTGTCGTTCATGTTCAACGATGACGTATTTGATCGTGTGGACGCAGACTACCTTATTATATTAATTGATGGTATTCTAGTACCATTTTATATTGAAGAATATAGATTTCACGGAAATGATACTGCATTAGTCAAATTCTACGATATTGATGATTCAGATCGTGCTCGTGATCTTACAGGTTGTGAAGTATATTTTCCCAAAGCCCTATCTGATGTAGATGAGTTTGACAACTCTTGGGAAAGCATTGTTGGATTTGATGTTTTTAATGGCGACAACTACATTGGGGCTATATCATCTGTTGACACGTCTACAGAAAACATTCTTTTAAGCGTATCTACAAATGATGGAAATGAAATACTAATACCGGCTGCAGAAGAATTTATGAAGAATATTGACGCTGATAAAAATAAACTTGTTATGGAGTTGCCAGATGGGCTTCTCGATGTATAATAGATAATGTGATATGAAAAAACAGATAGCCATTTTAGGTTCTACTGGTTCAATCGGAACGCAAGCACTTCAGGTAATTGAAGAGCATAGCGACATATATGAAGTATATTGTTTAACAGCAAACAATAGCACAAAGAAATTAGCAGAACAGGCACGAAAATTCAAGCCGGCAGCAGTCGTAATTGCAAACGAAGACAATTATGACGAATTGAAGGACTTACTTTCGGACATGCCTGACATAAAAGTATACGCAGGAGCAAAAGCTCTCGAAGATATTGTAGAATCAGGACCAATAAACATTGTTCTTACAGCAATGGTAGGTTTTGCAGGTCTAAATCCTACTATACATGCAATAAAAGCGAGAAAAACAATTTGCCTTGCCAATAAAGAGACTCTTGTTGTGGCCGGTGAACTTATACGTAATCTTGCTACAAAATACCACACACCTATAATACCTGTTGACAGTGAGCATTCTGCAATTTTCCAAAGTCTTGTAGGTGAAGATGACAATCCAATTGAAAAGATATTACTGACTGCTTCAGGAGGACCATTCCGTAATTTCACTACTGAGCAACTTTCTAAGGTAACAAAAGCAGATGCCCTTAAACACCCAACTTGGGACATGGGAGCTAAAATAACCATAGATAGTGCCACAATGATGAACAAAGGTTTTGAAGTAATAGAAGCTAAATGGCTTTTTGGAGTCGATGCAAGTCATATCCAGGTATTAGTTCATCCACAATCTATTGTGCACAGTGCAGTTCAATTCCAAGATGGTGCTGTAAAAGCTCAGTTGGGAGTTCCAGACATGCGAATTCCAATACAATACGCATTCTCGTTCCCCAAAAGATTACATCTATCCTGCGATCGAATTGACTTATTCAAACAGCCTTTAGAATTTTCAGAGCCTGATTTGGAAAAATTCAGGTGTCTTAAATTAGCGTTCGAGGCTATAAAGCAAGGTGGAAACATGCCTTGCATCGTAAATGCAGCAAACGAGATTGTTAATCGAGGCTTCTTAGAAGATAAATGCAGTTTTAACGATATGAGTGATATAATTGAATCAACCATGAAGCGGGTAACCTTTGATAAGAATCCTACATATGATGTTTATGTTCAAACGGATAAAGAAGCACGCCTAATAGCAAAAGAATTAATGAAATAATTTAAAATTACCAATTTAATAAAATGGAAATATTTTTAATCCGACTATTGCAGTTTATGCTTGCAATATCGCTTTTAGTCCTGCTGCACGAAGGCGGACACTTCTTCTTTTCGAAACTTTTCGGGGTTCGTGTAGAGAAATTTTATCTTTTCTTCGATCCATGGTTTCACCTCTTCGAATTTAAACCGAAGAAGAGTGATACAACTTACGGTATAGGCTGGTTACCATTAGGAGGATATTGTAAAATATCCGGTATGGTTGATGAATCATTTGACACAGAACAGATGAAACAATCAGTTCAACCATACGAATTCAGGTCTAAACCTGCTTGGCAAAGACTCTTAATAATGATTGGCGGCGTGCTAGTTAATTTTCTTCTCGCTTTGTTTATATATTCTATGGTTCTATTCTATTGGGGTGATTCATATATACCTACAAAGAATATGAATATGGGTATGAAATTTAATGAACAAGCTAAAGAAATTGGATTTAAGGATGGTGATATATTACTTAATACAGACTCAAAAACATTCAAGGGATGGGACGGAGATATGTATAGAGCTATATCAAGTGCAAAAACTGTAGATGTATTACGAAACGGTAAGAAAGTCACTGTCAATATACCTGATGGCTTAAGTCTTCTCACTATGCTCAAAAGCGATCCAAAGTTTACGATGCCACTCATTCCATCTAAAATTGACAGCGTAATTGCAGGCAGTCCCGCAGCAAAAGCGAATATCAAAACTGGAGATATGATAATATCAATGAATGGCAAAACGATTGACTCATGGTTTACCTATCACGATATTATAGGCAGATTGAGTGATAAGATGACTTCGGCCAAGACTTCTAAAGACAGTATGTTGATACGTTCCGTAAAAGTCGTTTATACTCATAAAGCAACCAATGCCAAGGATACTGCAAATATATTGATGACTCCTGATTTGAAATTAGGTCTTATTGAAAGTAACATTCTTGATTATTACAAACCGGTACAAATAAATTATGGATTCTTTGAGAGTTTCCCTGCCGGTATAATGTACGGCTGTCATGTTTTACGAGGATACGTTGGCGACCTTAAATATGTCTTCACATCAGATGGTGCAAAATCACTTGGTGGTTTTGGTGCAATAGGAAGCCTATTCCCTCCTACTTGGGATTGGATGATATTTTGGCAAATGACAGCATTCTTAAGTATAATATTGGCATTTATGAATATATTGCCTATACCTGCATTAGACGGTGGGCATGTACTATTTTTATGCTACGAAATAATCACAGGCCGCAAGCCTAGTGATAAATTTATGATAAGGGCGGAATATGTAGGAATATCTATTTTACTACTGTTAATGATAGTAGCTAATATGAATGATATTTTGCGGTGGCTAGGCTATATGTAATAAATATACAGTTTAACATTTAATCACAAAAGAATAAACTAATACATTAACGGCCAAATAATTAATAAATTGTAATTATTTGGCCGTTTATTATATCATTCTGTTATTTATCTTTAAATGCCATATATTATGTTATGCAAAATGTGTCATTTTGGAATGAAAATGCGTAATTTTGCAACCAATTTGATAGGAAATTCAAGAATTTAATTAAATAAATGCAATTAAAAATGGGAAATGGATTGTATAATGCCGAGTACGAGCACGATGCGTGTGGCGTTGGTATGGTGGTGAATATCCACGGTAACAAAAGCCACGAACTTGTAGATAACGCATTGCGTGTACTTGAGAACATGCGTCACCGCGGTGCAGAGGGTGCCGACAACAAAACAGGTGATGGCGCCGGTATTTTGTTGCAGATACCACATGAGTTTATTTTACTTCAGGGTATCCCTGTGCCTGAAAAAGGTAAATATGGAACAGGACTTGTATTTTTACCCAAGGATGAGAAAAAACAGAGTGACATTCTCAGCATAATGATTGAAGAAATAGAACGAGAAGGTCTTTCTCTTATGCACCTCCGTAATGTTCCTACCAACCCAGATTGTTTAGGCAATGCAGCACTATCAACAGAACCTGTTATAAAGCAGATTTTTGTAACTGGTGTCACTGATGACAAAGTACCAAGTGTTGAACGTACTCTATATATTATCCGTAAGAAAATAGAACGTAGAATAGACGATAAGGACTTTTATATATGTTCACTATCCAGCAAGAATATTATTTATAAGGGTATGCTTTCAAGCTTACAGCTTCGTCAGTATTTCCCAGACTTAACCAATAATTATTTTACCAGTGGACTGGCTTTGGTTCACTCAAGATTCTCAACTAACACATTCCCTACATGGAGTTTGGCACAACCATTCCGCCTACTCTGCCACAATGGCGAAATTAATACGATACGTGGTAATCGCGGTTGGATGCAAGCACGCGAATCTGTATTAAATTCTCCTGCTCTTGGAAACATCAAAGATATTTCGCCTATTGTACAACCTGATATGAGTGATTCAGCAAGTTTGGATAATGTATTTGAGTTCTTCGTTATGAGTGGACTTTCATTACCTCATGCTATGTCTGTTATGGTTCCTGAAAGTTTCAATGACAAGAATCCAATATCTGAAGACCTTAAGGCTTTCTACGAGTACCACTCTATATTAATGGAGCCATGGGACGGGCCTGCTGCATTACTGTTTAGCGACGGTAGATATGCAGGTGGTATGTTAGACCGTAATGGTCTACGTCCAGCACGATACACAATCACAAAGAACGACACTATGGTTGTTGCTTCTGAGGTTGGTGTTATGGACTTTGATCCTACAGAGATTGCAGAAAAAGGACGCCTACAACCTGGTAAAATTTTACTTATTGATACACAGGAAGGCAAAATATATTACGATGGTGAGATTAAAGAGCGCCTAGCTAGTGCTCATCCTTATCGTCAATGGTTATCTACAAACCGTATACAGTTAGAGAAACTGAAGAGCGGTCGTAAGGTAAGTAACAGCATTGACGAGTTAGTACGCCACGAAACACTATTTGGATTCGGAGAGGAAGATGTAGACAACACAATAGTTCCGATGAGTACAAAAGGTGTTGAACCTACAGCAGCTATGGGTAATGATACACCGCTGGCTGTTCTTAGCGATAGACCACAAATATTCTTCAATTATTTCCGTCAGCAGTTTGCACAGGTTACTAATCCTGCCATCGACTCTATACGAGAAGAACTGATAATGTCTCTAACCGAATATATCGGACGCGTGGGCACAGGTATTCTTACTCCTGATGAGACAAATTGCAAGATGGTACGTCTTCCACACCCTATTTTGACCAATACACAACTCGATATAATTTGTAACATACGTTATAAAGGATTCAATACCGTCAAACTGCCTATCCTTTTCGAATGCGCAAAAGGAGAAGACGGTTTGCGTGAAGCCCTTGACAACTTATGCAAAGATGCTGAGAAAAGTGTTGACGATGGTTATAACTATATTATATTATCAGACCGTGAAGTTGACGAGACACACGCGGCTATACCTTCTCTATTGGCAGTAAGTGCCGTACACCATTATTTAATATCTATAGGCAAGCGCGTACAGACAGCGCTTATAGTAGAAAGTGGTGAAATACGCGAAACGATGCACGCTGCCCTACTTCTAGGTTATGGTGCATCTGCACTTAACCCATATATGACATTTGCTATTCTTGACGACCTTGTTAAGAAAGGTAAGATACAGGAAGATTATAATACAGCAGAAGCAAACTATATTAAGGCTATTAAGAAAGGATTATTCAAAATAATGGCCAAGATGGGTATTTCTACAATCCGCTCTTATCGCGGTGCAAAGATATTTGAGAGTATCGGACTTTCAGAGAGTTTGCTTAATAGCTATTTCGGTACTGAAATTTCAACTATTGGTGGTATCGGTCTTGAAACGATCGCTCGTGACGCTATAAAGCTGCACAACGAAGCTTTCTCTAAGAAGGCTCAAACAGACTTCCTTCCAAATCTTGGACAATTCCACTATCGTAAAGATGGCATTAAGCACGCTTGGAATCCTGAAACGATAGCAACTCTTCAGTTAGCCACACGTTTCAATGACTACAAAAAATATAAAGAATATACTCATTTGGTTGACGAGAAAGAAGATCCAATCTTTATACGTGATTTCTTCGATTTCAAACGCAACCCAATCTCTATAGATAAGGTTGAACCGATTGAAAGCATCGTTAAGCACTTCGTTTCTGGTGCGATGAGTTTCGGTGCACTAAGTTCTGAGGCTCACGAAGCTATTGCACTTGCAATGAACAAAATCGGCGCACGAAGCAATACAGGTGAAGGTGGTGAAGACAATGATCGTTTCCACTCTACTGTAGATGGTATTAGCCTGTCAAGTAAGACAAAACAAATTGCATCAGGACGTTTTGGTGTTACTACTGAATATCTTGTCAATGCAGAAGAAATACAGATTAAGGTAGCTCAGGGGGCTAAACCTGGTGAAGGTGGACAATTGCCTGGTTTTAAGGTTAATGACATAATTGCAAAAACAAGACATTCGATACCTGGAATCTCACTAATTTCTCCTCCTCCTCACCATGATATATATTCTATAGAGGACTTAGCTCAGCTGATCTTCGACTTGAAGAATGTCAATCCTAAGGCTGCTATCAGCGTAAAACTTGTTGCAGAAAGTGGTGTTGGAACAATTGCTGCCGGTGTAGCTAAAGCAAAAGCTGATCTTATTGTAATATCCGGAGCAGAAGGTGGTACGGGAGCTTCTCCTGCATCCAGTATGCGTTTTGCAGGTATAAGTCCTGAAATAGGTCTTTCTGAAACTCAACAGACATTAGCAAGAAACGGACTTCGTGGTCAAGTTCGCCTGCAAGTAGATGGCCAGTTGAAAGATGGCCGTGATGTCATCATGATGGCTCTTCTTGGAGCAGAAGAATTTGGTTTCGGTACTTCACTCCTGATAACTCTTGGCTGTGTTATGATGAGAAAATGCAATCTAAACACTTGTCCTCTTGGTGTAACTACACAAGACCCTAAACTACGCAAGCACTTTATCGGCAAGTATCAGTATGTAGTAAACTACTTCACAATGCTGGCTCAGGAAGTTCGTGAATATCTCGCAGAAATGGGATATACAAAGTTAGATGATATCGTTGGACATACAGAACTGATCATTCCGAAAAAGGCAGCTAAAGGCAGCAAACCATCAATGCTTGATTTCAAACGTATATTACACAAGGAGACAAGTAATTGTACACTGTACCATACAACAAATCAGATACATGATTTGTCTGACGTTCTTGACCAGCAGATCATACGTGCTTCACGTAAAGCTGTTGATTCTCAAGAGGAAGTCAATCTTGATTATGCAATTAAAAATACAGACCGTGCAGTAGGTACAATGCTCAGTGGACTCATTGCTAAGAAATATGGAGAAGAGGCTTTGCCAGATTCTACTGTTAATATCAAATTCAAAGGTTCAGCAGGCCAGAGTTTTGGAGCATTCCTAGTTAAGGGCGTAAACTTCAAACTAGAAGGTGAGACCAATGATTACTTCGGAAAAGGACTTAGCGGTGGCCGTATCGCAATTTTACCACCATCACGCAGCAACTTCAACGCCGAAGATAACATCATAGCCGGAAACACCGGACTATATGGAGCCACAAGTGGTGAACTCTACGTAAATGGTAAAGTAGGTGAACGCTTTGGAGTACGTAACTCAGGAGCTATTGCCGTACTGGAGGGTGCTGGAGACCACTGTTGCGAGTATATGACCGGAGGTCGTGTAGTTGTATTAGGTGAAACAGGAAGAAACTTTGCAGCCGGAATGAGCGGTGGAGTAGCTTACGTATGGGATAAGAAGCACAACTTCGACTACTTCTGCAACATGGATATGGTAGAAATCAACCTTGTAGAAGACAGCAGCTATCGTAAAGAACTTCACGAACTGATACGTCAACATTATCTCTATACAGGTTCTAAACTGGCACGCACAATGCTTGACGACTGGAACCACTACGTAGAAGACTTCATTCAGGTTGTTCCTATTGAGTACAAAAGGGTACTTCAAGAAGAGCAGGTTAAGAAGTTACAACAGAAAATAGCAGACATGCAACGTGACTATTAAAAAATTAAGACAATGGGAAATCCTAAAGCATTTTTAACAATACACCGCAAAGAAGCGGGATATAGACCAGTCCTCGATCGTGTACACGATTTTGGAGAGGTAGAGCAGACATTAAATACTAACGATCGCATGACTCAGGCATCTCGCTGCATGGATTGCGGAGTACCTTTCTGCCATTGGGCTTGTCCACTAGGCAACAAGCCACCAGAGTGGAATGATGCGCTATATAAAGGAGATTGGGAGTTGGCATACCGCCTTCTCAACTCTACTAACGACTTTCCTGAGTTCACAGGACGCATTTGTCCTGCACTATGTGAGAAGGCGTGCGTTCTAAACCTTACAGACCACGAACCTACAACAAACCGTGAAGACGAATGTGCTATTACAGAGCATGCTTTCAAGGAAAATTATGTTCGTGTAGAAGTTCCTGAACGAAACGGCAAAAAAGTGGCTATAATAGGAGCAGGTCCTGCAGGACTTGCTACTGCCAACCAGCTTAACCTTAAAGGTTACACAGTAACAGTATATGATAAGAACGAGAGCGCAGGAGGACTATTACGTTATGGTATTCCTAATTTTAAACTGAATAAAGATATCATAGATCGCCGCATTGACATTTTAAGTCAGGAAGGTATTGAATTCAAATATAACGAGGGCATAGATTCAAATAAATTACCTAAAGGATACGATGCCTACGTGATTGCGACAGGTACACCGGTAGCACGTGATTTGAATATTCCGGGACGTGAGAATAAGGGTATCTATTTGGCGCTTGAACTACTTTCGCAGCAAAACAGATTGCTTGTAGGTGCCGAGGTTAAAAAAGAAGAAATCATCAATGCTAAAGGCAAAGATGTTCTTGTCATAGGTGGTGGTGATACTGGTTCAGACTGTATCGGTACAGCCCACCGTCAGGGTTGCAAGAGCGTAACTCAGATTGAGATTATGCCAAAACCTCCGGTAGGGCCGGAAGATCCTAATAGTCCATGGCCAAACTGGCCTCGCACTCTGAAGACAACATCTTCACACGAGGAAGGTTGTGTACGCCGCTGGAATATCAACTCTAACAAGTTTATTGGTAAAGACGGTAAACTAGTAGGTGTAGAAGTTGAGGAAATTTCTTGGAAACCAAATCCGGAAGGTGGACGTCCACTAATGGTAAAGAGTGGTAAACCGGAAGTAATCAAATGCGACCTTGTATTTTTGGCAATGGGATTTTTGAAACCGGAGCATCCTAAATTTGCAGATAACGTATTTGTTACCGGCGACGCTGAAAATGGTGCATCACTTGTAGTACGTGCTATGGCTAGTGGCCATAAAGCAGCTGATGATGTTGATAAATTCTTGAACAAATAATATCAAAATTTTTAAGATGTGAGGGCTGACTCGTAGTATAGAGTCGGCCCTTATTTTGTTAATAGTATCATCCTCAATAATTAACTTAATATTAGTTACCACATGTGGTTTCAGGTATAATCGTTAAAGAAAAGACAACTACTTAAGAAAAGGAACCATACCATGCATAATGAACGGAAATATATGATATTGGATGATTTTGTATTCGATAAGCACCATATACTTAATACTTTTGCGAACGATAATATGGTGTAATTAAAAACCAATCTAATAAACATAAACAATAATGAGCAATTTGAAATCAAAGATGTACTTATTAATGATACTATTGATAAGTATGCCTGTTGCACTAATGGCCCAGACCTTAAAGATTTCGGGTGTTGTTTCCGATGATGCAGATGTTATTATCGGTGCTACCGTGAAAGTAAAGGGTCAACAAGGTGGCACTGTAACAAACATTGACGGTAAGTATTCAATCTCTGTACCCGGAAATGCAAAACAACTAGTAATATCCTATGTTGGATATGACGTTCAGACAGTAAATATTAATGGAAGATCAAACATTAATATAAAACTAAAACCTTCAAACCAAATATTGGATGAAGTTGTAGCTATAGGTTATCAAAAAGTACGAAAAGCCGATCTTACAGGTGCGACATCAAGTGTGGGTGCTGATGATTTGGCTTCACGTCCAGTAGCAACAGCAGCTCAAGCCCTGGCTGGTAAGGCTGCTGGTGTAAGCATTGTCTCCCAAAGTGGTGCTCCTGGAGCTGACATCAATATAACAGTCCGTGGAGGAACCTCTATCACACAAAGTACAAAACCTCTATATATTGTAGACGGATTTGAGATGGAAAACGCCCTTCAGCAAGTGGATATCAATGATATACAGACTATCGATATCATGAAAGATGCCTCGTCTACCGCTATATATGGTGCACGTGGTGCAAATGGAGTTATTATTATTACAACAAAGAATGCCAAAGCAGGTAAAACACAGGTGAACTATAATGTCTATTATAGTTGGAATTCGCTAGGTAAGAAACTTGATGTACTAAATACACTAGATTATGTCAAATACGAATACGAATTGCAAGTTCTAGCTGGGAACCAGACCAACTTTGCCGGTTTCTATGGTGGAGATGTTAACGCTTCCGACTTTTATACAGGAGCTTACAATCGTATAAATACAGATTACGCCAATCGTGCAGGCGTAGACTGGCAAAAGGCTGTATTTGGTGGCACAGGATTTTCTATGAATCATAATCTCAGTATCAGTGGAGGTAATGATAAGACCAAATATCTATTGTCTTACAACTATACAGGTGAAGATGGTATATTATCCAAACATGGATTAGATAAGAATTCAATCCGACTAAAATTAAACCATGAGCTATGGAAAGGTATTCGCTTTGACTTCAGTACTAGTTTCCAAAACACCAAAGTAGAAGGTGGTGGGTCAATGGCGGGTTCGTTGAAGAATGTCATACTACAACCGGCAACCGGCGGTGTACGTTTTACAGACGATCAAATGCTAGGAGAAGATCTCTCAGAGGAAATGATGGCAATAGACTCTCAATATGATATTGATAATCCACTTATAAGCAATTCAAGTATAGACAACAAAAGTTATAGACGTCTATGGACAACAAATGCCGGTATAGAATTCGATTTTCTCAAACATTTCACATGGCGTACAGCTGGAAGTTATACATGGGGTCAAACTCGTTCTGACATATGGGATAAGGGTCTCACACGTTTAGCAAAAAATAATGGTGGCCCCTATGGTTCACGCAACAATTCAGAGAGTTCTACTTATCAGATAACAAACACTCTAAACTGGGTCAATAATTTTGGTCTAAATCATCTTAATATTCTTCTGGGTCATGAGGTATATCATCTAAATAACATGAATCTTGATAACGAATATCACAACTTTCCAGAGGCCAATTTTGGATTAAACAATGTAACGATGGCTAAACCTTATGCCTGGGGATCAGGCATTAGTGACAGGGCTCTTGTTTCATTCTTTGGTCGTGCATCATATAATTGGAACGAACGTTATCTTGTTACAACTACACTTCGAACCGATGGTAGTTCTAAGTTTAGCAAAGGTCATAAGTGGGGTTTGTTCCCATCTGCTAGCGCAGCATGGCGTATCACAGAAGAGCCTTGGATTAAAAATACAAGTGACTGGCTTTCAAATCTAAAGTTAAGAGTAGGATTTGGTACAACTGGTAATGATAATATTGATAATAATATGTATGCTACCGACTATGGAGCTGGATATTATACAAATGGAACAGAAGTTATATCAACATTAGTGCCTGGAGGTACTGTAGGTAATCCGGAGATAGAATGGGAGAAAACAACTACTATAAATGTTGGACTAGACTTCGGATTCTTTCATAGTCGCCTAAACGGTAGTATCGATTACTATAACAACAAATCTAAAAATTTGTTGATAAAAAATAAGATTCCTACATCAACAGGTTACAGTTATCAATATCAGAACTTGGCCTCAGTAAGAAATCAAGGCATCGAAATCACATTAAATTCTACGAATATCCGAACGAAGGATTTCACGTGGACAACAGACTTCAATATCGCCTTCAATAAGAATAAAGTATTGAAACTTTATGGCGGTGATAATGCCAACAACTATATGATTCAAGATTATGATTCTCGTATGTTATTTTATATAGTAGAAGGCCAGTCTTTAGGTCAGTTCTATGGATATAAAACTGATGGTGTCTATACAACAGACGATTTCACACAAAATGCAGATGGAACATATACCATCAAGAATGGAGTTCCTTCACTAAAAGGAGCAACAAGGTCGAATATCAAACCAGGTGATATAAAATATGTATGTACAGCCAATCAAACGGATAAAGACGGGAATCCTGTATGGAGTACAGATGACCGTACTGTAATAGGCAATGCCAATCCAGACTTCGTTGGAGGTATGAATAATACAGTTCGTTATAAAGGCTTCGATCTATCCGTATTTCTCAACTTTTCTGTAGGTGGCGACGTCTTCAACATGAATACTCAGAGATATATCGGACCTTACCTACCTAATCAAAATACTCTAGCAAGTATGGCCAACAGATTCACTCTCATTGACCCTATTACTGGCAAGGAGACAAAAAATCTCTCAAGACTGTCCGAACTCAATCCTGATCAGTATTCAAAGGGTCAGATGTGGAGTGTACATGCAGATAATAAGATAGCTATCTCAGACCCACTCGACTGCTATATAGAAAACGGAAGTTATTTGCGTTTTAGTACCATCACTCTAGGTTATACATTCCCTAAGGTATGGATGCAGAAGATTAAAGTACAAAATATGAGAATATATACTACATTGAATAATATTGCTACCATTACCGGTTATAGTGGTTTCGACCCTGAGGTCAGCGCAACGTCTAGTGCCCTTACTCCAGGTATTGATAATTCAGCCTACCCACGCTCTAAGAGTTTTGTTATCGGTATGAACTTAACCTTTTAATGAAAGAGAACAAATGAAAAAGAATATTATATATATTGGAATTGCGACGATTTTGTTGCTAGGTACCACTTCGTGTAATGATTACATCGATATACCTTCACAATCAAAATATGATTCAGAATCAGTATTTGAAGACGCAAATAAAGCAGAAATGGCTGTATTAGGTTGTTATCCTCAAACATTCAATCGAGAATATTTCTATCAACTTGGCATGGGTACCGACGAGTGTTTCTCTACAGAAGGAGAAACTAACTCAAAGAACCAGATAGCTAATTATGTTTATACATCTTCCAATTCACCTACAGGTCTATATAATGCCATGTATCAGGGTATTGAATATGCAAATGTATGTATAAAAAATCTAAAGAAAATGAGTTCTTCGAACTCTTCGGAACAGAAAAAGTTGAATTATCTATTAGGCGAAGCTTTGGCTATACGGGCGGAAAATTATTTTAATCTTGTTCGTTACTTCGGTGATGTGCCATTTATAACGACACCAACTTCAGACGCAACTACGTTCTATTCTTCACGTACAAGCCGTGATACAATTTACGACCATATCATAGCAGATATGCAGAGTGCAACCCAATTATTGTCATGGGAAAGTGAGAACGTCGTAAGTAGTGAATCAGAAAGATTTACAAAGAATTCGGCATATGGTATCCTTGCGCGTATATCCCTTTACGCTGCAGGCTATTCTTTAAGATGGGATCTTAATACATATGATCCTACTACAGTGAAGATGGCTCAGCGCTCTAATCAGGCACGTATCAAAGAACTTTATGAGATAGCAGCTGATGCCTGTAAAGCGGTGATAGATAGAAAGGAAAATTCTTTGATGCCCAAATATGAAACAGTATTCCGCGATATACTTGAAAAGAAGTTCGATAATGAGACAATGTTACAGATCGGACAATATAGTTCTCAAGTTAATAGCTATAATGTAGGCTATACAAATGGTATTTTTTGTCATACAAATACTATTTATGGAAAAACTGCACCTCAAATGATTGTTAATCCTGTGTATTACTTTAATTTTGGAAATGGGGATACACGCCGTGACGTGTCTATATGTAACTATGGTTATGCTGGTACAAAAGACAAAAATGGAGAACGACAACTTAACGGTCTGCCAAGCAACACGATTGGAAAATTCCGCGTAGATTGGAAGAACGATGCTGGTATAAATGCCAGCACGCGTGAGATCGACTTTCCTATTCTTCGATATTCTGACATATTGCTTATGTATGCCGAAGCTTTGAATGAGCTGAATAATGGTGCCAACAGCGAAGCAATAGATGCGCTGAAGCAGGTAAGAGCCCGTGCTTTTGGTGGTGATGTTACTAAAATAGGTAATATTCCTTCTGGACATGACGCATTCCTTAAAGCAATACAGGACGAACGTTATTTAGAATTTGGATTCGAAGGTCTGCGCCGTACAGATCTTTGCCGTTGGAACATTCTATATGAAACACTGACTCAGACAAAAAAAGACTTGCTTGATTTGGCAAACGGTGAAGGCCGTTTCTCAGATTATAAGTTACAGTATGCAGCTTATAAAGCAGAGAAGCCTTCTGGATTCAATGAGCCAATTGTTGCTATGAAATATACTCCAATTGCCCAATCTGACTCGATTGTATACGCTAAGCAGGGCTATAAAGTTCAGAACATGTTCATGGGTACTGATGGCTTTACCAATAACCTTCATAAAATTGATAAGAAAGAAGCATGGATGACAACATCACTTTTCCGTGGTTTGGTTAAAAATCAAGTAGAGATTTTGCCCCTAAATACAACTTCTATTATAGACATTAATAAGGGTTTGGAAGGACAGCAACATCCATTATACTAATAAAGGTATTTTAGTTAATTTAGTATTTTTGTCCCTCTTAAATAATATATTTTATCTAAGAGGGACTTAAATATAATATAAAGTTATGACAAAATTTTCTTTTGGTTTAATTTTCTTCGCATCGATTTTATCCATTCATGTCTATGCATCTAAACAGACAAAGCGTCTTATTGCATTTCCAACAGCAGAAGGTTGGGGCAAATATAGCTGTGGAGGCAGAGGAGGAAAGGTCATTAAAGTTACTAATTTAAATGATCATGGTCCAGGTTCATTACGAGATGCCATTGATTATAAAGGTGCTAGGATAGTTGTCTTTGACGTAGACGGCACAATTTCATTGGAGACCCCCCTACGCATTACGAATGACTCTATTACGATAGCAGGACAGACAGCACCAGGTGATGGTATTTGTCTGAAAGACTGCCCATTGAGTATAGACGCATCTAATGTTATTATAAGATATCTTCGTGTCCGTGTAGGAGATAAATATCCACATGATTATGATTCGGTTACAGGCGGAGGATATAAACAACATGATGTTATCGTCGATCATGTAAGTGCAAGTTGGAGCATTGATGAATGTTTTTCATTATATAAGACCTCTAACTTAACTGTTCAGTGGTGTATGATGAGTCAAAGTTTGGCTAAAAGTCATCACACCAAAGGCGCACATGGATTTGGAGGAATTTGGGGCGGAAAAAATGCCACATGGCATCATAATCTCTTAGCAGATAATACAAGTAGGAACCCTCGTTTTTCTTCAGTCGCTAATACAAAAAATGTAGATTTTCGTAATAACGTAGTTTGGAACTATGGTTTTAAAGCAGCTTATGGTGGCGGAGAATACGGAGAAATAAACTTCGTTGGGAACTATTACAAGCCAGGACCTGCAAGTATTAGACCTCATTTACTTGATGTCTCAGAAGATGGGACAAGCTTATATTTTATATCTGGGAATGTCGTCGAAAAATGTGATTCTATCACTGCTGATAATTGGAAAGGAGTTGGAGGGCCCAATCCTATGAGTAGTTTTGTTGGCCACCCTTTTGAATATGAACCTATAAAAGAACAAATGCCTATGAATATGTATGATAAGGTTCTTCAGCAAGTCGGTTGTAGTCGAAATCGTGATTCTTACGATTGTTCTATAATAAAAGAAGTAAGAACAGGTAAACCAGCATTTAGTCCTACTGGAATTATTAATAGTCAGACTGAAGCAGGAGGATGGCCTAAACTTAAAATAGGCAAAGCTAAAAAAGATTCAGATAATGATGGAATGCCAGACTCTTTCGAAGACAAATATGGCCTAGATAAGAATAATCCCAATGATGCTTCTCTAATTGCAGAAAATGGATATACTAATATTGAAAATTATATATTTACTATAGATGCTAAACTTGAAGATGGATACTAATATTATGAAAAGAATTAATAATGATAATGTATAGATATTAGGTAGCATATTAATAAGTTTACCTAAGATATACACTATAAATGGATATTTTCAGTTATACTGATAATTTGGGATCAGACGAGGGCATAATCAATTCAATGGTGCCTGACGAGCAATCATATAGTGGTAATTATGTTGATGAATCATCACGTTCATTAAAAATAACAGATAATAAATGATTTAAGATGTAAAATTGGATTCTATTAATGCTGAACATTTAACCTTGGATAAAGATGCTTTAAAGATAGACTTTTCTAATAGTTGCACTAATCCTAGCTTAATAAGATGCATTAAGATAAATAATAATTAATATATGAACCGGAAATTTAGAATTTTTATACTGACTCTCCTAATTAGCGTTTCTGCTGCAGGAAGAAATATAACAATAGACAAGCACGCTATCGTGCAGAGAAATAATCCTCATGTCACAGCTATAGACTCCCTTAGCTCCCTGTCAGTAGGCAATGGAGGATTTTCTTTTACCGTTGATGCAACAGGCCTTCAGTCATTTCCTGAGACATACAGCAATGGTGTGCCTCTCGGAACCATGAGCGATTGGGGTTGGCATTCTTTTGACAATCCAAAGGGATATAAATCAGAAGAAACTTTACGAGGCTATGATTTTGGCCGCGGAAGAAAAGAACTTTATTCTGTTCAGATTAAAGATAATGCAAGACAAAGAGCTGCTTGTGATTGGTTTCGCGTTAACGCTCATAGATTGCACTTGGGAATCGTTGGATTAGAATTAGGAAATAACCCCAATAAGGTAAATTCAATTAGCCAGACATTGGATATGTGGCAAGGTTTAATTGATAGCAAATTCGATTATAATGGTAATAAATATACTGTAAGCACGGTATGCGATCCATTTCTTGATATGATCGCATCACATGTTATTTCTAATGGGAGAATCTCTATAAAACTAAAATTTCCTTACCCATCTGGAGGTCATTCTGATGATGCATGCAATTGGCTTGCAGACAATTTACACTCTACCGAACTTGTTTATAGCAACTATCATTCTGCTATATTCAAACATACAATTGGCAAAACGATTTATTATGTTTCTATCAATTGGCAAGGTAAGGCTAAAATTAGAAAACAGAAAAAGAATTATTATGTATTGGATGGAAAAGAAAAATCCTTGAGTTTTACATGTCTTTTCACTGAGAAATATGCACATAATAACGAAACTTTTAACGAAGCGAAATCGAGATCAGAGAAATACTGGAATAGCTATTGGAACAAAGGTGCAATGGTTGACTTCTCACAGTGCAAAGATCCAAGAGCAAAAGAGTTAGAGCGTAGAATTGTATTGAGCCAATATCTACTTGCCATCCAAGATGGAGGAAATACACCTCCTCAAGAGACTGGTCTTACATACAATTCATGGTACGGTAAATTCCATTTAGAAATGATTTTATGGCATCAGGCCCAATTTGCCCTATGGGGACATCCAGAGATGCTTGATCGCTCACTTTCATGGTACTTTAAAGTTGAAAAGAAAGCCAGAGAGATAGCCCAAAGGCAAGGATTCAAAGGTGTTAGGTGGATGAAGATGACAGATCCAAGTGGTGAAGAAGCTCCTTCTAACGTAGGTAGTTTCCTTATATGGCAACAGCCTCATCTCATTTATCTTGCTGAACTTCTTTATAGAGTTGACAATTCGAAGGCTGTACTTGATAAATATGCTAAACTTGTAGAAGAGACAGCTGAATTTATGGGAGACTTTGCGCAATACGATTCAATTGGCAAACGCTACATACTAAAAGGTTGTATAGCGGCACAAGAGACCTTGCCTGCAGCAACCACGGAAAATCCGCCATTTGAATTATCTTATTGGCATTACGCCCTTCAGATAGCTCAAGAATGGCGTGAACGAATGGGTAAAAAAAGAAATGCGCATTGGGATGACATCATATCAAAGATTTCTCCTTTAGCATCAAAAGACAGTCTCTATCTAGCTGCTGAAACACAACCAGACTCTTATGTAAACGAAAAGATGTACAGCGACCATCCTGCAGTTCTAGGGGCCGTAGGTTTATTACCATATAACAGTCATCAGGTAAATATGGATATAATGAAGAAAACTGAAAACTGGATATGGAAAAACTGGAAATGGGAAACTACCTGGGGATGGGATTATCCTATGATGGCTATGTGTGCTGCTCGTATGGGAGAACCTGAGAAAGCTGTAGATGCATTACTGATGAAACAACAGAAAAATACATACCTGATAAATGGACACAACTATCAAGATGAACGATTAAGGTTGTATCTACCTGGTAATGGAGGCTTGTTAATGTCTATAGCAATGATGTGCGCAGGATGGGACAACAATACAATTGAGAATCCCGGTTTTCCTAAAGATGGAAATTGGAATGTACAATGGGATGGACTTAAAAGATTGCCATAATAATATATTGATTAAAGGGTAAATTTTGATATTTTGCTTTATTTGTTTACCTTTGCAAAATTTGTGTTGATATGAATAAATTTAGGTTCCTTGTATTTTGCATCACTATTTGCATGATTTCCAGTTGTAGTCAGACAAGACGAACAGATTCTAATGTTAGTAAAACTTTAGAATCTATTCGTACTGACACGCTGTCTTTGCCTATACAGATAAGATCTAAGAAGCTGACTATACAAGATGGATTGCCGTCAAATTCCATTTCATCGATATACCAAGACAGGAAAGGCTTTATGTGGTTCTGTACTCACAATGGACTGGCACGCTATGATGGAAACAGGATGGTAATATTTAAACGTAATGCCAATTATGGTTCTCTTGATGATAACAGGATAAAATCTATTGAGGAAGATTACAAAAATAAGAACATGTGGCTCTTTTGCACTTCTGAGGTCTTTTCATGCCTTAATTTAAAAAGTGGACAGAATTCTGATTATATGTATGGTAAACCTAAGCCACACTTTACAAATTCAAAAATATTAAAAGCCGGTACTATTTGGTTATACGGGAAAAAAGAAGGAGCTTTAAAAGTTAGTTTAAAAGACGGTAAATTTCGGACAGAAAGATTTGGCAAAAACAATATTGGTTCTGATAATATCATATTGTTTGACGCCATCAACTCAGACAGGATAATATTATGCACACCCGGCAGGATGTATATTCAGACTCATAATAAACTGATCTTTGCATACCGAGGTAAAAGTTTTGTAAAGATAATGAAATTTGCCAATAAACGAATGCTTCTCTCTGATGATGGAAGCATATATCAATTGAATGGAAATAAAGTAAGATTCTTACTAAATATAGGATTCAGTAAGGAGCAATCATATATAGGAGGTATCATTTGGAAGGGTAACTGGATTATATTCACTAATACCGGAAGTTATTCTGTTGACATCAAGAATTCTAAAGTAAGATGCTGTACTGGTGAATGGAATATCAACAATGGTAAAGTTATAACTGACAATAAAGGCAGGAAATGGATATATAATAAGACAGGAATATTAAGAATGGTTACCAATAAAGGTCTTATAAGTTTAAATCTATTACCAAGAAACGAAACAAACTATATCGACTATGAACGTTATCATATAGTAGAAGATAAACATGGGTTAATCTGGATTTCGACATATGGTAATGGACTATTTGTATACAGCAAAGACCTTAAACAGCACCAACACTTTACTGCAAATGGGAGTGAAGACTCGCCAATTGCCTCAGACCATATTCTTGACATGATTGCGGACCGTAACGGTAGTGTATGGGTTAGTACTGAATTTGGTGGAATAGCTCATATTGAGGTACTTGAAAAGACTACAGAACGAATATTGCCGGATGAAAACAAACACATGGCATTCTCTAATGTGGTAAGAATGATTTCCAAAAACAAGGATGGAGATATTTATGTGTCAACTCGAGCAGGCTGGCTGTACAAATATAGTCCGGATATGAAGCATCTTATATTAAAGAAACACTTCGATTCAAATGTATATGCTATAAAAGAAGCTGAAGATGGCAATACTTGGATAGGTACACGCGGCAAAGGTATATATGGTATAAAAGGACTCTCGTTCAAAGACCATAATGTCTTCTGCATGACTATGGACGGTAAGAAAAGAATGTGGATAGGAACTTATGGAGACGGTTTAAGTGTTGCATGGAAAAAAGGCAATGGATATCATGTCAAAAACATGTTTTCCGACAGCGTTGGAACAAATGAAGTAAGATGCCTGAAAATAGACAAAAACGGATGGATATGGATGGGGTCCACAGGTGGACTTATTGTATTCAATCCTAACAAACTTATCAATAATACTTTAGCATACTACAGATATAAAAAAGGTTCTGAAATACACGATATTATGATTGACAAAAAAAATCGTGTATGGATTACCCTACCTGGTGAAGGTATATGTGTTACGGATTTCAAGAACGGATACCAGAACTTAAAATTTAAGCAATACAATCAGTCTAATGGACTAATAAACAATATGACCCAATCTATTGTTGAAGATAAAAAAGGAAATTACTGGATATCTACTCAACAAGGTGTATCATGCTTTAATTACGATAAAAACACCATTGACAATTATTATATGGACCCAAATCAAATGGGTAACGTTTACAATGAAAATTCAGCGGTGTGCCTTAATGATGGCAGAATATTATTAGGTGGATATTATGGACTTACTATTATCAACCCCAGTAAGCTACATCATTATTATGATAAGATGGGACTTGTTTTCACATCTCAACCTTATACAGACACGATGATTCTTGATTATAAAAACAATTCACCTGTTATTGATTTTTCTACACTAGACTATTCTGATGTAAAAAATGTAAAATATACTTATTGGCTGGAAGGTTATGATAATACATGGAGTGTGACATCACCTAATGCATGGGCCGCATATAAGAATCTTCCTCCGGGGAAATATAAATTACACGCAAAAGCATGCAATACTGATGGTGAGTGGGGAAATGAGAGCGTGTTGAGTATTGTTATCAGACCACCTTTCTATATGTCAGCATGGGCTATTATGATATACATTATATTAATTGTAATTACAATATATTTCATAGTTAAGAATATTAAAGAGAAGGATGAACTCCGCACTAAGGTTAAACTTGAACGAGAACTGACAAAATATAAATTGTCATTCTTTACCAATATAGCACACGAATTCCGTACGCCACTTACATTGATAGCAGGTTCTCTGGAGAAAGAAGCCAGAATTGTAAAAATAAACCATTGGCAGAGTGAACTTGATAAGTCTATACATACTATGGATAAGAGTGTAAGAAGGATGTTAAGACTGATCGACCAGCTTCTTGAATTTAGAAAGATGCAAGCAGGAAAACTAGCTCTTGCCTTAGAAGAAACAGACGTCGTACACTTTATCAAGGAATTGTGCATGACATTTGAAGATGCAGCCGAATCTAAAAATATTAGTTTTACTATTGAGTCATCAGAAGATGCTTATATAATGTTTATAGATAAAAGGCATCTTGACAAAATAGTATTTAATCTTCTTTCAAATGCATTCAAATACACACCATCCGGGGGTAATATATCTGTAGCTATTAACTTTAATAGAGAAATGACAATAACAGTAACCGATACTGGTGTTGGAATACCAAAAGAAAAGCGTGGACAATTATTTAATGGATTTATGCAAAGTAGTTATACCGGAGAAAGTTTTGGAATAGGACTTCATCTTACTAAAGAACTTGTTATTGTTCATCATGGCGCAATTGAATATAAAGAGAATACCAATGGAGGCTCAATTTTTACAGTAAATATTCCTACAGACAAAAGTGTTTATGACGAATCTGATTTTCTAGTTAAGGATAATCCCATATTAAAAGATGAGATAAAAGCAAGTATTCCTTTTAAAGAAGAAGAAACACTCAATAACGTTAATAATACAAAGCCTCTTAATAAGAAAAAAATCCTATTAGTGGAAGATGATAATGATGTACGTGACTTCCTTGTTGAAGAGTTAAGCATTTATTTTGAAATAGAAACTGAATCTGATGGTAAAAGTGGGATTGCTAAAGCAAAAGATTATGATGCAGACCTAATCATTAGTGATGTTATGATGCCGAGAATGAATGGCTTTGAATTAACAAAACGACTAAAAAATAATTTTGAAACAAGTCATATTCCTATAATTCTTCTCACAGCTCTAAGCAATGAAGAAAGTCACCTTGAGGGTACAGAGTCTGGGGCAGATGCCTATGTTACTAAACCATTCAGCCCCCAATTACTTATCGCAAGGATTTTCCAGCTATTAGATCAACGCGAGAAGCTAAAACAGAAATTTTCCAAAAATCTTGAAACGATAAGACCAACATTGTGTGCTACAGAACAAGATAATACATTTGCTCGTCGCCTTAATGCCATTATTGAGTCTAAAATAAGTGATCAAACTCTTTCTGTTGAGAAGATTGCAGATATGCTACATATCGGACGTACAATTTTCTATCGCAAAGTAAGAGGCATTACGGGATATACGCCCAATGAATATCTACGTGTTATGAGATTAAAGCACGCTGCAGAATTACTCAAGTCGGGCGTAATGAATGTTTCTGAAGTTGCTTACGAAGTAGGCTTTGATAACCCTTATTATTTTAGCAAATGCTTCAAAGACCAATTTGGAGTTCCACCATCAAAATATAGGGAATAAGATTACTTAATCTTATTCCCATTAATCTCGACGTTCTTTATCTTACAGTTCTTAAGGAATGATACGGGCATTTTACCATTCGAGTCCTTTGCATTAATATTTTCAAATGAGAAATTACCCAAATCATATTTATCAGATTGCTTCAGTTCATAGAATGATTGTGAGCAAGTAACATTTATATCTTTCATTTCTACATCAGAGACAGAAGAACGAGGCATATCTTTGCGTACTCTCAAATCAAAGAACTGAGTCCAAATGCGTGTTCTTATACCATATGTAGTATTACCTGTACAATTCTCCACACTAACATATTGATACTTCTGAGGAGTGTCCGGACGCATTTTAAACAATAGGATATTACTTGTTTTATTGAAACGACAATTCCTCATTATAATATTTTTAGCATCAAAACATTCACTTCCAAATGTTATACCCCCTCCTGCTTTTCCAAAGCTACAATTCTGAACTATTATATTTTGGCAAATTCCATTTGTCGAATCTTTATCAACAAATGTTCCTTTGCCACCCTTAAGACAAATACCATCATCATTAACATTTACATAACATCCATCAATCAGGACATCTTTACAGACATCTAAATCTATAGCATCTGTACTTGGTCCTTTGGGATATCCATCTGTTGGTGCATAAATATAACATCCTATATATTTAACTCTTTTGCATTTATATATATGGTTAGTCCAAAATCCTGAATTAATCATTCTGACTCCACAAACTTTTACATCTGTTGAATTAGATATATAGAGTAATCTAGGTCTTAAAGCTTCTAAGTTGGTACAATTAGGAATTACCTTTCTCCTGAGCCAAAACTCATCATAAAACTTTTTGCCATTACCATCAATTGTTCCTCTACCTGAAATTGAAAAACCATTTAAATGGTCTGCATTTATCAATGCTGCAAAATAATTCATTGTAACGCCTTCTAATCGTGTCGGAATTATTTTATAGTTTGTAATAGCATCACTCCCTTTCAATTTAGCCCCATCACTTAAGTAGAGGTTAGTTCCTTGTTTAAAAAACAAAGAACCGGTAAGGAATGTTCCTTTAGGAACAACTACAACTCCTCCACCATTTTTATAACATTGGTCTATTACATTCTGTATTTTTTCTGTCTGGATTAAACTTGAGTCATTAACTACTCCATAATCTGTTATTACATATTGTTTCCCTAGATTATTAATATCAATTCGTGTAGTATCCGAAAACCACTCCGAAATAATTTCTCCATTTGGGAAGCATTCTGCTTTCTTCTTTCCTGACATATTATTATTAGCAATAAACAATATCACTAATATTACGATTATTTTTCTCATTATAAGTATTATTTGTTTTGCCCGCAAATATACTATAAGATTGGCCATCACATCATATAATATAATATCATTAAGATATAAAATTATACAACGTCACCATAATACTAAGCGAAATGTCAGTTGTTTCCTTATTACAAATGACTTTTAGAGAGAGATGTTCATTTCACCTCCCACTCATACAATCCTGATGAATTATCCTTTGGCAATTTTACTTCTAACTTTAAACATTTAGTCTTTATCGGAATAAATCTTACTATATTTCCTACACCTATTTTGATTTCATATCCATTAATATTTTCTACAGACTGCCATTGTCCTTTATCATTCATAAAGTATATTTTCCACCATTCAGGCAACCTGCAACCTCCCCATGGAGAATCATCATACCAATAAACAGTACTGTTCGAAACTATATTTTCTTCTGGAAACTGATATGTAATCCATTCTATTGAATCATTCTCGGGCCACCAATGAAAATATGGTATAGTACGGTCATTCTCATCTTTAGGCAGCATTCTGTCATTTATAGCGTGAAGTGCAGCAGTATTTGTCTTAGCATCAATAACACTTCTGAAAGCCAATGTAAACTGAAGACATTTTCTGAAATGCCATCTGTACCTATTGATTCCATCACTAACAATGATAAAGACAAAGAGTTTTTGTCTAAGATGTATAAACTTATAGAGGGGAATACGTCTAATCCAGACTTCTCAATAGACTATCTTGCAAAAGAGCTCTGCGTAAGCCGTTCAGGACTGTTTGCCAAGATAAAGGGTGTGGCAGATGTCACTCCCAACGAATTGATACAGATAATACGACTTAAGAAAGCCGCATCTATGCTGCTTGAGAATAAATATCAGATTAGTGAGATTTGTTTCATGGTAGGTTTTAATAGCCCATCCTATTTTTCCAAGTGTTTCCAGAAACAGTTTGGCATGTCTCCTTCTGAATATATTGGCTCACAGAATTTATAATTACGAATTAACTTCCACTGGTACAAAATGTCGTAACGGTATATACATCAGATATTTAAGTCCGGGGAGGTGAAAATTTCACCTCCCCGGATTAGTATAAAAGAGATTTATGTTATGAAAAATAGCATCATTGCATGCCATAAAAACATAGATAACGGCAACTAATTCAAGTTAAGTTGCAGACCAATTCAAGTTAAGTTGGTATATATTACCTATGCTTTTGACAAGCCAAAGCATAGCGGGGAGGTAAAATTTCACCTCCCCGTAGATAAAGCACTGGTAATAAAGCCATTATGTATAATTTCGCCACAGGGAGGTGAAATATAAAATTTGCATGAGTTTAAAATGTATAGTAATTGAAAACTGTACTAAGCCTAACAAATTGTATAATAGTTTACGCAATCATAAGCTATACAACGTTGTCAATTTATCAATATTCTATCTTATCATCTTTCTTCGCCCAAGCCTCAAATGTCTTGATTGCCTCATCTCTTAAAATCTGCTCAGACGGTTTTTTGCGTCTGTCGGGCGTAAGAGCTATCTCATCATAAATGAAAGAATCATCAAAATCTATATTTTTAGCATCATCCTTGGTATTGGCATAATATATTTTATCTAGATGAGCCCAATAAATAGCTCCAAGACACATTGGACATGGCTCACAAGATGTATATATAGAATAACCCTCCATACTAAACGTTCCTAATTTGGAACCCGCAGCTCTAATAGCACTTACTTCCGCATGAGCAGTCGGATCATTGTTAGCCGTAACACGATTTACGCCTGTAGATATTATATTTCCACTCTTATCTGCTATTACCGCCCCAAAAGGACCACCACCATTTTTTACATTATCATTAGCCAAGCGAATTGCTTCGCGCATCAATTCTTTAGTTGTCATCTTACTATTTTTATTACGCAAAGGTAGTAATTTATAATCCAAATAAAGTAAAACGCTAAAATATTTATAAGAAATAAATAATATTTCAAATTAATAATTACCTTTGCAGGGTTTTATATAAGATGTAATTAAAAAGTTATGGCGATAAAGTTCGATAAATGTTCAGGGGCAAGTAAATTTAGTGCACTTGGACTTTTAGTAACACTAGGTATTGTATTCGGAGATATAGGGACATCACCTTTATATGTAATGAAAACTATAATGCATGCCAGTGAAGGTTATGATGCAAACTACATTATAGGTGCCGTATCCTGCATCATCTGGACGCTCACTCTACAAACCACAGTTAAATATGTTATTGTTGCACTTAGCGCTGATAATAAAGGTGAAGGTGGTATCCTTGCTCTATATGCATTAGTGAGGAAGCATAACCGTAAATGGCTATATGTAGCAGCTATAATAGGCGCCAGCACGCTAGTAGCAGATGGCATCATAACGCCTTCCATTACAGTAACTTCTGCCATAGAGGGATTGAAGGCTGTTAACGACGCGACACCTGTTGTGCCAATAACGATTGCTATCATATCAGCACTTTTCTTTATACAACAATTTGGTACTAGTGCTATAGGAAAATTATTCGGTCCATTCATGTTCTTCTGGTTCTTGATGCTAGGAGTTATGGGAAGTTTGCATCTAGCAGAATTTTTACCTATACTTAAAGCATTCAATCCTTATTATGCAATAAGATTATTAGCACATGACCCGAACTGGTTTCTCGTTTTAGGTGCTGTTTTTCTCTGTACCACAGGTGCTGAAGCACTTTATAGTGACCTTGGACACTGCGGAAGAAGAAACATAACAGTCAGCTGGATATACGTAAAAATCATGCTTATCCTTAATTATCTAGGACAAGGCGCATGGATTGTAGAAAACATAAAACATATTGGTGATGATGTAAATCCTTTTTACGCGATAATGCCAACACAGTTCTTACTCATTGGTGTTTTCATGGCAACAATTGCAGCAGTAATAGCCAGCCAAGCACTTATCAGCGGATGTTTCACTATATTCAGTGAAGCTGTTAACTTGAATTTCTGGCCTAGGCTTAAAATAAAATATCCTACCAATGTTAAAGGACAATTGTTTGTACCATCAGTAAACAACTTTCTGTATATTTTCTGCATCATAACGATATTACTGTTTAAGACATCAGGAAGGATGGAAGCTGCATATGGTTTGTCTATAACCATTACTATGCTTATGACAACGATACTACTTGCTTTCTACTTACACATGCACAAAATAAAGCTATTCATAGTAATACCATTCTTTGCTGTATTTGTAACCATTGAAGGATTATTTCTTACAGCAAATATGTTTAAATTCATACATGGAGGTTGGTTTACCATTATGCTTGCCGGCACATTCTGTACAATAATGTATGTATGGTACAATGCACAGAATATACGCCATAAATATTTGGTTTTTGACAAAATCCATAAGTATTTCGATATAATCTCTAGTATAAAGAATGACACTACCATTCCTAAATATGCTACAAACTTAGTTTATGTTAGTCGTTCAGACAGTCCTGAATATATAGAAGGTAAAGTAATTTATTCAATAATACACAAGCAACCAAAACGAGCAGATCACTATTTGCTATTCCATTTCGAACATATTGACGAGCCAAATACTCTAGATTATACTTTTACACCACTCATTGAAGACACTCTATTCAGAATAAATGTCAGGATTGGTTTTAGAGTGCAACCATACATGACACTATACCTTCGTCAAATAATAGAAGATTTGGTTCATGAAGGAACATTCGATTTATCTAGTGGTTATACTTCTTTGAAAAAGAAAGGCGTTTCTGGTGATTTCCGTTTTATTGTTATCCATCGGATTTACTATCCGGCAAGTTCAGACCGAGGCCGTGACAATTTAATGATGAATATATATGGGCTCATCAAGCACCTTGGAATAAACGAGGAGAAGGCTCTTGGCCTTGACACTAGTAATGTTGTTGTAGAAAAGGTTCCACTCATAGTAAAGAGAAATGGAAATTCAAGACGTATAGTGCCTATGCCTACACCTACAGAAGATTCTGAATAATACTTTTACTAAATATACATATATATTATTGAGATCTATAGAATAGGAATATACGACTACAAGTGGTAAAAAGTGGTACGACATGTTATTATATATTGTAAAATAATAATGTTAAAAAATTAAGGGCAAAGATTAATAAATTCATTTAATAGTTGTATAGCTAATCAATATAGTATAATATTTTTGTGTACTTTTGCACAGAAATGAAATCAAAGTATATCATTATATGCTGCGTTATAATTTTCCTTCCTATCTATATGGATGGACAGGAAATTTTTAAGAACAAAAGGATTTTCAACATAAAGAGAACAAAACCGAATGTTGAGAGTCCTCGCAGAAAGATCACAATGCCAAATAAAAAGAAAAAAATGGCTATGACTCATTCTGATAGTCTGGAAGTAGAATATCAGAAGTGGTTACATAGGGAACCTTTGACTATTTCTACATCTATAGGTGATTTTCATGAATACGAGAAGCCTAAACTTCCTGAATTCAACCCTGAAAAGATGGAAGCACCAAAAGTAACTTATAAATTCGACAAAGGTATACTGGTTAAAGATATGCTACCATCTCCTTCATCTGGTTTTTCAGTTGGTTTCGACTTCGGTCAAATAATAAGCAAGAATGCAAGAGATCATGCAAGAGATCTTAAACATCTTGAAACAGCAAAGAAGTTAATGAAAAACTACTGATTATTTATATAACAATAACTAAAATGTTATTGACCGATCTTGGAATTGAAAAATGAGTCTTTGCCGCCACATACAAATGGCCAAACAAAGACTCATTATTATAAGTATAAATTATTTCTTATATGCATCCTCATGTATACCACTAACGGCTCTACCACTTGGATCATTCATATTCTTAAATGATGCATCCCATGCTAGAGCTTCTGCTGTACTACATGCCACGCTAGGTATACTAGGTACAGACCTAGCAGCACTATCACTCGGAAAATGTTCTGCAAATATTGAACGGTAATAATATTCTTCCTTATTACGAGGAGGATTAATCGGGAAACGCTCGTCTGCATGAGCCATCTGCTCATCGCTTACCTGATCAGAAGTTATCTTCTTCAACGTATCAATCCAATTGTATCCGACACCATCAGAAAATTGTTCTTTCTGTCTCCAGGCTATTTCTTCTGGCAACATATCTTCGAACGCTTCGCGTACAATTTTTTTCTCCATTGTATTTCCAGGGCACATTTTAGCTTCAGGATTTGTACGCATCGCTACATCCAGGAATTCTTTATCCAGGAATGGAACACGACCTTCCACACCCCATGCAGAAAGACTCTTATTTGCTCTAAGACAATCGTACAGATATAATTTTGACAGTTTACGAATTGTCTCTTCATGAAATGCTTTTGCATTTGGAGCTTTATGGAAGTACAAGTAGCCTCCGAATATTTCATCAGCACCCTCACCGCTGAGCACCATCTTTATTCCCATGCTCTTTATGACACGGGCAAGAAGATACATTGGTGTAGATGCACGTACTGTTGTTACATCATATGTCTCTATAAAATATATAACATCGCGTATTGCATCTATTCCCTCTTGTATAGTATAGTTTATCTCATGATGTACTGTACCTATACGGTCTGCCACTTTACGAGCCTTTTCCAAATCAGGAGCACCTTTAAGTCCGACAGCAAATGAATGTAATCTAGGCCACCATGCTTTAGTAGTACTGTCCTCTTCAACTCTATTCTCGGAGAATTTCTCAGCTACCGCACTAATCACAGACGAGTCTAGTCCTCCACTAAGCAATACTCCATAAGGAACATCACTCATAAGTTGACGCTTTACAGCATCTTCAAGCGAATCATGTATATCCTTTACACTAGCCTTATTGTCTTTTACATTATCATAGTCAAACCAATCGCGAGTATAATAGCGTTTCATTTCGCCTTCCTTGCTCCAATAGTAATGTCCTGGCAAAAATGGCTCATATCTGTCGCACATGCCTTCGAGAGCTTTCAGTTCACTTGCTACATAGACCATACCCTTTTCATCATAACCTATATAAAGAGGTATTACTCCAATTGGATCACGTGCTATAAGGAATTCATCTCTTTCTTTATCATAAAGAGCAAATGCAAATATACCACTTAAATCTTCCAGAAATTTTATTCCTTTCTCTCTATACAAAGCAAGGATTACCTCGCAGTCACTTCCTGTTTGAAACTGATATTTGCCTGCGAAATGTTTACGAATTTCCTGATGATTATATATTTCACCATTCACAGCCAATACTTGTTTCATATCCGGACTATACAATGGTTGCTTTCCTGATTCAGGATCAACAATAGATAAGCGTTCGTGAGCCAATATAGCAGATCCTCCACAATATATACCACTCCAGTCAGGTCCGCGATGACGGATTTTCTGACTCATACGTAATGCTTTCTGACGCAATTCAGGTGTCTGTTCCTGAATATTAAATATACAAGCTATTCCACACATACTCTTTTATTTTTGTTGTCGTTTGCTGTTATGAATTTACACTTTGATAGAAAAATCGCTGCAAATATAGCAAAAAGTTTTATATTCAGCCACTATTATTAGCAAAAAGATACTATATTAATGATAAAATTCCATATTAATTCAATAATCTGGCCCAAAAAGACCAGATTAAAAGTTATATGGCTATAATTGTTACAATCTGAAACAAATACACCGCAAACTTAATAAATCTGCATAATTATAAACAAAAGAAAGACCTTCCGCACAAAATATTAACCAAAATCAAAAATTTAATTAAGATTTGTGCGAAAGGTCAGCCAATTAAACTATTAAATAATATTAGTTATAAGCATTTTCACCATGTTCGTAGATATCGAGTCCTTCTTCCTCAACTCGTTTACCAACTCGCATTCCCATAAATTTATCAATTAACTTGAATAACAAGAATGTAATAACACCACTATAAACTATAGAGAAGAGTGTTGCTAAAATCTGAACTCCAAGTTGATGCCAATCACCGTACAAAGCACCTTTAGGACCACCTGTCACAGCAGCAGTAGCAAATACGCCGGTCAGGATAGAACCTAATATACCACCAATACCATGAACACCGAATGCATCAAGAGCATCATCGTATCCTAATTTTGGTTTTACTATTGCAACCATACAATAGCATACAACACTTGTTATGATACCTATACCAAAAGCTCCAAGAACATCCGTGCTACCTGCAGCAGGAGTTATAGCAACCAATCCGGCAACAGCTCCAGTGCAAACGCCGACTGTTGTAGGTCTTCCATTATGAATCCAATCAATAACCATCCATGTCATAGCTGCAACGCAAGTACAAAGATGTGTTACCAAAAATGCATTTGCATCAAGTCCGTCTGCAGTCAGTCCACTTCCTGCATTGAATCCAAACCAACCCAGCCACAACAAAGCAGCTCCCATAAATACGAATACTACATTGGTAGCAGGTATTGGCTTATTAGGTTTGTAATCAGAACGACGACCAAGCATTACAGCCATCACAATAGCAGCAACACCGGCATTTATATGAACAACTGTACCACCTGCAAAATCAAGAGCACCAAGTTGTTGCAACCAACCTCCACCCCATACGAAGTGGGCCATTGGATTATATACAAGGATAGACCAAAGTATAGTAAAGACTAAAAAACTTGAAAATTTTAGACGTTCAGCAAAAGCTCCTATGATAAGAGCAGGCGTAATTACTGCAAACATGCATTGGAACAAGCAGAATGTTATCTCAGGGATTCCTGCCGGTGCCATTATAGAATGTATTCCGACTCCATGAAGAAATACTTTATCAAATCCTCCAATTACAGTTCCGATGCCAGTACCATGAAAGCCTGTTCCAAATACCCAACTGTAGCCAAAAGCAATCCACATAATGCTCAATACAGCAGTACATATAAGACACTGCATCACGACGCTAAGTATATTTTTAGTTCTTACAAGGCCGCCATAAAATAGCGCCAGACCAGGAATGGTCATAAGCATAACCAAAATAGTAGCTATTGTTATCCAGGCTGTATTACCAGTATTTAATGCTGTCAATAATAATGTCATAGTGTTTGTATTTTAGTTGTTATTTTTCTTGTTCTGCGTTATACAATGCGATATCTCCTCTTTCACCAGTTCTGATACGAACAGCATCCTCTATTGGTATAACGAAGATGCGCCCATCTCCAATTTCACCTGTCTGAGCAGCTTTTTGAACAGCAGAAACTACTTTTTCCACATTTTTATCACGTACAACTATATTAATCAGAGTACGTTCAATACAACTTGTATTATACATTACACCGCGGTAAATACGCGCCTGACGCATTTTGCCCTCACCTCTCACATCGTAGTAAGAGAACCATTCAATGTCAGCAGCAAGTAGCGCCTCTTTAACATCCTCAAACTTCGTCTTACGGATAATTGCTTCAATCTTTTTCATAATGTCAACTATTACTTTTTGTTGTTATTCAATGCGATATACATCTCATATTGTCATCATTTTCGCTGCAAAGGTAGCATTTTGTTTTTATTATTAGGTATTTTTGTTACAAAAAGTAATTTGTAATATAAGAATATTACAATCTGCTATTATTATACACCAAAAACTTTCAATCTGTAAATTCGAAGCATACTTTTACATACAATTTGTTACATACCTTCATATTTTTGATTATTAATGTTACCAGAACTAAGAAAAATAGCAATAAATATCACAAAGAATATTATAGCAACTTTTTTCTTTCAATTCGAAAGAAATACAGCCAAAATTCAAACAAATTGATATTAATATGTTAAATGTGTAATATTTAGTTATAAAAATAGAGTGTTTTTAAACAAAATGATGTATTTTTGCAACGAATTCAAAACAAATAGGAATTAAAATAGGGAAAAGGACGACAATATGACAACAACAACCATAAAGTTCACAAAAATGCATGGAGCTGGGAATGATTATATATATGTCAACACCTTATTATATAGTATACCCAATCCTGAATTAGCCTCCATAAAATGGAGTGCGCCCCATACAGGCATAGGTAGTGACGGACTGGTTTTAATAGGCAAACCATCAATTTCTGACGCTGATTTTTCAATGAGAATATTCAATGCTGATGGATCTGAAGCTCTTATGTGTGGAAATGCATCACGTTGTATAGGTAAATATTTATATGAAAAAGGTATAACCGATAAAAAAATAATAAGATTACAGACTCTTTCCGGAATAAAAGTACTAAATTTACATATTAAAGAAAATTTGGTAAGCAGTGTTACAGTTGACATGCTAGAGCCACAATTATCAAACAAAGACCAACTATGCACTGAGAGTGGTAGCATCACAGAAGGTTCAGTTTATGCTGACGGAAAAGAATTCAAAGGTACATTTGTATCTATGGGTAATCCTCACTTTGTAATATTTGTAGAAGACATTGACAATACAGACGTTCCCGGATACGGAAGTTTATTAGAACACAATGCACTGTTTCCACAAAGATGTAATATAGAATTTGCAGAAGTAAAACCGGACGGCACAATACGCACAAGAGTATGGGAAAGAGGAAGCGGAATAACAATGGCTTGCGGTACCGGTGCATGCGCCACTGCTGTAGCAGCTTCATTAACTCATAGAACAGGAAGAATGAGTAGTATTGTAATGGACGGCGGCACATTAGATATAGAATGGAATGAAAAAGACAACCATGTATATATGACCGGGCCTGCGGCATTCGCTTTCGAGGGAGAAATAGAATTGCCGACAGAATGCGATATAAACAATGACAAACTTAACAAACAATAAAGAGTAATATTATGGCATTAGTAAACGAACATTATCTAAAATTACCGAACAATTATTTGTTCGCAGACATAGCAAAGAAAGTTAACGCTTTCAAGGTTTCACATCCTAAAGCTAACGTTATTAGTCTTGGCATAGGAGACGTTACTCAACCTCTCTGTCCTGCCGTGATTGACGCAATGCATAAAGCAGTAGAGGAAATGAGCGTTAAAAGCAGTTTCAAAGGATACGGCCCTGAACAAGGTTATATGTTTCTACGCGAAGCTATAGTGAAAAACGATTTTTTACCAAGAGGCATTCATTTGGATGCAAACGAGATATTTGTGAACGATGGCGCTAAAAGTGACACCGGAAATATTGGAGAATTAGTAAGATGGGATAACAGTGTAGGTGTAACCGACCCAATATATCCAGTTTACATAGACTCTAACGCAATGTGCGGAAGAGCTGGAACATTGACTGATGGGAAATGGAGTAATGTAACATATATGCCTTGCCTTTCAGAAAATAGTTTCGTACCTAAGATACCGGATCACAGAGTGGACATAATCTATCTTTGCTATCCAAACAATCCAACTGGAACTGTAATATCAAAAGAGGAACTCAAAAAATGGGTAAATTACGCTATAAAGAATGATACCTTAATATTCTATGACGCAGCATACGAAGCTTATATACAAGACCCTGAAATACCTCACTCAATATATGAGATAAAAGGAGCAAGAAAAGTTGCAATCGAATTCCACAGTTATTCCAAGACAGCAGGATTTACAGGCGTAAGATGTGGATATACAGTCATTCCAAAAGAGCTAACAGCTGCTACTCTTGATGGTAGAAGAATACCCCTAAACCCTCTTTGGGACAGACGCCAATGTACAAAATTCAACGGGACAAGTTATATAAGCCAGCGAGCAGCAGAAGCAATATATACAGAAGAAGGGAAAGCACAAGTTAAAAGCACTATAGACTACTATATGACCAACGCAAAAATAATGCACCATACACTTACCAAACTGGGGCTACAGGTATACGGAGGCGAAAATGCGCCTTATCTGTGGGTTAAAACTCCAGACGGTACCGGAAGTTGGAGATTCTTCGAACAGATGCTTTACGATGCACAGGTGGTTTGCACACCAGGTGTCGGTTTCGGCCCAAGTGGCGAAGGATATATAAGACTTACGGCTTTCGGATCACGTGAAAATTGCGAAGAGGCAATGGAAAGAATCACAAAATGGCTGAAATAAACCATATAGAACACAACACAACACAACACAAAAACACAAAGATTATGAAGAATTTAGAGAAAACCGGACTTCTGGCTATCGCATTATTAGCCGGATTCACAACAGTGAAGGCTCAAGACAAAGTCGAGACAAAGATTTCTGCAGATGTAGTAAACCAGTATTACTGGCGTGGTCAGGACCTAGGAGATGTAAGTTTACAGCCAACATTAGGCTTGGGATACAAAGGTCTGTCTATTACAGCATGGGGTAATGTTGGATTGTCTGATAAGGAAGACACAAAAGAGTTTGACCTTACAGCTGCCTACACAATAGCTGGATTTAACATCGGTGTAACCGACTATTGGTTTAACACTCCTAACGATCGTTATTTTTGCTATTCTGCTCACAGTACATCACATGTATTCGAAGGTAACATCGGTTATAACTTCGGTCCGGCAGCATTACAGTGGTATACCAACTTTGCAGGAAATGATGGATATAACAAGAGCAACAAACGTGCATATTCTTCTTACCTAGAAGCATCTGCACCATTCAAACTAGGAGGTTGCGACTGGATAGCAGCTGTTGGAGCTGTACCTTATGCAACATCTTTCTACTCTAAAGCAGGAGGTTTTGCAGTAACGAATGTTTCAGTAAGAGCGACTAAAGAAATAAAAGTATCTGATACATTTTCAGTACCTATATTTGGTCAGATAGCATGCAACCCAAGCAATGAAAAAGCTTATTTTGTATTCGGCTTTACGTTACATCCATAATACATAAATAAACAAGGCTGATATTAAAAATCAGCCTTGCTATAGAAAGAAAGAAGATAAAAGAAATAATTAACAATTAAAAAATTAAATGAAATGGCTAATTTAAGATTTCAGGTTGTTGCAGAGGCTTTCAATAAAAAGCCTGTTGAAGTAGAGGTTCCTAAAGAGAGACCTGCCGATTTTTTTGGCAAGAATGTTTTCAATCGTGAGAAAATGTACAAATACCTGCCAGCAGATGTTTACGCTAAACTAGTTGACGTTATTGACAACGGTGCCCGCCTAGACCGTAGCATTGCTGATGCTGTAGCAACTGGCATGAAGGAATGGGCTATGGAGAAAGGTGTAACACACTATACTCACTGGTTCCAGCCTCTTACCGAAGGTACAGCAGAGAAGCATGACGCTTTCGTAGAGCATGATGGAAAGGGAGGCATGGTAGAAAAATTCTCAGGAAAACTTCTTGTACAGCAAGAACCTGATGCCAGTTCATTCCCAAGCGGAGGTATCCGTAATACTTTTGAAGCTCGTGGATATTCTGCATGGGATCCAACATCTCCTGTATTTATCATGGATGATACACTCTGCATACCTACAGTCTTCATTTCATATACAGGCGAAGCTCTTGACTACAAAGCACCTCTATTACGCGCCCTACGTGCTGTAGATGTTGCAGCAACTAATGTATGCCATTACTTCGATACTAACGTAAAGAAGGTACAGAGCAACCTTGGTTGGGAACAGGAATACTTTTTGGTAGACGAAGGACTATATGGAGCTCGTCCTGATCTTGTTCTTACCGGCCGTACATTGATGGGGCATGATTCTGCAAAGAACCAGCAGATGGATGATCACTATTTCGGAACAATACCTGATCGTGTTCAAGCTTTTATGAAAGACCTTGAAATACAAGCTCTGGAACTTTCTATACCTTGCAAGACACGTCACAACGAGGTAGCACCTAACCAGTTTGAGTTGGCTCCTATCTTCGAAGAGACAAACCTTGCTGTAGACCACAATATGCTGCTAATGTCACTGATGAAGAAAATTGCTCGCAAACACGGATTCCGTGTACTGTTGCATGAGAAACCATTTGCAGGCATTAACGGTTCTGGCAAGCACAACAACTGGAGTCTATCTACAGACACTGGCGCATTGCTACACGGACCAGGTAAAACACCTATGGACCACCTGCGTTTCGTAACATTCATTGTTGAGACATTGATGGGTGTATACAAGCACAACGGACTGCTCAAAGCTTCTATCATGAGCGCTACAAACGCTCACCGTCTTGGAGCTAATGAAGCACCTCCTGCAATTATTTCTTCATTCCTTGGTACACAGTTGTCAGAATTGCTCGACCACATCGAGAAGTCAGACAAAGACGAACTGTTCACAATGGCAGGCAAACAAGGCATGAAACTTGATATCCCTGAGATACCAGAACTCATCATAGACAATACAGACCGTAATCGTACATCACCATTCGCATTCACGGGCAACCGTTTTGAGTTCCGCGCTGTAGGTTCTGAGGCCAACTGTGCATCAGCAATGATAGCCCTCAACTCTGCTGTAGCTGAAGCTCTAGGAAGCTTCAAAGCTCGTGTAGATGCTCTTATAGCTAAAGGCGAAGATAAGACAAGCGCTCTTATTGATATATTACGTGATGATATTAAGACTTGTAAACCAATACGTTTCGATGGCAACGGATATTCAGACGAATGGGTTGTAGAAGCAAAGAAACGTGGTCTTGACTGCGAAACAAGTTGCCCTGTAATCTTTGAACGTTACCTAGATATTGACAGCGTAAAGATGTTCGAAAGTTTAGGTGTTATGACTAAGAAGGAACTTGAAGCTCGCAACGAAGTTAAATGGGAGACTTACACTAAGAAGATTCAGATAGAGGCACGCGTAATGGGTGATCTTTCTATGAATCATATCATACCTGTAGCTACACATTATCAGAGTCAGTTGGCTAAAAATGTTGCTTGTCTGCGCGAGATCTTCACTGGAGATAAAGTTGACAAGATAGCAGGACGTAACATCAAGATCATTGAAGAAATATCAGAACGCAATGAATCTATAGAAAAAGGTGTTGAAGACTTGGTAAATGCCCGTAAGGTAGCTAACAAGATCGAAGATGAGCACAAGAAAGCTATTGCTTATCACGACACAGTTGCTCCTAAGATGGAAGAGATACGTTATAATATAGACAAACTTGAACTTATCGTTGCTGATGAGCTCTGGACATTGCCTAAATACAGAGAATTACTCTTTATTAGATAAAACAATCTATTTCTTTTATTGGTTGTTTAAGTTTGCGACGGAGGGTGGCTGTGAAGCCGTTCTCCGTTCTTTATTTTAAAAACATTTCTGTATTATTCTTGATGTAACTGCTGTTAGTTATTCTTTAATTTAATTGAAAAATAGACTTGTAGCCTATCCTTTTGTTTTCGATTAAACAAAAATCAAAGTCCGTTAATTTTTTTATAAAATTAATTATGAAATTAGTGTAAGAAAGTCTTTGTTGATGTTTTTTTGTATATTTGCCTTCTGCAAAACAGAATATATACCATGAAAAAAATCATCTTAATTTTATTAAAAGTCTTTATTTGTTTATTTACCAATGTACAATGTAAAAAATGCACATCCAGCAGTTTCCATGGTTCCTCTCAATGAAAAACAAGTTATGATAGAAGATGATTGCAAATGGATAAAAATAAAATATCCAAATGGCATTAATGATAACAGAATAAAGATTACAAACAATGAATAAAGAAAAAAATATTAAGTTCTTCGATTTATTAATAATAGTACTGTCTGTTTACGTATTATTGGCATTATTAATATCCTCAATATTCCATATTCCAAAAGAAATATACAAACTACTAGAGATAACAGACAATGGAATCTGTTTATTTTTTCTAATTGATTTTATTCGCAATTTTTATAATGCTGAAAACAAATATGAATACATGAAATGGGGATGGATTGATTTAATATCAAGTGTCCCAATGTTACCTTCGTTCAGAGTAGGAAGATTATTCAGACTAATAAGACTGATAAGGATATTGCGGGCTTTTCGCTCTACAAAAATCCTAATAAGATACATATTCAAAAGCAAAATAAAAGGAACTATGATATCTGTCTTCATAATAACACTATTGATTATCCTTGCCTCTTCTGTCTCTATATTAATTGTCGAGAAGGGACCTTCCTGTAATATAAGAACTGCTGGCGATGCTATTTGGTGGACAATGGAAACAATAACTACAGTTGGTTATGGAGATAAGTATCCTGTTACACCAGAAGGCAGGCTTATAGGTGTAATGCTTATGGTTAGTGGAGTAGGATTATTTGGTACATATACAGCATATATAGCCTCTCTGTTCGTGAACTGCAGCAAAGACACAAATGATAGTGTAAAATAATAGCTACAAATTAATTTGCCTATATATTATAAGATCCTATTTAATTATTTTTTTTCCATTATATATAAATAGGCCTTTAACAGGATTTTTCACATTCATCCCCATAATATTATAATATTTATTATCGTAAGCAGAATGATGAGAGGACTTTTCTGATTCAATACTATTTATGCCTGTTACATCTCCATACTTAAACTGATAACCTATCTTTAAAGAATAAAATTGACTCGTCGGCTTTAGTTTCATGAAGTTAATATCAGGAAGACTGCCATCGGCTTTTCTATCAGAAGCGAGTTGGGCAAAGTCTGTACTTTCAAAATCCGATTCAGAAACAGTATATGATGATGGCAAAAACGTATTATTGGTCAAAGTGCATTTTGCAATGTCAATATATAGATAATCACCTTTCACGCCATTAAACGAAAGATTATTAACCAGTACATGTCCATATCCATCAACGTCAGTGGCATTATCCCATGACTGTTGATTCACCATGTCATAATTATACTTGTTAAGATAAGAACTATTGTTATACCAATTATCACCTCCCAAATGATGATTAGCATAGAATCCGTTGGCCTTGTTATGGAAAGCTATACAATTCTGAATAGTATTCCTCGGGGCATCAACAGGAGATACCTGAACCATAGATCCATATCCTCCGGCTTTGAATCCATTTCCATCTCCAGGAGTAATCGTTGAATAGTCTTCATAACCATTATAGAAAGACCAACAATTATCAAAAGTAACCGGTGCATAATTATTTATGAGATCAAAACCATCATCACTATTACACCATGCACGGCATCCCCTAAATATATTACCGGTAGACTGCGCTGTGACATGACATCCAAACCCATCTACATTTCCACCCTTTCCCCCTTCAGATACTGTATCATAATTGTTATATGCATCACAGTTTAGTATAAGATTGTCATTACCTTTTGTAATATACACACCAATAGCCATACCATTATGCATTGCAATATTTTCTATAACATTGTTACTTCCATTACGACAACTAAAGCATTCTGATTGAGTATGAGTGGTAATAGTTACCTGAGTGCCTACTATATCAAAGTTTTTGAAATGCAAATAACTACCATAAAGATAAAATACACTAATTCGTTTATCCGCCGGTTTTACATTTGATATATCAAAGACCGGACGTTCTCCGGGATATCCGAAATAACAAATGGGGCGATCTGATGTTCCACTCTTTTTGAGGTCAAAGACACAGGCATAAAGGTCACTCACTTCAGAACCCATTATCTGATCTTCTGTAATAGTATACATTCCACCTCTAAAGTAGATTGTATCACCGGCATTTATAATATTCTGGGCTGCTTTTAGTGTTGCTAAAGGGGCATCGATAGAGCCTGTATTATTGTCACTACCAGTAGTGGATACGTAATAAGTCTTAGCGCTGGATGGTAATTGCATTACCAATGCGAATATTAAAAAGTATAGATTCTTCATTAAATTATTTATTATAGATAATCTGATTCACTGCAAAGATAGTTGTATATATAAAATTAAGCAACTAATATCATAATAACATGAATTTTATTTTGTGTCTTCATTAAATTCCACTTCTATAATCTGCAGTTTATTGCTATTAGACGACTTCAACTGTTTATTAGACTTATCAGCCAGCTCTACCATGTCAGCAAAGGCGTCCTTAACAGATGCAGGACCAACCATCTTAATTGTAAATGTATCATTAAATGTCAGTTTAAGAGGTATGTGACAATATCCCAAGCCTTTGTGTGTGAAGCCCTTAAACACAAGTTTACGACTGGAATAGACCTCTATCGGATAGCTTGAATCGCGGAATCCCAATACTTTTATCACCATCTCATTTATCTTTGCTTTCCTTGCAAGATGGTATCTAATATATGCATTTTTAAGCATTCCATCACTTGACCAATGTGTGGACTCATTATCATCATATGAGGCTTTGACATTTGCTGTATCAGATGCCGCCTCAGCATATTTTATGGCGATAGTATTCTTCTTTTGTGTATAAGATGATGTTGAAGGCGTTTCACCACGATTAAGTATGCATGGCATCATGCTACCCCAATCTGCTTCTATCGCCTTGCCTGACGCATCTGCATAGAAACCGTTATTTACAAGTACCGGCTCAGACTTTATAGATAAGGATGTTTCAGGAAATCCCTGAGCTGCCGCTTTAATTGTTATTTTACCAGCATTTACACAACTCCTTATCATTACACGATTTACGCCACATTCAACAGGTAATGTCTTATCCGATATATAGTTATGGTTATTGCCCAAAGCGATACCTCCCAACCATTCTACAGGACCATCAACAGTAAAATGTATCATATCGTTTGCCAAAGAACATCTATTCCCGTCTTTGTCTACTATCTCAATCTCTGCAATACGAACATCTGCTCCGTCTGCTCTGAATATATTAGGCGCATTTACCCAACGCAAACGAAGAGTAGCAGCTTTACCTGCTGTCTTTATTTCATATCTGCTTTCCTCTGCGCCTTTATCATTTCTACCCAACGCAATTAGTCTGCCAGGTTGCCATTTTACATTTTTAAAAGTGAAAAGGAATGTATTGCTACGTGTTCCCATACCCAATGACTTACCATTGAGGAATAGTTCAACATTCTTGCTTGTAGAAACTACATATACAGGTTTCGTTACTGTATCTGTATAATTCCAATGCCCTATAATATAGGTATGGTTTCTCTCTGTATCAACCCATCCGTCCCACATAGTCTGATGTACATACCATGAATCTTTTGGTATTCGCATTGCATCAACATCACCACTTGTACGATAGTTTACCTCTCCACGAAAATGTGTATTTGTGTCTGAGAATATTATTTTCGCACCTCCAGAGTTTACTCTTGTTCCTGTTCCTGGGCGTTCCATCCAATATTCATTCCATCTAGCTACATTCTCAACAGCCAGTTCATCTTGGTTGTGATTATAACTGGGAGCAGGTTCACCTCTATAAAGAGGGCCTTTGCCTTCGGAGTGATATGGATAACTGTACGAATCCCAATATTTACGCAGACCCTCATCACGGCAATATTCCATCTGCCACATAGGTTTATAGGCACTCTTATTGACATATAGCATCTCACCTCCATATTCTGCCACACGACTATCAAGCATATTTCTTGAACCTATAGCCCGTCCTCCTTCAGGATCATATTTATCACGTATAGTCTTCATTTCAGTCATATGACTGTCGCTTATCTGATTATTACCACATTCATAGAATATGATACTTGGATTGTTTCGGTTGTATATAATGGCATCGCGCATCACTTCCTTGCGCTGTTCCCACTGACGGCCTTTGGCATCTTTCTCAGCATCACCTGCAGGCATAGACTGCATCATTCCTACTCGATCGAATGATTCAATATCTTGTTTCCATGGCGTGATGTGCATCCATCTGAATAAGTTGGCGTTACAGTTAAGAGCCAGACTATTAGAATAATCACTCATCCACACAGGAACTGAGAGCCCAATAGCAGGCCATTCGTTGCTGGAACGCTGAGCAAAACCTTTAAACTGTATAGCTCGGTCATTGATTTTGACTATGGCATCAGCAAAATCCGTTTTGCGGAAGCCAGTACGTGTACTTACCTCATCTATGTATTTACCGTCTGCTACTAAACGGGTCTTTATATTATATAAGTAGCCATACCCCCAACTCCAAAAATGCAAGTTGCTTACATTTTCTGAAGCTTTACATGTAGCTACTGCACCGACGGGAACTTCTATATTGCAACCATTAAATTTTGCTATAGTTTTGCCATCCAGGTCAATCACCTCTACTTCCAGACCAATGTTTTGTTTAATATTGCTCTCATTTTTTACTTCCGATTCAACATTTATGGTTGCTTTATGTTCTTTTATACTAAAATTATTGGCATATATATATGTACCTGTAGTTTTAAGGTTATCATAAAGTGGCAAAGTCTGATATACATCTCCCATGACATGTAGCCAAACATTTTTACTCAAGCCACCATAATTAGCATTGAAGTTATTGTCATTCCATTCAAATACACTTTTTGTGGCTTGCTCGCGATAGTGCCAACTATTATCCACCCTAACAGATATCACATTATCACCATTCAAATTAATATATGGTGTAAGGTCAAATCCAAAAGCAGTGACACCATTTTCGTTTATCCCTACATGATAACCGTTGAGATATACATCAGCAGCCTGTCTTGCCCCTTCAAACTCAATAAAGACATGTTTGGCATTCATATATCTGCCGATAGTAAAATGCTTACGATACCACATAACCGTATCTGACTGCTGGGATATAGCTACAGAGAAGGCCTCCTTTCCATTGAATGCGTAAGGAAGAGTAACTTTCTGCCATGATGTGTCATCAAAGGTTATATTTTCAGCTCCACTTTGGTCTCCAACTTTTAGAAGCCAAGAAGAATTAAAATTTAGTCTTTGACCAGCAAAAGCACAAACAAAAAATAACAGATAAAGTAAAGACAAATATATCTTTTTCATTTTATAGAATTTAAAATTATGCTGCAAATATATGATATTTCAGTCTCCAAAATATATTAATATCGTACAACTTTAAGGAATATCGTACGAAATATCATTTAAAACAATACAGCAAGACTAGTAATGCATAAAAATAGCATAATTACATTGCTTTGAAATTAAATTAAGGGCGATTTTGCATCACTGCAAAACCGCCCCTATATCAACATTTAACTAACACTAACTTTTACTTAAATTTATTTTTATCTTTTATAAAACAACTTCGTTATTATTTTATGAATTTGTAAACACAGAAGGTTCTTGCTCCTATATTCACATTCAGTATATTACCTTCTGTTTTCACATCAGATACTTGAGGTATAACAATATTTTTTTTATCTACTGTATTTACAGCTTCATTACTCTCGGCATGAAGCGTAGTTACTTTTCCTGAATGAAAAGCTTTCAAACCATTAAATACAATATTTAGTTCTTTGGCATCATCTGTTGTATTGGTAACTTTTACAATATATGCATCTTCGTTTTTATCATAAACTGCCGAAGCATAAATGCCATCACCGCCTTCTACAGCTTTGCCATTCTCTGTAAGTGAAAGTACATTTGTGCCTTTATTCATTCCATACAATTGCTGCACATAATAATTTACTGTACGTACGCTACTCAGATTGTCAAACCATATAAGATCCGGACGCCACTGCCAACCATCTACATGTGCAAATAGAGGTGCATAAGTAGCCATATGTACAACATCTGCATTACGTTCTAAGCCAGTCATAAATGCGGCTTCGCTCAAAGCAGACTCAAAATCATTCTTTCCTTCCTGATATTGGTTATTGAATTTGTCTACATGACATGCATATTCACCGGCAAACACTTTTGGTCCTTTGCGATCATATTTGTCATAACGGCCTGCACTCTTAAGGAACCACTCAGGACTACGGTAATAATGCTCGTCAACCAAATCAGCCCCTAATCGTTTCATCTCTTTCCATCCATAATCAAAATCTTTGCCATCAGGATTAGGACCTGCAGTACCTACAATCTTCATCTGCGGATATTTTGCACGTATAATCTTTACAAATGGCTCCAGACGCTCAGGATATAAAGGTCCCCATTGCTCATTGCCAATAGCTATCTGCTTAAGGTTGAACGATTCCGGATGTCCCATATCAGAACGTAGTTTACCCCATTTGGTATTTATTGAACCGTTGGCAAATTCAATAAGGTCTAAAGCATCTTGTATATATGGTTCTAAATCTTTTACTGCTACATGAGCATTTGCATCCTTATCTTTGTTCTGAAACTGACAAGCAAGTCCACAGCTTAATACAGGAAGAGCCTGCGCACCAATTTTCTCAGACAAGAGGAAAAATTCATAAAAACCCAATCCATAAGTCTGATAATAGTTAGGATACATACGATTAGGAAATGTATAATTCCATCTGTTCTCGTTAAGAGGACGGTTTTCAGGGCATCCAACAGTATTTTTCCATTGGTAGCGGGTGGCAAGGTCTGTACCTTCTACAATACATCCACCCGGGAAACGGAACACTTTAGGATGTAAATCTTCTAGATCCTTTACTAGATCAGCACGCAGTCCATGCCAATTATCAGCAGGGAAGAGTGATATATGATCAAGATCTACTCCATCATCAGACATAAGGAAAATACGCATTAGTGCCTTTGCATCAGTAACCTTAGATATTAGTGAAGCTGTAAACTTCTGCCACTGATTATTATTTATTATAATAGTATCTCTAGCTATAGGATTGTCTTTTGAGTCGACAAGTTCTACACGAATCTTTGCGACTTTTCCTTGCAATGAACTAAGACGGGCATATACCGAAAAGTCATATTTCATTCCTTTCTTTACGCCCATTCCGAAAAAGCCATTATTCTCTATTCCTGTAAACTTCTGATCATGACCAGAATTAAGTAATGTTACATAATGTGGGTTACGTTCAAATGCAGGTTTTATATCTGATACTGATACGTTGCCGAATGTATTCCATCCCATAAGATGACTAGGAAACTCAAACGAGCGGTTTTCTACCATCTCTGCATACAAACCGCCATCTGCTCCAAAATTAATATCTTCAAAGAAGATTCCATACATCGTGGGTTGAACGACAGCGCCTAACTTGTTAGCTTGAATATCAAAATGATGTGTCTGTGAAAATGCCACCGAAGTTACAGCACTGACAAAAAAGATAGACAGTAATCTTAGTTTTTTCATATTAGGTATAGGTATAAATAAATTTATTAATAGATTATTGATTGCAAATATATAAAGAATAATTGTCAAACGTACAATTATTCTTTTATTTTTCAATATTTTTAGAACCTTTATATTATATCACTCTCTTTTTTAGCTTGATCAATGCCGAAATTTTGTTTTTCTTATTTGTGCGCCTTTCTATTTCAAAAGGAATATAACCTAATTTGTGGTATAATAAAAGACCGGCTGTATTAGCATTAAAACATGATAGGTGGGTCTCTTGTATATCATATTTTTGCTTTCCTATATTTTCCATAATTGTTATTAGAAATGTACCAATACCACAACTACGGAAATGATAACTTACAATAACATTTCCAATAGCACAATATTCTGTTTTCTTTACTTCATAGAAATTTGCGAAGCCTATTATTTTATTATCATATAGGACTACTGTTGAATCAAAACGATCTTTTATAATATCTTCTAACTGTTCTTTGGTTAGTGGATAGTCAGCCTTTGGACACATGAAGAACAACTCTTGTGCATTTTGAGGAAGTTTACAAATAGCTTCAAAATCACTTGGAATGAGATTTCTATAAACAATTTTTTCTTTTTTCATTCTTATATTTATCTTCTATACTCATTGTTTTTCTTTGCAAGATTAATGTCAATTCAACTAATTATAATATCTTGATTATTTGTTAATTAGCAAAAGATATTATAATTCATAGCTGTAAAACATTAAACTATAAATAATAAATTCAACAATATTTACTAATGACAAAATTACAGAAATATTTTGTATTGCAGATTATTTCTGCAATTTTTTTAACCAGATTATAGAAAAATATAACCGATGTTCTACATCAAGACGGAAACATCATCGGGATAACAGAATATCAATGGTATAAATTATGGCGGTTATCATACTCTTCCACAATTCAAGATAAATATAGAATGAGCATTAATGTCTTTTTCGACAAATATGCTTTTGACCTTAAATATACTATATATATTTTATGGTCACATTTAAGATCAAAAGCATAGATATGAATTTACAGATCGTTTGTTATATATATATTATAATTTTTTATACTACCTGGTGCTCCCTGCTCAGCCCTTGGAAGGTATTCGATACCAGATACTGAGTTAGAAGACCCCATATCAACAACTAGCACATGAGGAAATGAAACTCCACTTTGCGTAGCCCAATAAGTACTCTCTTGCAAATCAAAAACTTTATCGGCTGTTTTATTCCCATTAGATACATCCTCACTATCTGCATACTTTATTGTCCATGACTCACGACTCAACCTTTTACCATTGGCATCCAGAGCGTACAACTCAGCGATACTGGCCTTTTCTTTACCTTCTTGGCTATTTAATCCTTCTATAACGAGATAACGACCAGTAGATAGTGTGTTGAATTTTACTTTCTGCCAACCATTGCCGGCTTCAAAACTACCACTCGCTACCAAATATTCTTTTTTCAATTCAGGTTTTTTTATATTTGATGAGCGTTCCAAATTCAGTTTATCTAATTCCGGCTTATTTTGCCCATAACATACAGGACTTCCTTTAGGACCTATTACGTCTAGTACGATAACCTCATTGCGCCCCTTTTTTAACCAACATCCAGGCAAATATAATGTCTGCTGTGGACCTATGTTCCAAAAACGTCCTAAAGAATGACCATTAACATATACTAATCCCTTACCGAAAGCCTCCATATTCAAGAACGTATCTCCTACTTTTTTGAGATTAAAATACCCTCTGTAATAACCTGGTTTATTAATATTGTCCAACCATTTTTCTGTCTTCAAGCTTTCAATCCCATTAAACATAGAAACAGAAATACTTTTATCTATTACCAAATCTATTTGTTTATTGCTCATCTCAAAAGCCTTTAATGCCTGAGTATAATCATCCTTAATGCGTATATTAATCCAATTTTTTGGCTTGTAGGTAGTTTGTACATTCCCATTATCGGTTGTAATAGTTACATCCTTTGTTATACCCTTATAATCTTTTATTGCTCTTCCAAAATTGATACGACCCATACCTTCAACAAATACCTGAATCATTGAATTTTTAGCTATTGGTGGCAACTCTATTGATTTTTCATTCTTTACTCGATCTATTGTTCCAATGTATTTACCATTAATAAATATTCTGGAATAATCATGGCATTCATTTAAAGTTAGAATGCTATTAGACTTAGTCTCTGGTAGATCAGCAATATATACCATAGATCCCCACCCCATATTCATATCCTCAAAGGTAAGCATCTTGTCTGAATTGTTTGTAATAGCAATGCTATCCATGCCATTCAATAAATTAGAGTGCTCTGACAAACTAAATTTAGGTATATTTATTATACTAATAGGAGATTTAGGAACAGCAGGCAATTTCTTACCATCATTATATTTCTCCATTGTTTTACGTAATTCCCAAAATTTTGGAGTTGGCATACCATATTCATTTATTGGAGCATCATAGTCGTAGGATGTTACATCAGGAGCAAATCCAGGACTATTAGCACCTGCCCAATGCCCAAAGCTGGTTCCACCATGAGTCATATATAGAGAAAAGGATATACCTTTAGACAACATCTCGTCAATTCCGGCAACCATCTCGGAAGAGGGGCGTGTCTCATGACGTGCGCCCCACTTATCAAACCATCCACTCCAAAACTCAGAACACATTTTTGGAGCATTTGGACGTAGTTTGCCAAGCAGTTTAAACTGTTCGTCTATATTAGCACCTGTACCAAAATTCATTGTCCAGACCAAATCATCAAGTCCATTCTTTGTAAAGTTGCTGGACCAATCACATTGAAACAGAGTTACTTTATCAAATCCCGATTTTTTTACAATATCTCGTATAGCAGACACATAAGGTTTATTCTCACCATACGAGCCATATTCATTCTCAACTTGAACCATAATAATCGGTCCGCCGTTCTGAATCGTTAATGGAGCTAATTGTTTACCTACTTCTTTTTCGAATATTTCTACACGCTTCATAAAGTAAGGATCCTGTTCGCGTAAAGCAATATCTTTCTTTTTAAGCAACCACCATGGCAGTCCACCCATCTCCCATTCAGCACAGACATATGGTCCGGGACGCACTATTACGTACATTCCGTTTTTCTTTACAAGTCTGCAAAATTCTGCCAAATCATTGTTACCGGTAAAATCAAAATGATTTTCCTGCGGCTCGTGTATATTCCAAAAGACATATATGCAAATCGTATTCATTCCCAATGCCTTACACATTTTTATCCGATGTTCCCAATAAGCGCGAGGTATTCTTGGATAATGCACCTCAGCGGCTTTTACCACAAATGGATGTCCATCAAGAAGAAATGTATTTTCACCTACCGCAAAGGTTGAAACCTTAACATTGTTTGACGCATTAACATGCATGAAAGGTGATAATAACAGAAAACTTAATAAGCAGATTTTGATCGTCTTTTTTATTTCCATATTATATTTTAGTTTATTTTTATTCAGAGACAAATGTTGTTATTGAACGCGGAATAAGATTACAATTAGATGCATCATATGTATCAACAGGAGTAAGATTCTCAGATGTTACGTCAGAAGTTCTGTACATTTTCCATTTTATACTTTCAGAATTATCCATACTTAATGCAAACGGTTTTGATTGTTCCGAATAGTTGATTGCAACAACTACCCATTTACCATCTGTATTCAAATATGCAGAACACATTATGCCTTTAACATCATTATATCCTTCAGGTATTTCTTTTCCAACAGAATCTATGGCCATAATATCATGACGAATAGCTCCTGGGCGTATAAACCTACTATAGTTACCTAAAGCCCACATCAATTTAGAGTCGACTACACTTCCGCTTTTCATGCCATCACTGCTATAAGCTCTTATTAATCCGTCTTTGTAATCTTCTCCTACAGCCCTCCACCATGACCAACTCTGTGCATCAGCAAAAACGAGATCATGATGTATTATTCTTGCTACATATAGTGCTGTCTTCATAGAAAAATCAAATCCGCCACCACCGCCAATTTCCTGATCGTTATTCATTATGCATATCTCCGTCTGCCAATATCCTAGGCCTTTATTTCTCAAAGAATCTCTCAATGCTGAACGAATATCCTTCATATACTGTAAAGGTGTATTAGTCCAATAACTATGCCCAGCCATAATATTGGGAATATTGGGTGTAGCTCCAATATATGTCTTAGTACTATCTTTAGAAAATAATGTATTTATTGTATTACCACGTTGCCAATCGGTATCATGGATACCGATTAAACATCGTAAATCTGAACTTTCATTTACTATTATTTGGGTCTTAATATTGTGCTTTACAAATTGTTTGCTGATTTCTTTAACAAGCCTTACAATCTCTCTATTAGTTGCCGGTGAACCTTCTTGCTTTGGCCCTAACCAGTTCCAGCTGCCATCAGGTTCATTCACCGGACTTAGATAATCAAAATGTATTCCATCATGTTGTTCTATGCCTTTTAATGACTTTGCAACAAAACGTGCTACATCACCATAACATTTATCTTTAATATTTGCTGTAGCTCCACGCCCTGTATTTGTAGCCAGTCCATTCTTTGTATAGTAAACCGGTACTGAATTCATAAAAGCTAAAAAATGGCATACTCCTCTATCTTTAGCCAATTTCAGGAAATGTCTTTGACCTTCTTGTTTGCTCCAGTCATAAGATTTATCAGATTGTAAGAAACAATCTGTACGTGTATTTGAATTTATTTGAGATTTATCACCTTGTTCCAAAGAACCTGCTCCAAGATTAAATCGCCATATTGACAATCCGATTCCTTTAGGTTTACCTGTTGAATCGTAATCCATACTAAATAGCCAATCAGCTATTTTATTCTGTTGATCTTGAGGCCATAAACCAATAAAACGCATACTCCAAGCATCGCTGGCTCCAAAATGTTGTATTGTCTGTTCTGATTTTGTTGTTTCTATTATATATATTTTGATTTTATTATCTGCCTTAGTATATAATGTAGACAAAAGAGTAATCAATATTATCAGATATTTTTTCATTTTACGACTATTTTTTTACCTTTTGTTATATATACTCCTTTTTCTAACCCATCTAATGTAGAAGCATTTTTACGTACAAGTTTTAAGAAATCGTTTGTAAGCGATCCTTCCAATTATCTTAAAATGACAAAGGGTATAAAATAACAACAATTACATGTATCTAAAATTAAAAAGTCCGTCGCGCACAAACATTTTTAGTCTGATTGCGGCGGACATATATGTTCTTTCGACTAGTTTTAATTTAGAGAATTACATATTGGTGATATAATGAATTTGAATTCCTTATCACCATAGTGTACACGATACTTTGGAAGAGCAATAGCATTCTGACTCCAACTGTCTATACCACCAACTCCAGCCTGAACCATATCAATATACAGATTTACATAAGGAGACACGGGGACCTCTGGGCAATGACGCTGATGTTTTTCATCTCCTTCATCAAGATCCTTAATAGCATAATTTAAAGCAGATGCTGAAAATGGAGCTACAGATGTTATCTCAAATCCATTGTCTGATGAAGATGTCTGTTTCCACCAACGGATATCACTCTTAGTGCCTGTCTCTTGTGGGCGTATATATGAGAAGAACTGCTGATCTGCAGTTTGAGTATATATACCTATGTTCTGAGCTGACTTACGGTCTGCGTAATTTTCTACAGGTCCACGACCATAGAAGGTACTCTTATCCATCTGTTTAGGCAACTGCATCACCATTCCAAAACGGAACATGTCCGAAACTTTTTTAGTGCTGTCTGTTGTCATCTTCTCAGTTACATTGATAGTACCATCAGCATTAATCAAATAAGATAATGTAAGTTTAGCACTTACCTCTGGCATATCATATACTGCTGTTACTAAAGGTTGTTTGCCCTTTTTAGATATTATGGAAACTAGATTTATCTGTGGATTACGCCATACTTTATATTGATGTTGCAATCCTGCGCCCATATCATTATCTGTTACAGCACGCCAGAAATTAGGTATCAAAGAACCTTCTTCACCTAACATAGGCTGTCCATTTACATCGTAACGTTTAAGATATCCGTCTTTCTTACTAAATTCTATATTAAGCTGATTGCCGTTTAGGGCTATCTTATCGTTATCATCAGTCAACTTCATCTTTCCATTAGTCTGCTTTCCTGACATTATATTAGCATTTGCAACATAAGGTCTCAATACAATCTGCTGATGGGCCACAACCTGTCCTGCATCCATAAGAGGTTCAGGATTTTTCAACTTATAATCTATATTAAGAAGAAGTTCTGATTGTCCTTGAACGCTTTCCATATTATATGGCAATGTATATTCACGACTTTCATGGGGTGCTATATCAAGGTTTTCTATTTCGCCATTCTGAACAGCTTTCCCATCAGACATAAGTGTCCAAACCAACTTATAGGCAGACAAGTCTTTAAAGAAATTCTCATTATAAACTTTCAATATACCCTTATTGAGGTCAATCGGTGTTGTCCATATGTTCTGATAAAAATACCCTACTTCATATAGCTCCGGATTAGGTATACGATCTGGATTAACAAGTCCGTTACAGTTAAAGTTATTATCACTCGGATCATAATTATTATAGTCACCACCATATTTGTAGATACTCTTACCCTGAGCATCCTTTGCGTGCAATCCCTGATCTACAAAATCCCAGATAAATCCACCTTGATATTTTGGATATTTACGTACCAGATCCCAATATTCTTTGAATCCTCCACATGAGTTTGCCATAGCATGAGAATACTCGCATTGTATCAAAGGCTTCTGATCTATCGGATCATTGCTCTGCGCGTATTTTTCACATCCTTCCTGACTAAGATACATAGGACAGTAAATATCTGTATTTCCAAGTTTCCATGCCTGCTCAAACTGTACAGGTCTACTTAAATCTTGTGATTTAATCCATTTAAATGCTGCTGTGAAATTATCACCATTAACAGTTTCATTTCCTAGAGACCAGATTATAACACTAGGATGATTGAAATTCATGCATACATTATGCTGGTTACGCTCCAACACCTGTTTTGCAAACAATGGAGTAGTCATCTCACGTGCTTCCTTACTATATCCGAAACCATGAGATTCTTGATTAGCCTCAGCACAAAGATAAATACCATATTCGTCACATAAGTCATACCACCTTGGATCATTTGGATAATGACTTGTACGTACTGCATTGATATTAAACTTTTTCATTAACTTTATATCCTGTATCATACGTTCACGTGATACTACATATCCACCATCAGGATCCATTTCATGACGGTCAGCACCTTTTATGTATATAGGCTTACCATTAACCAACAGCTGAGAACCTTTTATCTCAACCTTACGGAAACCGACCTTTTGAGGTATAGACTCTACTACTTTATCACCTTCTTTGATATTAGTTATTAGTGTATAAAGATAAGGGGTTTCAGCGGTCCATTTTTTGGGATTGGCTACAGGTATCTGAGTATTAAGTGCAGAAGCTCCACTTTTGCTCATAAAGTATTTCTTTGCTACAGTATTGCCTTGAGCATCTTTCAGTTCTAAAGAGACATTTGCTTTACCTGCAACAGAAGCACTTACATTAAGCATACCATTCTGATAATTAGCATCAAGATCTGGAGTTATACGTATATTATTAAGATGTACTGTTTTATTTCTACTATATAGATAACATTCGCGTGCTACACCTGCAAGACGCCAAAAGTCCTGATCTTCATCATAAGAGCCGTCACACCAACGGAAAACCTGAAATGCTATAATGTTCTTTCCTGGTTTCAAATAAGGTGTGATATCAAATTCGGCAGCTACCTTGCTGTCTTCAGTATAGCCTACATATTTTCCATTTACCCAAAGGTACATACTAGATGTTACCGAACCGAAATGTGCTATTACCTGACGGCCATTCCAATTAGCCGGCAATTCTATAACACGTCTATAACTACCTACCTGATTGTCTTTTACAGGCACATCTGGTGGATTACTTTTAAAGTGTCCACGCCATGCAAAACCTACATTCACATATTCTGGGTCGCCATAACCATTAAGGCTCCAGATACCAGGAATAGGCATAGTTCCCCAATCAGCATCGTTATAATCAGTTTTATAGAAATCTGTAGGACGCTGATCTGCGGCAGCAACCCATTTGAACTTCCAACTGCCATCTAGCCCAAAATAGTTTCCAGATGATTTGTAATTCCCTTTAATAGCATCATTTTCAGATTCATAAGCGAAGAAATTTGAATGCAAAGGAAAGCGATTCACCTCATTTACCTGCAAGTCATGCCATTCAGTAAACGTAGGATTTGCAGCAACATTTGTCGCAAATGCAGAATACGCGAAAGACTGCAATCCGATAACGGCTGAAATTAATAATAACTTTTTCATGTAATAATATAGATAGATTTATTTTAAACATTATGGTTTACGTTGCAAATTTACATAATAAAATGCGAACTAACGTAGACATATACGTATAAAAGGGGGGCTTATTCGTATTTTATAGGCTTTGCACGTATTGTTTAGGTGTTATTTTCATTTTCCGTTTAAACATTTCACGGAAATTCTTCACATCTTTAAATCCGCACTTTTCACAGACAGACTCAATATTAGTCAAGCCTTGTTTAAATAATTGTACAGACTTGTATATTTTATAATCATTAATAAATTCAATAAGTGACATACCTGTCATCTGCTTTATCTTCTTATAAAGTGAGGAATGGCTCATAGCCAATTTGTCTGCAAGAAAATCAATATTGAAATCATCATTATTAATATTATCATCTATTATCTCACGACATTTCAAAAGAAAAATTTGTTCCTCTTTTGTATAGCTGTTATCCTTTTCGGTTATTGCATTAGTAAGTTTGGCATTATCCGTCTGTTCTATCAAATGATCTATTCTCTTTCTCAATACCTTAAGGGATATAGGTTTTGTGATATAAGCATCTGCACCGTTATCAAAAGCAGTAAGCATATCTTCTTCAGATGTCTTTGCAGTAAATATTAGTACTTTAATATTGGATAGTTTCTTATCAGATTTTAATTTAGTCAAAAACTGAAGTCCATCCATATTAGGCATCATTATATCACAAATGATTATGTCTGGCAAAACTTTCTCAGCTTGTTTTAATCCCTCTATACCATCATAAGCCTTATAAACTTTGAAATCAGATATCAGATTACGTTCTAATAAATCAACGGTTTGCTGTTCATCATCAATAATAAGAATAGTGTGAGTGGCCATAGGGTTCTCTGGCAATTGTGGTAGAATAGGCTTTGGTTTAATATTATCTTCGATCTCGAATGGCATTAAATCTTGTTTTATATATTTTTCATTTATATTCTTAGGAATTGAAAATATAAAGTTAGAACCTTTTCCAACATTACTGTCTACATTAATAGAACCTCCATGCAATTCCACAAAACTCTTTACTACAGACAATCCTATACCATCACCTGTGCTTTGTTTTTCTGCCCGTTCTGACCGAAAGAAACTTTCAAATATTGTATCACGCATTTTTTCTAAAATACCGATACCATCATCTTTTATGGAGAAAAGAACTTCATCATCTTGTTCTTCTATTGTTAATGTTACATAACCACCTTCTTTTGTATACTTGAATGCATTCGAAACTAAGTTTGAGATTATCATTTCCAGTTTTTCTGTATCAAAGTCTAATTCTATGTCAGACTTATCGCATATGAAATTAAATGATATATTTTTCTGTTCACAAAGGTTAGTAAAGTCTTCTATCAAATTCTCACAAAATGCCACAACATTCATACGCTGTAAAGCTAGTTTTAGTTTATCAGAGTCTACCTTGCGAAAATCAATAATACGACTTATCAATTTATTCAACTTAGCAGAACTTCTGTACATAGCATATAAATACGATGACGGTACACTCACAATTGACTTCTTTATGTCCAAAAGTTCTTCAATCTGAGCAGATATAAGAAAAACAGGCGTACGCAATTCGTGTATGATATTAGTATAGAAAGTCATCTTAGCATCATTAAGTTTTTTCATCGTATCTTTTTCTATTTCATTAATGCGCATATTATGCTTAATTTCCAATTCGTATAAATAGAACTTAAGCGCAGAAAACAATATAATAAGTATCAATAATACCCAAATTATACTAGCCAAAGTGGTTTTCCACCAGGGAGGGGAAATTATGATATGAAAGACTGTTGGTTTAAGCCAATTCCCATTGCTGTCTGTGCATCTCACATAAAAGTCATATTTACCTGGTGGAACATTAGTATAAGATACTTCTCGTGCTCCAGACAGTTCACGCCAGCCAGTTTCTAATCCCTTAAGATAACATGAAAAATGTATCCGGTTAGGTGCATCAAGCTCCGGTACTGAAAAATGAATTGTAAAAAAATTCTGTTCATAGTCTAGTTTGATATCTTTTATATAACCGCCATACAGATTAAAGATTTTCTTATCATTATTCAATAGTTCTAAAGACGTTATACTAACATTATTGTAGCATTGTCTATAACGAATAATAGTAGGATTAAAAGAAACTAGTCCCTTTGTACTTCCAAAAAACATTGTATGCCCATCAAACAAACTTGCATTATATGTAAATATAGATGAAATGCTCTCATCTATATCAAATCTGGCAAATGTATGTGCTTTTCGATCATAACGAAAAAGGCCATTAAGTGTACCCATCCATAATAGTCCATTTTTATCTTCCGCAATGGACACAACATTAGAGTTTGTCAACCCTTCATTATAATCATGCTTAATTGTCTTATTAGTATTAAGATCTATTGAATATAATCCATAATAAGCCATTGATATCCAAATTGTATTATGCGAATCTACATACATATATCGTATGCCATTACCCGGCAGACGGACTTTTCCTGAATTTGAAGTATAATGCCTAAATATTTTCATATTACGCCTGTCAATAATATATATGCCATTATGATTTGAGCCTATATATATATAATTGCCTTTCCTTTGTACAGAAGAGCAATTAACTCCTATCAAAGACTTGATTAATTGTAGCTTTTCTGTTTTTTTATTAAACACACACATATTAGGACCTCCAATCCATATGTTGCCAAATCCGTCATCACACATTGTCCAAACATTATTTTCATCACCTAAACCAAAAGATGGCATAGAATATAATTTGAAGCAAGATTTCTTAATAGAATACCTAGCAAGTCCTTTCGTATATATTGCCATCCATATATCATCTTTATCCTTTAATATAGATAAAACATTATTACCGGCGATATTGCTATTAAATGTTGTAAAGCTCTTCGTTTTCTTAGATATTACATTATAAATATTAAGTCCGCCTCCATCAAGACCTATAAAGATATTCTCTTTGTCGGCCAAGACAGCTGTTACTATATCATACGTAATACTATGGTTGGCCTTATCTAGCATCTCAAACTTAGATTGTTTCTCAGAATAAACATTTACTCCAAATCTATAAGTTCCAATCCATAGTTTATTATTATTATCAGCAAACAGGGAATAAGCAGCATCCCCACTTATATTACTATTTTCTGGTATATATTTAATTATTTTTTTACTGTCTTTAATTATAATACCTCCACCATCTACGGCAAAGACTGTCTTATTTTTATAGTCTATAACATCCATTAAATTGTCAGGAACATAATCATTAGCTAATTCCAACTTCTGATTTATTATTTTAAATGCCAGTCCCTTATGTCCAATCCCATTTCCGAAGTATACCAGATCGGTATTTTTACTATATTTCAGATTAAGATTATACGTTATATCTATATTTTTTACATAACTACAATAAACTTGTCTTGCATCAGAAGACAATATAAACAATTTATTATGACCTATAGCAACCAAATTTTGATTTTTAGAATTGCTAATTACATATATTTTATTATGGCTGTTAACTCTTTCGAATTGACAATTTTCAGCAGGTCCTTTCTTTATATATAATATACCATTCTCATCTGCAGCGAGAATATTGCCTTTGTTATAAATAATAGAGTTCAATCTTGATTTAATCAATGATATATGACCTTTATATGTTACACTACATTGATGAAAAAGTCCATCTCTAAAAGAATAAAAGTCCAAACCTTTGTCTGTTGCTAAATATAATCCCGTATTAACAGGCAATATTTTGTGTACATTGTCGTTTATTATTGAAAAAATATCATTCGGATTTTTTTTAAATACACTTAATGACAAACCATCATAACGGCATAATCCCCCAAAGGTGCCAATCCATATAAATCCATGTTTATCTTGAGATATACAATTAATTGTATTATCAGGTAATCCTTGAGTATTATCTAGAATCTTGAAATACCCATTTGCACTATATATATAAATTCTGGCAAAAAAAAATATCAATAATATCGTTATACGTTTTCTCATTCATTTTAATTATTAAAATGTAAAAATACACAGAATAATTGATAACTATAAATTATATTAATCAAAAGAGCCAATCTAATATTCAGTAAGACTGGCTCTTTATTGACTTAATATTAACCTAATGAACTTATTTTTCAGCTGGTTGGTCAGCTGTAGTTGGCCAATATGGATTTTGATATAAAGGAGACTGATCTACAGAAGCATGGTCTGGAGCTGTTAACAAGAATTGCTTTAGTGGCAATGGTTGTAGATAATGAGCCATATGCCATGTAAGACCATTTTTAAAGTTATTATTAGCCATATTTATCTCATGTGGACGATAATACTCACTCAAATCAGGAGATGAAACATTTGAACTTGAAGACCCATCACCTTTTAGTCCTGTATACCATCCCTGCATTGGCGTATTCCACAAGTGGAAGCCTTCTATATGACAAGGTGTATTAATCAGCTGGTCAAACGAACGCCAACGTTGCAAGTCCATACCGCGTAATCCTTCTGCAAGGAGTTCACTCCTTCGTTCACGACGAATATTATATAAAACCTTATCTGTAAGTAATTGCCCTGCTGTATATGCTCCAAAATCTCTAGTTTCCTTACTCATATCAGTAGCATTAATAGTTACTAATGGATCTGTTGCGGAACCTACAAATCCTGCTTTCTCACGAATAGTTTTCCAATACTCTAATATCTTACCTGAATTAATATCATTAGTCAGCATATACTCGGCTTCCATATAATTCAACAAAGCCTCGGTTGCACGGAATATCTCACAGGCATTGTAACTTGCGCCATTTCCACAAAGAGCCTTGTCAAATGTTCCTCCTTTACGAATGGTATATCCGGTTACATAACCATTTTCTCCTGTTTTACTCTTGATATTTGGAACAGGTTCTACTTCTACAAAATGATCTTGAGAAGATGACATATTCTTAAAGCAATTTATCTGCCCCGGAACTTTCAAAAAAACAGTAAGACGCGGGTCCCTGTTTTTTGCTACACATACTAATGAAGTATCTACATACTGATATCCTGAATTATAAATAGGTTTACCATCTTTCATAAGATAACCTTCAACCAGACTACGAGTAAATCCTGTACCAATATTACCTGATTCTACAGCTACCTCAACATCATTATTCACACTAAGTGAATTACTGTATTGTCTCCATAATAACACTTCCGGAGTAGAAGACATATCTGTAGTACCCCATATGTTGAAATAAGGGTTATCAGGATCACTAACAGACTGAGGAATTTTTCCTGTATTGGTAACCAACTGCCCTTTATATTTATCTGCAACAATCTGCGATGATTCAACTGCAGCCTTAAAGAAGTACTCAATTTCTTTATCTATAGAACCAGAAGGATACTGATAGTTTTTATTATAGTCCTTACCTGCTCCCGGCCAACCTTGACCTAATGGAACGAATGGCGTTCCTTTAAAGTTATTCAACCAAGAACCTTCATACAAAGCTACACGCGATTTGAAGAGCTGAGCTGCATCTGTAGAAATACGTGTATGCTTAGACTCAAAATTCTCTTTCATATATGTCAATGCTGTATCTACATTGTTGATTATAAAGCGTGCAACTTCATTACAAGGACGACGTTTACATGCAGCAACCAGCATAGTCTCATCATCAGACATAGCATCTGTAATTATAGGTAAATCTCCAAAGTCTTGTAGCATATCAAAATAAGCATATGCACGGAAAAAGTATAATTCACCTATATATTGACGTATATTTACATCAGTACCTGATATAGAACCAGCCTTATAACTAGCTAAGGTTCTATTTAATTGATAGTTTACATTTCGTATTTTATACCATCCTCCGTTATTAATAGGGTTATTATTATCACTCGTTTTATCCCAGCTATCATTTGTATTTGAAGTTTTCCACAATCCGGTTCCAAATTTATTGTCTGGAGACAACGACGTCTGGTTGTCTGTATTATTATCATTAGTATAAGTACCATAATTCCAAGCGCCATGCCCTGGTATTATATCTTGATAAAAGCGATTCGCTACAGCCTGAATCTGTGATTCACTTGTATAAAAAGTTTCAGGAGTCAGGTATGATGGTGGATCTTGTTTCAAATAATCATTACATGAAACAAAAGTAGCAGAGAATGCTAATGCTAATATTTGAATTTTATATAGTTTCATCTTATTTATTTTTTAGAATGTTATATTAAGACCAAAAGCCCATGTTTTCTTCAGAGGATAGCCATTATTTTTATTATCCATATCCAATCCAATTGTTTCCGGATCATACTGATCAGGAACACTTGTAATCGTAAATAGATTCTCAACAGACATGAATACACGTAGATTATTTATTCCCCAATTTGATATCAATGACTTTGGAAGAGAATAACCTAATTGCAAGTTCTTAAGACGCATATATGCTGCATTAACTAAATAGCGACTCTGACATTGTACATTTTTATCACTCCATACCGGCCTTGGTAAAAATGCATTTGTATTTTCGCTTTTATAACCATTCTGTACAGACCAAGAGTTAGAATCACGATAATAGTCTGATACAGATGTCAAGCCAGAACACCACCAACGTCCACTAGCTGATGCACCAAACATATATTCAAGGCCACCCCATGAGTTGCCTACCCAAGAATCTCGTTTAAGAACTCCTTGGAAGAATGCACTTACATCAAAGCCTTTATAGCTGGCATTCAGATTTATACCAAAGAGATAACGTGGAGTACTATTCCCAATTACTTTCAAGTCTCCATGATCTGCCAATGTTCTTGCACCAGCGGTTACCTTTTTATCACCATTAATATCTTGATACATTATATCACCGGCACCCCAGTTACTGCCTATACTACTTTGGTCTGCTGTAGCTAAATGAGCATTCATCTCATCCTGACTTTTAGCAATACCTACAGTTTCATATCCCCAGATTTCATTAATGTAACGTCCTGATATATATGTGTCTATTGAGTTTGTCGGGTTATTAGGGTAACGCGTTATTTTAGTACGTGCATCTGATAAATTTAATGTAATTCCATAAGCTAAGCCATTATTCAATGCATCACGCCAAGCTAATTGAAGCTCCCATCCTGTAGTACGTAAGTCTGTATTATTTGTTTTAGGAACAGCGGTTCCAAGAACAGCAGGTAATTCAGGTGCATTACCAACCATATTTTTGGTATTACGCACATACCAGTCAAAACTTCCAGTCAGACGATTATTTAATGCTCCAAAGTCAAGACCAAGGTCATAACTCTCTACTGTTTCCCATCCAAGCGATGTAGAAACTAAACTAGGTGCACTTGTTACGTTAGGTTTAGTTCCATTCTGTAACCATGTTCCGGCGAATGGCAAATAACTTATAGTCTGATAAGTCTGATACCAGTTATCTGTATTTTGATTGCCAAGAGAACCATAAGAAGCACGAAGCTTTAATGTGTTTATATCTTTTGATAATGTTTGAAAGAATTTCTCACGAGCGATATTCCATCCTAAAGATACAGATGGGAATAATTTCCACATATTATCAGTACGGAAACGTGATGTTCCATCGTAGCGAAGGTTTGCCTCCAATAGATAACGCTCATCATAATTATAATTAAAACGTCCAAAGAAACCAGCTGTCTGCCATTGGTTACGTGCTCCATTTACAGGAGGAGTAACTGCAATTCCCTGATAACTCAAACCAGAAGTTAAATCAACCTCAGGTTTACTAGGATCCAATATACCATCACGCTGCAATCCAAAAACAGTTTGCTTTAACTGTTCTGTCTGAAAACCAGCCAATACATGAAAATTATGTTTCTCTGCTAATGAAACAGAATACTCTGAATATACCTGAAAATTAAGGTAATTTTCTTTTTTCAAATCTTCATGAACATTAGAACCTGTATTATATAAAATCGGATTACCTGCTACATCATGATTATATGTTTGTTGAGAGTCCCAATGACGGTTAGCGTTCATTATTCTATAATTGAAATCAACGTGTGTAATCCAATTTTTAATTGGTTCAAATTCGAACCCTAACTGATGGTATTGGGTATCTTGTTGGGTAGTATCACTACCACCTGTGGCAAGTCCAAGTGCCGGAGATGGTGAAGAATACAAATATCCATTACGATCATAAAGGGGCAAAACAGGCCACCCCTGACGAGCCATATCAGAATATAGGCCATTGGTTAAAGCCGACGGTCTTTCAAAGTCTGTACGTGTAAAACGCATTGAATACTTCATACGAGCCCAACTAGCAAGTTGTGCATCTATTTTAGCTGTTCCATTATAACGCTTATAACTATCTTGATTAAAATTCATAAAACCTCCATCATCAAGATAATTTAGTGAGGCATAATAGCTAAAACGCTTGTCACCACCATTTACACTGGCATTATGCTCTTGAGAGAATGCTGTATTCTTGTATACCTCAGAGTACCAATCTACATCATCAATTCCGTATCCATAGCCATCTTGCCATGTTTGATTATTGCTCGTACCTATAGCATATAGAGTCCTACCATCTGCTGTTTTGCGTTGTCCATATCCACTAGGAGTTGCATTATGATAATCCACAATCTGTTTCATCCTGTCATTATCAAAAAATACGCCATCGCCGTTATTATAATCAGCATCATTCATCCACGATGCAAAGTCAACCGAATTCATCATTTTTTTCGCACGTATAAGCGAACTGAATTGGAAACTGTTATTATAGTTTACGGTTACTTTCCCTGTTCCACCATTTTTAGTAGTTACAAGTATTACTCCGAAAGGAGCACGAGAACCATAGATTGATGAAGCTGCGGCATCTTTTAATACTGATATACTCTCAATATCCTGAGGGTTAATAGTATTAAGATCACCTTCCATTCCATCAATTAATATTAGAGGTGAACTGCTCGACCCCTGACCTATGGTACCTGTACCTCGTATATTAATATTGGGTGAGGCATCCAAAGTACCACTTTTTGATGAAATTTGGAGTCCGGGTACAACTCCCTGCAAAGCTTGAGTAGCGTTTTGAACAGGACGTGAAGCAATTTCATCTCCAGATACAACGCTAACAGCTCCCGTCAAGTTTATCTTTTTCTGAGTTCCAAAACCAACAACGACAACTTCATCCAGTGCCTTTGAGTCTTCTTTTAATGTAATTTTAAGAGTAGAATTATTAGTAAAATTTACCTGTTGAGATTTATAGCCTACATAAGAAATTTCCAATACACTACCCTTTATATTAGTCAGAATAAAATTTCCGTCTAAATCAGTAACTGCACCAGACTTTTCTCCTTTTACTTTTACCGTAGCGCCTATTATGGGATCTCCATTTTGGTCTACTACATGTCCTTTTACAAAACCAGATTGTTGTACTACATTCAGTCCATTGTTTCCCGCAAATAAATATTGAGGAATTCCAATAGAAAAAGCAGTAACAAAAACTGATGAAAGCAAAATATGCTTTCCTGATAGTTTCATTAAGTTGTGATTCATAAAATTGTTCATTATTAAATTTTTAGTGTTAACAGATAATATTTCATTCGCTTAAAAAAGCGATTTTATTTTGTCTACTCTGCAAAAATATCATAAATGCAGCAGACTTATGAGGGATTTTTTCGTATAATCAAGGGTGTTTTTCGTATTTTGGCGTTTATTTATTAAGATAATCTAGTTGCCATTCACTTCTCCATTGTATTACAGGTCGCCCCGCTTTAAAATCAATTGGAAGCCATATATATCTTGCATCACTTGGATGTTTTGGTCGCCAAATATCAGCCATAAAGATATATGCATTCTTTTTACCTTCTACTCTTAATATATATGTACTCTGCCCACCAAAGGTTATTTTAGATTCTGCGCCAATACAAGGATTTGGGAGTTGTGTCCATGGACCCATTATATGTCTTGCCATAAACATTCTTGCCTCATTTGGATCCCAACCTGTACATCCACTTGTTATCATCCAATAGATACCATCTTTTTTAAATATCGCAGGTGCTTCATTCATATTAGATGGAGCAATACGAGCATATTTACCTGTATGCGAAGTATAGTCATCAGAAAGTTCTGCAACTTGCAGTGTCAAATTGTCTTCTGATGAATATATATGGTATGCTTTATTATCATCATCCACAAATATGGTCTGGTCACGAGCCATCTGTCCTCCAGGCAAATCTCTAAACATAAATAGACCTTTCTTAATAGCATCATACCATTCTGGTGTCCACCATTTCAGTGAAATTAAATTTGAATATTGATTTCTGATTGAAATGGAATCATCTTTACTAAAATTTATTGGATATACATTGGGATTGACTCTTCCTGAACACAAAAAATGATAAGGACCAGTTACCACATTACTGGTAGCTACTCCATAACGTGCTGCAGAGTATCCATTACCTTTCAGTTCCAAATGGAACCACATAACGAACTTTTTCGTTTTTTGATTATAGACAACTTTCGGACGTTCCAACACACAGCCTTTGGCTATATCACTATTTTCATCATCCGAAACAGATAAGGCCACACCACGGTTAGTCCAATCTAATAGGTTTTTAGACGAATAACATGTTACTCCAACCATAGCAGCGCTAGTGGTATCTGATTTATATTCACCAAACCAATAATATGTCCTTTTATAATAAAGGATTCCTCCTCCATGGGCATTTATATGGATCCCTTTATTATCGGGCCATAAAGCGCCAGGATGAAACTTTTTTGAATGATCCTTGCCGATAACATTTGTCGGCAAGGATACTATCAAAGTAAATAATGTAATAATAAGTTTTGTTCTCATAATTAGAAGTATAACGACCGCAAAGTTATGTCAATATACAATAACAATGCGGGGTATATTTCGTATTATAAGAGGTCTTTCACGTATTTTCCCTTAAAACAGATCTTTTGTTGTTATATCATCTGCCCATCTGTGGTCTTTCGGGAAATCAAGACCACCCCATGCTTTCTTTTGAGTCCAGTCGGCAGGTGCATCAGTCCAGAAAGGATGATTTGCAGGCAGACCTAGAGGCAAGAATACCAAAGATGTCATATACAAACTTCCATTGTTTGTATACCAATCGGCTATATTGGGCTGACTTCCACAGAAGCCTATTGTAAGGAATCCGTCTTTTATATTTTCATGACCGTCAAACATACGGTGGAGCACACAAGTTAATGCAGCACGTACTTGTCCGTTGGTCAGTTCTTGAGGTAACTTCTGATATAGGGCCATAAGTGCCAAAGGTTGCATTGTAGCCATTCTATAAGGTATAGACCGTCCAAACACCGGGAAAGTACCTTCAGGTGATATAAATCTCTCCAGAACGATGCTGAATTTCTGTGCACGTTTCAGTTCTCTGTCATAATACTTAGCATAATCTATACGTGTATGCGCCTTTGCATCCTTCATCGCCTGTAATGTCTCAAGATACATAGGATGGAATACATAACTGCTATAATAATCGAATGCAAAATCAGGACCATCCGAATACCATCCATCTCCCACATACCATTCCTCTACTTTGCGTATTGCCGAATTCACTCTATATTGGTCATAACCACCACCGGCCTTAGCAATAAAACTTTCTATTGTAGATGAGAACAATACCCAATTAGTATATGGTGGGTCTATCGCGCGAAGGCCCTTAAAATTATCTAAGTATCTTTGTTTGGTTACAGAATCAAGTGGTAGCCATAGTTGATTATAAGCTCTTAAAAAACTCTCTGCTATATAAGCTGCATCCACTAGAGTCTGCCCCTGTCCATGCCACAACAGACAGTCGGGACTTTTAGGATCTACTGCATTCTTATAACTTTTTAAAGCCCATTCACGTATCTGCTTACGTTTCATTCCTTCAGCCGTATTGTCATCCGGCAGTGTAAGCCATGGAGAAACGCCTGCCATAAGTCTTCCAAAACATTCCATATAAGCTACACGCTTGTCCCTACCATCCCAAGTAGGACTCACTTCAAGACGCATGTTCTTCTGCAGCGTTCCTTCAGACATGTTTTTCAATACGGGCTCTGCCATCTTACATAGCAAACTTACCCAATAAGATCTATCGTTTATGACTTTATTGCATTTGGCTTTTAATGCTTGCCCCGGCATAAAAATAAACAATAGCAACAACACTAATTTAAAATTTTTCTTTATCATACTATTTATCTTAAATTCAATATTAATTATCATTATCCAAAAATACGACCATATTATAAATGAACAATAATGCTCTTCCGCTTTTTAACATTAATTGTCCTCGAATATAAGCCATTATCCTTAACAATAATAAGTTTTATTCTTTTATTACTATTTCCCATATTATTGATTTTTAGTTCTTTTCCATTTTGTTTATTATATATATCAATCCCAGAACCTTCAACAAAACAGTCTATAGAATTACTTTCTGAATGATTTAATGGAATGAGAAAACTAGCTGATGATGATGAATTATAAACAGATGTCTTACCGCCAAATATCGGTGCACCAAGCTCACACTTAATATCATAAAGGTGACAGCGCTTTTTACCATTAAAATTAGAAAGTAACATATAATATCTCCCATCTGGATCTGGTGCTATAACTCCATTCCATCCAGAAGGTAAAAAATCTTTCAGTACGATCAATTTTCTACTCATTTCTTTTGTTTCTATAGAAGAAATTTTGCTATAATATATGACATTACGTCTGTCTACAATCTTTCCTATGCTAAATGGCCTTTTTTCATCGGAACAAAAAGCATATAATTTGGATGTCATTATAGAATTATTATTAGAATTATCTCCGAAGCCAATATTTTTATTATTGTGACAAACTACGCCGAACAGATTATCTATATTAACCCAATCGTTTTTTATATTTATAAAAGAGTTTCCATCAGCATTTACAGAATCCTTGGAATAAATATTACGCGAAATTTTAGTAAATTGATCTGTGCTGATCCCCATTAGGCCACCACGCTCTTTATTTATGACTCCAGATCTTAAGCCAACTACATAATCAAGATATATTATCGCATTTCCAGGAGTTGAATATATGGAAAATCTATTATCAAGTGTTTTGTCATTTGTCAACAATTCACCATTCATTGTATATGAATTTCCTTTCAATTTATAAATACCTGCTATAACAGGGACAGCATTGATTCTTGTAGAGTCCACATCATACCATCCTATAAAATTTCCTGTATTATGATCTTTGAAAGGAACTATAATTTTATTTTGCTCCTTAGTATCAAGTCCAATATATCCCGTATAACTTTTTATCCCAGAACTCCAACTAAAACATGTAAATCTGTCTTTTGTATATGCTCTGACTATGTTTTGACTGTCGAACAATTTCGCTCTTGAATATCTGTTTCGAAAATCAATCCAATTTGTAGGCTGTATATCATTAGTTGACCGAACGTCATGCATAAGCCAAGTCATCATTACACGATGAGCCTCAACCCCCATACGACGTGCTCCAACATCAGGTCGTAACAGCCAACTGCCATCTTCCGTTGTTTGCTGACGCTTCAATATATTTCTGTATGCTAAATTCTCAAGCATTAAGGCATCTGGATCACGTAAGAAACATGCATTTGTTGTATATGATGTAATCTGGTCATACAAGAAAAGACTCCAATCATTACCATTTGGCATTGCAAGTTCTCCATCTGCTAAGGCCAACCAATTAAGGACATGCGTCATTACCTTTGAATTATTATGCATTAGTGCGTTAGTTTTCCATCTTACATTACCATATATAGTTTTCTGGAATAATTCCAAAGCTAAAGCCGCCTCTCCAAGCTCCTGTATTACAACATTCTGATAACTAGTATGAAAAAAATTATGATTTTGCAATGTATAATCATCATAAAGATTCTTGCCTACATAAAAATCTGCAACTGTTTTGTTGTCATATAATGGATCTATAATAGTTTTATCTTTGGAATCTTCAATATGTGAATAACTATTTATTGCAAATGCCCTTAACTTATTAAACCAATAAGGAGCTATACTATCATTGGGAAAAAGTCCCAATGTCACGGCTAATACATCCACCTCCCATGCATTCTCTTCAGCCTTAGTATCACCATCATAACCGGTAGGTACGGAACGATGTAATTCATAGTTACATTCTGATTTAAGCATATTCTCTATGTATTTTTTTTGAATAGAGGATAGTTTATCCCATTGAAAAAATGCTGAATAAGCAGCCGACATAGCCCACAAAGAACTCTCCCATGTATAATCTTCTGCACTAATTGACCCCCAATATTTGCCATCTCTACAACGTACAAGCTTGTTCGCTTTATGGGATGAATATGAATATGACAAAGATTCCATCGCCATTTTTTCTATATCATTCCACGAGACGCCATTGGGTAAGGCAACTTTACCTTTACCATACTTTACCATAAAAGCGCAAACCATTGAAAGGTCTGCGTTCGTTCTGACACCTGCTTCTCCACTCCCCATGGTATCCTCACCACCAAAGCATCCAATCTTTTCACCTACCGAATTCATCATCTTATTCTCTATAAAATCATTTTTCATATAAAGAGAAAAATTTGCCAACATCTGCAATAAGTCGGATTTCATATCAGATTCCTTTACGAACTTATATTGGACAATATTCCCATACATGTTTTCTTTAGCCGTTTTCGCTTTAAGACCTGCTTCACCTGAAAAGAAATAAACAGATATGAGACTATAAAATATTATAACTATCTTTATTTTCATCTTATCGTTTAAAGGAAAGATACTTGTTATTATAATAAATGTTTGTTCTTTATTTTTAAGCGGGACAATTAAAATTAATCATCCCGCTTTCATTTCATATTAATACATCTTTTACAACTCAAATCTATTATTTGCCATATCCTTCATTCTGTGTTATTACAGCATCTTTATTCAACTGAATAATTGATAATGGTATTGGCAATAAAGAATTGAAACTTTGGAATCCTGTAATCACCTTGCTTTCAGGAGCAGCAGGAACAACATCTCCGTTTTTCAAGATTCTTTCAGCTAAAGTATTTGTTCTGCATAGAGTTACACGACGATTTTCCTCACCAACAAGTTCACGTGCACGTTCATCGAGAATGAAATCTATATTTATCTGTGAAGCATTAACCTTGCCAGCAGATACATTACCTGTCTGTATACGATAATCTTTGAATGCGCGATCTCTTAAAACATTTATATCTGCAGCAGCACCATCATTATTACCTTGTCGCATACGAGCTTCTGCACGTAACAGATAAGCTTCCGCAAAACGCATTATTGGCCAATCTTTTACAAGTGCGTATCCAAAATCATCTGTAGTATCATATCCGCCCCATTTTGTTGTATATGGATAGCATACATTTAATGAGTCACCTCTGCCTACTATTACTCTATCACCTGTCTTTAAAGTTATTTTTTTAACCGCATCTGGACTGTTTTTATCCACTTTGAATCCATCTTTGTCAATGCCTATCTCTTCACTATAACCAGGTTTATTATAATAAAACACGCGACGTATATTATAATTCGAATTTCTTATATCACCCTTTTCATACAGGCCATATTTGATGAAATTGCTCAAACGCAACCTACCATTTCCACGACCTCCAAGAGAATCACAATTCTGCATACCAGAATATTTATGAAGAGCAGGTTGCCATATTCTACGCTGTTGAGGATTATCAATAGTTCCACCTATTACATCACGGTTATATTCCATTTCAAACGTCCATATTCCTTCTGTATTGCCTTGAGAGCGGCGTTCATTTCCCCAGCGAAACATATCATGATAATAATCGCCACCTTCACCTAAGAACTTACCATAACGAGCAGAAATAAGCTTATAATTCCCTTCCGTTATAACAGGATCTATAGCTGTTTCGGCTTTTTTATAATAAGAAGCATCACGCATACCCATACGTAGGAAAGCTTCTCCTGCTAGCATTCTTGCGAAATCTTTATTTGCACGACTCTCATGGACAGCTTTCCCAACAGCAGGAAGATTATCCATAGCATAATTAAGATCCTCTTCTATTTGTTTATCAACATCAGTTATCGGTTGGCGTGTATAATCAGTACGTGGAACTGCTGTTGACGATGTAACCAAAGGAACATCACCCCAAAGTGTGACAAGCATGTTATAGGCATAGGCTCTGAAGAAACGTGCTTCAGCAGCTTCTTGTATCTGTTGCCCAGAAGGGTTTTCACCCAATGCGGAAACTATCAAATTAGCGTTATTAATAATTTCATACATTTCCTGCCATAAGAAACTAACTCCATCATTTTCATTATTCAGTTCCGCATATTGATGGAATGGTCTTTCAACTCCTTGTTCATCACCAGCAGAAGCCACATCTGTGCCTGTTTGGAAACAAGCTACAAAACCTTGATTACTAGACCATCCCCAAATGGAAGCAAAGGTACGGTGCAATCCCACCAACTGAGCTTCTATTGTTTTTATATCTGTATTTCCCGGTACATAGGATGAATAAACTTTCTCATCAAGATAACTGTCACTGCATGACGTTGTAGTAATAATACAAGTCAATGCTACAGCTAAAGTAAAAACATATTTTATTTTCATAATAATTCTATTTTTCAGTCATTTTTATTAATATAATCATTAATTACAAAGTAAGATTAATCCCGAAGACCCAACTGCGTGTTGCAGGATAGTTCGTCTCCCAGTTGTCAGAACCGCGTCCATATTGAGAAGATTCAGGATCCCATCCTATCCAATTTGTAAATGTTGCCAAGTTACGTCCACTTACATAAAGTTGCAAACCACCAATACCCAAATTAGAAACTATCTGCAATGGGAAATTATAACTTAGTGTAATATCTTTGATTCGAGTAAAGTTTGCATCGCAAGGGAATCCATATCCATGTTTATTAGATGATTTACTCAAAGAACGCCATTCATTACTCTTATTTTCAGGTGTCCAATATCCTATTTCAGAAGGACCATTACGTCGTCCCATTTCATCAGCCGCCATACCAATTTCAGTATTATTCTTCATTAAGCCCTGTACTGTCTGAATAAATACATTCAGTGTAAAGTTCTTATACGTAAAAGTATTAGTAAGTCCACCAATCCATTTAGGAGTGGTTTGTCCTAGGATTGTACGGTCATTATCATCAATTTTATGATCTCCATTTAAATCAGCAAGTTTGACATCACCAGCTTGAGCAACAGGATCCCAATTTTTCTGATCACCTCTTGCTATTTCATCTTCTTGCCAGATGCCTACTTTCTTATAATCATAAATAACTCCTATTGGACTGCCAATGAACCAACGGTTGCCTATATCGTCTTTCCCGTCCCCATAAAGATCTTTAATTTTGTTTTTATTCCATGAGAAAACGATGGTACTGCTCCATGTGAAATCTTTTGTCGTTATATTATGAGTATTCAAGGTTGCTTCAATACCATAATTTTGAGTTTTACCCATATTCGAATAAACAGTTCTATAACCTGAAATATCAGGTAAATTGCGTTTCAACAGCAAATCAGTTGTCTGTGATGTATATCCATCAAAAGTACCACTAATTACGCCATTTAACACAGAAAAATCAATACCGACGTTAAAACTTTTTGTTTTTTCCCATGACAGGCCAGAGTTTCCCATTGCAGTATTTGCACCAAGAGTTGTCTGAGACGCACCTCCCATTGCAAGAGAATTACTATCCATCTTTGTTAACGACTGGTAAACACCGATAGCCTCATTACCAGACAATCCATAAGAAGCGCGCAATTTCAGGTTATCAAGCCAATTCTGACATTTACTCATAAAACTTTCTCTAGAAATATTCCAACCTAATGCTACTGATGGGAATGTTCCATATTTATTATTATTTCCAAAAACAGAAGAACCATCACGTCTTACTGTAAAAGTAAACAAATAACGACTATCATAAGAATAGTTGATACGCCCCATTTGTGATACTGTTGTATACAAATCCGCATAAGATGATACAGCCGGAGTAGCTCCTGCAGCAAGATTGTTCCATGTTAGGTTATCACTGATAAACTTACTTGCAGCTGCTTTATCTTCCTGATAATGACGTCGAGATGATGCATAAAGAGCAGTCAAGTCAATGTGATGTTTACTGAAATCTCGAGTGTAAGACAATATATTTTCTATTGTTCTTGATTGAGTTTCCTTATTTAGAATTTCTGCATAACCCGTAAGATTGTTAACAGACTCTCCCTGATATAAATTATTTCTTACAGGAACATAACTATATCCTGCATTTAATTTATATCTCAAACCTTCAAGTGGTTTTAAAATATTTCCAAAATTAACTTCGGCATAACCGTTCATACTAATATTCCACTGACGGCGTTCAGGATTTGTAGTAGTATTCAACATAGGATTACTCCAAAGTTGCTCACTATACATAGGGTATATACAATAAGAACCATCATCATTATATTCTTTTGCATAAGGACTCATTGCTGTAGCATTCAACAAATTGGCACGACCTCCATCCCTATTATGTGATACTATATATGAACTTGTACCTATCTTTAACCATTTTGTGACATTGGCATCAATATTCATACGCAAAGAATAACGTTTATAATTATATCCTTTCACGACACCTTTCTGATCCAAGAAATCACCCGATATATAATATTGCACATTATCTGCACCACCTGATACATTAATATTATTATCTGTAATGACACCTGTCTGGGTTACTTCATCAAGCCAGTCAGTAGTATGGCCATTCTTAAAATTATCTACTTCATTTTCATAACGGACATCATCATTATACATTTTTTCACCAGCATTTTGAGCTACATAATCTTTATACCTCTGTAATACTTGAGAAGCAGAACCTGGCTCTAACTTATGTGCAAAGTCTTCTATTCCTAGATATGCATTATAACGAATTGTCGGTTTACCACTATTACCGCGTTTAGTGGTTACCAATATTACTCCATTAGCACCATTAGTACCATAAATAGCTACAGCAGAAGCATCTTTTAATATTTCAATAGACTCTATGTCATTAGGATTAATATCATTAAGGCTACCGCCTGCTTTGCTTATTGGTACACCATCTACTACTACATATGGTCCAGAATCTGCATTTATCGAATTACGACCGCGAACCAATGCCGTAGGTGCTTCACCTGGAATAGAAGAAGCCTGAGTAATTGTAATACCGGCAGCAGCACCTTGTACAGCCTGCAACACATTAGATACAGGTAATTTTGAAAGACGATTTTTAGAAATAGATGTAACAGAACCTGTCATATCAGATTTTTTCTGTGTACCATAACCTACCACAACTACTTCATCAAGCGATTTTGCATCCTCTACTAATGTTATACTTATTGGTGCTAAACCTTGAAAAGATACTTCTTTCGTCTTGTATCCTACATACGAAATGACTAATGTTCCCTTTGACAAATTATCAATTGTGAAAGTTCCATTGAAATCTGTAACTGTTCCTGACTTTAGCCCCTTTATCATAACAGTTGCACCTATTATTGGTTCTCCGTTACGGTCCAATACAGTTCCTTTCAATTTCATTGACTGAGAAACCTTTTGTGGAGCTTGATATGCTCTTGCTGTTTGTGGCATAAATCCCAAACTTGTTACCATTACCGCCAAAAAGATGATCTTCTTAGGCGTGTGTTTTAAATAAGCATTTTTCATTAACAATAAATTTTATAGATTAAATTATCTGAATGCAAAATTATACTAACCTTCATTAATTGATGTCTCCATATCATTATTTAAAGGGAACTAATAAGTATTTCATATATAAAAAACATTATTTAGAAAAGAAATATTAACTTTGCGACGTAAAAACAATCTATAAATACCATGAAACAATTACTAATTATACTTTTAATAATAACATTCCCTTTCATTTCAAATGCGCAAAAATTCGAATACAGGGTCATGCGATTTACCAAAGCATCACCTTCAGATGAATTACGTTGTATATTTTTTGATCATACTGGAATGATGTGGATAGGAACTAATTCCGGATTGAAATCTTTTGATGGATATAACATAAATACATATCGCTCTGATGTTTCATCACCTAGAATATTTCCTAATAACTATGTTATGTCAATTACAGAAGACCATAACAATTGTTTATGGATCGGTACCCACAACGGCATCGTCAAAATAGATAGAAGAAACAACACTTTCAAATCATATTTTCTACCTTATAAAATACAAAGAATAATATATACTTTGTATACATCACGTGATGGTACAATATGGGCAGGAACAGATGGCGGATTAAATTATTACGACAAGAAAAAAGATAGATTCGTTAATTTCAATAACACTTTTGTACAAGAACCTAACGGTAAAAGACATCGTATACAAAGTTCTTATAGTGTAAAATCAATAATAGAAGATAATTATGGTAACATGTATGTAGGTACATGGAATACAGGACTTTTTAGATTCCATATTGGTTCACATGTTCTCTACAGATATCCTATTATTAATGGTGACAATAAAGCATATTCTCTTTATATCGACAGAAAAAATAGATTATGGATTGGTACTTGGGGGCATGGCATACTAATGATGAATAATCCATTAGACTTCAATAATCCACGTATACGTTGTTACAATAATCGGAATGATGTATTCAATACATATTATAAAATAATAGAAGATCCTATTTCAAATACAATCTGGGCTTGTTCAAGAGAAGGTATCAGTATTATAGACCTTTACAATGAAAAAAGTGGTTTTAAAAATTTCACTAACACAGGGTTTCCTAATCCAAAATCATTAGAATTCAATACTGATATGATTACAGACGGGAAAGGTAATATCTGGCTGGAAACTGTTTATGATGGTATAATACAGATAAATACGCGCCCTTCCTTTTTTCGAGTATGGAACGTAAATACAGGGAATCTCCCACTTAAGATAAATTCTGTATGTTCTATCTTTACGCAAGATGGAAAATACATTTGGCTAGGACTTAAACCATTCGGATTAGCATTATACAATCGTAATACAGGAAGTGAATTATTTGGTAATAAGATAAATGGATTGTCCAACATAAAAAAAGAAATGCTTAATTCCACTTTCTCATCTATCGTACAAAGATATAATGGGGATATATGGTTTGCTAATAACAGTTATGGCATTATGGTAATAAGAAAAGGAGGAGGAGCATACGCCTATGATTCTAAAAATTCGACATTCATTAAAGACAATTATGTAAATTCTCTATACCAAGCAAAAGATAATACAATGTGGATAGGACAACGTTCTGGAATTTGTATTGCTTATCCCAATAATTCTGGTATTATGCTCAAAATGATAGAAAAAAATAAGATCTTATCAAATTGCGAAGTTCGAGCTATCAGTGGCGACCATAAAGGACATATCTGGATAGCAACAGAAGATGAAGGTATAATACGTATCAGCGGTAATCCATACAGGCCACAAACTTTAGTATACCATCAATATTGCCCTACCAATAAAAATTATGCTGTTGACGACGCAACAACCTGCTTTGAAGATTCGCACCATAGACTTTGGGCTATATCGCACAGTGGTGGACTGTTTAGATATTCATATTCAGAAGACAAATTTATTGCTGTAAACAGTATTTATCATATCGATGGTGACAAAGTACTTGCTATAAACGAAGATGCTTTCGGGACACTGTGGCTTACTTCCGAAAAATCTTTTATACGATTATCGTTCAACGGTAAAAATACTCCAGATGTAACAAGTTTCGGTGAAGAAGATGGTTTGGGTTCTATGCTTTTCCAACCTAACGCCACATTCCGCTATCATAATGAACTGTTTTTCGGGAATTCTAAAAGTTTCTTTTCTTTCTTTCCACCTAAAGCCTTGAAAGATTATGACAACCTTAAAAAAAATCTTATCATAACAAATCTTATACTTGATGATAAAAATTATTCATCGTTAGACTCTTCATTAATTAAAATGGTGTCTGAAGTATCACCTACATTCACAAGAAGTATAACTATTCCATCTGGAATCGAAAAGTTTAGCATAGAATTTGCCCTTTTATCATATTCAAATCCAGAACATAACAAATACGCATACAAACTCGAAGGGTACGACAAGGATTGGAAATATAGGGATGCATCACTACGAAGAGCCACTTTTGAGAACCTCCCATCAGGAATATACAAATTACATCTAAAAGCTGCAGATAGTTTTGGAGAATGGCATGAGATGCCATATACAGTTACAATAAAAGTATTACCACCTTTTTATGCTACATGGTGGGCAATGATTTTATATTTTTTATTAATAATAGGAATAATCTATTTCTCTTTAAAGTGGTATCAGAACTACCTTAAGACAAAAAACAGACTTCATATGGCGGTTATATTCACAAATATTACCCATGAACTTCTTACACCTTTAACTGTTATTTCAGCTTCTGTTGACTATTTAAGAGAAGAATCTCCATCATTCACAAAAAATTACGATATGATTCAAGAAAATATACATAAACTTACAAAACTACTTAGACAGATTCTGGAAATAAGGAAATCGCAGGCAGGCGAACTTAAATTATTAGTTTCAAAGAAAGATTTATGTGAATTCGTACGCATCGAATGTAATAACATGATGCCTCTTTTAAAAAAGAAAAGATTGTCACTTGAGATTAAGTGCTCTCAAGATAAAATTTATGCATGGTTTGACTCTGACAAACTGGATAAAATTATTTATAATCTTTTATCAAATGCAATAAAATACACACAGGAAGATGGCAATATTAATGTTTCTGTGACAACCGACGGCATTTATGCGACACTTGTAATAGCAGATAATGGCATTGGCATAACAAAAGAAAAAATGAAAATGCTATATCATAGATTCTTTGATGGAGATTACCGAAAGATGAGAACAGAAGGTACAGGTATCGGTTTATCACTTACACATGATTTGATAACTCTCCATCACGGAAAAATAAATTGCCAAAGTGAAGAGAATAAGGGTACAATTTTCACAGTAAAAATACCTATATCCAAAAATTACTATAAAGAATCTGAAATAGATACAAGCAATAATGCAAAAGCTATAGATAAGGATACTAAGACTATTAATGGAGTAAGCGCTATAGAAATAGACAAAGAAGAGAAACCTGTCAATGATGAAGACTTTTATAGGATACTTATTGTGGAAGACAATGAAGAATTGCTGGAAATTATGGGAAGTCTGTTACATAGAAAATATAAAGTGTTTAAGGCGAAAAACGGCAAACAGGCTTATAACATAATATGTAAAGAGGAACTTGACATCGTAATTTCTGATGTTATGATGCCCGTTATGGATGGCATTGAATTAACACAAAAAATTAAAAACAGCGATGATTACGCACAATTGCCTGTAATCATGCTTACAGCAAGGACTCTTGATGAGGATAGAAATGAGGCTTATTCAATAGGTGCTGATGAATATATAACAAAGCCTTTCAAATTAGAAGACTTGCAACTACGCATTGACAACATCATTGCCAACCGTGAACGAATAAGAAAAAAATTCTGCAAACAAACTTATTTTAAGGTTTCTGATCAACATTATAGCAGTCCTGATGAGATTTTCATACAAAAAGCTGTAGTCTGCATACAGAATCACATTAAAGATGCAGATTATGACCGCGGAACATTCGCTTCTGATATGTGCATGAGTTCATCTTCTCTATATAATAAGATACGTGCTTTAACAGGACAGAACGTTACAGGCTTCATTAATAGTATGCGTCTGAAAGAGGCATGTCAAATTGTAAGGGAGAATCCATACATCCAAGTTACTGAATTGTCAATGTTAGTGGGATTCAATACGCCTAAGTATTTTTCCAAATGCTTTAAAAAAGAATTCGGAATATTACCTAAAGATTTCATAGAGAAAGAATATTCTAATTCATAACATTCAGGCAAAATCAAAGAAATATTCTTATTATATTATCGCTATCGTTTTTGAATTTTATTAATATACTATTTTGAAAAACAATTCTTTATTACATTAGCCGCAATGTTATTTAATTTAGGAGTAAGCGCACAAGATATCTCAATATGTACTCTATAATTAAGGATATCTGCTTACGCTTAATTCCTTCGGGTGTATTATCATACGGAAGCATAAGCCAGGGCAAAACACTGGCCATTACAAAAAACAGATATCAATGGATCATACAGTCACATATAAGTTATTTCTTTCTTTGATTATCAGTTTGCTCCCGTATATATTTATAATATTGATCGATAAGGTTGATTTTATCACGATTAGGTACACTTATGAGAGAAGCGCCATTGCTAAACTGCATCGTACTTTCATTATCTTTATTGAATGTAGGCCAGTAAGGCATTCCTTGAGCATTTGGATTTCCCGTTTTTGCAAAATTTACCCAATAGCGCTGAATAATCTCTGCAAGGGCAGCCTCAACAGGATACTTGTCACTCTGTTTTGTAAATGTGTTGCCTACGTAAAGTAGGTCATCAGCATGAGACACACCGTGACGTTTCTTGTCGCCTATACAACTGAGTTTGGATGGTTGCGCCAGGAATGCAGCATATACAGGCGCTTTACCTGTTTGTGACTGTAAATCCGCCCATGCATAAGATGGCCACGCAAAACCAGTATCACGGAAGAGGTCACCATTGCTAAAGTATGTTTCATCATCATTGTTACCTGGGTATAATTTCAATACATCATCTGTAAAACTACCGAAAGTCTGCTTTACATAGTTTTGGTATGCATCTACAGTCATTGGTCTTGTAAACATGGCACCTTCATCTGAGTTAGTCATGATGATAGCTGCTACATCATTATATTTCCCAAGGCTATAATTACGATACTGGTCATCGGTAATAACATATCCGTCAACACATGGCCAGAAGCCACCGAATCCTACATTGTCTCCTGTGAGAGCAAGTGCATCCATCTTGCGAAGATCTTTCAGCGACTTAGCCTTAAGATGTTTTTGAAATTCAAGTCCCTGTTGCTCTGCTCCTTTTTGAGAGGCATTAACCAAATGACTTTTTCTGGTATCGCTCCATGGACTGAAATATCCACCACTCTGACTTATTACTCCACGGAATAGACCTTTGGCAAGTGGTGAACCGGCTAGGATACTACAGCTAATGGCACCTGCCGACTCTCCGAATATTGTAACTTTTGATGGGTCACCTCCAAAGGCCGCTATATTTCGCTGTACCCATTTCAGTGCAAATATCTGATCAAGAACACCATAGTTGCCTGAATGACCGTCTTTCGATTCTTTTGTCAGTTCGGGATGTGCCATGAAACCAAGGGCTCCGGTACGATACTCTATACTCACGACAACAACACCGCGACGGGCCAAATTTGTCCATAAATCACCACCATAGTATTCTGTAGCAAATCCACCTCCATGTATCCATACCATTACCGGGAGTTTTTCGTCTACGGATGTAGCAGGTGTAGCAATTCCGAGATAAAGGCAATCTTCGCTCATCTTAGGATGACTGCCGTCACGGCGTGATGGCTGAGGTGGCCATGGACCATAGTCATCAGCCTTAAGTACACCTGTCCACGGCTTAGCCGGTTGTGGAGCTCTCCAACGAAGTTTTCCGACTGGTGGAGCTGCATAGGGTATAGCTTTGTAAACAGCCAGATCATTACCGTCGGGAGTTGCCTCTACATCACCTGTCTCTACATGGGTTTTCATTAAAGGACTTTTTTGAGCATAGCCCATTATAAATCCTAACAAAAGTGTAAGTGTTACGATTGAACGTTTCATGATATTATGTTTTTAGATATAATTTATATCTGTTGTTTCGTGATATTAGATGTAATAAAACGCCACAAATTTACAAAAAAATATATGTTATTTAATAATTCTTCAAATCTTATTTTAATATTCTTTGTTAAGATTGTCGATTTTTATAAATAATAACAAAAAAAGCCGAGAGTAAGTTTATCATGTATTTCATAAAAGTTTACTTTATGATATACTTTATATAAACGTAACTTATTTATTATCAGCAATATAAGTTTCACAAGCTACTTACTTTGATGTATTACTCATTGTTTAATCCTGATGAAAACATATTTAACTTTGCAGCAGAAAATCTAATAAATACTTACCAAAATGTTTAAGACTTTGATAATCACTTTTCTGGCCATACCTACATTAGTATGTGCACAGCAACCTCAATTAGGTAAAGACCCTATAGAGAAAGTAATAAATGCAATGACGCTCGACGAGAAACTGGACCTATTAATAGGTTCCGGCGGAAACGTAAAGACAGAGGCATCTGCAACTATCGGAAACTCTTCTGCATTAGTTCAAGGTGCTGCTGGTCAACTCAATGCCATTCCACGTCTCGGAATTCCTAATACGGTACTAGCCGACGGTCCTGCCGGACTTCGTATTCAGCCTAAACGCAATGGAACAGACAAAACGTTCTATTGTACACATTTTCCTATAGAGACTGTGATGAGTTCTACATGGAACTCAAATCTTGTAAGAGCTGTAGGAGCTGCCATTGGCGATGAAGTTAAACACTACGGTGTAGATGTACTTCTTGCCCCTGCAACCAATATACAGCGTAACCCTCTAAATGGACGTAACTTCGAATATTATAGCGAAGACCCCCTATTGGCAGGTAAAATAACCGCTGCCATGATAGATGGTGTTCAGAGCAACGGCGTAGGTACATCTCTTAAACATTTTGCACTAAACAATCAGGAAACAAACCGTACAAACAATAATGTTATTGGCAATCCACGAACATTCCGTGAAATTTATCTAAAACCATTCGAGATAGCTGTTAAAGAGAGCCATCCTTGGACTGTCATGACTTCTTATAACAAGATAAACGGTACATACACAAGCGAACGTGCCGACCTTCTCACTGAGATATTAAGACATGAATGGGGATTTAATGGTATGGTTATGACCGACTGGTATGGTGGACAGCATACTACCATGCAGATGGAGGCCGGCAACGATCTGATCATGCCCGGTAAACTAAGTCAGCGCGAGGAATTGCGTAAAGCGATCCTCAATGGAAATATCTCTATGGAGATCATAGACCGTAACATTAAAAATATCTTGGAATATATCATCAAGACTCCACGTTTCAATGGATATGTAGCAGATAACAATCCTGATCTTGATGCACATGCACAAGTTACCCGCAACGCAGCTATTGAAGGTATGGTACTACTCAAGGATGACAATAAAGCACTTCCTTTTACTTCTAATATAAAGAAACTAGCCGCGTTTGGATTTACTTCTTACGACTTCATAGCAGGCGGTACCGGCTCTGGAGATGTAAATCACGCCTATGTTGTCTCACTTATTGACGGACTTAAGAATGGTGGATTCTCAATAGATTCTTCTATAAAGGATTCTTACGAGAAATACATCCCGGGAGCAAAGGCAAAGATGCCAAAGCCACAGGGACAGTTTGCTGCATTCCTTCCTAAAAAACTCATACCTGAGATGGAACTTTCAAATAGTGAACTTATTAATGCAGCAAAAAATAATGATGCCGCAGTAATAACAATAGGAAAAACATCAGGAGAATTTGGCGACCGTAGCATAAAGACCAACTTCAATCTTACCGATGCAGAGAAGAAGATGATAAATGATGTAACAACAGTATTCCATAAAGAAGGTAAGAAAGTTATCGTTATTCTTAATGTCTGTGGTGTCATTGAGACCCGTAGCTGGATAAGCAAGCCTGATGCAGTACTTATCTCATGGCTTCCAGGTCAGGAGGGTGGTAATTCTGTAGCAGATATACTAGCCGGCAAAGAGAGTCCTTCGGGCCGTCTGCCAATGACTTGGCCGGTAAGTTATAACGACGTACCTTCTAAGAACGACTTTCCTAACCCTGATGAAATAAGCGATGACGACTTGACAAACTCTCTTAAAGGATTCTCGGAAATACGCACACAAGGTTCTAGAAAGAACTTTGATATTACAACTTACAACGATGGCATATATGTAGGTTACCGTTACTATACTACAAAGAACGTTCCTGTTTCATTCCCATTTGGCTATGGTCTGAGCTACACATCTTTCGAATATGGTAAACCTATTGTCAATAAAGACAATAATGGTAATATCAATATAACTGTCAATGTCAAGAACAAAGGCAAAATGGCAGGTAAGGAAGTAGTACAAGTATATGTTTCGGCACCCGGAAAAGATATGGATAAACCTGCAAGAGAACTTAAAGGTTTTGCAAAGACAAAGAGACTGGCTGTTGGCGAAAGTGAGACAGTTACTATAAATATTCCTTATGAGAGTCTTGCTTCGTTCAACGACCAATCTAACTGCTGGCAGGTTGAGAGTGGCATCTATAAAGTGATGGTTGCCAAGAATGCAGCAGACATGAAACCACTGACAACAACTGTTTACGAAGAAGGCAAAATAACCCAAAATGTAAGACCATGCCTCGTAGCAGAACAAAAATAATATCTAATAACACATTACAATCTTATCATTATCTATTATGAAACGTACAAAATTGATTTCATTACTGATGTTGTCGGCGGTAGTTATTCCGGCCACAACAAAAGCTCAGGTGAAAGCTGTAAAAGACACTATTCCTGAGACAAAAGAAGTAAAAAACCGCAATGTGATGCTTAACGCGTCAGCCGACAACCAACCGCGACAGATTTCTATCGGTCTGCCATCCAGTCTGTCGGCATCTATTTACGAAGATGGTCTGCCTGTATCATACAATATCTGGCCATGTCTGCCATTTCTTTATTGGACAGGTACTGCCGAACACGGACGTATGGGACTGCAATCTCTAGGTGAAAGTGCAATAACCAACGGTGCAGTAAATTATGCCGTACTTTCTTACACACGTGAGGGCGGTAATAAGTTTGAAGGTCACGTCAACTACACGACAAACATATTCAATCTGCAACGTTTTGATATGTCTGTAGCCGGACCAATAAAGAACGGATGGAGCTATTCATTCGGTGTGTATGCCAATCTGGATCCGGGTTCGAACAAACTGGCCGACGTGCAGTACTCTACCGACATGAAAATCATTAAGGCCGCTCTTACCAAGACGTTCAACAACAACAGAGGTAAAATGAGCCTTTTCTACAAATATGCTTACACCAAGAGTATGGGCGACAGCTACGGACCATTTATATATAATGGCGACGGTAGTGTCAGTGAGTATAACGGCTTCCGTCTGGGACATGATGGTTTCTTACCTGCTAATGGAAACATTACATATAAGGATGTTGTTACCGGCGAGACAAAGACTTACGACCGCAAAGATGGCATTCATGCCCTAAACAACAGTCTGATATTCAATCTTAACTACAATTTGAATAACGGCATGAACCTTGACGTTCGCTCTAAATATAATTACTCCAACTCATACTATTCTACCCTAGCATTAGCAGGTACAGGTTCAGCTACAGCCACATCAGGATATACATATGCTTACGATAACGGAACTAATAACGCAGGTGATGTATTCACAGGTAAATTCAATAACCGTTATCTACTAAGGGATATCGGTTGGGAACGTGACTGGATGACTACAGCAGAACTTAAAGGCAAAAAAGATGCGGCACACAAATGGCGAATTGGTATGAATTTCTGGTGGAACCGTCAAAGCATATCTGCAAGTACCGGTGTATATGCACACACCGTAGAAGCCAATCCTGTATGGCTCAAGTTTAATGGCAGTCAAGGCTTTGCCCTCAATACCGGTGGCGAATATTACAACTCACACGAAGTAAAGGCTGCCCTTTATGCATCAGACGACTGGCAAGTAACCAAACGTTTATGGCTATCTGCAGGGGTACGCGCAGAATACTATGGATTAGGCGGAACAGATGCTCTTGCTTATCTCAATGCAACAGACAAAACAGCTACTTATCCAAATAATATCCGTACGATAGGCTATAGCATCAACAATGGTACAATGACACACTTCAGCAATAACTGGCTGAACCCTGCTGCCACTATTCAGGGACGTTACACTATCTCTAATGGTTTCGGTCTACTTGCTGAATATGTTTATGCCATGCAGCATCCTAACTCACAGGATTATGCTGGTCCATACATGCCAATCCTTGATCCGGTCAACATTCATTTGGGCCGTGCAGGTTTCTTCTGGAACAAATCTTGGATGAAACTCGTATCTCAGGTTTCAATCATCTCACAGAGCAACTATAAGAGCCGTTCTCAATTCACTAATCCTAACAAGGCATCTGATGTAGTAACCATTCCTATCACAAACAATGTACAGACTATGGGTTGGACCACCGATGTCGTATTGACTCCATTTAAAGGATTTACATTCCATGGACTTCTCACATTACAGGATCCTAAATATAAGAATTTCAATATTACGGCTAACTTCAGTGACGGAACTTCTAAGTCTTACAACTTCAGCAATAAAATTACTACCGGTGTAAGCAAGACTATCATAGAATTAGATCCTAGTTATATGTTTGGTAAGTTCCGTGTATGGGCAAGTTTCAGATATCAGAGCAAGCAATATATCAACAAGACCAATACGCTGTATTTCAACGGTCGCTGGGAGACATTCGGTGGGCTAGACTATAGTGTAAACAAGTTCCTCAGCCTGTCATGCAATGTCATCAATTTCTTCAATCAGAAAGGCGCCAGTGGAAGTATCGGTTCAGCCGACTTAGTAGAAGATGTCTCTGCATACAAGAATTATCTTATGGCCGGAACATACATACGTCCGTTCACTGTTGAGTTCGCAGCACATATTAATTTCTAAATCAACAAAATATCCTCACCCTCAACACGTTATATAATGGTGTTCGGGTGAGGGTTATAAATATACTATTATGAAAAAACAATTCTTTATTACAGTAACCGCAATGTTCCTTACTTTAGGAGCAAGCGCACAAGATGCACCTCAGGTTCAGACCGGGAATGGCATTCTTGAGGGTATCAACGAGTCAGGCATCAAGGTGTTCAAGGGTGTTCCCTTTGCAGCCCCTCCTGTTGGCGACCTCAGATGGAAGGCTCCACAACCTGTACAGAAATGGGACGGTATTCGTAAAGCCGATGAGTTCGGTCCTAACCCTATGCAGGAGAATGTGTTTGGCGATATGATGTTTGGTACCAAGAAGATGAGCGAAGACTGCTTGTATCTTAATATATGGACACCTGCTAAGACTATGGACGAGAAATTACCTGTATTTATATATTTCAATGGTGGCGGACTTATGGCCGGCAGTGGCAGCGAACCACGATACGCAGGTCTGTCAATGGCCCGCAGAGGTATTGTAGCCATCACGGCCAACTATCGTGAAGGCATCTTTGGTTTCTTCGCTCACCCACAGTTGAGCAAAGAAGCATCATACAAGGGTTCGGGCAACTATGGTTTCCTAGACCAGGCTGCAGCCATCAAATGGGTTAAAGATAATATTTCAGCATTCGGCGGCGACCCAGACAGGATTACCATCATGGGCGAATCTGCCGGTTCGATGTCTGTAAGTGCTCTTATGGCATCACCCCTTACAAGAAACCTAATCAGTCAGGCAATGGGTTCAAGTGGTTCTGTACTAGGTTCGAGACCTATTGTCACTCTCAAAGAGGCTGAACAGGCCGGCGTAGAAACGACAAAGAAATTAGGATGCAAGTCTATAAAAGACCTTCGTGCTCTCTCTGCCGACGAACTGATGAAGCGTGCAGCTGTAAAGAGTGTGCCATCGTACAACATAGACAACTACTTCTTTACCGAGCAACCGGCTGAGACTTATGCCAAGGGCGAACAAGCTCAGGTACCATGCCTCATTGGTAACAACTCTTCAGAGATGGTACCTGCATATATTCTGCAAGGCAAACCGGCTACTATTGAGAATCTGAAACCTGTAGTAGAGAAAGCATTCAATGTACCTGCCGACAAACTACTGCCTATGTATGGTATCAATACCGATGCAGATATAATGCAACTTCCGGGTTATCAACTTGCCGGTGATATATTTATTGCTTATTCCACATGGAAATGGATGAATGTACAACAGCAGACATGCACTAAACCGGTATACAGATATATATTCTGTCGCCCACGTCCGGATATGGTAATGAAGAATAAAGAAGCAGGACTCGCAGGAGGCGTACAAGAAAAGAAGTCGGATGCACCTGCAGCACCAAAGATACCTGGAGCTATCCACTCGGCCGACATCGAATACGAAATGGGTAACCTTTCTACCAATAATGTATTTGCATGGAACGCAGACGACTATGCCATATCTAATATATTCGAAAGTTATTATGCCAACTTCATCAAGACAGGCAACCCTAACGGTCTAGGACTTCCTGAGTGGACACCGATCAACGGTCAGGCTGTTGCTCCGGTAATGCAGATAGATGTAAATACACATCTTAAAGCAGATCCTCAGATGGAAAGTAGGTATCAACTAATAGACAGTGGCAGAAGTACAATGAACACAGTAAAAAAATAACGTAACAGTTTTGTTTATTCAGGAAAACAGAAGGACGGCTGTATCGTTACAGCCGCCCTTTATTTATATATCAGTAATACATTTTCTCTATTGTATCTGCGAATTCCTTTTCGTCAATACAAGAGCCATGCCTTATTTTCAACCTGTAGTTATATATCGTCTGTGGCGAATAATGCAGAAAATCCGCGATGTTAACACTCTCTGTAATGCCAAGACTAACCAACGCGTATATACGAAGCTCGGGCGTAAGCACTTCTGGCGAAGCAACAACAATCTTCTTATCCGGCTTCATTAGTTGGTTAAAACGTTCTACAAAGTCAGGATGCAACTGCATGAATGCCTTATCAAACTGCTTATAGAAATCTTGCAGATACTCATCCACCGCAGTAGACGAATTAAGAGATTTCTTTGCATTATCCACCTTTCCGGCTATAAGCATGTTGTATATCCCCCGTTTATATTTCTGAACATCGCTTATATATCTAGAAACCAGAAGATATACATTCATGAAATTATTATTACGCAGCTTAAGTTCATCCTGCAGACGTATATTATTTTCCTTTAGCTGCTGTCTCATTACATCACCTTCTTTGACCAACTCATTCAGTTTGGCGTTCATCTCCTCCACCCTAACAATCATTTCAGCCTGATGATGACGCTTCTTTATGATAAGACTCAGTTCTATAAAAATCACTACCAGCGATAATACCAGCAATGCTATAATTATACCCATGTAAGTAGCCCTTCGCTCCAGAGCAGACTCAAAAGCCTTTGATATAATAGCATGAGCTTTAACGATGTCAAGACTTCTACCCATATCCTTATAAGCCTTGGCATTCTCACTGCACACCATAGCATAATCAAAGGCTCGCTTGCTGTCTTTATTCACATAAGGCGACTCTATAAGATAAATCAGAGACTGTGCTTCGCAGTTGGCCATACTGATATCGTTTATGGCCGAATGTATCAGATAATAGTAATACAAAGTCTTATTCCCATTCTTCTGATAAGATTTGGCAAGAGCCACCTCTATCATAGCGGCCATTATTGAAGGCTGCGGTACCGTCTTAAGTCTTACAAGCATTTTTTCCGGAGCATAATCACCAAATACCATCACACTGTAGTAGTCGTAACTCCACGAACCTTTTGGTAAGTATCTGCTATATTTTGCCCAGCAAAGTTTAGAGTCTATACTATATGGATCGGTCTTATCACCCAGTCCGGCTTTCAGTACACGCATATAATATTCTAAAGCAGCGATTGCATATTTACCCTGCATATTAGGAGAAACCTTCTCTATCGGTCCGCACTCTTGCAACTGAACCCTAGCCAGAGCATACTGTCCCCTGTATATTGATATCAGCAATTCGTCTATTCCCGCCTGTGTAAACAAATCCCATTGCTTCATGTCCGATGCCAGATTCTTGCATCTGTGTGCATAATATAAAGCAGAGTCTACATCAAACTTCTGATATTCATCATACAATCTTTTGCATAACACATATTTGTCGTTATCAAAAGTTGTGGTTTTGAGTGTTCTCTTAAGTTGGTCTATTTCATTCTGATGGTTCTGTATATATACATCACGCTTAGCCACGACAGCATCCAACTGCTGCATGGCAGCCTCGAGATCCACCTTCTGTGCCGCACACAATGATGAAACGAAAAAAGAGAACAATAATAGTTTTATTCTTTGAGCTTCCATAATATAAATTATGGCCCCAAAGATACAAATTTCTGACGAATATCAGATAATTTGCCACAAAATAATACAAAGTTTACATACTAACTGATTGAGAACAGATATCTTATGGTCTCCACTCATCCCTCCACTGTATTACAGGTATACCATTCTTAAAGTCTATTGGAAGCCATATATACCTGGCATCACTTGGATGGTTGGGTCGCCATATATCAGCCATAAAGATAAACTGATCCTTTTTGCCCTTCACCTTCAATACGAAAGTACCCTGACCTCCAAAAGTTGTAGCCGACTTAGGTCCGGTACAAGGATTAGGCAGTTGTGTCCATGGTCCCATTATATTCTTAGCTGTAAACATACGTGCCTCATTAGGAGCCCAACCGGTACATCCGCTTGTTATCATCCAGTAAGTTCCATCTTTCTTGAATATTGCAGGTGCCTCATTCATCTTAGAGGCTGCCACACGCACATATCTGCCCGTATGAGCAGTATAGTCGTCAGACAGTTCTGCTATCTGTAACGTCATGTTATCTTCAGACGAATATATATGATATGCCTTACCATCATCATCAATATATACAGTCTGGTCGCGGGCCATCTGCCCACTCTCCATGTCACGCTTCATAAATAGCCCCTTGACGATAGCGTCATTCCAGGCGGGAGTCCACCACTTCAGAGACATCAGTTCATCGTATTGCGAACATACTGCTGCCGAGTCTGCCTTACTGTAATTCAACGGATAACGTCCCGGATTGACCCTGCCCGACCGTAAGTAGCGATACGGTCCCTCTACTTTATCACTTATAGCTACCCCATAACGGGCAGCCGAATAGTCATGTCCTTTTAACTCCAGATGAAACCACATAACGAATTTACGGGTCTTGGCATTATACACCACTTTAGGACGTTCCAGTATACATCCTCTTACAATATCACTGTTCGGATCATCCGACACAGACAAAGCCACGCCACAATTCTTCCAGTCCAGCAGATTCTTAGAAGAGTAACAAGTAACCCCCACCATAGCCGAACTGGTAGTGTCAGCTTTATGCTCACCAAACCAGTAATAAGTACCCTTATAATTAATTATGCCACCACCGTGTGCATTGATATGCCTACCACTATCGTCCAACCATAATGCTCCCGGACGGAAACTGTCGTTGACATGCTTACCCGCAATCTGTACTGGCAGTAATGCAGATAATAAGAATAATGCAATCGTAAGTGTTGTTCTCATAATTAAAAATTTATCGGTACCTTTTATTATCAAATTATAAATAACAATACGAGCCATCGTCACTCATTAGTAAGAGTTCGATGGCTCATTATTGAAAATAATATTAAAGTTTATTCGTTAGCCGAAGTAGCATAAAGGCCAATACATGCCCCTATGAAACCTCCTGAGCGTCCTGTACTAAGATTGATAGCATCAGTACCCAGTGCAAGAGTCTGCCATGGACCATTGCCCACTGCATAGAAGAAATCATAATATCTTCCGTTACCACTTACCTTAAGTTTTAGTGGTTTCTGTGCATCCTCAGCACTTAGTTTGACAGAAGCTACTGTTACATTTGTTTTCTCTGAGCGCTGCAATGTTATCATCACGTCATTGCCTTTCTTTGTCTTGCCGAACACAAAGTTATATTGTTCGTTCTGCAACAGAGCCAGTCCGGCTAAGTCTTTAGATGAACTAGGCATATAGGTCAATTCGGTTTCTGCAGTGAAAGTAGTATGCTGCTGACGGCAGAAGATAGCTGAAGGAGATTCGCTCTGTGAAATATTTACAGGTTGCGGATCAATTGTAAGTCCGTCAGAACCCAAAGAGTAGAATTTATTCTTAGGATTGCGTAAGAATATCCATCTGATGTTAAGATTATCTGTTCCGAAATTATCTTCATAGCTAAAGTTACCGGTGTTGTAGTTCTCTGTAGGCTGTAGTCCCTTCTTATTATTTACAGTAGGAATAGCCTTACCACTCTCTAGTATTACAGGCCATCCGTTCTTCCATGTTACAGGCAACAGATAGGTATCACGACCTGTGTTATAGAAGTCTTCCTCATAAGGACGGCATCCCAAGAACACTGCCCACCACTGACCGTTAGGAGTCTGAACTATATCAGCATGGCCTGCACTTGATACGAAATCAGGACGATTAGGGTCAAGACCCTGACGCTGTGTCAGAATAGGGTTGCCACTGTAAGACTCGAATGGTCCGAAAGGATTCTTACTACGCAGGATAACCTCAGAATGCCAAGAACCTGTACCACCCTCTGCACACATCAGATAATAGAAGCCATTATACTTGAACATATGCGGTCCTTCTATCCAGATAGGATGATTCTCAAGATGAGTACCACCTCTTAAAATTTCTCTTGATGGTCCTACTGTGCTGTCACCCTTTACGCTGAATTCATGACATACGATAGAACGCTCGCCGACCCAGTCGTGTCCGCCTACAGGTTCATCATTATTTACGATATAAGCCTTGCCGTTATCATCGAAGCAGAACGAAGGGTCTATGCCAACCACATGAGGCAGGATTATAGGTTCGCTCCATCCTTTAGCAGGGTCTTTTGTCTTAACGAAGAAGTTTCCCATTCCCACGTTAGTGGTTATCATATAGAATGTTTTGTTCTTCTTGTTATATGTTATTGCAGGTGCAAATATACCTCCCGACACTTTCTGACGTCCCAGAGGCAGTTGTGACTGACGATCGAGTACAAATCCCATCTGTTTCCAGTTTACCAGATCTTTACTGGTAGAGATTGGCACACCGGGGAAGAAGCTAAAAGATGAATTTACCAAATAATAAGTATCCCCTTTTCTGCATATAGATGGGTCTGGATAGAATCCTGCCATGATAGGATTAAGATACTGATTGTTCCTATCTATTTTTTTATCGAAGCGGCTGTCATTGCCAGTATACTTAAAGTAACTGAAGTCAGCCTTTTGAGCCTTGGCAGCACCAATAGACATAAACATAAGGGCCGTAGCCATTAAAACTTTCTTATTCATTATTTGTAGATTTTGATAATATTAAATCGATGCAAAGTTATAACAATATAATCATACATACAAGTCAATTTATTGCATATTCTTTGCAGAATATAACAAATTGTTTCCTATTTGTATCATTCATGACAAACACCAATAATTATATCTAAATCAGCTACTCTATATACAGATTATTGTCTACAGAACATATTAGTTTATTCTGAAGTTGGATAATATTTTTCGCTTTATCCATATGACGGACAAAATACAATTGAGCCTCTTCTTTACGAAAGTAATAGCTACAGGGAGGATATGTATCTACTAGATTGAAGTTGTTATCGTATACATGCGATACTTTGTCTTTAGTCTTTAACATAAGCAATCTATTTTGAGTTAAGTCAAAGAGTCCGATACGTCTACTATTAAGTTTTTCGCCTTCAGGTATATCATCGCCGAAAGCAATCATCGCAAAGGTACTGTCTTTGCTAATTTTTATGCTCTGCGGGGTATACGGCAGTTTTATGATATCAGCCTTTGCCGTTACGCTAAAGGTTGATATAAAGATTGCGATCAATATGCTATAATACTTTATAATCTTCATTTCAAAAGTCTATTTCTTTAAAAAACACGTTTACAAGTTTGCTGTATATTATTTACTCATTATCATCTGCAAAGATATACAATTTTCTCCATTCGTTAAAAAAAATGCCCCATTTTGCCTCAGATTTTATAGCTAAAAGCCATTTTCGCCGGATATCTTAGTTTCTTTTGGATATTAATCAGATCCGTTTACAAGGGCATTAATAACAGATTCACCTCTTCGTGTCACCATTTTGAATTTTTCCAAAGTAGTTTTTTTATAAATAAGTGTCACTATACCACTTGCCCTTTGTTTATCGAGGTTTCAGGCATTTCTATATACCACAAAATACCACGAAGGTATCACTCGGAGCTATCATTCGACACATCAGGAAGATAGCTTTTAGGCCATTGGAGCTATGCTTTGACAAGGTTGGAACTATGCTTTGACAAGGTTAAAGCTATGCTCCAAGTGGTACTTGAGTGACTTTTTGTGGCATTTATACTGATCATTGCAAAGTTGTATTGTATTAGTATTCAGTTATTTAGTTCACCCAGTGGTAAAGTGGTAGTTATTTTTTTATTTATTCTGCAAAGTGCAGAGACTATTTTTGTTCATTTTATCTACAAATTATGTTTATTGATTTTTCTGCAATAATCGAGTATGAGTCTTTTCTCATGGATTTTATACGTTAATCTTTTTATTTTAATATCAATCTCGTCTATAATTACGGCATTTCACGAATGCTTTGATTAGCTTGTTCGAGGATATCAAAGAGACATTCTTTGTCCTAGATTCGAAAGCTTGTTTGGAGAGTGAAAAATATCTTCTATTAAATTACAAAAATCTGTGGTGATGGTGATGTTTTCTTTTACTGGTACACCAGTACCAGTATTTTCTTTTATCTTGTATTTTGTATCTTGTATCAGTTACGCGCCCGCTCGCGGGCATACCTTATTATGCAACGTTGAAAATGAGTTGGAAGTCATTTCCGAAGATGAGTTGGAAGATGAAATCGTCTTTTTAGCATATTCAGGTCCATTCCCCTATTACTTTTTATCAACTTGCGGCCTATCTGAAGGTAGCCTAATTTCTTCTTTTTCGTACTCTTTATTTGGGTCTAAAAATGCCTTGAGGGGTCTGAGTAGCTCACATGTATCCACTCACTTGCCCATCAAATTCATTAACTTATAACTTTCGATATGGTAACATGCAAATTTTGATGATGCAAAGGTACAAAGGCACAAATAAATAAAAGAACAAAAAAACGACACAGTTTATGTCATTGGACTACATAAATTGTATCGTTTTTTATTGGGTTATTTGAATAGAAATCATATACGAATAACATCTTAATATATTGAGTAAGATATACCCTATATGATTAACATTATGTCAATTATTTTGCTTGGATATTATTTTTAGCAATTCATATCTATCCGTATATCCGTCTGCAGGAGGATTTTCAATAGGCATTATTCTTACAAGCAACTTATATGTAAATCCTTCAGCATACTCAAATCCTTCAATTTTACTTCTACCTATATATAAATCTTGGTTTGTACCTTCTACAAGACACTTCATTACCTGGGCAGAATCATTAGCTCGTCCCGGGGGTCTCACTCCTACCCAAACTAGATTAGGAGATACATCCATAACAACAGTTTTACCATGGTTGTCATCACTACAGGAAAACATCAAAGTTGCTAAAAAGATAACAGCTAGCCCAAACAGTTTTGTAATAAAATTAGATTTCATAACAACAATAATTAATATTAAATAAATATCGAAAAGTTATGAGCACATTTAAAATCTGCGTACATGGCTTTACATTTTTACAAAGATAGTAATTTTATGAAAATATCGTTCTTTTTTATACTAGATTAAAATAATTATCACCCCGCTAATGTAAGCAATATGCAAAACCAACGAGTTTCAGAAACTATTTATATAGGATTCTCAATTATCTCAAAATCTTTATATTTATTGTCAACGACTAGGATAAATATAGGTTGCGTTGAGAATGACTGCTCTTTGCCCCGCCTTAATGTATAGGTCAATCGGAGTTGTTTATCTCTAACTTTCTTTAAAGATACCGGGGCTAGAGTCGTTTGAAAATCTGTTACAGGAAGGACCTTTATAATAACAAAACTTTTTTGAAAGTCAATTTTTGTTGGCTTACCTTTATCACCCATAAATGCAGCCATACCGAATTGTCTGTTAAACTCTTCTTGAGAGGTAATTTTCAGACTGCCTGGCAAAGAAGCATCATTGCGGTGAAAATAGTTATTGGCTTCTGTATAATCCACTGACTTAATAGTTGTGCAAGATGATAAAAAAATCATTGCCATGCAAAATAGAAACACATTCTTTTTGTTCATTGTTTTCTTATTTATATTTACTCTTAAAACAGGTTATACATAGACGCAAACATCTTTACCGCAAATATATTCTATACCTATATTATTATATTATAAGTTAAGTTACTGAAACTCCTGTTATTGGAATTTATTTACGTGTACAATACTTGAATGTTGCACTCTTTACTCCATCGAAAGATTGCCATTTCAAGGTTAGGTCTACTACTTTACCTTTTGTATCGGGTAAGTCGTTTAATCTGAATGCTATAAGACCATCACGCATCACTCCTCTTGTATCACCTGCTGCATTGTGATGTAATTCTATTTCGTATGGATTATTTGTGCTAACTAAATTGATAATATGTTTATTACCATTTCCGAAATAGGTACTAAATCTTAAAGTCAAATATCCATCTTCTACTAGGGTTGTCCAATCTTTTATAATTTCGATAGGATCGTTTCCATATACAGCATTATTCTGGTCGTTCAAGTTTTTGGCCATATTCTTTGTTAAGATAGTATCAACCCAATTAACATAGGCACATTTAGAATAATGTCCTGACTGCCCTTGCGCTATTTGGAAATTAGTTAAGGCTCTCACTTCCTTATTACCATAAGGAGATGTCTTAATATTTGTGGGCAGAATTGTTGTTGAATCATCCAATTGAAAGAAAACATTCCCGTCGGCAGGGTTTGTTTTAATAGTAACCAAAGCATTAGGAAAGTTGACAGAATTATAATAATAATCATTATTTTCTGTACAAGATTGCAAGCATGTTGTTCCCAAAAGAACAATAGCGCCAAATAATAAATAAAATACTTGTTTCATACTAATTTGATTTTTGTTTTCTAAATATTAAATCCGGAAAATGATAAATCTTGCTTGGAATTATTTGAAAAAAAGTTAAAGTTTCTATTTACTTTTTTAATAATAATGCAGCCTTTTCATATAATAAAGCTCTATAATAAAAAAGATGTTTATTCATTAATAGAAATATACTACGAATAAATGTCATTTACCTTTACCTGCATTGTGGGGAAGATGAAAGTGATAACTTCATAATAATTTTATAAACAATCTATATGAAAAAGATTTTAATCAGTTGCATTTTAGTGATTATAACCGGATGTACAACAGAAAAGGCTATAGTAGATAACATTAGAGTATCTGATGTAAACACGTCGGATTGCAAGACGTCTCTATCAAAAAAAGACACTCGCCCAGAGTTTTACGAAAACAATTTTAATAAAAAAACGACCATGAATATAACATTAGGGAATGATGGCATAGCGAGTGCTCAATTTAAAGATGTAAAAGACAATTGTATCATCGGAAAATTTCATGTTAATGCTATATGCAAAGACGCCCAAATTGTATTGATACTATATCCCGAAAAAGATATGCTTACAGATTGCGTATGTCAATATGATGTTGATTTTAAAATAGAGAATATGAATGTTGGCATTTATCAGATGAAGGTGTATCACACAACTTCTGATATGAAAATAAATGAAAAGAATAAAATATATGATGGCGTTATAAGCTTAAAACAAAATGAGCCACTTACATTGACAATAAGTGACTCATTTTGATTATTACTGTTTAAACCTTGATGTGTCAATGGCCTGATGCTTTTTCTCTTTATACCCTCCAAATTTATAAGTGAATGAAACGCCGAATTCACGATAACAAGAGAAATCCATACTTAGGTTCTGTCGATCGTAATTGATACGTGGATTGATGACAGAAGTCTGGAAAATGTCATTACAGAAAATACGAATTATGGCATGTTTTTTCAAAAAGAGCCACCGCGTACTGAGATTTACATCACCGGAAGCAGGCAGGTTATAAGTAGCCTGGATAGATTTAGAACGAATCATACCATCAACAGACAGGGTTATATCCGGACTCGTAGAAAGTGTGATGTTGTTGTTGATGTTTGCCATTACAAAAAAGACATGACGGTCAAAACTAATATCATAGAAATGATCGTCTTTCTCACGCTGCCATGCGCCTGTTAATGTCACTCTACTATCTAGCAATTGTGATACTTTAAAAGGTACAATAGCCTGTAGACCTGCTTGTTGCTGGAAATTAAAGTTTTGCGACTGATAACTGATAGCTAATCGGTCATGGCGTTGATATGGTGACTGCACAAAATAATTATTGGCGTAGTTAAACCATCCTATTAATTGATATTTGCTTTTCATTACATATACCGTCTGAAACTGATACTCATCAGTAGGTTTTAAATTAGGATTACCTGTAATCTCATTATATCCACCATTGCTGAATGTGGTAAAGTTAGTCATAGCCCAATATTCAGGATAGGTACGGTCATAACTCAGCCCAACCTGCAATACGTGACCCTGCTTTGGCATATAAGTAATATTAAAGGTAGGAAAGAAATCCCAATGATGCCAATTGGGAGAATGGTAGTACTCTGCTGCAACAGATGCCTCTGTAGTCAACTTGCTTCCGAAACTTTTATCAAAGCCTACATAGAGGTTTACATCGTTTTCAGACTGGTGAGTAGAGCTATTTGTAGGCTCTTCGCCGGTTGTTGAATTTGCATCGACATAGAATTGCGAACTGCTATTAATGCTGGTGGTATAAATTACGCCATAATTAAGATTCCAGTCTTTGCCTAAATGATGTTCTTGTGAAAGAAAAAACTTCCATCTATTTACTTTCTGATTGTTATCAACATTATAGCAAAGTTTACCGGTAGGCAGACTGCTGTTGAGAAATTGATTCTCGGGATTATGATAATATGTCATTTCTGCTCCGACCTTCAGGCCAAATGGGGCATTATAGTCCATTCGTAGATTGTGAAGCCAGTTATGACCAAATATGTCTGTCTGACCGAGTATGCTACCTGACATATCCTGAGAGTCATGTTTATGATTATATACACCATTATAGATAAAGCTAAGTGTATTATTATCTGCAAAACGATAATCCAGACCAAAGCGAAACTGATCACCATATTCACGGTTGCGTGAGATCTCATTTGAAATAATATCATGTACAGAACCATCGTCTAGACTATGATGACTGGTCTCGTCTGTCCATGAATAATCTTTGCCGTGACTATGCAGATACATTCCATCAATAGACAGTTTTCCTTTGCTATACAATAAAGAGGCTCGTTCTCCGAACCTGGCATCATGCTTTTGATTCAATGCCATATTAACTTCTCCTTGCAGCGGAGTACTTCCGTCAGTATGATGCTTAAGCACAATGTTAATGACAGCTCCACGTACCTGCATCTTTGCAGGTGCATTATACATTACTTCGGCTTTAGCTATACTATTGGCAGGAAGACTCCGCAAGAGAGAATTTAATTCTGTTGAAGTCATCGTAGTAACTTTTCCATCTAGGATTACTGTTGTAGGTATACCGCCAAGTGTTATTTTTTCGTTTTGCTCAATAACACCGGGAAGCTCTTTAACAGCATCATATATATTATCAACAGATTTCTTTTCTATCAGTCTTGGCAAATCATATATAATAGCACTTCCCTTAACCTTGGCAATAGGTCGTTCACCCTTAACGACAACATCGGGCAGCTGGTGGATAATGCTATCCATACGCAATGAATCAACAGACTGCGCACTGGCTGTTAATGCCAAAGATAAGGACGTTAATAATAAAAATTTTCTCATAATCTTCTTAATTTTTTATTTGATGCTGCAAAGTTACAGTGATTACATATGTAAACAAATCATTTTGGCTTATCAAGTCTTAAGAGAAAAGTTATTTAGTCTTATCACTTTTACCTTAGTATACTAAAAATGATTATCTTTGCAATCATGAAACTGTCATTGAAACATATCGTAATTTTGGTTATTATTGCCTTAACGGTAATATTTACTTATCAAGCCTATTGGCTGATAGGACTTTATGGCACTATGCAAAGCAAGATAAAAAGTGATATCAAGGAAACCGTCAGACTATCTGATTATGATGAAATATTTCATCGTATTGAGATATTGCGCAAAGAGAAGGATAGAAAGCATGGACAAATGAATATCAGTGTGGAAGTAAATGCTAAAGATCATTCTACAACGGTAAAAAATAAATCACAGCTAAAAGACCATACTGAAAACAACAATTACGTAACTAGTACAGAAATTTCTGATCTTGATCTTTCCACAATGTTACGTAATCCTAAAGGCATAATGCAGTTTGAAATCTATATGCAGCAGGGCATCCATTCAGGGCTTGACCTCATGAAAAATATAAATGTGAGATACTTTAACAAATTGCTTAACAGAAGACTTGATTCACTTGGTATCAACACCCCACGCCGATTATTATACATTCACTATTATAAGAAAGATGGAGAGAAGAAGGTTCTCCCAAAGACTCTTGCCTCTTTTGGCGAATCGAACTATGAATACACAGACACCGTGAAATTGTCTATTGACCCAGATAAGAGTTACTCATATGTATTATTGCTGCCACCAACCACGACTGTGGTTCTCCGCCAGATGAGTGGAATATTGGCAACATCATTCATAATTCTTATTGTCTTGATGTTTGTTTTTTGGTATCTGATACATACCATCATGAAGCAAAAGACTCTGGATGAGATGAAAAGCGACTTTACAAATAATATGACTCACGAACTGAAGACTCCCATAGCAGTAGCTTATGCAGCAAATGATGTTCTACTCAACTTTAATGGCACCAATGATACAGAGAAAACCAAAAAGTATCTTTCTATCACCCAAGAGCAATTGAAACGCCTTTCCGGTCTAGTTGAACAAATCTTATACATGAGCATGGAAAGACGAAAGACCATGAGTCTAAAGATAGAGGATGTGGATGTACTTGGGGTTATTCAACATCTTATTGCACAACAAAAGTTGAAGGCAGACAAACCGGTAGATATTACTATTGACATTCAAAAGAGCTTAACCGTGAAGGCTGATTTCTCGCACTTCTCAAATATAATTAGTAATCTATTGGATAATGCAGTAAAATATTCTAAAGAGAAAGCGGTTATCTTGATAACAGCTAATCGTTGTGATGATTTTATAGAGATAGATATTACCGATCATGGTATTGGTATAGAACAAGACAAGCAGAAATATATTTTCGATAAGTTCTATCGGGTGCCTCATGGAAATGTGCAAAACGTTAAGGGTTATGGACTTGGACTATACTACGTGAAGAGTATGATGGACAAATTTAATGGTTCGATTGACGTGGAGAGTGAGCCATCCAAGGGTACAACTTTTAAACTGAGATTCAATGGATGATATAAGAGTATTGCTGGTTGAAGATGAGACCACCCTGGCCATGATTATCAAGGATACACTAGATGCGCAAGGCTTTGAAATCACTACTGCAGCAGATGGCGAAGAAGGTCTACGGCTATTTAATGAGTCAAAGCCGGATGTCATTGTTGCTGATGTGATGATGCCAAAGATGGATGGATTTGAAATGGTACGGAGGATACGTAAAATTGATCCAGTAACGCCGGTATTGTTTCTTACGGCTCGCTCTGCCATCAACGACGTTGTTAAAGGATTTGAGTTAGGGGCCAATGATTATCTAAAGAAGCCTTTTGGTATGCAGGAATTGATAGTACGTATTAAGGCTCTGGCCAAGCGAACAGGACTTTATCAGACTATTAATCATTCTATAGATCTGAATAAAGAAATAACCATTGGACAATATCAGTTGAATACCAAGACAGAAAAGCTTATCTATGGTAGCTGTTCTGAGGAATTATCTCATCGCGAAACGGAAATTCTACGGATGTTAGCGGAGAATAAAGACTCTGTTGTTGAAACCAAAGATATTCTTCTTCAGTTGTGGGGTGATGACAGTTTTTTTAATACTCGTAGTCTTCAGGTGTTTATCACCAAACTTCGTCACAAAATGTCGAAAGATAATAATATCAGAATTATTAATGTAAGAGGTGTGGGATATAAATTAATCTTTTAATAGACTTTCTTTGTTGCAAAAACGCTTCAAAAAATGCCGCAGACCTGTATAATTATCTAAATTTCAATGATTTAGTTTTCCACTATTGCAACATCCTCTCCAAGTGAGTTTTGTTTAAGTTATTTTTTATTATACCTTTGTATTAAATATTCCATGAAAGGTATTATATATTATCCTTATTCGATTTTGAAAAATATCTTATTTTGACTTATTTGTTATGATCAGTATTACACAAAAATATAACTTATGAAAACTTTAGAAAGAAAAATTTTATTTCTAATTTTGGCTGCAATTGGATTGATATCATGCAACCAAGAAGACCAACTAAGTGTTAACAATCCATCTGATCATGAAAACAAAGTAACGATTGAAGAAGCCAAAGCAAATGTAATGGACTTTATTGCAAATATGAATAAAGGTACCAGAGCTTTTCCATCTAACGTTAGTATCGCAAATGTAGAGGCAATATCTCTACCTAGAGGCACAAGAGCAAGCTCTAATGTGAATTTGGATACTTTATTCTATGTCGTTAATTTTAAAGATAGTTGTGGATTTGCTATTGCATCCACAGATGATCGTGAAAAACCCATTCTTGCATTAGTAGAAAAGGGTAATTATTCATATAATGAAGCTGATACTACAAATGCTGGCTTTAATGCTTTCATAGATGGAATGATTGAGAAAGAAATAGGAGCTAAAGGACCAAGACTTCGTATTGATACGGATGACGAGAGTGGTGGCTCTTCAACAAGTATCCCTGATAAATTCGAAGTAATGTCTCCTTTGCTTACTACTAAATGGGACCAACGTTCTCCTTACAATAAATATTGTCCGGGCTCTTTCACGGGATGTGTTATAACTGCTATATCTCAAATATGTTCATATATTGGAATGCCATCATCTCGTATAAAATACTCATATAATAATGATCAAGAAGTTGGTGAGGCTACAATGAACTGGGCTAAAATAAACAATGAATGCAAAGAATCTGGTGGATATATTATTTCAGCCGATGCAACCGAACAGGTAGCCAGACTAATGAGGTTTTGGGGAGGGGTATTTGATGCTAATTATACTAATGGTGGTACTTCTGCAGATACAGGTGATGCTATATATAAAATGAGACGTTTTTATGGATTCGATATTTCAGGTTTGAATGATTATGACATAGACAATGTAATCTCAGATCTAAAAAAAGGCAATAGAATTATTCTCATGAGAGGAGATGGACGCTATTATCATGTCGGATTTGTATTCAAACAATATGTGGATGGACATGCCTGGGTCATTGATGGATATATTAATCAAGTTAAGAATGACAAGGAGTCTAAGTATGTACATTGTAACTGGGGTTGGGGTGGAGACAGAAACGGCTACTTCTTAAGTGATGTCTTAAATGCGGAACAGGATCCCGTTTATGATGACGGTGCAAAATCTACAACTAGGAGTGAGGACTACAGATACAAACTAAAAACAGCAACATTTATAAAATAAAAAGATGAAGAAATTTTTAAGAAATATATTAATGTTTATGTTGGTCTTGTCAATAATGCCAACATTCACATCCTGTGATAAAGTAGAAAATGATGGCCCATTTGGAATATCACCTTTTACGTTGTTTGTTAGATTTGAAAGTCCAAATGGAACAAATATACTCGACTCCTTGAATATAATAGGGGATGTAAATAAAGATGAAAGGATTTTGAATATTGATAATGGTGAAATCGACGTAAAGTGTTATCGTGTTAGCGATAATAAATTATTAGAGACAATCAGTGAACTTTGGATTCGCGCAAACGAGTCATGGAATAGTAAAGATAACCCAGATTATCACTATGAAAAGCTTGGTACTATGTTGCGCACCTCTTTTGTAGATGCAGATATATGGAATGAAGGCAAAGGGTCTACTAAGCACGATGAATCGTATGTAGTAAATATGAAAAGCCATAAAATATTTGGTAATGACAAGACACATACAATTAAATGGTATATTCACATTTATGGTAGAGGGTATTACGAAGCATACAAATGTGAGGTTGATGGAAAGCAGGTGTCGCTAGACAATGATCCACTATACCAAAGTCAAAATAATAATCATGGTATATATGCGATAAATACAGTCCAGATATTGGGGAATTAACTTAATTATTACTTTTATCTTCACATTTATAAAAATATAATAGAGCGGTGAGTCTCTCATAATAGAGAGGTTCGCTGCTTTTTTTAGACTTCCTTTTTCTTCTTTAATCTAGACCTAATAGAGCGAACTGTTGAATCGCTTACACCAAGAATGTATGCAATATCACTATCTTTAAATTCCATATCTTCAAGTATCAAGAATAAGTATTGCCTAACTCGTAAATCATGATACTGTTCTGTCCATGTATCAAATATGTCATTCTTTATAACTTTATAAAAATCAATTATGCATTTCAAATCTGCATCTGTATAGTGCACTATTGATTTTTTGTCCTTAATTGCTTCATAAATCTTATATCCGTTTCGTAAACTGTCTATGATAGACTGATGTGATAATTCTATTTTATTGGTTAGCTTATTAACAAGCCTTCCATTGCTGTTATTGGAATTCTTTAATTCATTAATTTTCTTATAGCATGAATCTATTTCAGTGGAATATCTATATGCTTTACTCTTGAATAATCTTATATTATATATGTATCTTTTAATTTTTTTCCTGTGATAATAAAAAAAGATAGATAGTGTTACTACTAAGATTGCGATGACTAAAAGCAGTATAGCTATTTTTCTATATAAAATTCTTTCAGATTTCTCTTTATCATATTTTGATTGGATTTCCAATACTCTTTGTCTTAAATTCTTTTTATGAATATTATTTTCTATTTTGTATAATTTATTTGATAGTATATACGCATTTTTGTAATTATGCTTATTGGTATAATAGTTTACTAAGGATTCATACATTGCGATTTCTTTTTCCGAATCATTAATTGTCGGACCATTATTCCAGTATTTAATAACCTGTTTTTCCTGACCATTATTGAATTTCATCTTACCTATTGTCAGATGATCTACTGTCGTTTTATATAATTCAATCGATTTGGTCGTATAATATTCAGATTCTTTGTACTTACCAAGTTCGAAACAAATACTGCCGATATTGCCTAGAATTATTGCCTGCTCATTCTTATCAAAGCTTTTAATTCCATATAAGCTTTTCTTAAAGAATAAATATGCTTTATCCGGTTGTCCTAATGAACTATATGCATTAGCTACAAGTGCATAGCCACGTGATATTAACTCATTATCTGATAATTTCACCGAACTTTTCAGCATTTTCTTTGCATATTCTAACTCTAAATCATAGTATTTTGCATTTGAATTAATGTAACATAGAAAATCATATATTTTGTTTTTTAATAGTTCGTCATTGGTATCTAATGCCAATTCTTCAGCTTCTTTGGCATCCATAGTTGCCTCTGTTTGTTGTTTCCTCTCATATATTATTGATGCTTTGTAATATAATGCGTTTGCTAGTCGTTTTTGATTATGGCTATTTTTGTAGTACTTTATACTATAGTCAATCATTGAGTATGAACTCAGATGAATGCATAATTTGTATGCAACTTCTGAATATAATAGTCCATATAATGCTTTATCTTTATCATTATTAATGTTGGAATACTTAATATGACGTAAAACCTGTAATGAAGAATCAGGATGTGTTTCAATACATTTTTCAGAAGCAGACAATAACTGTTCGATTGGTGTTCTATTACAACCAATTATAAACATAGTACATATAATGCACAAAAAATATTTTATGGTAATCGTCATATCAATTAATCACAACTTACTTGTATTACTGTGAAATTTAAATGCAAATATACATATATTTCTTATGAAAAACAAAAATATTAAAAAAGTGATTAAGTTTGTAACAAATATAATTTATCACCTGCTCAAGAAAATAGGCTAAGTTACAATAGATAAATGCTTTTTTGCAAGTGCATGCAAGGATGTCGGACTCAAAGTAAAATAGCGTAGCTGGAGAATTACTGCTACGCCGGCTGATATGTAAGATGAACTTATTGGCGATATATCCAAAATGTTGAGCAAAAACAAAAAAGCTAAGTATTGAATAATCAATTACCTAGCTTTCAGCGTTGTACCCAGACCCGGGATCGAACCGGGATGAATTGCTCCACTGGTGTTTGAGACCAGCGCGTCTACCAATTCCGCCATCTGGGCGTGTAGCGGGTGCAAAGGTACTAATAAAAATTGAACCTGCAAATTTTTAGTAGAAAAAAACTTAAAATCTTTGTTCATATCATTTATATTATCTAACTTAGTGGTCAAATATAAATAACAATAGTATGAACAACCCACAAAACAATTTTTGTGTAATACTCGCTGGTGGAAAAGGAAGGCGTCTATGGCCTTGCAGCCGTGAGAATTACCCGAAACAGTTTATAGATTTCTTTGGAACTGGACGTACTCAATTACAGCAAACTTATGACAGGTTTACTAAATTTATACCTAAAGAGAACATCTTTATAAGTACTAACCAAGATTATGTGAATTTGGTGAGACAGCAATTGCCAGATATACAGAAGTCGAATATTCTAGATGAACCCGTAAACAGAAATACGGCTCCAAGTCTGGCTTGGGCCAACCACCGTATATCATCTATTAATCCTAATGCAAATATTCTTGTAGCTCCATCAGATCAGCTTGTCTTTAATAACGATGTCTTCGAAAAGAATATCATACAGGGATTCGAATTCGTTGAGAAAAATGAACGTATGCTCACTATGGGTATTAAACCTACACGCCCGGAACCGGGATATGGATATATACAGATAGGTGAAAAATCTGATACAGAAGATGTGTATAAGGTAAAGTCGTTTACTGAAAAACCTGAACGTGAATTTGCAAAGATGTTCATGGAGAACGGTGAGTTCTATTGGAATACGGGTCTATTCCTTGCTAATAATAGGTGCATAAAGAGATGCTTCCATAATTTTCTACCACCTATATTGAAAGAATATGATGAGTCTGTAGATAAATTCGACTTTGAAAGTGAATCTGAATTTATCAAAGATCATTTCTCGCTATATCCTAATGTATCAATAGACTATGGTGTGCTTGACAAGTCTGATAATGTGTATGTAATGATATGCAATTTCGGATGGGCTGATATCGGTACATGGCACTCCATATATGAGAATATGAGTAATGGTACGGATGAGAATGTCGTAATAGACTCTGACGTAATAATGGAGAACTGCCATAACAATGTTATAAAGATTCCTAAAGGGAAACTGGCTGTCATTAATGGTCTGGAAGATACGATTGTTGCTGAGAAGGATAATGTATTGCTGATATGCAAGAAAGAAGACTCTTCGGCATTGATACGTAAATATGTAAACGAAGTTCAGATAAAACTGGGAGATGATTTTGTATAAAAAAGTAGATATATAATAAAGGGCGGTACTCAAATACCGCCCTTTATTATATATTACTCAGCTGTAAAAGCTTTGTATATGTTACCGGAAATTTCTTGAAACTCTTCTTCTGAGAGTTTCAACTTAGGATTAGAGAATATCATATCCTTTTCTGAATTCATAGGTACGAGGTGTATATGCGCATGCGCTACTTCAAGTCCTAATACTGCGACTCCAACTTTGACGCATGGATAAGCTTTCTTGATGGCAATAGCCACCTTCTTAGCAAAAACAACCATCTCGGCCAACTCGTCGTCGGTCATATCAAAAATATAATCTACCTCACGACGAGGTATAACAAGCGTATGTCCTTTTACTAAAGGGTTTATATCCAAAAATGCATAGAACTTATCGTTCTCGGCACATTTATAACTTGGTATCTCGCCTGCTGCAATCTTTGAAAAAATGTCTGCCATAATCTAGATTGAAATTTTGTCAATGCGTAATTTGATTGTGCCTCTTGGAATCTTTATTTCTACTTCGTCTCCTACTTTCTTACCAAGCAGACCCTGTGCTATAGGAGTATGGATAGAGATCTTACCTTCTCGCAGATTAGCCTCACTCTCACTTACGATAGTGTAACTCATCTTTGCCTTGTTAGTAAGATTAGTCATATCAACTTTAGACAAAATCTGTATCGTATCAGTGCTCAGACGTGAAGTGTCTACTATCTTTGCATCTGATATAGCTAATTTGATCTTGTTAATTTTGTCTTCCAGATGCGCTTGCGCTTCTTTGGCCGCATCATACTCTGAATTTTCACTCAAATCACCCTTGTCGCGAGCCTCTGCAATAGCGGCTGATGCCTTAGGGCGCTCAACAGTCTCTAGCTGTTTCAACTCGGCTACTAATTTCTCGTAACCCTCTTGTGACATGTAAGCCATAATTGTAATTTTTTATTTTATAGTTAATATAGTATTTCTTGGTGAACAAAACAAAACAAAGAATTCCGACAATTTCTCATGTCGGAATCCTTTTTCTATAATGTCCGTTTTAATCCTTACTTTTGCAAAAGTATATAATTATTTCGAATAAACCAAATTTTTAATGACAAAAAGTTGCGTGTGGTGAATTTTATTTATACTTTTGCAGTCACAAAAATACAATTTTATTGCATTTATATGCTAAACGAAGACGAAAGAAAAGCTATTTTAGAGCTTATACATAAGCAGGTAGTTCCTGCAATCGGTTGCACAGAACCAATATCTGTAGCACTATGTGTAGCAAAAGCAAAAGAGATTTTGGGTGAAGTTCCAGAAAGAATAGAAGCCAGACTAAGTGCAAACATAATAAAAAACGCTATGGGGGTCGGCATCCCGGGAACAGGCATGATCGGTTTGCCTATCGCAATTGCGCTAGGTGCCCTGATAGGGAAATCAGAGCTTGAACTTGAGGTTCTTAAAGGATGTAATAGTAAATCTGTCGAGGATGGTAAAAGGTTTATCTCTGAAGACAGAATTAAAATATCACTTGAAGAAAAAGATCCGGACAAACTTTTTATATCTATCCGATGTATTGGGGATGGACATGAATCTGAGGCCATCATCAAGGGGCATCATACAGATTTTGTATATCTGCGTAAGGATAATGAGGTGATGCTTGACAATAAAGCGGGCTGTACTGATCAGACGGATACTGAATTTGTAAAACTCACTTTAAATAAGGTATACGAATTTGCTAAAACAGAAGATATTGATAACATAAGATTCATACTTGAGGCAAAACGTCTTAATGAGAATGCCGCCGCTAAGGGACTGGAAGGAAACTACGGACATGAGTTGGGAAAGACCATGTGTAGTCCTCTGGGAAAGGGTATAATGGGTGATAGCATCTTCTCTAAAGTATTGTCTGATACAAGTTGTGCCTGTGATGCACGTATGGCAGGTGCAATGATACCTGTTATGAGCAACAGTGGCAGTGGTAATCAAGGTATATGCACAACGATGCCTGTAGTGGTTTTTGCAAAAGAAAATCACAACACGGAGGAAGAACTTATACGCGCACTTATACTCAGCAATCTAACAGCCATATATATAAAGCAGAATCTTGGAGCATTATCCGCCCTATGTGGTTGTGTGGTAGCATCTACAGGCAGTAGTTGTGGCATAACATATCTTATGGGTGGTACTTACGAGCAGATATCATATTCTGTAAAAAATATGATAGCCAATCTTACCGGTATGATATGCGATGGTGCCAAACCAAGTTGCGCTCTCAAACTTACCACAGGCGTTGGAACGGCCGTGATGAGTGCCATGCTTGCCATGCAGCACAAATATGTTACATCTGTAGAGGGTATAATAGATGATGATGTAGACCAAAGCATACGGAATCTTACACAGATAGGCAGCAAGGGAATGGATGAAACAGACAAGTATGTACTTGAGATAATGACACATAAGTCGTCTTGTAAACTATAAAAAACAATTACACAAAAATATAATGAAAACAATTAAGACAAGTATCACTACATTACTGCTGGCGTTGTTCGCCACTACAGTAATGGCCCAAATGCAAAATCCTGTACATTTTACTGTAAAACAGAATCAGGTTTCTCCTACAGAGGTTGACGTTATTTTCTCCGGTACCATTGGTTCAGGATGGCACGTCTATTCTACTAACATGGCCGGTGGCGGTCCTACATCTGCCACTATAAATATGGATAAGGCCCAAGGAGTAAAGAAAATTGGTGGATTGAAAGCTCACGGTGATGAAATAAGCGTGTTCGATAAATTATTTAACATGCAAGTACGTTACTTTAAAGGTAGTGTGCAATTTGTACAGAAGTTTAAAATCACAGCAAAAACATATAATATAAAAGGCTACTTGGAATATGGCGCTTGTAACGACCAAAGCTGTATGCCTCCTACATCTGTAGAATTCAACTACAGCGGCAAAGGTCCTGCAGACGCGCCACAACCTACTGACGACAAAACGGCAGCTGACGTAGATAATACAACTACGGCTAATACAGATACAGCAATGACTGCAAATGTAGTTAAAACAGATAGTGTTGCTCGTGATACATCAACAATAGTTGCAAAGAGTGACTTGTGGAAACCTGTCATAAAAGAGATGCAACAGTTTAATGGTAATGATAACAACAGCAATCACTCTTGGATGTACATATTCTTTATGGGATTCATCGGAGGACTTTTAGCTTTGTTCACTCCATGTGTATGGCCTATTATACCGATGACTGTTAGTTTCTTCCTAAAACGTAACAAAGACAAAAAACGTGGTATACGAGACGCTATTACATATGGTATATCTATTGTGGTGATTTACTTAGCTTTAGGGCTTGCGATTACGGCCATATTCGGTGCCAGTTCGCTAAACGCTTTGGCTACCAGTGCTGTATTTAATATACTATTCTGCCTGTTGCTTATTGTCTTTGCGGTATCATTCTTTGGATGGTTTGAGATCACTCTACCATCTTCATGGAGCAATTCAGTAGACAGTAAGGCATCTACAACAAGTGGCTTACTAAGTATCTTCCTTATGGCATTCACCCTTACACTTGTATCATTCTCATGTACTGGTCCAATAATAGGTTTCTTGCTAGTAGGAGTTTCGTCAACCGGTAACATTGCCGCACCGGCAATTGGAATGTTCGGATTCGCTCTTGCTCTTGCTTTGCCATTTACACTCTTTGCAATGTTCCCTACATGGTTAAAATCTGCACCAAAGTCTGGTTCATGGATGAACACCATAAAGATTGTATTAGGTTTCATAGAGTTGGCTTTCTCACTGAAATTTTTCTCTGTAGCAGACCTTGCTTATGGATGGCACCTGATGGATCGTGAAGTATTCTTGGCACTATGGATTGTAATATTCGGTATGCTAGGTCTATATCTTATCGGTAAACTTAAGTTTCAGAGTGACTTGGCCGGTGGAGAAGATAAACCGATGCCTGTACCATGCATCATGTTAGGACTTGTATCGATTGCATTCGCTGTATATATGATTCCAGGACTATGGGGCGCACCATGCAAAGCAATTAGTGCTTTTGCACCACCTATGAACACACAAGACTTCAATCTAAGTAAGGGTGAGGTAAGAGCTAAATATACAAATTATGAAGAAGGTATGGCTGCAGCCGCTGCCGAAGGCAAACCTGTTATCGTAGACTTCACAGGATTTGGATGTGTTAACTGTCGTAAGATGGAGGCTGCTGTATGGACAGATCCTTCTGTAGCAGAGAAACTGACTAAAGATTATGTCCTGATTTCTCTATATGTAGATGACAAAACCAAATTGGCTAAGCCAATAGAGATAACTGAGAATGGAGAAAAACGTACACTTCGTACAGTAGGTGACAAGTGGAGTTATCTACAGAGAAGTAAGTTCGGGGCTAATGCTCAGCCATTTTATGTAGCATTAGACAACCATGGTAATTTACTCGCCAAATCTTACAGTTATGATGAGAATATCGATCATTATATGAAGTTCCTGAATCAAGGATTAGACAATTATAAGAAATAGATTTGTTAAGATAATTGATTTAAATCAAAAAAGGGCCTCTTTTAAAAAATAAATTGATAAACATGCTACACGATGCCAAGATTTGTAATATCTTTGCATCGTGTTTTTCATAGTATTAGATTTAAGGTTAACAAAAGGTTGGGACTCAGCGGAGCCCCTTTTTTTATGCCCTAAATATTTTTATATTTTCATTTTCGTCTCAATGAATTCGATGAGACTTTTAAAAATGGCATTGCCTGAAAGTATTTTTGGATTGCCCGTAATTATCATTTGCTTTCTAGCTCTTGTTATTGCCACATTCAGCTTGCGGTCTATGATGTGTCCGTCTTCTACAAAGCTGTTGCCGGTAAGAAAATCAAGTTGGTAGTAATTCTGTATTGTGAACGAATAGATAATAACATCTCTCTGACTACCCTGATATCTTTCTACAGTATCTATGGACATATCCAACAGTTCGGGTATACCTAATTTTTCAATTTCTTTTCTTATCATGGCTATCTGATTGCGGTATGGCACTATTACGCCAACAGACTTGACAGGGTCGAACTTTTCTCCATAGAATCGATGAATACGTTGCAGGGTATCAGTTACGATACGTGCTTCATCTTGATTTACTTTTTCTGAAATGTCAGGTGTCTTGCAAAAATCAGAAGGAATGAATATCATTCTATTGTGCTGCAGTATACTATCCATTTCATCTTGTGCAGGCAAGTCGTAGTGAAGTTCTGTTTCTGTCTGGTGAGGACATGGAACTGGTTCAAGTCTCTCACGGAAGTAAAACATCTTATTAGGGAACTCAGCTATATCAGGATGCATCCTTCCCTGTTTGTGCAATATTCCGACAAAGTCTTGTCTGCCTGCACTATCTTCAGTGCGTATCAATCTTTCAAATAGCGAATTGCGGCAATCTGTAATGTGTATTTCTTTCAATAGAGGATCACTTACAGCCGAATCTTTCTCGCTCTGTTGCACTACAGCCGGCAACTGTTTATAATCACCGACCAGAATAAATTTACGAATGCAATTGCGTAACACCGTTTGTCCGTCAAGGTTCTCATTATAATGAGCAGACAGTATACCTATTATATTAGGTTCGAGGATCTGTGATGCCTCATCAACAATAGCCAGAGAGAAACGCTTAATATTAAATATGTATGGTTTTGATACAAGCATTGACGTTGTGCCTACTATTATACGCGAATTAATAATCTTGCTACGTATGTTGCTAAGTTTAGGACAGTCATCAATAGCTTTATCAATGAGATTATTTCTGAATCTCGGGTCACAACTGTATTCGTTGCCAATTCTAAGGAAGTCGCAACCGGCATCATTCAGCATAGAGCATATCTCATCAACTGCCCTATTGGTGTAAGCTGTCAGTAATATACTCGAATTGCTGTCTGTCAGTTCTTCTTCCACAAGAAACCTTATTGCCATAGATGTTTTTCCTGTACCTGGAGGACCTATCAGCAAGAAGTAATCCATGGCTTGTTTTGCCTTGAGCAGGATCTCATTATAATTTTCATTATAGCTTCTTGACAATTGCAGAGACTTATCTTGTCGAGGCTCACGCTGAGCCATAAGCAAATCTTTACGTCCACTCTCTGCAGTGATAAAATCATGCAACGACCGCACGGCTCCACTAGTTGAAGAATCAGATCCTCCATGTTCTATTGCAAATACTGCAGAATGTTTACCGTCAATATTATACATACATGATTCTATCACATTCTGGTTTTGCTGACCATCATTAAGATAGACAGTCAGTTGGTCTGTGCACATATCCTTAATTATACCTTTATATAGTATATTCTTTCGTGCATCAGGCTCCTCATTCTCTCTATATGAATAAAGGTATACCATATCACCTGTTCTGAAATTAGGAAGGAAGTCTTCGCCCTGATCAGGCACAGCCAGCGTGATAAGGTCATATCCGTTAAAGTCGGAACTCCTCTCCTTTCTGATTATATTCAGTCCGGTATATATATTACCTGTCTCTTTCTTCTCGGATAAAGGCATATTCCATATGTCGGCGTTGCAATTATTGACACCCTCTTGAGATCCAACCTTGGCAACACGTTGTTCTCGGTATACAAAAGTCATCATTGTGCAATAATAAGCCCTCTCCAACTTCGACATATGCTGTAATGGACTTGTGATTGCGTCAATTTCGGGATATAGATAATTGTGATAGAACATATTGTCCATCTTCTTTATGTTCAGTGTCTCAGGATTGATATCGTCTATTACACTCTCAAATCCATTATCAGCTATCTCAAGTTCTTCAGCTACCAATTCGTTTCTGAATCTTATAGACTCTCTGAACAATCGCTGATAAAAAGCGACTACTACAAGTCCGTCTGCAGGAGGATACTTAGAGTAAAGCAGACGTATGTCTACTGCATTATTCCCAAGATTGAAGTTGTATTTCAAAATACCATAATAAAGTAACAACTGCACATAATGCGGTTCTAGTTGGAAACTTCCGAATTCATTAGGATGCCCATTTTCAATATTAAGATTACGACCGGATTTTTGTTCCACTAGCAGTTTACAGTCGGAAGTCATAAGGTCGACACGTCCACGTATTCCTAATTTCTCACAGACAAACGATGGCTCCAGTATAGCTTTATCTTTATCATATGTTTTGAATAGTTCCACCACCACTTGCTTCAGATTGTTTGATTGGGTGTTAGCATCGAATATAAACTTATTACCATCAAATTTATTACAAGTACAAAACTCAAGCGCCTTCTCTTTAAAATTGTTCTTTATAGTTTCATTCACATGATAGTGATCCTGATTGATAATATCATCCAGAGCACTACCTGCAAAATTACCCAGAAGAGTAGCCTGTGTATTAGCTCTTGGCTTCATTCTGTTGATTGTATATAGTAGAGGATGATGTCCATAATCCTGAAAGCAGGCAGCAATACTACTGATATCAATCATAAAATCAGGCTCAACAACTATCAGTTTAGGTACTGCTATTCCATTTTCGAGGTGACAATCCAATAGATTCAGTTGCATACCCACTCTAAGTATGTCATCTATATATTTCATATCCTCAGCAGAATAATCCACCTTTAAATATTCATCTTCTGAATCCTGTTCTATTGTTAGTGTGATAAATTCCCCATCCCATTGTTTTACTATTCCACGAATATATCTGGCATTTATAGTATCCCTTTTAGAGTACGGTCTATTCTCTGTAGGGATCTTTCCTATTAGGAAGGAAGGAATACTTTCTTTGAATACCGCTGATATGAGCAGACACATAGCTCGTGCATCGTAAAGAATATCATCGTGGCTCAAAGCTGTAGACTTGTTAGAGTGGCGACGCATATCCTGAATGGCTATTTTGTCAGATGCAGATATATTATTGACCTTACATAAGAAATCCACTTGCGAGAATAAATTACCGAAAGCCTGATTCGTATTTTTTATTCCCTCATGACAAGTCAGAACAAGTGTCTCATGCATCATTTTATTGATACTGATGTGAGATATATCATCATTCAGAGTTATTATATACGAAACACGTTCGAAAAGTTCGTTTGCAGAAATATTATATGCTGGCATTATATCATTTATTACTTCTTATAAATCAGTATACAAAGATACACCTTATAAAGACTAAAAATGAATGTCAACACAATCTTTTTAACTTAAAATAAGTGTTTATCTCTTATAAACTATATTTTTGATACGTTATGAAAGTTTTGTGATACATAAAATAAGTAATTATGTAATAAAATTCAATAATTTTACACAACTATATATTGCTAACCAATCTTAATCTAATAAAGAAGCATCATAATTATGTTTATCAAACAGCAAATACCTTCAACCATTAAAAGATGGAGGTTGAACTGAAAAAGCTATGTATTATCCATTCCCTCAGGAGGAACTAAATAATAATCCTAACCTAAAGGGTAATGATATGAACTAAAAAACACATGTTTCGGTTAATAATTTGAAGTCTTGAGGCTGGGGGTTGCATCTTGCAATTCCTGGCCTTTTTTAAGTTATAAATTAATTGTAGATAATAACATCTTCAACTAGTAATCCATGAATAGCCGTATAAGACTCGTAGATTCAGCTCCTGAACTTTTTAATCCAACCTGGCAATATTATAAGTCCTCCGGCCAAATAGGCATAATATGTGATTATTCTCCATAAGCATGTTATCATCAACATAACACTTACATTGGTAACCATACTCGAATAATATGTAGAGAATACATACTCGCTTATACCACTTCCACCAGGGGTAGGACTTACCAACATGACCAGCCACATTATCAGTTGACGGGCAAAAGCCAATGTCTGTGCGCCAACCGGAATAAAAGGCGCCAACAATGCACCTGCCACAAGAAACCTGCAAGTCCAGGATATTGATGTAGCCAAAAAAGCTTTAGTCCAGAATATAGCAGGCTTATTTTTCATCTCTTTAGCACTCGTACGCAGATCTTTAGTTGATCGCTTTATTTTGTGCCGCCATCTCCTTAAAAATCTTATACTGAAAATACCAAGCAATATATTACAAATCAAATCCGGACGTTTGAAAATAGCTATATAAAGAATTCCCGTCCATATTGCAGTAACGACATATATAGGAACAAAGAAAAAAGAAACACTTGAGAATTTTCCGAAAAGTTCAGCAGAACCGAAAAAGAGGAACATTGCAGGACATGCAATAATAAGAAACAGTTCGTCCAGGAATACCGTTGTTATGGTTATTGCCACCCCCTTACCGGCAGGTATGCCATAAGCCTTAAGATATAAAGCTATTAGTCCGGCTCCTCCTACAGCCGAAGGTGTCGTAGCTGAAGAGAATTCACATAGCATGTTTTCTTTTAAAGCATCGGGCCATGAAAGATTGTGAGGCCTACACATAAGTCTCATTCTCCACGAGAGTCCCAGATCTCTACCGAACATCAATATGATAGCAAGTACAGCCGATGCTATGTTCATCCATGTAAATCTGATTTGTGCGAAAGCCTTCGCGTCAAACTCCTTATGAAACATTATGGCTGTCAGTCCCACCCCTATCACAATAGGGAGTGCTATACGCAATATACGCATTTTCTGTCTATTATTTCATTATATCTGCATTCCACCTCATCTATCACATCACTCCACGACCTGGCAATCGTTCTGGATGCATTCATTCCCACCTTTCCGATAATATCCTTATGCATGATGAGATTTTTTATTGTCATTGCGAAATCATAAATAGAATCCTGTGATAAGAAACCATTAAACCCGTCATTTATGATACCTGCCGAAGTAGATCCGGCCATTAGTATAGACGGGGTCTTCATTGCCGCGGATTCTCTCACTACTAGTGGAGCATTATCATATTTTGATGGAAACAAGAACAAGTCTGCCGCAGCATAGTAACGTTTCAGTATATCCCTGTCAGTGATTTGTCCGATGAAAGTAACCTTACCCGAAAGTCCTTTGCGTACAACCATCTCTTTCATTTCGTCTGCTGCATATCCGGTACCTACAAAAAACATTTTATAAGGCATCTCTTTCAGTATTTCCAGAGCATTAATAATAAATCCTGTGTTTTTCTCCCATATGTGCTGACCTACAAACAATAATACGTTATCTTCTGCCGAAAGTCCCAATTCATGTCTTGATGCCTCCTTTGTTAGAGTATCGTCATTATCCGAAGTAAAATCATTACCATTATCAACGACCTCCACGCGACCTTTATATCCATATTCACGTATCGTATCTTCTACATCAGCTTGCGGAATCCATACCTCGTCGGCCATATCGTAAAACTTGATTATATTCTTTATGATATAGTCTACGATAAATTTATTAGGTATGATACGTTCAAAGTCCTGTCTGTATTTTGAGTGGAAGGTCGCTATAATGGGAACATTCTGTTGTCTGGCAACACGCATCGCTATTGTGCCCGAAGAGAAAGGACAGTGAGCATGTACCAATTTGAAAGGAATACGTTCCATCTTCTGCATAAACTGCCTGTCAACATAAGGAAAGCCGTAACGGTAAGGTTTCCTGAAAGGTATCGGCAACGACGTATATCCATATACCGGATAAGGCTCATTATAGACCACGTCAGGACTGTTAGGTGTTATTACGCAGGTATTGCCCACTTTCTTATTCAACCAATAAGCATAATTTTTTGCCGCTACAGCCACACCATCCATAATAGGAGGAAAAGAGTCGTTGAATATACCAATCATAGGCTCCGACAGAAATGAATACTTTTTCATAATTCACAATCTTTTTAGTCGGTAGCAAAGTTAGATATACTATATTTCTAACATTTTTCTTTACAGATACAATTTTAGTACATTCTTTTTCCAAATTAATTACAAACACAACAATCGTTTGCTATCCTTACTGCTTGTCTTATCCTATCGGCCATGCCTATTCCGTCTCTTATATTCCCCGCCAGTATCAGTCCCGGATATTGATTCTCCAGTTTCTCGATGGTTTCCAATCGTTCGCCTGTGCTTATTTCATATTGTGGGATGGCTCTTTCATGTCTGAATATGTGTATCATATCCGGTTCTTCATTTTCATTATATCCCAACATTTTGTGCATCATAGCCTTTACGGTTTCCGTTATCTCACCGTCTGTCATGTTTATTGCCTCCGGATGTTTTACTCCTCCAATAAAGAATGAGTAGAGAGAACATCCCTCAGGAGCTCTTCCGTCGAAACAATCTGAAGGGAACAGTATACCAAGCACTGGCATACCTTCGCACGATGGTACCAATCCGCCAAAAGATGGTCTTATCTTTCGCCCTTCATCATTTATACCTACACTCACCTGTACAATAGGTGCATAGTATAAGTTACATATTTTGTTTATTTCTTCTTGGCCCACGAAAGATAAAAGCGACTTTAACGAATAAGCGCCTACCGTTGTTATTACTTTTCGGCACGTAATGGAGTGAGTCTCACTATCCGCAGATTTATAAGATACTCTCCATCCAGATTGTTCAGGCTGTATATCTATATTCATCACGTCAAGGGTAATATTACCCGCACCTATATTATTGCCCATAGCATCAACTAATCTCTCCAGACCACCTTGTGCAGAGAAAACTTTCTTTGTAGCCTTTAGATCACGTTCCGTCTTTTTCTCTTTCGATTTGGCAATGGCTCCCTTCACAAAACTGCCATAGTTATGCTCCAGATTATATAATTTTGGTAGAGCGAATCGTGTTACAAGTCGCATAGGATCGCCGGCATATACTCCCGATACAAATGGGTCTACTGCATATTTGAAATAAGATACGCCCAATCTTCTCTTGGCCAGTTCACCAACAGTCTCATTGACATCAGTACCCTTTCGCCTTAAAGGTTCGCCAAGTATGCGCAGTTTGTCATACCACGTGAAAAGAGGAGTACTTATAGCAGACATAAGTCCCGAAGGCAGTGCATGAAATTTATTACCCTTCCATATCAACCTGCACTTAGATGCCTCACGTGCAGTCTCCAGCACACAGTCGGGCATAAGAGATTCGAACAGTTCTGCTATCTCCGGATAAGATACAGCACCTGTATTCGGTCCGCTTTCGAATGTATATCCCTTATCCTCGAAAGTATGTATCTGTCCTCCGATTCGGGATTGACGTTCCAGTACCATTACGTTCTTATTCTTTTGGACAAGCGTATATGCAGTAGTCAACCCTGTCAGTCCTGCTCCTATCACCACAACGTCTCTGTGATCAACTTTAATGTCTATATCATTCATGGCGAATATTATTATATTGGTTTTGAAAATCTTAGTTTCGAGTCATCCATCATCCTGTCAAGACTCGCCGCAACATTGCGTACGAAAGGAGTTCCCGTATCTGTCATCTCTATCATGTTGTTATCGAATGTTATCAGACTGTCATCAGCCATCTCTCTGAGTTTAACCTCATTATATGCGGTAGCTGATTTAGCCTCATCCACAGTGATATGTAAGCGCTCGGCCAATGCCCTCCAGTCTATACGATAGTTGCACATCATACTTTCTATTACCTCACGTGTTATCTGTTGTTGTCTGTCGAGAGTATAACCTTTGCTGATACATAGTTTGCCCCTTGACATCGACTCTATATATTGTTTTATGTCTTTCGTATTTTGCGCATATGCCGTTTCCAGTTGACTTATTCCGCTTATACCGAAGGCATACACCTGAGCAGTTATTCTTCGCGGACAGTAGCCCTGGAAGTTGCGATGCAACTGATGGCATTCCAATGCCTTGTTCAGTTCATCATCAGGCAATACGAAATGATCCATCCCAACAGATCTGTATCCCGCCTCTTTCAGCATTGAAGAAGCTCTGTCAAACATCCCCATTTTCTCATCCCTGTCCGGCAGTCCTGCTTTTTCCAGTATCATCTGTCGTTTGTTTACCCACGGCACATGAGCATAACTGAATGTCACCATCCTATCCGGTCTCAGTTGTATGGCATGATTTATCGTGTCTGCAAAACTCTGTATAGTCTGTACCGGCAAACCATAGATAAAATCCAGATTGATTCTAGCCCCTTTGCCCCTTAGTATATCGAATATCTCTTCTTCATTGATAAGCGAAGCGCGTCTGTTCACTGTCTTAAGCACCTGCCTGTTGAAATCCTGTATGCCTATGCTGAAACGCGTGAAACCACTCTCAGCCAACATCGTCCAGTCTTCTCTTGTGAGGTATCCTGGATGACATTCTATGGCTATCTCAGGATGGTCTATCGTATCAAATGCAGACAGCAGATGCTCATTAAGTTCTCTGATATACTTTACGCTTATAGCCGTCGGACTTCCTCCGCCATAGTGTATCTGTGATATCTTGCGACCTTTGTTTATCAGTGGCAACATGATATCAATCTCCTTATGCAGAGCCTTTACGTATTCATCTACGGTCTCAGGGCTCCCCATGGCGAAAGAGTTGCATCCGCAATAATGACACAGATGTCGGCAGAAAGGAATATGAAAATAGAACGAAAGTTGGTTGCTTTGAGCACTGTTCGATTGCTCCACAGCTTTCAGATATTCATCATTGGTATAAGTACCAAAGTTGTTTGCTGTAGGATAACTGGTATACCTTGGTACAGGAACATTATATTTTTGAATTATTTTCGGTCTTAGCATTTTTGCTTTTTTTGTTTTTAAAGAATATTGCTATAAATATAAGTGACACAAAGGCTAGTGCGAGTTCCATTGCGAACAGTCCGCTGTATCCCATTCTATCTGCCACAAGTCCGCTTACCGATGCTACTATTATACCACTTAATTGAGCCAGCACAGTCTGCACAGTGAAGTCGGTACCTTCACGCCCCGCTCTTACGCAATCCATTGCCGATGTGTAAACCACTACAGATCCCATACCATAACTACTCCACAAAAGCATTATCCCGATATAAAGGGCTATCTTTGTGGGATGTGTATACGACATCTGCATAAAGTATAATGTAGATACAAGTATCAGTACCGCAACCCATATGCGTATTGTGTTGCATCCAAACTTCTTTATAAGTTTCCCGGCAGGATATGCTGCGACAAAGGCTACAGCCGTACCGAATATACCACTCATAAATCCAATCTCTTTTAGTCCGTATCCCAAATCCACCAGATATGGACGCAGTATCGAGAGTATACCTATAAAACTTGAGTAGTATAGTATCAGGAAACATACCTGTCGCCATATTCCCTTCTGAGAAAAGAACCATATGAAATCAGCACGTTTGGCATACACCGTCTCCCTCTTGTCGCCTGCCTGTATGCCTTTATTGTACTTAAGCGGTAATATGACCACCATCACGATCATGCACATACAAACTGTTACCGTACGCCATCCGAACTGGTGTAGAATAATAAGCAATACACCACTTCCTATCAGAGCACCGCCGAAACTTCCCATTGCCTGCATGCTATTTATCATACCCTTATTTTCGCTTCTGAATGTGAGTATTGCCAGAGCGTCTGTAGCTATATCCTGCGATGCCGATGCTACAAACGAACAGATAAGTAGTAGCAGTATCAATTGGATGTTTGTGTTTATATCTAGAAATCCTATTACAAGGATAAGCAAGGCATAAACCATTTCCGACCGTATGATGAACCTCTTATAATCGGCAGTACTTATACAGCGCCGGTCTACCAACGGTGACCACAAGAATTTCAATATCCAGGGCAACTTGATAAGTTGCATCAGTGCTATTGATGTCAATGAGAAATCAGCCTGACGCATAAGCACCTGAAGAGCTGTTGTAAAGAAACTCATCGGCACACTCTGCGCCACATATAGTCCAAAGAATGTAGCGAGTGTTATACTCTTGTTTGTTTTTACCAGACTATAGCTTTTCATCGATATCAAATATTAAATATTATCGACGTACCGATAGTAAATGGTTTACCCTTCTGGGCAAACTTACCTCCTGATACGAAGTAATAGCTTATGTAGTCAGTATCTGTAATATTCTTGCTCCACACCTCACACGTCAGTCGGCCCACAGTAGCCATCACCTTCATATTCAGTGTCATATAGAAAGGCTGACTCACTGCATTGTCTTCGTTCCAGTATATCTTTCCTACGCCAACCAACGAACCGCTGAATGTCAGTCGGTCTATCACGTTCAGTACTTTGTACATCGAGTAGTCTGCATTCAATGCGAATGTATTACGCGGCACCATTGGCAGCATCTTGTGCGAGTAGTCTTCTGTGTCACTCTTCTTGTATTCCAGGAATCTGGCATAGGTATAACCGTAGTTCAACTGTATGTTAAGACCTTTAACGGGATTCGACTGCAACGTAAACTCAACTCCCTTACTGTCAGAATGACCGGCATTTTGCTGTATATTACCCACCCCGGGTATCGTTTTGTTTATCTGCTGATTGCGCCAGTCTATATAGAACAGGCACAGCTCTGCATACAACTTATTGTCTAAGAAGTGCCACTTCGTGCCTACCTCATAATTCCAGTTATATTCGGGTTTGAAACTTTTCTCATCGTCTGTAATAAAAGTCTGGTTAAATCCACCTGCCTTATATCCCCTGGCTACAGATGCATATACCAGATTGTTCTGACCGAAAGAGTTTTGCAGAGAGAATTTTGGAGTTAACTGACTGAAATGCATTTTACTTTCAGAGTCTCCTGTCTTGACAATGTCCGAATTTACCACATGTTTGTAAGCCTCGTAAGTGTTTTCTGCATGCTCGTAGTCATATCTCACGCCAACCGAACCGGACAGTGTGCTGCTTATGTCATAGGTAGACTGATGATATACAGCCAGTCCTTTTGTAGGGATATCATAATATTTTGGAGTGGAGTAATTTTTTGTAAGATAACTCATTTCGAGAGAGTTCTTAGCCTTCTGTGTGAATAAGAACAGACCACCAATCCAGTGGTATGGACCACTACCTTTCGACTTTAGTGTAAACTCCTGACTTAACATGTTCTGTCTTAGTCGTTGTTCTACATAATATACCGCTGCAGGCGTAAAGTCTTGGTCTATTCCCTGATGATCTTTGATATACTGGTGAGATGTCTGACTGTTGAATATAATATGTCTGCCCTCATATTTTGCACTTATTCCCGAAGATATCACCGTACGCTTGTACATACTGTACGAGTCATAATTCACGCCCGCCCATTCTTTCGTATCCGGATTATAAATACCGTAAGGATATCCGCCCTGGTTAGATACGTCTAGACTCGAACTGATATGTAATGTCCACCTCTGTGCAGGTTTCCATACCAGTGATATTCTGCTTGCGCCATTCTTTATGTCGTCAGCCTTACTGCCTGTGGCCATGTTTGTAAAGTATCCGTCGTTCTGATGATAAGTACCCATCACAGAAAATCCCAGTCGGTCGTTCAACTTTGTATAATTAGATACTGTAGATTCAAAGTCATTATAATTGCCATACCCCACCTTCAGTCTCGTATTCTGATAATCGAGAGGCGATAGCGTATGTATGTTTATGATTCCACCTATGGCATTACGTCCATACAGTGTACCTTGAGGACCACGAAGCACATCAATGCTACTCACGTCAGCCAGATCAATATCAAAAGCTGATTTCTCAAAATGAGGAATATCATCTACATAGAAACCTATAGACGGAGCATTTATCTTCGATCCGATGCCCCTTATATATACCGGCGACGTTTGTTTAGAACCATAATCAGGCATGAAGAAATTTGGTACATAACTGCTCAATTCCTTTACGCTCTTTATTTCATTGTCATTAATAAAGTCTTTGCCTACATACGATGCCGATAATGGCGACTTACTTATCTTCTCTTGTTTTATACCCGTGACCAATACCTCGTCTAGTTTCAACTTCATTATTTTTGTTGTATCTTCAACCTCCGAAAAAACCATACTCGAAACCGCGAACAAGGAGCATAACAGCACTATTCTCTTCATAATTTATATCTTTTTATCTTAGCGGGTGCAAAAGTACGACAAATCCTATAACTGTGCAATCCTCATTTATTGGGAAAATATGTAACGCCGATTTGATAGATAAATAGAACATACATACCACATTAGCGGTATTCTAAAATACCATAAAAAGGGGATTGAAAGACCTATTAATTATACATAACTTTGCACCTTGAAATAATTATTAAAATTAATAGAAAAATGAAACGAATGTGTAATATCATTTTTATGTCAGTACGAATGCGTATGACAAAGATAATAAGAGTATTTAATCAGGTTGGCAATTTACAATTAAAGTTTTTAAAAGATGAAAAAAAAGTTTGTATATAATACGATTATCTTACATGTAATAAATGTCATTATATAATATGATATAAATAGTAGAATAACATTTTCAACACATGGATATTGTTGAAATGCTCATAAAAATTCTATTTGTATCTAAAATTATGTTTTCATTTACTATTTGCGAACAAACAATATCCAAATGCATCAAAAAGCAATAATATAATGTTAAATTCAAACTTTATGTTATAATTTGTTTTGTTATTAAAACAAAATGCTATATCTTTGCATTATTAAGGTTGCAAAATGACATTTACTGGTACAATAATAACAGACACAAATAACAACACAACACAAATTAAAACAAATTAGGTATGGGTAAGCATGAGTCAACATTAAAGCGTAAGTTAAACGCTTTTCATTTATGGGGATTAACTTTAAGATTGGTTATTTCAGGAGATTATTTCGTAAAGATTTTATTAGCAGAAAACAAATCATAAGGTCATAATTTTAATCATAAATAGCAATAATCAAATTATGTGGAGTTAGCATAGCTTGCTTCTCAGGTAATTAATACACAAAAACTTTGTATATGAAATCAATAGGAAAAATAATATTAGTAATATCTTTATTTGCTATATCACCTATGGCATATAGTCAAAACATCATATCAGGACAAATTACAGACTATAATAATGGTGAACCTCTTATAGGAGTTTCCATTCTTATTAAAGGGCAAAAAGATAAAGGTACTATAACGGATACGAATGGTAACTATCAGCTTTCTACCAATAGCAATTTGCCAATCACTTTAAAAGTTCAGTATATAGGATTCCAAAGCATTGAAAAGGAAGTCTATGATACGAAAGAACCTCTGAATATAAGGCTACATGAAAATTCACACCTCTTGGATGAGGTTGTTGTGACAGCACTTGGCAAGGCTCGTTCTGCTGATGAGTTAGGTTCTACCGCATCTGTAATTAGTAAAGACAAGATTGTCTCTGCAGGTACATCCACATTAATTAATGCTTTGAGTGGAAAAGCAGCAGGTGTAAGAATATCATCTCCTAATGGTGAACCCGGAAGTGGTTCAAATATTATTATTCGTGGAGCAAATACATTTATCGGTGAGAGTCAGCCTCTTATTATTCTAGATGGTACTCCTATCAGCAACGAGAGCTCTGGTGATACCGGATTCGCTCAGCAATCACGTCTTAATGACATTAATTCTAACGACATAGAGTCACTTCAGATATTGAAGGGGGCATCTGCATCCGCACTATGGGGATCTCGTGCAGCCAACGGAGTTATAGTTATTACCACAAAAAATGGTTCTCATTCATCTAAGCCTAACATATCGTATACATATAGTAAAAGTGTGGATTGGATAAGCCAACATCACCCATTGCAAAGCACATGGGGCCAGGGCACAGGTGGTAAGTGGAACAAGAACTCAAATTATTCATGGGGAGATAAAATATCAGACCGTTCAGGGGCATCAGATGTCTATGATAAGTCCGGAGGCTATTTCGTGGCTGAATCAGGCAATATATACTATCCTATCTTGCAGAAGAATTCAACGCAAACTTATGTAGACAGCAACTTTGATGCCATATTCAGAACAGGAGGTTTTGACCAGCATGAACTTTCCATAAGTGGTGGTGGCGACAAAGCAAATTATTATCTGAGTTATGGGGGACTTTTTCAGGATGGCGTTACTCGTGGGTCATATTATAACAAGCATAACTTCAGAATAAATGCCAATTATCGTTTTTCTGATTGGGTAAAGTCAAGCGCAAAGATAGCATACATAAATACCGCAGCCAACCGCATACAAAGTAATGGAGATAACGTAAACGGTGCTTATTTGTCACTACTTAGAACACCGGCCGATTTTGATATCCGAGATTATAAGGGGACTTATATAGATGCTAGCGGTGTGGCATATACCAACCGTCAACGCATGTATCGTAACGAGATAGGCGCAAACAGTCAACCTACATATAATAACCCTTTATGGAGTACCAACGAACAAGAGGCTTTAGAAAAGGTTAACCGTTTTATTATCACACCGGAACTGTTGATAAATCCATTCTCATGGTTAGATCTAACTCTGAGAGGTGGCATTGATTTCTATAATGATAGTCGCGATACATACTATCCTATTAATTCTGCCACAACCTCATACACATCTGGTTATTATAATTATCAGACAGCTCAGCACCTGGAACTTAATTTTGATGCAATAATAAGGGCAACACATAGATTCTCTAATAAATTTACGTTAATTGGTACTGCAGGATACAGTATTAACGACCGCAATACCACATCCAATAGCGATGTGCTAACACCATTTGATGTTCAGACAGATATAAAGTCATCTTCATTGTCATCCAATGATGCTGCTACGTCATGGACTAAATTGATTACACATATACGTTCTAATAGAGGCTACGCCATAGCAGATATTGAACTTTATGATCAACTTTTTGTTTCAGCAACAGGTATGCTGGAATCGACTTCGACAGTATCAAAATCACATTTTTACCCTTCTGTTGATGCAGCATGGCAGTTTACACATATTTTAAAATCTAATTTTTTGAGCTTCGGTAAATTAAGAGCTTCGTGGGGAAAGGTAGGCACTCAACCAGAAGCATATCGTACTACGACTTTGGCCACAGCCACAAATGGTTCTTTTGGTGGCAGTTATGCTGTGAGTAACACTAAAGGTAACAATGATCTGAAACCCGAAGTAAAAACTGAATGGGAAATTGGAACTGATTTGAGATTCTTCAATAATAAGTTAAGCATGAAGTTTACATATTATAATAATGTTATTCATGATCTTCTTTATAGTGTGGCTCTTAATCCGTCTCAGGGATACGGTTATAAATATTCTAATGCCGGTACGATGAAAAATCATGGAGTGGAGTTTGAAACTGTATACCACGTATTCGACAAGAAAGAATTCTCTTGGGACATAAACCTCAATTTCAGCCAGAATAAAAACCGTGTTACAGAATTAGGAGGAACTGGCCTTTTGAATATAAGCAGCACATCCGTTGCCCTTGAAGGTTATTCTCTAGGAGTTCTATACCGTCCGGGAGCATTACGTGATGGTAATGGCAACTTGATATTAGACAAGAATGGATTTCCACAGCTCTCAACTTCAAACGTTGTCTTAGGCGATCCTAATCCAAAGTGGCGTGGAGGTCTTGGCATGGATTTCAGATACAAGAACTTCGATTTTAGTTTCCTATTTGAACATTCTCATGGAGGAAAATACCTCAACCGCACCCAACTCGCACTTTATGGATATGGAGTTCACCGGGATGTTTCCCATGAAGTTACACTAACTAGTGATGTTGCCAATTATACCGGAAAGATTTTTAAAGCCGGTACAACAATAAGAGGAAATCTTTATGATTTTGGAGCCGGCACCGTCTTACTGGATGAATCCTGGTATAATGGTCTCGGTGGTGGTCTTGGAATAAACAAGGTTCATGACTTCTATGTTCAAGATAATACATGGACCAAACTTCGCAACATTACTCTTGGATATACATTAGATGATAATTGGTTCAAACATAAGACAGGTCTTAATTCTGTGAGATTTTCAGTTACCGGTAGAGATCTTCTTCTTTGGACAAATCTTGTAGGCATAGATCCGGAGAGCAATAACTATGGAGTGAGTAATGCACAGGGTATGGATTATTTTTCCAGCCCGGCTACACGCTCATTAATTTTTAGTATCAATATAAATTATTAAGCAAATGAACAATATGAATATAATACATAAAGCTTCCATTTTATTGGTAATATCTATGAGCTTTATATCTTGTGAGAGTTTAGTCGACGGAGTGAACAAAAACCCAAACAGTGTAAGCGTTTCTGATGTTGAAACCGGGTTATATGTCAATACTCCTGAATTGGCCCTTGTTGGAATTGAACGAGGTATAGATTCATACATTCCAGCTTTATGGACAGGACAGATTATTGGCACGAATCAGTTCCCATTGGCATATTATAATTATCAAGTTACAGAAAGTACATTTGATTTTAATGGATATCAGTCGGTTATTACACAGGCTAAATATATACAGAAGAGTGCTCCAGATAATAAATTCTACCAAGGTATCACACGCATAATGGAAGCATATCTGTTTGGTACTTACGCATCTCTATATGGAGATATACCCTGCACAGAAGTCTCAACAGATGTTGATTATCCAAAATTTGAGAGTCAGATTGAAGTCTTTGCATATGTTCAGAAGTTGCTCGACGAAGCTATCTCTTATTTAGATAGTGAAACATCTGTACAGTTCAAACAGGATTATTTCTTTAATGGGAATATCAATAAATGGAAAGAAACCGCATACACACTTAAAGCTCGTTACTTTACAATTACAAAAGAATATTCCAACGCCTATGAAAGTGCACTCAACGGTATAAGCACTAACGACAACTCTTTGTTTTTCCGTCCAATAGATGATAATCAGACATCTAATAAAAACAACTATTGGACTTACACTCAAAATCAGTATCTGGGAACAAATGATCTCAATGGGAAGCAATGCTTTCTATTTAATGAGCTAGACAAGCATAACAATAATAAGACTGACGAGACAGCTCGTAAAGCCTATTATTATATTGACCCTAACAATGCCACTCAGAACAAAGGATTCGCTTCAAAACTAGAACCGGAACCTTTGGTAACTTATGCTGAAAATCTTTTAATACTGGCAGAATCAGGTACACGCACACAAGGCTTCGATATCGGACTAAAGTATTTGAATACACTCAGAGACTTTTATAATAAAGGTGGTAATCTGAACAAATACTATTCATCTTATGGCCATAAGTATGATAGTTATACGAATGAAGATTTCCAGAAAGATGGAATTTTAAATAGTGATGGCATTTTACCTACAAGAGCATTGTTAAGAGAAATAATACTAGAGAGATATCTTAGCAGTTTCCTTACCTTAACGGCATTCGACGATGCACGTAGATTAAGAGGAGCTGGAGAAAGTGATATTGCCGTACCCATTCCACTAAACAACAATACTGCCACCAAACAACCGGAACGTTTCTATTATCCTGAAACAGAGATGCTTTCTAATATTAATGCTCCAAAAGATCCCGGAATATATGCCCCAACCGCAGTAAACAGTAAATAATATGAAGAAAATAAATAGAAAAATATTCCTGACACTAGTACTAGCATTACTAAGTGTTGATATAGCGACGGCATGCACGTCTGTTATAGTATCAGGTAAAATAACCAAAGACGGGCGTCCATTGATATTCAAAAATAGAGACACCTACAATTTGGATAATGTCAGCGTATTGGTACAAGGAGAGAAGTACCGCTATTTAGCTATTGTTGCAGCAAATGACACCACTCAAGAATGTGTTTGGTCAGGACATAATGAGAAAGGCTTTGCTATATTAAATACAGCAGCATATAATCTGAACTGCGATTGCAAAGAGGATCAGAGTAACGAAAATGACGGACGCATCATGAGAAGAGCACTCGAAATATGTGCTACTTTAGCTGACTTTGAACATTTCTTAGATACAATACCACGCCCCATGCATGCCAATTCCAATTTTGGAGTAATGGATGCAGAAGGTGGTTGTGCATATTATGAGACTAGTAACAAAGGGTACAAGAAATACGATGTTAATGATCCAAATGTAGCACCTTATGGTTATCTTGTAAGAACCAATCATGCAATGTCGGGTGACCGCTCTGCTGATAAGGGAGTAGAAAGATATCTGGCAATAAGCAAGTTCATGGATAAAGAAGGATGTTGTGGTAAGATTGATTATAGGTATCTGCTTACTACCATCCCACGATATCTGATACATGGGCTTACAGATATAAATCTGTATGATTTTGAACCTGAAGACAACAAACTACCTAAGTTTTTCCCTTTTAGGGATTTCATTCCAAGATATCAGACGGCATCTACAGTCTTAATACAGGGAGTAAAAAAGGGTGAAAATCCTTTGTCAACAATAAGTTGGACCATCGTAGGCAGTCCTCTTACAACTGTTGCTGTTCCTCTTGTGATATCAAAATCAGGTGTATTACCAAAGTTGGTAACACGTAATGGCAAAAATTATTCAGCGCTTTGCCATGCAGGATTGGAACTAAAGAAGCGACTATTCCCTCTTGAGCGTGGCAGTATTACCGATTATATTGATTTATCACAGTTGATCAACAAGAAGGGAACCGGAATTTTACAGCTAATTACCCCTATCGAGGATAAAGTCATCGACATGTCTTACGACGTAATTGGAAATATGCGGGATGGCGAATTGTCTGATCGCAAACTCAAGGAATACTATGAGTGGGTAGACAATTATATTAAGAAACAATACAATGAAGTTTTCAATATTAATATAGACAAATTATGAAAAAAATACTATTTCTTATCACATTGTTATCAATATCAGAGCTTACTTTTGCTCAAAGTTTATCTCTTTCAGGTAATGTAAAGGGGGCAACTAGTGGAAAGGTGTATCTGCAAAAATTCATAGACAGATACTTTGAGAATGTTGATTCGGCTAATATAGAAAATGGCAAATTCAAATTTAATTCTAAAGTTGAATTGCCTGAAGTCTATGGACTTTCACTTGATCAGAGTGGTAACTCTTATTTAGTCTTTTTGGATAAAGGCAATATAACGGTAGATTTGGATTCCGCAAGGAATTATTCAAACTCAGTTACAAAAGGGTCAGAACTACAGGATTTATATCTTGATTATAGGAAGAATGCAAGATCTATCAATATTTCTGATTTTATAAAGTCACATCCTAAATCATTAGTTGCAGTTTACGCCTTATACCGCGATTATTCTTATCGTATGAGTACAGAAGATATCAAGAGTAATCTTTCTTTACTTGATAAGTCTTTGCAGGAAACGCCTTATGCAGGCATACTAAAAGATCTGCTTAATACATACCAGGTTGTTAAAATCGGGAATCACGCTCCAAACTTCCATATCACAGATATAGATGGTAAAAATGTACAATTAAAAGATTATATAGGCAAGGGATATTTATTATTGGATTTCTGGGCAAGCTGGTGCGGACCATGTCGTAAGGAAAATCCTAATGTTGTAAAGACATTCCGGGCCTTCAAAGATAAGGGGTTTGACATACTTGCCGTTTCTCTAGATAAGAGTAGAGACGCCTGGGTAAAAGCCATACATGATGATAAACTTAACTACAACCATGTTTCAGAACTTAAATATTGGAATAGTGAAGCTGCCAAATTGTATGGAGTTCGCTCTATTCCCAGCAATTTTCTTATAGATAAGAATGGCATCATTGTTGCGAAGAATTTACGTGGCGACCAACTCTCCGAAGTATTAGAGCAACTGCTTGACAAAAAGTAATTATTCTTTTTCACGACAATCTTGATTATAGCGCAATCCTCATTTATTAGAAAATAGGTAAAATATTATCTATTTAAAAATTAATTATTATCTTTGCACATTATGAAAGAAATATATTTAGCAGGAGGATGTTTCTGGGGAACAGAACATTTCTTCAAACAACTAGACGGAGTATTAGAGACCGAAGTCGGATTTGCAAATGGGCATACACAAGATCCGACATATAAAGAAGTGTGCACCGATACAACCGGTTTTGCAGAAACCGTACATATCAAGTATGATGAAGAGAAGATAGATCTGGAATTCTTACTTAATATGTACTTCAAAGCTATTGATCCAATAAGTGTGAACAAGCAAGGTGGTGACTGTGGTACACAATACCGTACGGGTGTCTACTATACATCTGCCGACCAGCTTCCTGTTATAGAGAAGGTCTTTAACCAACAGCAAAAAGAGTTATCCCAACCTATTGCGGTTGAAATCAAAGCTCTTCAGAATTTCTATGCAGCCGAAGAATATCATCAAGATTATCTGGATAAGAATCCGAAAGGATATTGTCATTTGCCATTAGCATTATTTGAATATGCCAGGAATGCTAAGAAGAATGGGGCTTCGTAATTAAGGCTTTTTTCTTATAGACAAAAATATATATAAAGCCTCTTCAACCTGATATCAGCATTAGGATGAAGAGGCTTTAAGTAATAATTTACTTGCCGTTTGTTATGCTGTTGCAAATAATATCTACTATGCCGTCAATGCTTATTTTAGACGAGTTTACCACCAAGTCATAGTTGCGTGCATCAGTCCATGTACCACCTGTATACTGCCAGTAATGGTTGGCACGTGCCTTATTGACCTTTATCACCTGCTCTTTCGCCTTGTCTTCACTTACATTCAGATAACCGGTAACACGCTTTACGGCATCCTCGTTATCCGAACTTACAAAGACATGAAAACTGTTTTTGTCATTTCTTAATATCCAGTTGGCGCAACGTCCGATTATCACACACGATTCCTGCATTGCAAGCTTGTTTATCGTACGGCTCTGCGATACGAAGATGGCATCATTCTCTGATGGATTCATAGACATCGGTATGCTCTTGTCTGTGAATATCAACTCCCAAAGTTTACCTGTAGAGATATTCTGCTCGTTCTGCTCCACAAACTCATGGGTATAACCAAGGTCTTCGGCAGTTTTGTCTATCAGATACTTGTCGTAGAGTTTGATACCAAGTTTCTTTGCCAGTTTCTCACCAACCTCATGACCACCGCTGCCATACTCTCTTGATATGGTGATGACAAGAGGTGATGATTCGCCACGCACACTCTCCTCGCCTACAGCTACAGGAGTAATACACAACAGCTTATCCATCCATGCCACATGCGGATTGAATTTTCTTACCATAAACCCTACGTAGAACATTGAGAAAAGTGTACCTACACCTACCATATCCCATTGCCAACGCCCGAAGAATACGAAACAGAATATCACACCTACAATCACAAGACCTGTATCGCTGAACATCTTTACCTTACCAAAATCGGCATGCACCACTTTTGATATAGCCAATGGGAATCCTTCGCCGGCAAGCATTAGTACATCACATTTCACTTCCATGGCTATACCATAGGCAAGCATAGCTCCACCGGCACACAACTGAACGAATCTCATTATATATCCCAATACCGAACTATCAAACTGCAAAAAACTTGTTAGCCACATCGTAAGGTCGGTATAGAATCCAAACAAGAAACTTACAGCTATCTGTAACAGTTGTATCTTAGGATAATTCTTTCTTAAAAGTAGTATTTGCGACAAGATTAAGAAGACATGCATGCAGATTACATATTCGCCCATTGTCCATCCTGTATTCGGTATCAGACTCAGTACATATGGTGGGCACGATATTGGCGAAGACCCCAGGTTAGCGCGTATAGACAGCGACGTGCCCAATGCTATGATAAATAAAACAACTACGAATGTGGCATATCTGCGTAATAACTCTCTCTTACATCTTGATGATTTCATGATTTATAAAATGTTTACTTTCTTTCGGAATGCAAAACTACTAATAATAGTTGACTTTACCAAAGTTTATAACCACCTAAAACGCTTTATTCTCATATAGTTGCAGATTATATACAATCTAAAATATTAATAAAGGCTAAATCTTATTGTTTGAATAGTTAATTGTTCTTTTATTACAGGAAAAGCAATATCTTTGCAGTTTCATTTCGTAAATCGGATATAAAAAAATGAATAGCAAACAGAAAGTTGCATTGTCTTCTATTTTCGCTGGTTTTACCCTTACACTTTTCAAATTCATAGTGGGCATATTAACAGCCAGCTTAGGAATACTCTCAGAAGCTCTACATTCACTATTAGACTTGGTAGCAGCTATTATCACTTACGTATCCGTAAGTCTTTCGGACAAGCCTGCCGATAGTGATCATAATTATGGTCATGGCAAGATAGAGAACCTGTCGGCATTTCTCGAGTCGATATTACTTTTTGTGACAAGTGGCTGGATCATTTACGAGGCTGTGTCAAGGATTGTGACAAACAATTTCCATGTAGAAGTCACTGTATGGAGTTATATAGTAGTAATAACATCAATGATAATAGACTTCAGCCGTTCCAGACAGCTGTTTAAGGTAGCAAAGCAACAGAACAGCCAGGCTCTCGAGGCCGATGCCATTCATTTCTCTACCGACATACTCAGTTCTGCCTGTGTACTGCTGGGATTGATCTTCGCCAATTTCGGTTACCACAAAGCCGATGCCATAGCCGCCATCTGTGTAGCCATTATTATATTTTACATATCTTATGGCATGTGCAAGAAAGCCATAGACGTGCTGCTTGATAAGGTTCCTACAGGAGTTACCGAGATAGTAGAAGACAGGTTGAAATTGAACAAAAATATACGTTACTATCATGATCTTAAGATAAGGACGTCTGGTGCATATACCTTCATAGACGTGAATGTACATCTGCAGCCCGACTTAAACCTTAAGGATATCCACTCTCTGTGCGATGATATAGACGCTCAGATAAAGAAGGTGATACCACAGTGTGATGTAACTGTACATGCAGAACCGGATGAATAAATGTTGTGAGTTAATTATAGAAGGCCGAGACTCTGTGATAGAGTCCCGACCTTTTTCTTTTTTAGCGTAAGGATAGCGATAACATAGTGCAATCACCATCTGCGTCAGCCTGCGATATCGCGTCACAGCGTGTTTGCGTTTTTTCTTTTGGTTCCATTTTCTTTTATACTCACAAAAGAAAATAAACAGATAGGTCCCTGCCATTTGCAGAATAAAATAATAATAATAACTACCACTTTACCACTGCACGTTGTAAACAACTGATCATCAATATGATAAAGTTTTACGACAATCAATATAAATGCCACAAAACGTCACTCAAATACCACTCCGGAGCTATGCTCCGCCATCTCAAAAGCATAGCTTTTGAACTATTGGAGCTATGCTTTGACCATGTAAAAGCTATCTTCCTGAAAGTGAGAGCTATGCTCTTGAAAATAAAGACAAAAGTAGACGAAAATGGAAATAAAGTTTCATCTGCAAAGTAACCCTTTTTCACTTAAGCAAACGATTACCTTAAAGATGCAGAAATTCAATAAACTCTTTGTATCTTTGCATGATAACTCAATTTATATGATGAGCCATAATAGATAAACAGATTCTGTGGCTACACGTTAAAAATAAGATGAAATTCAGCAAGATCTGCAAAATAAAGCTGAGAAACATGATTTAACTTTGCAAAAATATTGTGTTATGGATTTTAAAGAACTGAGTAAAAAAGAATATACAGCCCGTATCAATCGGGTTATGGATTATATTAGTCAAAATATGGATCAGACGATTGATTTATCTTTAATGTCTGATATTGCGGCATTTTCTCCCTATCATTTTCATCGTATTTTTACTTTTATATTGGGTGAGACTCCCAATAATTTTCTATCACGTGTCAGGCTCGAGAAAGCAGCACAGCTCTTACAGGACCACCAAAAAGAATCCATCAGTGAGATCTGTTATCAGTGTGGGTTCGGGAACCTTTCTTCATTCAGCCGTGCATTCAAATCATTCTTTGGTATGAGTGCCAAGGAGTTCCGTCAGCAGAATAAAGCCATATATATTAAGGATGGAATTAGATATAGCAAGAATTGCAAACCAATTAGCAAGATTGGGAAAAACATTCAGAAAATAAATGAGCAATTTTGCACCGTCGAATTTAATCAATTAATAATTATGGACACAAAAATTGAAATTAAACGGATGCCTGAGCTCAATCTCATCTATTGTCGCCACATGGGTGCGTTCAATAAGATCGGGCAGGCTTATGAAAAATTATTTAAATGGGCGATTCCCCGTGAGTTAGTAACTTCCGAAACCAAAACAGTGACGGTCTATCGAGATGATCCTTCAATCACCAGTATCGACAAGGTACGTCAAGATGCTAGTATCATTGTCAGCAGCAACGTAAAGGTTGAGGGAGAAATCGGGAAATCAACGATCCCTGCGGGAAAGTATGCTGTCGGACATTTTGAGATTAAGGAAACAGAATTTGAACAGGCATGGAACACTATGTGTTCTTGGTTAACCGAAAGTGGTTATCAGCCTGGAGACGGATGCACATACGAGTTGTATCACAATGATTATAACGATCATCCGGAACATAAGTTCATTGTTGACATTTGCATTCCTGTAAAACCGCTTTAAGGCTCGGTACTAATGAAAGAATCCTTAATATTTATTGGGGATTCTTTTTGTGTACAAAAACGACTGGTTAAAAATAAAAAATCATAGATTGAATTTATTCTTTACAAAAAATGAATTATGGATCAGTGTATTACGTAAAATCAAACTAAATATTGATTTTAGAGTGGTAGCAGAGTGGTGTTTTGTGGTATTTCGGAGCACCTGAAAGTCCCATAAACACAGGGCAAGTGGTAAAGTGACATTTATTTATAAAAATATTCCTCTTTGAATGGTTTGAAGGGCACACTTTGGTAAACAATTATATTATAATAGAAAGGATTTCCCATCAAAAGATGAAGAGATCCTTACTATTTTTAATTTATATTTCGACCGGACAAGAATATTTGGATATGTCAACATCTGGTAATTTACTGCCTTTGCGAACAACCTTTTGAATAAACTCATCACACTCTTCCTTTGTCATTTTTTGGCGTACATAAGCGTAATAAAGGAAATCAAGCGTTGTCAGATAAGTAATATCATGTGAAACGCAATACTCTTTTATATCTCTAAGATTACTACTGCCTAATACATCTTTATTATCATAACAATATATCATGCAAGCACTTTCACCTTTACCCAATGTACGTAATAGCTGAGCATATTCGCACATCATACCCCCTGTAGGTTCAAATTTAATTTTTTGTAGTTTATCGGGCATGAATTTCGCAATATTATCAATGACCGTACGTGTTTGAGTGTTTTTGGCCAGCTCATCATAAACAACATCAAGTATCAAATACTGATATTCCGGAAATATATCGAACAATAATGTAGAGCTATCACCTTTAATAAAATGGATAACCACATCTGAATCAAGCACAATTTTGGTCTTATTCTTCGGCATTATAGTTCAATTTATTCAAAAGTTCAATATAGTGTCCTTCTGATATTTTACCTGCATCAAAAAGGTTACGTGCCTTTTCACCAAAATCACTAATAATCAAATTTTCATTGCCTGGTTCGTAAAGGGCTATATCATAACCATATTCACGAGCTGTCTGAATAACAGGAAGCTTAGCAAGTGAATCCTTAGCTGCTTTAGTTATCAAAGACAGGTCACATAGACGGTTAAGCAAGGCAGTACGTGATACGGAATAATAGTGTTCCAACTTAATAACCGATGCCAATGTAACGTTGCCTTTAGTCAATTCATCCTTTGTCAGCATTTGGACTATACCATCCTCCGGCATCAATAAAATGGAAGCAAACATATCTGCCTGCTTTTCTATTGGATTTTTATCTCCGTTATTTGAAATACATTTGTGAGGCATTGGATTATCTTCAATAAACAAATGATATAACTCATGTGCTATTGTGAAATGCTGTCTGCCTCGTGGCTGATTCGAATTAATCAGCATAAAGCGGTGACAAGATGAATCTTTTAAACTCATTCCTGAAAAGTTATCGGATAGAGGCCTGAATATAGTTAAGACCCTTAGTTTGAGTAAAAGACTTTTTAAATTGATTGCATCAGTATTGTCTAATCCTACCTCCTGACGAAACTTAACTACTAATTGTTCAATAAGTTTTTTCTGACCTGCTTTCATTTTACAGTTGCTAATTGATCCATTTTTAAATATGACTTCACAATATCCTTGAATTGACATATCTCTTTAAGATCTTTCTCACATAAACTATCCAAACGAAAAGCTGACGCAAGAATCATATCATCAACAGAAACCTCCTCTTCAAAAAAAACATAGAGTTCACATCCAAACAAATTGGATGCCTTTTCTAATAAATCAAAAGGCATTTCTCTTTCTCCACTTTCGTAATTGCTATAAGCAGAACGAGTTATACCAAGTGCAGAAGCAATTTCATCCTGAGTATAAGCAGAAACGTTCCTCAATTTATTTAAGTTCTTTCCGATAGTCTTGTTCATTTTTAATTGTTTGTTTATAAATGTTTTCGCGTGGCAAAATTAATCAATTATTCCAATAATAAATAAAAATGCCACACTTTTCATGTATATTTAACACTAAATACACAACATTTGGTCTTATTTGACGCAAAATAATGTTTTTAACTCAAAAAGATAATGGTACTGTCAATTCTAGTGCAGGTGTGTGATATAGGCTATAAATCATTTGGGGGTCTGCAAAAAGAGTTTCGTCTCCTACCTCTACTAGTGGAACCTGACGACCTACATAAGCAAAGCCCTGCCCAAGCTCGATTAGGAAACGAATGAAGTTGTTCACGGCCTTACCCTGACGCTCGTAAAGGTCGGTGTCTAGGAAGTTGAGTAATACGGCCCCACTCCATCCGTTCTCTACAGTCTTTTGCAGGTAAAAACGGCTTTATTTATATCTTTGCACGACGACATGATATATAGATGATGCCCCCACGGAACGGAGAAAAATACGTCTTCGCCTAATTTGCCAACAGCTTGTTGGCAAATTGCATCGTCCTGACTATAAAAAAGATACCATTGTTTTATATATTTTATTGGTATAAGAAAAACCTTTCATATCATAAATTACCATAGCTGGCAGTTACCGAGAAATTCTCGGTAACTGAACTTTCTTCAAGTTCGCCGGAATTGAATATATTCTTTAAATGTAATCCAATGCTGCTTAGTGTACTCCATTTATACGGTTAATGATTTCCATTGCTGTTATATCTCGCATCAGTGCAAAGCCAAACCACTTTTTCCCTAAATCCTTGATAGATGCTCCGATATGATAGACTTCATCATCAATGATTAAAAAACGGTCGTGTGAATTACGGAACTCATTGACGGTGATGGGCGGATATTGAGCGTTGTGGCGGGTTATATCCAATTGAAGTTGGCGGCTGATTTTGCCTGTATAAATAGTAGCAGCTACATTTATTTCCCTTTTATCTAGCATTGTCAAGACCGACTCATCTATATAGTTATCAATTAAGACGATAGAAGTCTTCGCTTTCTTAATTAAGTCTGATACAAATACATAGGCATCAAAGACTTGACCGTCATAGAATATACCTTGATTAACAGATTCTTTTATATCGAATTTCTGAAAAATCTCTTCAATTCGTTTATCCGATTCCTTTTGATGGTATTCAATGTCTTCAAGTCGCTTGAATACTTGTGCATTACCTGCTATAAAATGACGCATGGATACAAAAGCACGCATGATACGGATGTTTACTTCTATTGCTACATCTGAGTGAAGTACACTACTTAGCATAGCGATGCCTTGCTCGGTGAAGGCATAAGGCAGTTTACGAACGCCACCCCAGTTTGATATCGCAAATTGCGATTTCAAGTTTTGGAACTCATCATCATTAAGCTGAAACATAAAGTCAGCAGGGAATCGCTTTATATTTCTTTTTACTTGTTCATTAATGCGGCCTGTTCCTACTTTATATAATGAAGCTAAATCTCTATCCAATATGACTTGTTGTCCTCTAATTGTCAATATAAAAGATTCAATAGACTTTTCTATTGCCATCTGGTCACAATTTGCAACTGGTTGGATTTCTGCTTTGTTATTTTTGTTTTCGTTCATTGTCAAATACTCTTAATCTACCAATCCCAACTCTTTTAGAGAACCCTCGATCTCCACATCAAACTCTGCTCGTTTAGATTCAAGGCTCTTAATTTCACTCATAACAGCTTTGATGTCGATAGATTCTTCCTCTTCAAAGGTATCTACATAGCAAGGTGTATTGAATTAGAATTATATTTAGTTTTGCAAAAATACTTAAATTTTATCAATTTATTAAATTTAAAATGGAAAATAAATGATTTGCAAACAATTTTTTTAGCATCGACAATAGCCTGAGCTTTCTTCATAGAAATAGCACTAGTTATTTTTCAACCAGGTTAAGGGTTTTCACCAAGTTGTTTGCATAATGATAAACGCTGTTTGATATATGTTGTTATCTAGCTCAGATTATGTTATTTAATATTATATAAAGTTAAATATCGCACTAAAAAACTAGAATATTTTGATTATCCAATAATAGTGAATACCTTTGTGTCATCTCAGCAACCATGTGTTGAAGGAGTTACGGGAGCGAACTTTTGTTCGCTCTTTGCTTTTTTATGTTATCCTGTATCATTTTTACGAGTTCATCAGGTGTGTTAACACTCTTCCCATCAGTCGAATCTTTCCATTCATTATACTCATTAAGTTTCTTTCTCGTTGAATTTGAATATTTAGACATAAAAGCTGTCCAAAGCAGAACATACGTTTCTCGGACCTCTAATATGATAAAGTAATCATCTTCTACTTCTTCAGAACATTCCAACCAAATACAGATTCTATTTTCTGACCTAATACGAGATTGTCTCCAGAATTTCAAGTTCCAATTTTGCACATTTCCAATAACAGGTTTAGCCCATGGCATACATTCACACCTTCGCAAATCGGGTGTTCTCTCGTTTTCTTCTTCTCCCTCATGGGTCATATGATAGAATGTATAAGCCCTTTCTTGAAACTTTGGATTGATTTTCATACCTAGAACATGAGAACCAAATTTAGTTTTATGCCTAATGAAATCATTTTCAAATATTTGATAGACAGCATCTATAAATTTATGATAATCACCAGAATAATCTTCCAAATAGATTTTTGATGGAAGTTTTATTTTATTTTCCATAACAACCATTCCAAATAAAGACATTAAACTTGGATTCTCGATACAGAGTGCTTGATGTTAGATTATAGCCGCTTCGTAATTTGATGCGCTCTATTAATTTGAGTTTTGCTTCACTCGTAACCTTCTCACGATGAAGATACGAGATTGCTCCAATTAACAGGTCGGCAAGTGCCACCAATTCTACTTCGTGTGAACGAACTTGTTGCACTTTCTTTATCATCTCGCATTTAAAATCATAGTTGCTATTACATAAAACCTCATGTAATTTATCTACTTTTTTTTGACCACGAGTGTCTTTTATGTCAAGGAATATATTATATTCACAACTTGGTTCGAATATAGTTTTAAGCATGTCGAAATAGAGTTTGTAATAGAACTCATCATGCGTTTGATGAAACTGTTCATGATTTAGCTCTTTTTTGTCTGGTACTACAATAACACGAAAATGAAGGTCGCTATTGTCAAAAAAGTAATTGATAATATCCATATAGAAAGATAACTGACCTGGTGAGACCTTGTTCCATTTAATTTCAAACTTTGGAGACAATTTATGCTCTTCTTTAATTTCTCGAATACGTTTGAATATCTCATCTTTCTTATTCTCAGGACACCAAACGCCACCAATGGTCATGGCTTTCTCACCATCATGTTCAAGATGGCAGCTTTCATCACAATAGATATTATATGTTGTCATAACTCTTTATTTACTTGTTATTATTCTGTCTGTTTTATCTTCCCCATAAAAATATTGAGGATCCTCAATAAATATTTTTTGCTCTATATTTTTACATGGATCGTCCTTGTAAATCCACGTTAGTTGGAGTTTTAAATTTATCGTTTAATCTTTTATTTTCTTGATTTAAATATTCTTGTGTTATTTTTCTAATCTTCTCAAGATAGTTAGGACAGCATTTATCTATGTAATATGCCGCTGCTTGTGAGAGATTTACGTCATCAGATAATTTATTATTGATTACATGTTTTCTGATAGCATTTACGAATGTATCAGAGGCATCATTTTTTTTAATATATAAACAATAGTCTTCAAAGGATTTGTTATCAGAGTTCATCAATGATGCAACAACTAATTTAATATCTTCAATTAGTTGAGAATATTCTTTGAAAATATTTTTGCGCTGAGAATGGAAAACTGATCGAAAAGATGTGTTTTCATTTCCAAGAAACGCAACACACGTATCAGTTTTAGCTAAATCTGATAAGTATTTTTTTGTTAAAGAAAAAGCTTTGTATTTATCAAATAGCATTATATTCAGAACTTCAACTATTTCATTTGTATCATATGAAAATACATTTGCAATACATGCCTCTCGCATCTTGCTTAACCATTCTTTTTGTAGTTGATACTCAATAGTTGTAAGTTGTAGCTCGCGATTTGTTTTGTTCTCTTCATGATTTTGATTAAGTTGTTTATATAAAATAAAAACAGCCATCAGAGATGAAAAGATTGAGCCTATATAACTTCCCCAAAAAGAAAGCCATACTTCATCGTCGCCTACAATTGAATATAAAGCAGGTAAATTTAATATCCAATTTAGGATTAGTGGAATAAGTATTATTACTCCAAAAATAAACCAAATCCATTTATTTCTTAATAGATTTTCCATGTTATTCAAATTTCATATTTTTATAAGTTAATATAAATTCTGACAACTCTTGATTATATGTCTTTATATATCTATCGAATATTACCTGTACAATTGAGGCGACCCAATATTGCGAATCAGTTTCTAGGACAACACCCATTTCTAAAGCCTCTATATAGTCGGAAGAAGAATAATATTCAGGGTGCAAAATATAAATATAGGCAAAATGATAGCATAAAGCTATTTGAAGGTTCTCAAATAAATCATCAAGAGCTTTTATCTTAATTTTATTATCAAATGATTCATTGATATTAAGTACAAAGTTATCCCAAGAGTTATAGTGCATGTTATCATTACAGATCTCTTTTCTTTCTTTACTTTTAATATCCGTAATTATTTTAAATAAATTGTCATTGAGTTCTTTCAATGCATTGTTTATATCCTCATAAGTTCTAACCTGCCCTTTATTATTATGAGACCGTGAATCATATAGATGCTGTTGGGCATATGTCCATGCTCGTACAACACTATTATTCCATAAATCCTTTAGATTTTTATTATCTTCTAAAAAACTATTCTCTTCTTTTTTTGTAAGAATTGATTGGTAAATATCAGTAGTTACAGCATCGTAATATTTACGAGCTAAAGCAAATGCATCATTTAATCTTCCGATGTAAACGAGAATCTTGATTGATTCTATTGAACCCTGCATCGATGCATATATTTTGTTTACAATAGAAAGCTTTTGTGTTAAAAGTAATCCATCGGCATGTCCTAAGGAATTATCAGATAATAATTCATAAAAAGATTCTAAATCTGATAAGAGTGTAAAGATCCTATGATTGTAATAATCATAGCCAAGACCTCGAGCATCGAGGACAAATGTATCTTTCATTATTGTATATTCCATTTAAAGTTAAACAAGACTGTTTGCTCCACCTTTTGGTCATGATTATTTTCTTTCGGCTTTCAAGAGCATCTTTTATAATATTAGAAATCATATTAGTCGGTTTGTATACATTGCGAAGACGATGTGTTAGGTTTGCTGTATCGTCGGCTGGTAGTCTACGAGTTAAAGCATTTGCTAAATATTTAGCCTGATAGGAAGTAATATTCAAACCCATTTATTATTTTGTCTTTATCCGTTCATCTTTATCGGTAATAAGATCTTTCATATCGACCGACAATATTTCTCCTATTTTAAACAATGTGTCGAGACTGGGCTGGAGTCTATTGCAAGCATAGGCATTAACGGTGCTGAAACTCTTACAAAGTTTCTTTGATAACCACATCTGTGATATTCCTTTGTCGTCTAAGACTTCTTTAATTTTATTCAATCTCATGCCATTTTTTATGTATGCTACAAAAATAGCGAATTAAATGCGATATAGAGAATGAAAATCATTGAATGTGGGCATTTAAATACATATTTAACATTAGAATAAATAATTGAGCGTATTTTGAATCAAAAAAACAGGGAAATAAGAACTCTCATATTTCAATTATTCCTATAAATTATCAGTTATGAAGTTACACAATTTGAACAAACATTATCGTGCCGAACATTTTTAACGTTGATTATCTAGTATGTTTTACCTCTGATATAGCATCACTTTGCATTTTGGATTACTGCTGCGGGGCATATCGTTGCAACCTACTGCTAAATGTATTACCTTTGCACTCGCAATCAAGAAACAAACATCTGATTGCAGTAGCGTTCAGGAAACTCCTGAGCCATAGTGATCTCAGTTAAGCGCTTAGCAGAATCACCGTGATTGTTTAACCATTTAACGAAAGGATTGTAATATGCCTATTCTTTACAAATTAGCAAAAGACAACCGAAAGGCCAGCCGGACAGCCGGACAGTTCTTCGCCCGTGCCATAGTCACTAATGTGATGGACACAGAGGGACTTGCTGAAATAATGCAACGTAACTGTACAGTGAAAAAGAGCGATATTCTAGCCGTTCTTACAGAACTGGTAGAGACGATGACAGACCAGTTGCAGAACTCAACAAGAGTGAAACTCAACGGTTTTGGAAGTTTCAAGATTGGAATAAAAGGTACAGGAAGTCAGACCATCGACACCTACTCGGTAGGTAAGAACGTAAAAGGTCTTCGTGTCAACTTCAGCCCTGAAACCAAGAAGGATGCATCTGGTACAAGAACCAAAAAGTTCTTGAGCAACGCCACAGTGCAGGAAGCTCCTAAGAATGCCATCGTCGGTGAGAAAGAAACTGCGAAAGCTAAGGCCGGTGGTTCTCCATCTGCGAAATCCTAACAAGGACTGCCTAGAATAGGCAGTTACAGGAAAGGAGGACACAATGTCAAAGATTTCATCCACAAACTGGGGTAAACTGATAAAGGTAATTATAACTGTACTCAGTGCTCTGGCAGGACTAATAACTGGTACAGCGGTAGCAGCTAATTAAAACCAAGAGGAATGTCTGTAACGGCATCTGCGAATAATAATAGCAGATGCCGTTATTATTTTGTAAAATGAGATGTTATTTATCTTTTCAACCTTAAAAACGAATATACTTGTACGGGATTGTTGATGCTCAATGATAGTTTCTTTTTCGAGAAATATTGCTATCTGTAATAGCATGTTTTTTCATCTGATCATTAAATAATTTGAGAAAATCATCTACAAGACAATAAATTTCTGTAATTTTGTCATCGGTAAACATAGCGGTATTTATTTGTTAATTTATAAGTACAATATTCATAATAATAAGTGAGATAAGCAATTGATCCGTAAAAAGAATTTAAGGAAATGATAAATCTATTGCAAATAATGATATAAATTCGCGATTCATTAAAATATTTTCCGCTCTCATTTGTCTTAACCTATAGAAAGCTATTTATAATATAAAAAATAATAGGACAAATGATACAATTTTATTTTGCTGTAGGTGCTGCATTCGTTATTTATCTGGTAACGGACTTATTAAGGAAAAAGAAAAAAACTAATAGAATAATATCTATCGACGATAAGAAGTGCGCTCGATGTAACAGCTGTGTTACACACTGTACAAACGGTGTACTCAAAATGGAACCTGAAGAAGGAAGGGATATGCATGTAGTTGTGAAAAAACCATACCAATGTACGGCATGCGAACATTGCATAAAAAGTTGTAACTTTGGAGCCATCAAACTGGTTGATAAGATACAGTTATCTTCAACGCAAAAAACAATTTGATAATAAACATTAATACACATACATTATGAAATCTTATTTTAAACATTCACTTTGGCATTTTTTAGGCTTCTGGGTTTTTGCCGCCGTATTTTCTGCTATTGTTATGTTGCTTTGGAATTGGTTGATGCCAACTATTTTCGGGCTTTCATGCATTAGCCTTTGGCAGGCATTCGGTCTGTTGGTCCTTTCGCGCCTTCTGTTCGGAACTTTTCCAAGCGGTTGGATGGCAAGAAAAGAGATGGGCAGATATCACAGACATCCCTTGTATGAGAAATGGGCCGGGATGAACGAGAAAGAACGTGAAGAATTTATTAAAAACAGACACCGCGGTTTCCACGGTTATCCTTTTGGGCAGGGACATTCCCATAGCGAGAACAACAGTGAGCAATAACTCGAATCAAAAGAATCTGAAAGAGTGGATTGCAAAATACACCCCGAGGTTAAAATCGTTTATTAGAGGGCAGATATCAAGTCGTGATGATGCGGATGATATTTTGCAGGATGTGTTTTATCAATTGGCAAAAAAGGTGGATAATGCCATGAACCCGATTGAAAACATTTCTGCATGGTTGTATCGTGTCACTCAAAATAGGATCATCAATGCCGAAACAAAAAAGAAGGAAGTAAGGATGCCGGTGTTTCAGGAAGATGAAGACGAAAATGTGCTGGAAGAAATATCGGGTCTGCTGTTTCACGAAGTGAAAGACGAAGACTCTCCGGAAACGAAATATCTGCGTTCACTGGTATGGACGGAACTTGAAAACGCATTGGCAGAATTACCTGCCGAACAACGTGAGATTTTTGAGCTGACGGAGCTGGACGGCGTTCCTGTGAAAGAGATTTCGAAAACCATCGGCGTACCGGTCAATACTTTGCTTTCGCGCAAACATTACGCAATCGTTTATCTGCGGAAGCGTTTGCAAACGATCTACAACGATTTGATCTCCACATAAAAACAAAAGATAATAAAATTAAAACAATAAAGATGAATAGTATCGAAGTTAAAAACTTTACAAAGAAATTCGGTGATTTCACAGCGGTCGACAATATATCATTCGAAGTGGAAGAAGGGAGTATCTTCGGGTTCCTTGGTCCCAACGGAGCAGGTAAGAGTACCACGATCAACACGCTATGCACCATTCAGGAGAAAACATCGGGCGACATGAAAATAAATGGGTTCGACGTAAGCACGCAGATGGCTCAGGTAAGAAACAACATAGGTATTGTCTTTCAGGAGCCTACGCTTGATGAAAAGCTTACCATTGAAGAGAACCTGAAACTGCATTGCGATTTTTACAACGTACCGAAGAAAGAAGTAAAATCCCGTATCGACTTTGTACTCGATCTGGTCGACCTTGAACAAAGGCGCAATTCGCCGGTCAAGAATCTTTCGGGAGGCATGAAACGCCGTGCCGAGATTGCCCGCGGTTTGGTGCACTTCCCCAAAGTCTTGTTTTTGGACGAACCCACTACCGGTCTCGATCCGCAAACACGCTCCAACGTGTGGGAATATATTTACAAACTGCAAAAAGAAAAGAAAATTACCATCTTTCTGACCACGCACTATATGGAAGAGGCAGAGATCTGCAATAAAATCGCTATTATCGACAAAGGAAAAATCATTGCTTTCGACACCCCGTTCAACCTAAAAAAACAATACACGTCAACCGTCATGAGACTGGAATCGGATCAACCCGAAGTGATTATCGGTTTTCTCGATGATCATCACATGAAATATAAAAAGGATGGCGATTTAGTGATGGTCTACATCAATGATTACGATGATTTTCTGCAAATCCTGTCCGCCAACAAACAGTATATCAAAGACCTTGAAGTCAAGAAAGGATCACTCAACGACGTATTTTTAAACATCACAGGAAAGGAGATCAGAGAATCATGAGAGCCATTTTAGCCATTATAAATAGAAACTTATTGAAACTTGTGCGCGATAGAATGCGCCTGTTTATGAATCTGTTCATGTCTGTTATCATGCTTTTTGTCTTTTCATTTGTAATGAAGAGCACTGCTGTGGGCATTGCCAATCCTATGAATTATTTGATTGCGGGTATCATCATCATGACCGTTTTCCAAATTGCCTTGAATAACTCCATGGATATCCTCGATGATATCTCAAGCGGTTTTATGAAAGAAATTCTGGTAGCGCCCATCTCTCGTTGGCAGATAGCCATCGGGCATATGTTGTCGTCTACCGTTATATCTGTTATTCAGGGACTTATTATCGTAATCGTCGGTCTGTTTATGGGACTAGACCTTGATGCAGTCCACGGACTCGGTATGGTTCTCATTATGATTTTAGCCGGACTCACATTCAGTGCTTTGGGATTATATCTGGCAACAGTTACACGCGAATCGAGCAATTTTCAGCTGCTGGTCACCATCATATCATTCCCCCTCACGTTCTTGTCAGGAGCCTACATTCCGACATTTGCGTTACCCAAATTTATGCTTCCCATCGTCCTTGTAAATCCCCTGACATACACCACAGCTCTGTTTCGGGAAGTAACATTGAAAATGGATCATTTATCGGTGGCAGGAATGGTGAAAAATGGCATAGCGTTTCAGGTGGGCAGTTTCACAATCATGCCGTGGATGAGCTTGATCATAATTCTGGTTATTTGTATTATCTTCCTAATGCTAAGCGTACAGCAATTTTCGAAAGCCGATTTTTCAAGAATCAAAATATTCAAGCACGGGCATTAATCATTCAACATTATATTATCCTACCGCAAAGTCTGAGAATGTCCTTACCGTTTGAACCATAAACAATGGAATGTCTGTAACGGCATCTGCAAATAAGAGTAGCAGATGCCGTTATTTTTTTGACTGTATAGACAACAATAAAGCCATCGTTCCGATACAGAACGATGGCTTCTCATAATTTGTTTTTATAATATTATTTAATATTGAACTTATTCGTAGAAACTACTGCGTCATTATTTCGTAATGTTACGAAATAAATGCCTTTAGCCAATGTAGGCAAAGTGAATTTCATTTTGCCAGGATATGAGGTTTTCTTCTTAAGCACTACTTTGCCAAGAATATCGGTTATGATAAGTGTATTAGCTTTTGATTTTGAACCTATCGTCAAGGAGTTATTAACCAACTCGAGATCTATGTCGTAGAGTTCATTGGCTGGAACGCCTGCTGATATTGAATCTTCGGATAGAGGGGTTAGGCCCATTATCTTTAATACTTGGTTGGCGTATCTCTTACCAAACATGCGATAGCCTGCTACTGTGAAATGGGTATAGTCGATGTGATTACATGGAACGCCTGCTGACGATACTACAAATGAGTTGGGTATCACTCTAGGCAACTTGTCTATTATCGGATTCATTGCTGCACAACATCCTTTCTGGTCTGCGTTGACCAGTTCTCCGGCTATAAGTGGCACACTGTCGGGATTGAGATGGAGGTCGAGAAGCATATCATAATAGATGTTACGCACATTCTCAGGCCACTTTTCATCACCGGTATTGGTTTCGCCTTGATGCAGAAGGATACCCTTGATGACACCGTCTTGCTGAGCCTTACGGGCTAGTTTGATAAGGTAAGCATATGGGTTGCCCTCGTAAGAGTCGACACGCTGCTGCATCCAGTCGGGTATGCCGGCTGCAATGTATTTCTTATAACCGGTTTTATCAAACAGTGAGATATTACATCCTGCTACGGAGACATTGATGACACCTACGGTAACGTCTTCGGGAAGTTTGTCTACTAATGTACGGCCAAAGTAATCTGTAGGGGTTATGCCGCTGGTGCAATTGCAGAGAGGTGGTACGGCTGTACGCCACTCACCGGGTTTGGCGGTAAACTTATCGCAATTTACGGCCTGCATCACCTTAAAACGTGGATTGACATTCATATCTTGTGGTTCGGGCATAGCCTGACCTTCCATATTGGATTGTCCGAAAGCGAGATATATCAGGAATTTCTTATCTTTGGGCTGTGTAAGGGCTATACCTTTGCGGGTAAATAGGTTGAGGTCAACCGACTCGCCCATAAGTTTGTAACCTGCTGCATTGGGATGCAGATAATCGTCTTGCATAGTTGGCTTCAATGAAAGGGTATCACTCTCATTGCGCATGGTTTTATCAAAGTCTATCACTGCATCAAAATAACCGCTATGGCGAATCCACTGGTTTACTAAGCCACGACCTATCTCGTGCTGCTCAGAGAAATAGCTGTGGTTCTTGAATGGAGTGATTGTTCCACCATATACAGGTATGCCATGTGAGTGTGCTTTGGCTATCATACGCTTGTATGTAGCTATGAGTTCGTTGGCTGTCTTGACACCGTCGTTTGTACATCCAAGGTCGTTAACACCTTCGAAGATGATTAGATACTTAACACCACTCTGGTCAAGGATATCACGGTTGAAACGTGTAGCGGCATTCTGTCCGTTACCCCACCCGTTAACGCTATTGCCACCTATGCCAAGGTTGAGTACACCAATATTGGATGTTGAAGGGTTGTTATGGAGCTGGGTAGCCAGAATATCAGTCCAGCGGTTCTGCAAGTTAGTAGTAGTGCCACGTCCGTCAGTAATAGAATTGCCAAGTACTGCGATACATCCTGCTTCTTTAGGAGCATCTACATCAATACCACATATAGAGTACCAACGGTCGGTGGTTGCTGATTTAGAGAAGTTGGTCTTAGGATTTGCCTCTCCACTTACTATATAAGATGTGGTACGAGAGCCGGGATGCCCGGTAAGTTGTTTGGGCATCTCACCGTAATTAATAGTTATCGAAAGGCTCTGCAGTGGCTGAAGGTCATAATCAAGAGGGTCAGAATAGACTGAAGCTCCTGCAGGGATGGTTATATCCTTCTTGCCTTGGCCAAAGGTGAGATACTTTACTGATTTTGTGTTTATCTTTGATCCTTCCTTTGCGACGGCAACAAACACCGACTTGATATTTGCGGGAGAATCACTAAACAGATTTGATAATTTAAGCCTCAAACTATGTCCGCCAATAGAGACCCGTACGATCTGGCGAATAGAATTATTAGAGAGTCCGGGCTGCGGCGGGTTGTTATCTGATGTTATCAACTGTGGAGCGGTAGCCCATGTGCCTACCCAATTTTCTGCATGTATGTTTAAAGCAAGAATACATGTTAACAATACAAAACAAAACTTCTTCATTATTATTTATTATTATGTCATTTATGTTTATAAGACAATGCAATATTTTTGATGCATTTCAACTATGCAAAAGTAACAAGATAGAATAAAACATGCATTTTATTTTGTTACAAATTAATACTCATATGTTACAAGAATCAGTATATTGAACGTTTTGTATATCTTTTTTCAATATTAATCACTGTTTAATACACTTTTGAACAGTGATTGTTCACAAAATCTCCTCAGTGATAAATAAAACCGTTTATACATTTTAATTATAATAATCTGTTTATTTCTTTTTTTTGATTTATCTTTGCACCATGATTAATCTGTTCAAAGAATTAAGAAGTAAAGACCATCCACATATTCTTGGTGGTCTGGATATTCTGAAATATATAGGTCCCGGACTACTGGTTACGGTGGGATTTATTGACCCTGGCAACTGGGCCAGTAATTTTGCGGCAGGATCAGAATTTGGATATGTGCTGCTATGGGTTGTTACATTATCTACAATAATGCTTATTGCTCTGCAGCATAATGTGGCTCACCTGGGTATAGTTACCGGACTATGTCTCAGTGAGGCGGCAGCAAAATATACGCCCAAATGGGTAGGGCGACCAATCATATTGAGTGCCGTGATGGCTAGCATCTCTACCTCTATGGCAGAAATACTGGGTTCGGCGATTGCACTGCAGATGTTGTTCGGCATACCTATAATATGGGGTTCTGTACTGTCTGTGGCTGCTGTACTTATAATGTTATTCACCAATTCGTACAAACGCATAGAACGGGCTATAATAGCATTTGTGTCTATGATAGGTCTGTCGTTCATATACGAGTTGTTCCTGGTCAAGATTGACTGGGCGAGTGCGGCAAGCAGTTGGGTAGTGCCAAGTATTCCAAAAGGCAGTATGTTGATAGTAATGAGTGTGCTGGGTGCTGTAGTGATGCCACACAACTTATTCTTACACTCTGAGATAATACAGAGTAGAGAGGTAAACAAAAGTGGAAAAAAAGATATTGAGAAGACTTTAAAATACGAATTTTTTGATACTCTTCTTTCGATGGTTATCGGATGGGCAATCAACAGTGCCATGATTCTGTTGGCAGCCTCAACATACTTCAAGCATGGTCTGCATGTAGAGGAATTATCTCAAGCTCAGTCTCTGCTAACACCACTGCTGGGCAATAATGCAGCCAACATATTTGCTATAGCATTATTACTGGCCGGTATATCTAGTACGATAACAAGCGGAATGGCTGCCGGAAGTATATTTGCAGGGATGTTCGGCGAGTCGTACAATGCACGCGACACACACTCAATATTAGGAATATGCATATCGCTCGGATTATCTCTACTGATAATTTGCTTCATAAGTGATCCTTTTCAGGGACTGCTGATATCTCAGATGGTACTAAGTATCCAACTGCCGTTCACTGTTTTTCTGCAGGTTAGCCTCACTTCGTCCAAAAAGGTGATGGGATGCTATGCCAACAGGAAAAGGAACTCGGCCTTTCTTTATTCTCTTGCAGTAATCATAACGATGCTAAACGTATGGTTACTCATCGACAGTATACGATAAATTAAGGTATGGGCAAAATAGAAAAGGACAAGCAGACGATAAGATATATGGTAGATCTATACTGCAAGAATAAACTAAAGATGAATAAGACATCAGAGGAATATGAGCAACTGATAGAATATGCCTTTGGCCGACGGATGTTGTTTTATTCACCTTTAGCTGCTATAAGGCATCTACTGAACCACTAGAAAGGATATATATGGAATCACCCATACAGGCGCTGCAAAGGCAGAGAGCCTTACTGGAAATAGAATATAACTGCGAGAAAGAGAACTTTCGCAAACAGACTGAGACAATGGGATTGCAACGCAAGATTAAGCGTGGCGATGCATGGTTCCCTATCAAGTTGGGCAAAAATTACTATAACTCGCTCAACCAATTTGCTATCGAAGTAGAAAGGTTGGATGATAATGAGATTGAACACAATTTCGAATTTGGCAGACCTGTATGTTTCTTTTCTGTAGATGATAAAAAGAATATAAAATACCTGAAGTCATCCGGTTCGGTAAGTTATGCCGACGGAGACAGGATGGTCGTTATTATACCCGACGACGGACAGATAACAGGTCTTTATGATAAAAACAATATAGGCATTCAACTATTCTTCGACGAGAGTAGCTACAAACTAATGTTTGATGCTCTGGACAGGGCTATAAATGCCAAAGACAACAGGATGGCTACCTTACGCGACTTGTTTTACAGCAAACAGGAGGCAGGTAAATTTACGTTCGCAGCCAGTGCATTCCCCTGGCTTAACAAGACACAGGAGCATGCTGTGAACGAGGTGTTATGGGCTAAAGACGTGATGGTAGTACATGGTCCTCCCGGTACAGGCAAAACTACAACACTGGTAGAAGCTATCTACGAAACTCTAAGAAGAGAAAATCAAATACTGGTATGCGCACAGAGTAATATGGCGGTAGACTGGATCTCTGAGAAGTTGGTAGACCGCGGTGTAAACGTATTGAGAATAGGCAATCCTACAAAAGTAAACGACAAGATGCTCTCATTCACTTACGAACGGAGGTTTGAGTCTCATCCTGATTATCCTCAACTATGGAGTATACGCAAGGCTATGCGCGAAATGCGCCAGAACCGCAAACGGGGGGATAGAAATTATCATCAGAAAATAGATAGTCTGAAAAGCAGAGCCACTGAAATAGAAGTACGCATTAATGCTGAACTATTTGGAGAAGCACGTGTGATAGCCTCAACACTTGTGGGAAGTGCCAACAGACTGTTGGACGGACAGAAATTCGGTACACTGTTTATAGACGAAGCAGCGCAGGCTATGGAGGCTGCATGCTGGATTCCTATCAGAAAGGCTACACGGGTAATATTCGCAGGAGACCACTGTCAGTTGCCGCCTACAATAAAAAGCATAGCTGCCATGAATGCAGGACTTGGAAAGACCCTGATGGAACGAATAGTTGAAAACAAACCTGACGTGGTGACACTCCTCAAAACACAATACAGGATGAACGATGACATCATGCGTTTCTCGAGCGACTATTTCTACAACGGGGAGCTGGAATCGGCTCCACAGATAAAATATCGCGGAATACTGGATTATGATATCCCCATGATGTGGGTGGATACAGCCGGCATGGACAGTAAAGAAGAATTTGTTGGAGAAAGTTTTGGCAGGATAAACAAACAGGAGGCTGAACTAACTCTTACTACTCTTGAGGAATACTTCAACAAAATAGGCAAAGAGAGAATATTAGAAGAGCGTATTGATGTTGGCATCATATCTCCATACAGGGCACAAGTACAATACTTAAGACGGCTTATTCAAAAGAAAGAATATTTCAAACCTTATAGGAGACTCATTTCAGTAAACACCGTTGACGGATTCCAAGGACAGGAACGTGACGTTATATTAATATCGCTTGTTCGCGCCAATAACGAAGGACAAATTGGTTTTTTGCGCGATCTGAGAAGAATGAATGTAGCTATAACCAGAGCTAGAATGAAACTCATCATACTGGGCGATTCTGATACAATGGGTAAACATCCGTTCTACAAGAAACTATACGAATATATTAAAAACTTAAAGTAAATAAAACATTATGTTAGAAAGAGATTACATCATGCGCCTTACTCGTGAGTTCGCGGCTGCGCTGGCATTAGTGCTTGAAAAGAATGAGATAAAAAGCAAAAAGCAGAAACTACTGGAGCTATATAACTCGTATATAGGTCCGAGCGCATTCTATCACACGGCATCAATGGATGATATTATGGATTCTTTTGAATCTATAAAAGAGAGTGAAAGACTATATAAGATGGAGATGCTGGCAGAACTATATTATGCAGAAGCAGACATAGAGACAGGTCCTACACGTCATATGCTATTGGAGAAAGCTTTTACCATGTTTTCTTTTATTGACAGCAACAGCAAAACTTATTCGATAGACAGGATAAACAAGATATATGATATAAACAAGAAACTGGAATAATCATATAATAGTAATAACATAAAAAAACCGTATCGAGATATCACATCTAGATACGGATTTATACAATTATTAAATTTATAATATTACGAGAGATGTTACTTTAAATTCATTATCTTTATTTGTAATTAACTAATTTAGTTTTTTATATCAAATATTTAATTTTGATTATTTATATTTCGATTCCTCATCTTAATATTTTACGTCGCAAATATATATAATATTTTAATTAGTCCCAAATTTTATTGAAAAAAGATTACGAAATAAATATTTTTTATATTAACGACTATTAAATCATATGTATTAAATCAAAATATAAGGTGCCTTTTTATATATGTTTGGCATGAACTTTATTGCAGAAAATGGAATTCTATTTATGCCATTATATAATGCAAATAGTGAATAAAATCCTTTTTTGTTTTGATTTACGGCCAACTTGCACTAACTTTGCAGGCATAAATTCGAATTTAAACATACTTGTATGAAAATTGAAACTGAAATATGCGGTTCGGTTATTAAGGCCGTTAAAGAGTTGTACGGGCAGGATGTGCCTGAAAAGATGGTACAACTGCAAAAGACGAAACGTGAATTCGAGGGCAACCTTACTCTCGTTGTTTTCCCTTTCTTAAAAATGTCTCGTAAGAAACCAGAAGATACTGCACAGGAAATTGGTGAATATCTTGCAAATAATGACAAGAACATTTCAGGTTTTAATGTAGTAAAAGGTTTCCTAAACCTTAATATTGCTCCGGCAGCATGGATCGGTCTATTAAATACAATTAATTCAGATGATTTGTTCGGTGAGAAAAAGTCTGACGAAAATTCGCCTTTGGTAATGATTGAATATTCATCGCCTAACACCAATAAACCTTTACACCTTGGTCATGTACGTAATAATCTGCTTGGCTGGTCGCTGGCACAGATAATGCAGGCTAATGGCAACAAAGTGGTTAAGACTAATATAGTAAACGACAGAGGCATACATATATGCAAATCTATGTTAGCTTGGCAGAAATGGGGCAATGGCGAAACTCCAGAGACTAGTGGAAAGAAGGGAGACCACCTAATTGGTGATTATTATGTAGCATTTGACAAACATTATAAAGCAGAGTGCGAAGAGCTGAAAGCTAAATATATGGCTGAAGGCATTGATGAGGAGGATGCTGAAAAGAAAGCTAAAGAGGAAGCTCCTCTGATAAAGGAAGCTCATGAGATGCTGGTAAAATGGGAAAATAGCGATCCTGAAGTACGTGCTCTATGGACTAAGATGAACTCCTGGGTTTATGCCGGTTTTGACCAGACATACAAGGCGCTTGGCGTATCATTTGACAAGATATACTATGAGTCTGACACCTACCTCAAAGGTAAGGCTAAGGTAGAAGAAGGTCTGGAGAAAGGCCTATTCGTACGTAAAGAGGATAACAGTGTATGGGCAGATCTAAGCAAAGACGGTCTTGACCAGAAACTGTTACTGCGTTCTGACGGCACATCGGTATATATGACACAAGATATTGGTACGGCCGAGATGCGTTTCAAAGATTTCCCAATAGACAAGATGATCTATGTTGTAGGAAATGAACAGAACTATCACTTTCAGGTATTATCTATTCTGCTTGACCGACTAGGTTTCAAGTGGGGTAAGGAATTAGTACACTTCTCTTACGGTATGGTGGAACTGCCTAACGGAAAGATGAAGAGTAGAGAAGGTACAGTGGTAGATGCCGACGAGTTGGTTGAGGAAATGGTAAGCGACGCAAAGAAGACAAGCGAAGAACTTGGTAAGTTTGCTGATATGACCGAGGAAGAACGTAACGAAATAGCACGTGTAGTTGGTCTTGGCGCACTGAAGTACTTTATCCTAAAAGTAGATGCCCGCAAGAACATGCTGTTCAATCCTGCTGAGAGTATAGACTTCAACGGCAATACAGGTCCTTTCATTCAATATACATATGCCCGTATACGCAGTATCATGCGCAAAGCTGCAGCTGAGAATATCAATATTCCGGAGGCTCTTGCTGACGACATGCCTATTAACGACAAAGAGATAGACCTGATACAGAAAATGAACGATTTTGGCGCTGCTATCGAACAGGCCGGAAAGGATTACAGTCCTAGTGGAATAGCAAATTACTGTTATGAACTGACAAAGGATTTCAACCAGTTCTATCATGATTACAGTATCTTGCATGAGGATGACTTTAACAAGAAACTTGTTCGTCTTATTATAGCAAAGAACGTAGCCAAGATCATAAAGAACGGTTTGGCTCTTCTTGGTATCGAAGTTCCTGAAAGAATGTAAATTATACGAAATGACTAAAATAACCAATCCACCAGACTATCGTAACGATACCGTATTGCCTTTACCCAAAGAGGTAACGGCAAATGCCTGGGCTGTGGATGCTGCTTGCAGTGGAAACCCCGGACCGATGGAATACAAAGGTGTGGATCTTGCTACAGGAGAGGTTATATTTCATTACGGTCCTATACATGGCACGAATAATATCGGGGAATTCCTCGCTATTGTTCATGCCTTAGCTCTTATGCAGCAGAAAGGCATTTCGAAAACAATATATTCGGATAGTTATAATGCTATTGTCTGGGTAAACAAGAAGAAGTGCAAGACTACTCTGGAACGCATCCCCAAAAACGAACAGTTGTATGATGTAATTTTGAGGGCAGAGAATTGGTTAAAGACTCACAAAATCACAGTTCCAATAATCCAGTGGCAGACTAGACAATGGGGAGACATCCCTGCTGACTTCGGCAGGAAAAACAAATAGTAGAATATAATACCTTCGGAAAAGTATCAATATGTATTCTTATGATATATTGATATAGTATTACCATCATATTCTTTCTCGTCCATAAGAATAACATCATCCGGAATACTTGCTGATTTTGTACCTTTACTGATAGTCACTTTTGATTTTTCCACACGTATTTCATCCCACATTCCACTTTCAATAAAAGTATTATGCGTATATGCCCCACCCTCTACCAACAACGATTGAATACCTTTATCATATAGATATTGCATCAATTGAGGCAGTACAGGACTGTCAAAATCCACATCGGGAGAAAAGGGATGATTACGATCAAGCACTATACGCCTTGGATTACGACCACTCCACTCTCTTACATTAAGTTGTGGATGATCACGCTCATCACTTATACGTCCAACAAGAATTGCATCACTCTCAGCACGCAACTTATGAACAAGCATTTGGGTAAATAAAGTAGAAAAGGATGCGGCCTTAAAATTATCATCTAAAAAGCCATTGGCCGACTGAGCCCACTTCAATATAACATAAGGGCGGTGATGGGTATTATACGTTACGAATCTCTTATTGAGGTCAAGACATTCGTTCTCCAGCACACCTACCGTAACTTCAATTCCAGCATCACGAAGCTTCTGAATGCCACGACCTTGAACTTTTGCAAACGGATCAATACAACCAACAACGACCCGTCGTACTTTCTTACTAACAATAAGATCTGCACAAGGAGGAGTACGACCATAATGACTACATGGTTCAAGACTTACATACATAGTTGATTTTGTCAGCAATATACCGTCTTCATCTTTAACAGACTTAAATGCATTAACTTCGGCGTGTCCTTCTCCACATCTCACATGATATCCCTCACCAATAATCCGTCCATCACAAACAATAACGGCTCCAACCATGGGATTTGGTTTCGCATTATTTTTTCCGTTTGCAGCCAGTTGAAGACAACGGCGCATATACTTTTCGTCTTCTATTATTTGGTTCATTACGAATGATTTACTAAATTTGCATCCAACTTATAATTATGACAATGACATACGATGAAATCTGGCACAAGATAGCAACTGTTTACGACGAAAACGAAGCAAAAGCTATCGCTCGTTATGTATTGGATGTGTGTTTCGGTATGTCTGCCACAGATGTTTATTGTGGCAAAGTTACACAATTATCAGCAGATGACAACTGCAAACTAGAAAAAATTATCCAAAGGATCATGAAACACGAACCTGTTCAGTACATTACAGGTACAGCAGATTTTGCAGGACATACATTTGATGTAGGTCCCAGTGTATTGATTCCGCGACCTGAAACTGCCGAACTATGCGAATGGATAATCGAGGATGCAGCAAGCGATCCGAACGTCTTAGATATCGGTACAGGCAGTGGGTGTATTGCCATAACACTTGCACTCGGCATTAAAACTGCCAAAGTAAATGCATGGGACATATCGCCACAGGCCCTTCTGACATCAGCACACAACGCTTCAAAATTAGGTGCAAATGTCACATTTAATTGTCAAGATGCTATTCATTATCCTAATGACAATGAATGCTGGGATATCATAGTAAGCAATCCTCCATATATATGTGACAAAGAGAAAACGGATATGGAAAGAAATGTATTGGAATACGAACCGGGTCTGGCTCTTTTTGTACCAGACGACAACCCTCTAATATTCTATCAACATATCAGCGAATACGCAATAGAGGCACTAAAGCATGAAGGTATGCTATATTTCGAAATCAATCCTATATACCACCATGAAATGATTGATATGCTAGAAAAAGAAGGCTTCTGTGATATAACGATAAAAGAAGACTCGTTTGGTAAGAAAAGATTTGTTAAAGCAAAAAAACTATGAAAGAAATTTCAGAAAAAGATGCACTATTTAGGCTTTCGGCTTTATGTTCCAGTGCAGAGCACTGTTCATATGAAATGATACAGAAAATGCAGAAATGGGGACTAAGTGAAGAAGTTCAAGACCGTATAATGCGAAAATTAACAGAAGAAAAATTTATTGACGACGAACGTTTTTGCCGTTTCTTTGTTAAAGACAAAATAAGATATAGCAAATGGGGGCGCCGCAAGATAGAACAAGCATTATGGGCTAAAAGGATACCGGCTTCTATACAACAAGATGTTCTAGATAATGTCGAAAAAGAAGAATATCTTAATATACTGCGACCTCTATTAAAGAAAAAACGTAAAAGTACAAAAGCAACAAACGATTATGAATTGAATGGGAAACTGATAAGATTTGCCTTAAGTAAAGGATTTGGCATGGATATAATAAGAGAATGTATCGATAATGCTGATGAATTCAATATAGACGAAGATGAAAATTAGTTTCTGGAGCAGACTGATAGATATTATTGCTCCACGTGCTTGTGTAATATGCGGGAATAGACTGGCAATAGCCGAAAATACAATATGCACAGTATGTAATATGCATATACCGCGTACGCAATTCTTCAAAGACCCATATAATAACGAAATGGCAAAACTTTTTTGGGGACAGATACCGATAGAGAAGGGGGTTGCTCTTTTTTATTATGAAGGTCACTCGCAAGTCAGCAACATCATCTATACACTGAAATATGGGAATCAACCGGACATTGGTGTAAAAATGGGACGTATCGTAGCTAAAGAATATTACGGACATGACTTTTTTAATGATATTGACATCATTATTCCTATACCTCTAGCTAAAAAACGCTTACGAAAAAGAGGTTACAATCAAAGTATGGAGATAGCAAAAGGTGTGAACGAAATCACAGATATTCCAATAGCTGGGAATATAGTAAGCAGACAAGCGTTTGTGGGAAGTCAGACAGACAAAGACAGATGGGGGAGAATGAAAAATGTAGAAGGTGTTTTTCATCTTGACAAACCCGAAAAAATAAGGGGGAAACATCTGCTGATAATAGATGATGTTGTTACAACCGGTGCAACTGTAATATCATGTGCTAAAGAATTAACTAAAGCCGGGAATGTAAAAATAAGTGTGTTATCTTTAGGTTTCGCTAAAAGTTAGAAACATTTAACTATCATTCGAAGCTCCTTATAAAAAAGAATATGTATATTTGCATCTTAAATTATAAAATAATTTTATTATAATGGACATTTTAAAGAAGGAATTCGCTTCCAAATTACTGAAAATCAAAGCGATAAAATTACAGCCAAACAGCCCTTTCACATGGGCTTCAGGATGGAAGTCGCCTTTCTATTGCGACAATCGTAAGACTTTATCCTACCCGGAATTAAGAAATTTCGTAAAACTTGAGATATGCCACGCTATATTGGAAAGTTTCCCTGAGACAGAAGCTGTTGCAGGTGTGGCAACAGGTGCTATTGCACAAGGAGCTTTGGTAGCTGAAGAGTTAAATCTACCTTTCGTTTACGTTCGTAGTAAACCAAAAGACCATGGATTGGAAAACCTCATAGAAGGTGAATTGAAACCTGGTATGAAAGTTGTTGTTATCGAAGATTTGGTATCTACCGGATCAAGCAGTCTTAAAGCTGTCGAGGCAATACGCAGAGACGGATGCGAAGTAGTAGGTATGATAGCATCGTACACTTACGGTTTCCCTGTTGCTGAAGAAGCCTTCAAGAAAGCAAACGTTAAGCTAGTTACTCTTACCGATTACGATAATGTAGTAAGCCAGGCTCTAGATACCGGCTATATCAACAACGAAGATGTAGCTGTATTACATAAGTGGCGCAAAGACCCTGCACACTGGAACGAATAAAATATTATGAGCTCTACATTTGAAAGCAGTATAAAAGTTATACCCTACTCACAGCAGAAGGTGTACAACAACATTAGTGACCTAAACAATCTTGAGAAGGTTAAAGACCGTATACCTCAAGACAAAGTCAAAAACTTTATTTTTGACCATGACTCAGTAAGTATCAGCGTATCGCCTGTAGGTGATATCAAAATACATATCATAGAAAGAGACGAACCTAAATGCATAAAGTTTGAGACAGAGAAATCACCTGTTCCATTCTTTCTTTGGATTCAGATAGTTCCTGAATCAGATGATTCATGCAAAATAAAACTAACACTTAAAGCTGAATTGAATCCGTTTATAAAAGGAATGGTAAGCGGACCGTTAAAGGATGGACTTGAGAAAGTAGCAGAAGCTTTAGCACAGGTACATTACGAATAAGAAACTAAGAAATAATGGCAAATAAACTCTGGGAAAAGAATTTTGAGATTAACAAAGAAATAGAGAGATTCACTGTAGGCCGTGATCGTGAATTGGACCTCTATCTCGCTAAATACGATGTTTTGGGTTCGATGGCTCATATCACTATGCTTGAAACTATCGGACTACTTACTGCTGATGAACTTAAACAATTATTGGCAGAACTCAAAAAAATCTATGCTGTCTGCGAACAAGGAAAGTTCGTAATTGAAGATGGTGTGGAGGATGTTCATTCCCAGGTAGAACTAATGCTCACTCGTAAACTTGGTGATATCGGAAAGAAAATTCATAGCGGACGCTCACGCAACGATCAGGTCTTGCTTGACCTTAAACTGTTTACTCGTCACGAACTTAAAGAGATAGCAGAAGCCGTAAAAATTCTGTTTGATGAACTAATACAGAAAAGCAATCAATACAAGGATGTTCTTATGCCTGGTTATACTCATCTGCAAATAGCTATGCCTAGTTCTTTCGGTTTGTGGTTCGGTGCTTACGCCGAAGGTCTTACAGACGATTTGCTTTTCTTGCAAGCTGCATACCGAATGACCAACCGTAATCCTCTGGGAAGCGCTGCCGGTTATGGATCTTCATTTCCTCTTAATCGCTCACTGACGACCAAACTACTTGGATTCGACTCAATGGACTATAATGTGGTTTACGCACAGATGGGACGAGGAAAGATGGAACGCAACGTAGCTTTTGCGATGGCTACTATTGCAGGGACTCTTGCAAAGATGGCTTTCGATGCATGCATGTTCAACTGTCAGAATTTCTCTTTTGTAAAATTACCTAAAGAGTGTACCACCGGTAGTAGTATAATGCCACATAAAAAGAATCCTGATGTATTCGAGCTTATACGTGCTAAAAGCAACAAAATACAAAGTCTGCCACAGCAGGTTATGTTGATAATGAACAATCTCCCCGTGGGATATTTCAGAGATCTACAGATTATCAAGGAAGTTTTCTTACCTGCATTTGATGAACTGAAAGACTGCCTGCAAATGGCAGCATACATAATAAATAAGATTGAGGTAAACAAGAATATACTTGACAACCCAATGTACGATCCAATGTTCTCTGTTGAAGAAGTAAATAGACTGGCTGCCGACGGAATGCCATTCCGCGATGCATATAAGAAAGTTGGACTCGACATAGAAGCCGGTAAATTTGTACCAAATAAAAATATTCATCACACTCACGAAGGCAGCATAGGTAATCTATGTAATGACAAAATACAAGCACTGATGAATAAAACTCTAGACGAATTCCATTTTGAGAATATTAAAGAGGCAGAAAAACAACTTCTGAAATAATTAAGCATGAAAGCTGTAAAATGTGCAATCACATCATTTGTATTGCTATTTCTATTTTCATGCAATACAGAATATGAGTTCAGCAATATCCCTTGTTTTCTTGTTATAGACAACGCTACACATAATGATCCAACATTAGCAGGAAGTCTAAACTCCATGTCATCAGGAATTTTTTGCTATATAAGTATAAATTCAAAATCCGGGGTACAATATTTTGCTTTTACTGATAACAATGGTAATAACTCAACTTCGATATTCAATGCTATTGACAGTAAAAGAAGTCTATTGCTAGGTATTAATAATGGTATATTTGTAGGCTACAGTACATTTGAGCCACACATTCTTTATGCCTACGACCGTCAATGTCCTAACTGTACAGATCCAAACAACCCTATCAAACAGAGAAATCCACTTACAATGAGTACCAATGGTATTGCAACATGCGCAAAATGCGGTAGACAATATGACATGAATAATGGTGGTATTATATCAAAAGGTGCTGCCGGAGAAAAGATGATAAGATATAGAGTGGCTTCTACAAGCCCATTTGGAGTGCTTAACGTCAATAATTAGCACATAATATTAAAATGTGTAAATTAGTTTGGCATTTCAAATAAATAGCATTATCTTTGCATTCACAATTCGCGGAAATAGCTCAGTTGGTAGAGCACGACCTTGCCAAGGTCGGGGTCGCGGGTCCGAGTCCCGTTTTCCGCTCAAGTAGTAATTGGGCCGCAATGGTGGAATTGGTAGACACGAGGGACTTAAAATCCCTTGGCCAGTAATGGCTGTGCGGGTTCGAGTCCCGCTCGCGGCACACCTAAAATCATTTCAATGATGCATAAAAATCTATTTATTCCTTTATCAGCTATTGTATTATTAGCTCTAACTTCTTGTTCAAAACTAGGAGTTTTATCTTCGGATAACTTTAATGTAACACCTAATCCGCTTGAAACTCAGGCAGGTCAAGTGCCAGTTACAATTAATGGTCTTTTCCCGGAGAAGTATATGAACAAAAAAGCCGTTGTTACTGTTATTCCAGAACTACGCTATGGTAACGGACTATCTACTCAAGGTAGTGGTGCTACTTTCCAGGGCGAGAAGGTTCAGAGCAACGACCAGACAATATCTTATCGTGTGGGTGGACGATATACGATGAAAACAAATTTCGTATACACACCAGACATGCATAAAAGTGATTTATATTTAACTTTTGATGCTAAGATAGGCAAGAAAAAAGTTAAAGTCCCTGCAGTTAAAGTTGCAACAGGAATAATCGCTACATCTGAATTATCAAAGAATACGTTGAAGACTTCTAATCCTTGTTTGGCTCTAGACTCTTTCAAGAGAGTAACAGAACAGAAACAGGAAGCTAACATTAAATTCCTTATCCAGCAGGCTAACCTCCGTAAAAGCGAGTTGAAGAACAATTCTGTTAAAGAGTTTGTAAATCTGCTGAAGAAAATCAATAAGGATAAAGAGGGACTTAATATAAATAATGTAGAAATCAGCGCTTACGCATCACCAGACGGAGGTGTTAAGTTGAACGATAAACTAGCCAACAAACGTCAGAATAGCTCTGAAAAATATGTTAAGGGCCAATTGAAACAAACTAAAGTTTCTGCTCCTGTTGATGCTAAATATACAGCACAAGACTGGGACGGTTTCCAGGAATTAGTAAAAGCATCTAACATACAAGACAAAGACCTTATTATACGTGTTCTTTCTATGTATCAGGATCCTCAACAGCGCGAACAACAGATAAGAAATATGTCTGCTGCATTCAAAGAACTTGCTGATGGAATTCTTCCTGAATTACGCCGTTCTCGTCTTACTATCAATTATGAGACAATCGGAAGAGATGACCAACAGATTCTTGACCAATTGGACAAAGACGCAAAGAAATTAAGCGTAGAGGAAATGCTTTATGCTGCAACACTTAAGGATAACAACAATGACAAGGAGACTGTTTACAAACAGACTACAGAAGTTTATCCTAACGACTACAGAGCATACAACAACATTGCTGTAATGGAACTTGCAAAGGGCAACACTAACGATGCGAAGGAATACTTACAGAAAGCATTGGAAGTTAATCCTAAAGCTCCTGAGGCTAACGGCAACCTAGGCTACATCGCTTTGCTTAATAATAACAAAGAAGAAGCTGAGACTTACATCCTTAAAGCACAAAACGCTAATGGAATAAATGAAGTTCTTGGAAATCTTAATTTGGCAAAGGGAAATTATGCTGAAGCTGAGAATAATTTCAATGGAATAAACAGCAACAGCGCAGCCTTGGCTCAGATTCTTAATAAAGACTATGCTAAAGCAGCAAATACGCTGAAGGGCGTAAAGAACAGTGATGCCATTACAGATTATCTAAGTGCAATACTTAACGCACGTACAGGTAATAATGACGCTGCAAGCATTCAATTGAAAAGAGCTATTTCTAAGGACTCATCACTTGCTGATTACGCAACTAACGATCTTGAGTTCGCGAAAATAAAATAAGACATTTCTAGGATGACGCGATTTATCGAATGTCTTTTATTCACCTTGGTCTTGATTTCATGTGGAACGGATAGCGATCATTTCAAAATCGAAGGACGTTTCAGAAATCTGAACCAAGGTGAATTCTATATATATAGCCCTGACGGCGGTATAAGTAAGTTGGATACTGTCAAGGTTCAAGATGGCGAATTCGCTTTCGAGACACCTTTGCAGAAAAAGGCCACTTTCATAATGGTATTCCCTAATTTCTCTGAACAAGCTATTTTCGGAGAACCTGGAAAAACGGCAAAAGTCTCTGGAGATGCATCGCACTTAAAAGAGATGGAAGTGAGTGGTAATGAGGACAATAAGCTTATGACTGACTTTAGGAAAAGCACTCTTAATAATTCTGATGATCAGATAAGAAGTAATATAGCGAATTTTGTAAAAGACCATCCTGAATCAATCGTCGGAATATATTTGGTAAGCAAATATTTTATACGTACAGCAAATCCCAACTATAATAAAGCTTTAGCCTTATTAGAAATTCTTGCTAATAATCAGAAGGATAATGGTTATCTCATTAATCTTAAAGATAACATATTTAGCCTTACTAAAACTTCAGGAAGTAAGCTGCCGGCATTTTCTGCGTTTAGTACTAGTGGAAACCGTATAAGTAATAGTAGCATAAACAGTGAGGTCACTGTCATCAATGTTTGGGCTAGTTGGAACAATGAGAGCATGGGTATACAACGCCAACTGCAATCATTAAAACGACAGTATGGAGGGAAGCTAGGACTTATTGGCATCAACATAGATGCTAGTAAAAAATTATGCACAGATGCTATGCGGAACGATTCAATAAAATGGGATAATGTCTGCGATGAACAGATGTGGGAAAGTCCTTTGTTGAAAGCTTTAGGTATCGGAGGCATACCTGATAATATCATTATAGGAAGAGGTGGAAAAATTATTGCCCGCTCTCTTAATGGTGGGGACCTTGAAAACAAATTGCGGACCATTTTAAAATAACAAGGAGGGCTATTTGTTAGTAAAGACTTATTGTGCTGCAGTCAACGGACTGGAAGCCACCATCGTAACTATAGAAGTAAGCATTACAAGAGGAACTTTTTATCATCTCACAGGACTTGCTGATGAAGCTGTCAGAGAAAGTCATGACCGTATTGTTGCAGCATTGCTCAACAATGGTTATAAATTTCCGGTAGCTGACATAACGGTAAACATGGCACCTGCTGATATACGAAAGGAAGGCAGTGGATATGATTTGCCTCTGGCTATAGGTATATTAGCAGCGAATGGCAATATTAAATCGGATAGTCTCAATGACTATATGCTTATTGGTGAGTTGGGACTAGATGGTAAACTGCAACCTGTACGTGGAGCTCTTCCTATTGCGATAAAGGCACGTGCAGAACATTATAAGGGTCTGATAGTACCAAAACAAAATATTAAAGAAGCTGCTGTCGTAAACAATATAAACGTGTACGGTATGGAAAATATCGTAGACGTCATTAATTTTTTTAACGGCGAACAAAATTTTGAACCAACTGTCATAGATACCCGTAAAGAATTTTATGAACATCAGAGTGAATTTGAATTTGATTTTTCAGATGTACGCGGTCAAGAAAACGTAAAACGCGCTTTGGAGGTTGCAGCTGCCGGTGGACATAACTTAGCCATGATTGGACCTCCCGGAAGCGGTAAATCAATGATGGCAAAGAGATTGCCATCTATTCTTCCACCACTTTCTTTAGCAGAAAGTCTAGAAACGACTCAAGTACATTCGGTAGCAGGCAAGTTGGGTAAAAACATGTCACTGATATCACAACGTCCTTTCCGTTCACCTCACCATACGATATCACAAGTAGCTCTTGTTGGCGGTGGTATAAATCCTCAACCCGGAGAGATTTCACTAGCCCACAATGGGGTATTATTTGCAGACGAACTACCAGAGTTCAGCAAATCCACTCTAGAAGTATTACGACAACCACTAGAAGATCGGAAGATAACGATCTCACGAGCTAAATATACAGTAGAATTCCCGTGTTCATTCATGTTTGTTGCATCAATGAATCCTTGTCCTTGTGGATATTACGGAGACCCAACCCATCATTGTGTCTGCACTCCGGGGCAGATTCAACACTATATGAATAAAATAAGTGGTCCACTACTCGACCGTATAGATATCCAGATTGAGATTTCTCCTGTTCCTTTCAAGGACATATCAAAGACAGCTCCAGGAGAAAGCAGTAAATATATACGTGAACGGGTAATAAAAGCCAGAAAGAGACAAGAAGAGAGATATAAGGGTTATAAAGGTATACATTGCAATGCTCAGATGAGTGAACGAATGATTCATCAATTTGCAGAACCGGATAGTCAAGGTATGGAACTTTTACGTATGGCCATGGAACGTCTTAACCTTTCGGCAAGAGCTTACAACCGAATTCTGAAGGTAGCCAGAACAATTGCCGACTTAGAGGATTACGACAATGTACAGCCTCAACATCTGGGCGAAGCCATAAGCTACCGTAATCTTGACCGTGGTGATTGGGCAGAACGTGGATGAAATCAATAAAACAACAAAAAATATAACTATTTTAAAACTATTACATTACCTAAGTTTTTGATAGTATCATAATACACATAGTTATATTAATGAACATTATTATAACATCCATTATTTATATTATATCTTTCGGAAAAATCAGAATTTTACAGTTCTTGGCGCTGATGCGAATGAATAATATGTTGCGGTTCCATCTTGAATATAAAGTACAGCAGTATTATTATCTGTAGCTGAATACATTTTATTGCCTGGATTCTTGTCGAGCATAAATTGTTTAGCTTCAACACGATCATCGTTGATAAGTCTACCCGTTATACGTATCCATTCCGTACCGTTCCTTTTCAAACCGCAAATCTCAAATTTGCCATTCACTTTCAGTTGTTTGAATACATCCTTTTTCTTTCCTGTCAAAAAATACAAATGATTTTCGTACACTGTTACAGCACTGAATGGACGTACATGAGGCTGGTCTGCTTCCACTGTCGCAAGAAAAAAAACGCCACATTCCTGTAGATAATTCATTACTTCTGTAGGACTCACTTTCTCAGTATTCTGAGCACTTAATGTTGTTGTAGCCATAAATAAAGCTAATGTCATAAGAAATTTTGCTGTTGCTTTCATTTTGATAATTATTTATTAGATATTCTTATTATTTAAATAACAATGGGGCGAACTCTTTAAGACTCCTTCGCCATGTTTGAAAAACATGCGCTGTTCCTGGTGATTCATAATATATATGTTTTACACCTGCTTTTTCCAAATCAAGGTGTATCTTGCGACCTGCTCCATCACCTTCAATCGAACCTTGACTGATAAAAAACACTTTTACTAACTTTGCAAATTCATCAGGTTTATTAAGCAAACCTTTATATGCAGATTGAATACCAGAAAAGCCAAATGGAGCTGCACTGAAAACACCTATATAAGCAAACTTGTCAAGATTGTCTTGAGATATCTGATATGTTTGTGCACCACCTAAAGAGAGTCCTGCTATAGCTCTGTGTTCACGATCTGTCAATGTGCGATATTCACTATCTACCATAGGTATTACATCACTGATAATTGTTTTGCAGAAGGCATCCCAAAAATGCTGTTTGTTGTTTTTTGATATGCCTGCAATTCCACCGTCTTCCATCACAATAATCATTGGCTTAGCCTTTCCTTCCGCAATAAGATTATCCAAAATAAAGTTTGCCCTACCCTGTTGCGACCATGCCCTGCGATCTTGATTCATTCCATGGAGTAAATAAAGTACAGGGTAACGACTTTTGGTATTCTTTTCATAAAAAGGAGGAGTATAAATATAGGCGTGGCGCATTTCTCCTGTCGACTTTGCCTTATACCATACAGAACGTACATCACCATGAGGTACATCTTTTATATCATAAAAGTTATTATTGCTTTCGGGTATATCAATACAACTGAAAATATGACCTGCATCCCAGAATGTCTCACTCAATGGGTCTGGCATATCTACTCCATTAACTTTTAATGCATAACAATAGAAACCAGGACTCATTGGATTAGTCGTACCTGTCCAGAAGCCATCGCTATCCTTTGTTAGCACAGTATTGTCAAGACTTACCTTCACACTTTCTGCTCCATCAATTTTAACCTTAAAATAGACTTTACCGGCATCATCTATACGTGGATAATCAGAACCGACTATATTGGTTGATGCTGCTTTTGTTCTTGCTGGAAGTTCTGACTGTTGCGCAATTATCGTATTAAGCGAAAATAACGCTAGAATAATAATTAGTGTCTTTTTCATTGATATTTGAAATTTATTATTTACGGTTATGTAATCTTTTATTTTTTCAATTCATAAAACAAATTATATTTACAATCCTTACGACTATAATAGTTGTACATATTAACAACGACAAATAGTATTACGATTATTAGACTGGGTTTTGTTTTATTGAATTTTACTTTAAACCAATGAATACGAACTTTTGTGGGTCACTGTATCCTTGTCTATAGTATAAATCCCAACAAATATACACCTTTCTTTTCAAACTGCAATGAATTTTCTTTATTTTCTTATTCTATTACAAGACATTTCGTTACAGAAACAACATTCTTTAAAATATAATGGTGATTTTTTATATGTAAAGAAAACTATGCTGTTACCTGAATGTTCATGAATGTTATAGTTTTACATGTAAAAATTTCTTATTGGCAAACCCATAGTAACTAAAACAGATACAAAAAGAAATGGATTTCTCAATAATATTTTGTAATTTTGCATCCAAAATATAATTGAAACTAAATGGAACAGAAAAATTATAAACGTACAACTGTTACCGCCGCCCTGCCATATGCCAACGGTGGTGTTCATATCGGTCACCTGGCAGGTGTCTATGTACCTGCTGATATATATGTCCGTTACCTGCGTCTTAAAAAGCAAGACGTTAAGTTTATCTGTGGTTCTGATGAGCATGGCGTGCCTATCACTATACGCGCAAAGAAAGAAGGATGCACTCCACAGGATGTAGTAGACCGCTACCATAAGATGATTAAGGACAGTTTTCATGATTTCGGTATAAGTTTTGATATATATAGTCGTACAACTTCTGAAACTCAGACTAAAGTCGCTTCTGATTTCTTCAGGAAACTTTATGATGAAGGCAAATTGATTGAGAAAACCAGCAAACAGTATTATGATGAGGAGGCTCATCAATTTCTGGCCGATCGGTATATTATGGGAGAATGCCCACACTGTCATAACCTTAAAGCTTATGGGGATCAGTGCGAGAAATGCGGTTCAGACCTCTCACCTCTTGAATTAATAAATCCACATAGTACAATAAGTGGTTCTGAACCAGTATTGAAGGAAACAAAGAACTGGTACCTACCGCTTAATGAATATCAAGACTGGTTGAAAAAATGGATTCTAGATGGCCATAAAGAATGGCGCCCTAATGTATACGGTCAGTGTAAAAGTTGGCTGGATATGAACCTACAACCTCGTGCTATGACACGCGACCTGGATTGGGGAATTCCGGTACCAGTAGATGGAGCTGATGGAAAAGTACTTTATGTATGGTTTGATGCCCCTATTGGATATATATCTAACACTAAGGAACTGATGCCTAATGACTGGGAAAAATGGTGGAAAGACCCAGAGACTCGTCTAGTGCACTTTATCGGCAAAGATAACATTGTATTCCATTGCATCGTATTCCCTGTAATGCTTAAAGCACACGGAGATTATATTCTGCCAGACAATGTACCTGCAAACGAATTCCTTAACCTAGAAGGTGATAAGATATCTACATCACGCAATTGGGCTGTATGGCTCCATGAATATTTAGTAGACTTACCCAACAAACAGGATGTGTTGCGCTATGTTCTTACAGCTAACGCGCCTGAAACAAAAGACAACGACTTTACTTGGAAAGACTTTCAGGCTCGTAATAACAATGAACTAGTAGCTGTATACGGCAATTTCGTTAACCGTGCATTACAGCTCACCAAGAAGTATTTCAATGGAATAGTTCCTGAATGCGGAGAATTGCTTGACATCGACAAACAAGCTCTTGACGAATTCAAGGACGTAAAAAAGAATGTGGAGAACTTGCTAAATATCTTCAAATTCCGCGATGCACAGAAAGAGGCAATGAATCTGGCCCGTATAGGTAACAAATACATTACCGACTGCGAACCATGGCATGTAGCTAAGACTGATATGGAGCGAGTAAAGACTATCCTTTACATCTCACTGCAATTGGTAGCTAATCTCGCCATCGCATTTGAACCATTCCTGCCTTTCAGCAGCGACAAGTTGCGTAAAATGTTAAATATGGAATCTTTTGATTGGAATCAGTTGGGTAATACAGACTTACTGAAAGCCGGCCATCAGTTGGCAGAACCGGAACTTCTGTTCGAGAAAATAGAGGATGAAGTAATAGAAAAACAAGTTCAGAAGCTCCTTGATACAAAGAAAGCTAACGAAGAGGCCAGCTATAAAGCAAAGGAAATAAAGAAGACTATCACATTCGATGATTTCGAAAAACTGGATATTCGTGTGGGACATATCAAGAACTGTGAGAAAGTTAAGAAAGCTGATAAACTCCTGAAATTCACCATTGATGACGGTTCTGGTAAAGATCGTACTATCGTAAGCGGTATAGCAAAATTTTATAATCCTGAAGAACTTATAGGCAAAGACGTTTGCTTCATTGCTAATCTAGCTCCACGTACACTTAAAGGTATTGAGAGTCAGGGTATGATTCTTTCTGCTGAGAATTTTGACGGCAACCTAAGTGTTACTACTATAGATAAAGTTGTAAAACCAGGGAGTGAAGTGAAATAAAGAAAATTTCAATTAAGATAACACATACATCCTACATCCCATAAAATTATATATGGAGATGTGGGATGAATGCTTTTACATTAGTAGGTACAACATAATACGTCATAAGATGGTCTTAGCAAAGTAATATATACCATTTTTTATGGTAAAAAAAGTCTGAGAAACACATTTCCTCATAATTTTATCTCAGATTAAGTACAAAATTTGTATCTTTGCAAAACAAAGGAGCTCCCATAGTTAAATGGATAGAACGGAGGTTTCCTAAACCTTTGATCCGAGTTCGATTCTCGGTGGGAGTACAATTCGGAATTATTATTATTAACTGCAAATCTTATACGCTAATGCTTGGAGCTATTATTGGAGATATTGCCGGTTCTCGTTTCGAATTTGACGAACCCCCACGGAAAGGTTTTAAATTTTTCTCAACAGATTGTGGATATACAGACGACACTGTATGTACAGTTGCTATTGCCGATGCCATAATAAATGGCAAGAGCTACAAAGAAAGCCTACTTAAGTGGTGTAGGAAATATCCTACTCCAAAGGGTGGATACGGCAACAGGTTCAATCAATGGATACATTCAGACGATCCACAGCCAAATGATAGTTGCGGCAATGGTGCAGCCATGAGGGCTAGTGCTGTAGGATGGCTATTTGATGACTATCACACAATACTAGAAGAAGCAAAAAAATCAGCAGAGATATCACACAACAACCCTGAAGGTATAAAGGGAGCGCAATGTATTGCGGCTCTTATATACTGGCTAAGAACATGCCGAATAGGCAAAGAGGACGTAGAAAAAAGCGTTATGAAAGCCTTCGAATATGAAATTCCACCATTAGATGTAATAAACACTATTGGTGCTTCAGGGCATTTTGATGCCATATGCCAAGAGACTGTACCTTGGGCGATAAGGTGCTTTCTTGAAGCAGACAGTTTTGAAGATACAATAAGACTGGCTATTATGGCTGACGGTGACACAGACACCAAAGCCAATATTGCCGGTGCTATAGCAGAGGCTTATTATGATATACCTGACAATATTACTGATGCAGCACTTGAATATTTACCAAAAGATATGTTAGGCATAATAAGTGACGTCTGTTCTATTATAAAGGAAAAAATAAACAAAGGCTAGGATCTATCATACCATTTTGAATACGATAGGTATGACACATTTTGTACGTACTGGCTTACCTTTTTCTGTTCCAGGTTTCCACTTTGGCATCATGTTCAAGACTCTGATAACTTCCTTATCACATGCCTCATTCAAGGATTGGATTATCTTTATATCCGAGATTGAACCATTCTTATTTACAATAAACTGAACGACTACTTTTCCTGCAACTTTTTGTTGTTGTTCAGCTATTGGATACTTCAAGTTTTTAGTCAGCCACTTCATAAAAGCAGTTGCTCCTCCGGGGTATTCGGGCAATTGTTCTATTATTCTGAATATAGGTTTATCTTCATTAGCATTTACAGCGTTATGAAGTGTTGTCTTATTATTAAAGCCTGTAGTGTCTGCAGGCACTCCTGCAACACTTATATTAACACCCTGTCCATCCTTACTTTGAGATGTCTGATCAGCATCATTTACATCTTTATCTGGTTTAATTACCGGGACATCAGATTTAGCATGATCAATCACACTTTTCCGCATTTGTGGAGCAAGCCCCATCGACTGCACAGCCAAGCGATATTTGTTTTCTGCAGGTTTCATATCAGATAACTGCACTACATCTATCACCTTCGACTTATTACTCGTAAAGACAGTAGACAAAGATATGAAAAGCAACGGTAATAATACAGATGCCAGTAATATTAGAAGCACAACCATATAACGGTGTGTAGATTCGGTACGTATCTTGTATGCACCGTATTTTTTATTTTTACCATCAAAGATTATATCGCACCATTCTCTGGATGTTATATCAATCTTACTCATTCTAACAAGACTTTAAAAGTTCCACTACTAATTCGACCCCGAGTGTTTTATCTTATATAAAAAGGAATGTAACACATTCTCATAAATAAGAGTGTTACATTCCATTATTTTATTTTTACAGAGTTGCAAACTCTACTGTTTAATTAAACTTTAGCCTCAACCATTTCAGCCTCATGCCCTTTATCATTTTTGGCCTCACGCTCCATTATAAGGTAAGCAATAGGAGCCGCAACAAATACTGATGACAAAGTACCGAATATTACACCAATAACCATAGCGAACGAGAAGCTACGTATACTTTCTCCACCGAAGAAGAAGATACAGAGCAATACAATTAACACGGTCATTGAAGTATTAACGGTACGGCTCAATGTAGCATTCAATGCATCATTGAATGTTTGATGTATATCGCCTTTATTTCCACGCAAATGGAATATCTCACGAACACGATCAAAAACAACGACCTTATCAATAACGGAATAACCTGTTATGGTAAGAATAGCTCCAATAAACGTTTGGTCTATCTCAAGCGAGAATGGCACAATGCCCCATAGCATTGAATAGAATCCAATTACGATTACAGTATCTATTGCTAAAGCTATAGTAGAACCTACAGAATAAGCCATGTTTCTGAAACGAAGAAGTATATAAAGGAAGATGGCTATTAATGACAGTATTACACTGACAATAGCGCCATAAGTTATGTCCTTTGCTACAGAAGGTCCTACCTTTGTACTACTGATTATAGAGCCACCTTGTCCAACATCTGGTTTTTTGAATTCATCTACACTCTTCTGTGTAATCATCTTTGATTTTGTCAAAGCCTTAAACAGAATTGTCTCAACCTCACCATCTACAGATGATTTGTTTGACTCAATCTTATAGTTAGTAGAGATACGTATTGTCTTATGATCTGTGCCAAGAGATATTGCTCCAACTGTACTATTAGGGAAGTATGGAGTGATTGCATCGCGTACCTGCTCTGGTTCAATCGCTTTATCAAATTTAACAACATAGTTACGTCCTCCAGTAAAATCAATGCTCTTACTCAATCCACGAACAAAGAAACATGCTATAAATACTGCTATCAATACAACCGTGATATAAAATGCCTTTTTATAATAACCAATAAAGTTTATCTTGGTATTCTGAAGCATATGACGAGAGAATTTCGTTACAAAATTCTGATTCAGCCATCTATCGTGTCTCATCTGATGTTCAAATACAAGACGTGTCATGAAGACAGCTGTAAAGAATGAACAGCAAATACCGATAATCAATGTAGTTGCGAAACCACGTATAGGACCTGTTCCGAATACATACAGGATAACACCTGTTATGATAGAAGTAAAGTTGGAGTCAAAGATAGCAGAGAAAGCTTTGGAATAACCGGCCTTCATTGCATCTCGTGCATTTTTACCTGCTCGGAGTTCCTCTTTTGTTCGTTCGTATATAAGCACATTCGCATCCACCGCTATACTCAACGACAGGACTATACCGGCAATTCCAGGCATTGTAAGCGCCGCCTGAAAAGACGTTAATATTCCAAGAGTAAAGAATAGGTTGAACATCATTGCCATATTTGCCAGCATACCAGGTATGACATCATAAAGAAGTACCATGTATACCATCAAGAGTACAAATGCGATGGCAAATGAAGAAATACCTTGCTGGATAGATTCAGCACCAAGCGATGGTCCTACTATTTCCTCTTGAACAATACGTGTAGGAGCCGGCATCTTACCAGACTTCAATGTATTTGCGAGGTCTTTTGTATCCTCAATAGTAAAGTTACCACTAATATTAGAGCTACCACCATCAATTTCACCACTTACACGTGGTGCACTGTATACAGAACCATCAAGAACAATAGCGATAGCTTTGCCTATGTTGGCTTTAGTAAGTTGAGCCCAACGACGAGCACCGTCTGGGTTCATCTGCATACTTACGCATGGACGTCCAAAATTATCAAACTCATCCTTTGCATTTATGATAACATTCCCCTCTAGAGGAGCACGCCCTGAAGATTCTGTAACCTTAATAGCATGAAGTTCGAATATTTCACCCTTCTTGTCAAACTCAGCTGATTTAGCACTCCAAAGTAATTTAACATCTGAAGGCAACACTTGTTTTGCTACCTGAGAATAAATCATTCGGTCTATAGCTGCTGTATCGCGAAAAGATGCATAACCTACTACACTCATACTCTCACCCTGTGAAGGTTGGAATATTGAGAACAAAGGATGCGCCTTCTTAGCCTGAGCGACCTGAGCATTTTCTTTAGCTTTGTTCTTTGCACCTGCTTTGGCACTAAGTGCAGCTGCCAAATTTCCTGTTTTTACAGAAGAAGCCCCAACACTTGCTGTATCTTTTTTAGCAGAAGCGGTATCAGCTCCATTGGCTAATCTTGAATCCAACTGCTGTAAATATGGTGCAATCTCCTGATTATTATAAGTCTCCCAAAATTCCAGATTGGCACTTCCCTGAAGCAATTTACGAACACGTTCAGGCTCTTTTACACCTGGCATTTCAACCATGATGCGTCCCATCTGTCCTTCTAACTTCTGAATATTAGGCTGAACTACACCGAATTTATCAATACGGTTACGTACAACGTTGTAAGAATTGTCTACTGCAGAAGAAACCTCTGCGCGCAATGCCCTCTCAACTTCAGAGTTAGAACTTGAAGTACTAACTTTACCCTTCATTTGCTGTGTAGCAAAAATTTCTGCAAGATGATGTCCCGGAGCATTCTGTTTATAAGCACTTACAAACAGAGAAATGAAATCACTATGACTTTGTTCTTCTTCAGCCTTAGCTTCGTTCATTGACTTTACGAATGCAGCATCAGTCTTGTGATCTGCCAAAACTTCGATTACGTCTGGTACTGAAACCTCAAGAATAACGTTCATACCGCCCTTCAAATCAAGTCCGAGACCGATTTCCATGTCACCACACTGTTTAAGTGAGTAAACTCCCATGTAGACTTTCTCGTTTTTCAATGAATCAAGATATTCCTGGCCTGAGCCTTTCTTAACTTTTTCCATTGCCGCAGCTTTACTTTCGTAATGTCGCGTTACAAACGAGAAGGAAAGATAGAAGACACACACCAAAATAAGCAATAGCGTGATAAACTTTACTAATCCTTTGTTTTGCATTTTTTTATTAGATATTATTTAATTATTATTTTTCATTGCCATAAAGACTTGCAAATATAGTCATTTTTTCACATTACGGAAAATTTATAAGCGTTTTTCCATTATTTTTTAGAGTTTACGGTGCTTTTTCATCCAACAATAGATAGGATAGTGATCAGATGCTTTTGTTTTTTTATCTACTTTGCAATTATATGGGGTCCAATCTGATGAGCACATTATATTGTCTATTCTTACATAAAACCCTCTGCGATTATAAGATATGCCTATACCATTACCTGTCTTGACATAACAGTCGGTTAGTTCTTTAGCTATCATTCTACGAGAATAGGATATTGGATTGTCATTGAAGTCTCCACACAATATAATACTTTCTCTGCTATGGGCTTTTATATATTCTACGACTTTATCGACTTGGTGACATCTGATAGCACCAGAAAGTGCAAGTCGCTGCATCAACTTCTTTGATTCTATTTTTGCAGTGTCTTTTTTCATTTGTCCCTTTAATATTTCCTTGTATGACTTGCGATCATCTTGGGTCAGATGACAGTTTTCAAAATGGTTGTTTATAACAAGAATGGTATCGGTTCCTATTTTCAAATGATATGCCATTGAACCATTATTTTTGGATTCATACAATATTCTCTCTTTCGAAACTATAGGATAACGACTATAAAATCCCATACCATTTGTATCACCTATTTTGGTTATATCACGATACTTATAACGTGATAGTCTGTTGTTGATTTTATTACGCAACTGTTCATCAGCCATATCCTCTTGCAGGCATACTATATCTGCATCACTATTGCGTATATACTCAACGACAGGATAGGTACCGTCAGCATTAACAGAATCTATACCAAAAGATTCCACATTGTAAGAAAGTATTTTTATTGCTCCAGAAGGAACCTTTTTGCTCTTGTTTATGGGATAATACACACTGATTGAAGCATAGCATACGATAAATCCCAGCACAGGTATCCACACTCCCCTGAAGTGGAATAAGACCCAGAATATAAGGAACAGTAAATTAAAGAACAAAAACAAAGGAAACATCAGACCTGCGCAAGCTATATAAGGATGACTGGCCGGATATACGTAATCGGAAAATCCCAAGAAGAACATTATGATGATCGTTGCAATATTAGCACCTGCTATCATCTGTAATGTTATCGTCTTCAGTTTCTTAAGCATTATTGTTTCTACTACTGTCAAAGAGTTTTTGCTTCTCTTCTTTACTTAGACTGTCATACCCGCTGCGCCTCACTTTGTCCAAGATACGATCTATTTCTTCTTGTTTAACTTTTTTGCGAGCATTGTATTCCCAGTCCTTGTTTTCATCTGCATTATAGGTTTTATCCGAATTATTCTTTGGCTTTTTCTTTGTATGATTATCCCAGTTGGTTTTCAATCGGTCAAAGAACTGATGTCCCATAGACTGCCCATAACCATTATATCCTATTGTAGGGTGCTTCTGCCAGTAGCGTATCAGAATAAATCCGAAAAGCATACCACCAAGATGAGCAAAATGTGCTACCTGATCACCTGGTGTAGCTAACGCTGAAACCAGCTCAATCACAACATAAAAGATGACAAACCATTTTGCCTTTATAGGAATAGGCAAAGGGAATATGAATAGTTTCTCTTCAGGGAATAGCATACCGAATGCAAGAAGAATAGCATATACAGCTCCTGATGCACCAATAGTGGTCCAAGCATTAAGGGCATTTGCATTTGTCTGACCGATAAGTATAAGATCTGATATGCTTGATACGTGAGAAGCTCCTGTTGCGATGAAATAAAATGACACGAGCTGAGCTATCTCTTGCATAACGCCGGCCCCGATACCGCATAAAATGTAATAAAAAAGGAATTTCTTTGGTCCCCACACATTTTCAATTACGCAACCAAACATCCATAGGGCAAACATATTAAAAACTATATGCTGTATACCACCATGCATGAACATGTATGTTATCAACTGATATAGATGAAAATCTGATGCCATGAAGAAATGCAGACCAAGAATATTATCCAGATCTATACCTACACGTTTGAGCACAAAAGAGGCAATAAACGCAATAACGTTTATTATAAGTAGATTTTTTGTTATAGTCGGTATGCGTATCATTATGCTTTTTCTTATTTAATATAATAGCAACGGCAAAAGTACTAAAAATATCTGTTTTAACGCACAAAAGGTGCTCTATAGAGACTTTTTTTCACTAAATTCTCAACTTTTTTTTATTTTTTGTTTGAAAAATGAAATGATTAACCTATATTTGCGAATAAAATAAGGCTATAAATAATATATTAACTAATTAATAAATCAGTTTTATGAATAAGTCAGAATTAATTGATCAGATCGCAGCTGCATCAGGTCTTTCTAAAGGCGATTCAAAGAAGGCTTTGGACGCTACAGTAAAAGCTCTTAAAGAGGCTTTAGTTAAAGGTGATAAAATAGCATTGGTTGGTTTCGGTACATTCAGTGTAAACGAGCGCCCAGCCCGTGAAGGCATTAACCCTGCAACAAAACAGAAAATACAAATTGCTGCTAAAAAAGTAGCTAAATTTAAAGCTGGTGCAGAATTAACAAACGAGCTGAACTAATTTCTGTAAAGAAAAATGGGCAAACAAGCCCACTGCTTAAAAGATAAGGGGACATAACCAATATGGTGTGCCCCCTTATTTATTGTATATATGTCATAATACAAACTTATCATGTAAACAATTTAATTATAATATAAAAAAAATAGATGTCAGACTCAGCCTGGCATCTATTTTATATTTTAACCTTAAAAACAATCAAGGTTGTTTGCCAATATAAGCAAGTATACCGCCATCAACATACAATATATGTCCGTTGACGAAATCAGATGCATCTGATGCAAGGAACACAGCCGGTCCCATCAAATCCTCAGGTGTACCCCAACGTGCTGCAGGTGTTTTGGATACGATAAAACTATCGAATGGATGGCGACTACCATCTGCCTGACGCTCACGTAATGGTGCTGTCTGTGGTGTTGCTATATAGCCTGGGCCTATTCCATTGCACTGAATATTAAATTCACCAAACTCTGAACAAATATTGCGAGTCAACATCTTAAGTCCTCCCTTTGCTGCTGCATAAGCAGAGACTGTTTCGCGACCCAGTTCACTCATCATAGAGCAAATATTTATAATTTTGCCATGGCCCTTCTTCTTCATACCCGGAATTACAGCCTTTGATACAATAAAAGGTGCATTAAGGTCTATATCTACTACCTGTCTGAAATCCTCAACACTCATCTCTGTCATAGGGATGCGTTTGATTATTCCGGCATTGTTAACAAGGATATCTATTACGCCGACTTCCTTTTCGATATCGGCAATCATTGCATTTACTTCTTTTTCGTTAGTAACATCACAAATATATCCTTTAGCATCAATATTCTTTGCTTTATAATCAGCCAAAGCCTGATCAAGGTGTTTCTGACTACGACAGTTGAAAACTATTTTAGCCCCAGCTTTAGCATAAGCTTCCGCTATTGCAAAACCAATACCATAAGCAGCTCCGGTTACGAGGGCCACTTTACCTTCAAGAGAGAAATTCTTTGAAAATGTATCCATCATTTATCCTCAATTATAATATTATAAATAATAGTTATTTAAGATCTGTAATCTCAGAGAAGTCCTGATCTCCATAATCAAGGTTTTCACCTCCCATACCCCATATGAATGTATAATTGTGTGTAGCTGCTGCAGAGTGGATACTCCATTCAGGAGATAGAACAGCCTGGTCTCCCTTCATCCATATATGACGTGTCTCATCTATCTGACCCATAAAGTGGCATACTGCCTGATCTTCAGGTACTTCAAAGTAGAAATAAGCCTCCATACGGCGTGAATGTACATGGGCAGGCATTGTATTCCAAACGCTTCCGGGAGCCAATTCTGTCATTCCCATCTGTATCTGGCATGTAGGCAATACCTGTGTTACAATCATCTTATTAATATTACGTTCATTGCTTGTTTCAAGAGCTCCCATATGAGCCACAACAGCATCTTTCTTTGTTACTTTCTTACATGGATACTCTTTATGAGCTGTTACACTGTTGAAATAGAATTTAGCAGGTTTAGATGCATCTTTGCTTGAAAATACTACTTCACGGTCACCACGGCCTACATAAAGAGCCTCTTTAAAATCTAATTCGAATGTTTCATCTCCAACCTTAACTATTCCGGTTCCGGCACCTACGTTATAGATACCCATTTCACGATGAGAAGTGAAGTATTCAGACTTAATAGGATCGATTGCCTCTAATTTCAGTGATTCACTAACAGGCATTGCTCCACCTACAATCATACGATCGTACATAGAATATACCATATTTACCTCATCAGCAGCAAATACTTTTTCGATCAAGAAATCGCGACGGATTCTTTTTGTGTCATAGCTCTTCGCGTCCTCAGGATGGGCAGCGTAGCGTATTTCATAATTTGTTTTCATAATTAAGATGTTATTTTTTAATTTGTTTTGCCGCAAAGATACAATTTTTTTATGAATATCGTATATTATTTATCCGTTTCTTTATTGAAGAATACTTAAAATAAGATCCGAAACTTGTTCATTGTATAAAAAAAAAGAGAATCAAGATATCTTCTCAATTCTCTCTTATTGTTGTCCTAGGCGGATTCGAACCACCACTGACAGAACCAAAAACTGTAGTGCTACCATTACACCATGGGACAATAACGGGTGCAAAGGTAGTAGTTTTTTTAACTATTACCAAATTTTTGCACCGTTTTTTTTATTTTACTGTTAATAGGTAGTAATTCTTCTTACCACGCTGAACCAACAAATACTTTCCGTCTATCAAATCTTCGGCTGTAATTACACTATCGAAAGATTGTAGTTTCTCTTTATTGAGTGATACTCCACCACCCTGTACCAGTTTACGCATTTCTCCTTTGCTGGCAAATACAGGTGCATTCTGTGTGAATATATCTACTGCGGGTTGGCCAAGGGCATCTTTACTAATGTCATAATGCGGCACTCCCTCAAAGATACTTAGCAATGTGTCTTCATCAAACTTCTGCAGTGTTTCTTTTGTTCCTTTACCAAAAAGGATATTTGAAGCCTCAACTGCAGTATTATAATCTTCCTCAGAATGTACCATTACTGTTACTTCCTTAGCAAGACGTTTCTGCAGTACACGACAACCTGGATCTTGCTTATGTTCGTCTACTAGTGTATCAATAGTGTCTTTATCAAGATCTGTGAATATCTTTATATAACGTTCGGCATCATCATCGCTCACATTGAGCCAGAACTGGTAGAACTTATATGGTGTTGTACGTTTTGGATCCAGCCATATATTGCCACTCTCAGTTTTACCGAATTTTTTTCCGTCTGCCTTCGTTATAAGAGGACAAGTAAGTGCATATGCTTCAGTTTCGCTACCAAGTGTACGGCGTATAAGTTCCGTACCTGTAGTCATATTACCCCACTGATCATTACCACCCATTTGCAACTTGCAACCCTTAGCCTGATACAAATGAAGGAAATCATAACCCTGAAGCAACTGATATGTGAATTCTGTGAAAGAAAGTCCGTCACGGGCTTCACCATTAAGACGCTGTTGAACGCTCTCTTTGGCCATCATATAGTTGACCGTGATATGCTTACCTATATTACGAACGAAATCAAGAAATGTCATATCTTTCATCCAGTCGTAATTGTTTACCAATTCAGCTTTATTAGGAGCATCACTCTCGAAATCAAGAAATTTAGCCAATTGCTTTTTGATGCATTCCTGATTATGACGTAGAGTGTTCTCATCAAGAAGGTTACGCTCAAGACTTTTACCGGAAGGATCACCAATCATACCTGTAGCTCCACCTACTAATGCAAGAGGTTTATGACCACAACGCTGCAAATGGCTCAACATCATTATGCCACAAAGGTGACCGATATGTAATGAGTCTGCCGTTGGGTCAGTTCCAAGATATGCTGTTACCATCTCTTTTTGAAGAAGTTCTTCAGTACCTGGCATAATCTGACTAAGCATTCCACGCCATTTTAATTCTTCAACAAAGTTCTTATTCATCGAATGATTTATTTTGTATTATTATTTATATCTAAAAGATTCTCAAGGTACAGGATCATATCCGCTTCCACCCCATGGATTACATCTTAATATTCTCCATATAGCCAATGCTAATCCTTTTATTGGACCATGTTTGCGCAAGGCTTCTACTGCATACTGAGAACATGTGGGTGTAAACCTACATGAAGAAGGTGTAAATGGACTGATACAGCGTTGGTAGAAAAATATCGGTATACATAACACCAACACTATTAAATGTGATATCAGGCGATATATATTCTTCAATACGTTCATGATTTCTCATTAATCCTATGTAGAAGCGCCACCATCCTACTTTCTATCTCTTCAGAACTATATAACTTGTCGGCAAGCCATATAAAAGCTATTTCCAGTGTCTTACCTTCATGTCCAGGCATTGCATCAGACAAAATAGTTTTATTGAGCCTAAAAGATTCTCTAATCTGCCTTTTTACCCTATTGCGCTTTACTGCGCGCTTAAAGTGCCGCTTAGAGACACTCACCAATATCTGTACCGCTACCCCCTCGTCATCTCTATCCACAAATGTATAGACTGCTCTAAGAGGGAAAATTGACATTGAACGGCTACAGCCGCCCGTGAAAAGTTTCTCTATTAAAGATCTTCTGCTTATTCGTTCTTTTTTTTTAAGTGTTAGAGCAACCAAGGCGGTCTTAATATTTATTTATGTTCTTCAAGAAAGTGTTCCAAAGCGCCTGTCATAGAAGTGAATTCCTTAGATGGAGCCTGCAAATCCAAACGCAAGTTAGAGTCGGTGACAGCCTTAGCCGTAGTAGGACCAAAAGTGCCAATAGCAATCTTACCTTGTTTAAAATTAGGGAAATTCTTCACGAGAGACTGCACCCCCGAAGGGCTGAAGAATATCAGCATATCATAATCAAAAGACTTTATCTCATCTTCAGAGAAGTCATTGCTTACAGTACGATACATTACACATTCTGCGTGAAGAAGTTTTTTAGAATCCAAAAGTTCTGCTACACTATTATCGTGAACATCACTTAGTGGTACAAGGAATTTCTCTGTTTTATGTTTTAACATTGTAGGCACAAGATCCGCGATTTTGCCTACTGTTCCAAAAAACACTTTTCGTTTACGATACTGCACGTATTTCTGTATATATAAAGCTACTGTCTCTGTAACACAGAAATACTTCATTTCTTCCGAAATAGTAATGCGTAGTTCTTTAGCAAGTTTGAAGAAGTTATCTACCGCATGGCGAGATGTGAATACAATTGCACTAAAATCTAAGATATTAATACGCTGCAGACGGAATTCCTTAGCAGATATGCCTTCAACCTTTATAAAAGGACGAAAAACTAGTTCAACGCCATACTTTGATGCAATATCAAAGTACGGTGACTTTTCACTTGCCGGTTTAGGCTGAGAAACTAAAATCTTCTTAATCATCGGTGTCCTAAAAATTTATTTTCAAATAATTGCCTGTCATAACCAATGATACCAATAGGGCTATCAGAGGTGTTATTTCGAGGGCACAAAAGTACAAAATTATTTGCAAAAAAGCGCCAATTTTTCTAAAAAATATACTATAACACTTATAAAAAGACAACAATTTAACGAATATAACGACAATAGCGAAGTAAATGAGGGTATTTTTAATAGACAAATCAAAATAAGCATGTAACATAACAAATGGGAATAAAGCCACTCCTTCTGCTGATGTTAAAAAGATTTGAGCTTTTAGCCATTGTACATTTTTTTTATTATCAAAGAATACATTATTTACTAATGTGTAGAGTATTGTCTTTACCAAAAAATATGACGCTATTATTCCAAAATATATTGCTATTAGCTGATATTGTGATGACAACACGAATGTATCTGCGATGTATATCGTAGTATAAAAAAAGTATAACAATGCAAGTAAAAGACATGTCTGTAACACCAAGAAAAATTGGAATCTCAATTCTGCAGACGTTTCACTTACCTCGGTAGTACCGCTACGCTTTGTGTAAAAAAATTCTTTCGCTTGCCGAAAGAGGAAAGAACGTGACTGTGAGAATGCAATAAGAGCCAATATAAAACATCCCAAAAGCATTCCTGTAACAAAATTATCACCATGTATACTATATGGCACAGGATCACCTGCAACCCCATAGCGGCCTCCACTTAGTTCGGGATGAAATAATGAATCTCTAGAGAAAAAGCTTTCCTTATAATATTTTGGCAATGTTACATCATTCAGACCTTTCCCCGCATCCTGTCCAGGAAGGTGTAATGTATCTGGCCTACTGCTATAATGTACTTCTTTAGGTTGAAATACAGCCTGTATAGCTGAATCCTGCTGAGCAGGCGTAGCATCGGCAGGGAGCTGCCGCAACACCTGATAAGGATGTTGTGGCTTCGATACATGATGTTCTGTCTCTTCAGGTACCGAAATAGTTGATGCATTATTTAAAGAATCTGACTGTTGAAACAGCATGATTACAATCCAAATTCCTTTCTTATCATATCTACGCTATCAAGTTTTTCCCATGTAAACAATTCTACTTCAATTGTTTTTGTTTCATGATAACGACTTGTAAATGTTTTATTTACTACTTCAGGTTTGCGGCCCATATGCCCATAAGATGCAGTCTCACTGAATATAGGTTGACGAAGCTTCAGTTTCTTTTCTATTGCCTTAGGACGCATATCAAACAACTTTGATATTTTATTTGCTATCTCGCTATCGCTTAAAGCTACATGACTGCGACCATAAGTATTAACATATATATTTACAGGGCAGGCTACACCTATTGCATAACTTACCTGTACAAGCATTTCGTCGGCCACTCCGGCTGCGACCATATTCTTAGCGATATACCGTGATGCATATGCAGCAGAACGATCTACTTTGCTTGAATCTTTACCACTAAAGGAACCTCCTCCATGAGCACCTTTTCCTCCATAAGTATCTACAATGATCTTACGTCCTGTAAGGCCTGTATCTCCATGAGGGCCACCTATAACAAATTTACCGGTAGGATTTACGAAATATTTGATGTTGTTATCGAACAGATCAAGAACCTTATTACTGTTTATCTGCTCTTTTACTCTCGGTATAAGAATATTAATAACATCCTCACGTATTTTGGCAAGCATTGTCTCATCCTCATCAAACTCATCATGCTGTGTAGATACAACAATTGTGTCTACTCTCTCAGGAGTACCGTTATCATTATATTCTATCGTTACCTGAGATTTTGAATCAGGACGTAGGTAGGTCATAACGTTTCCTTCTTTTCTTATATCAGCCAGTGTATGCATTATAAGATGTGCCAAATCTAAAGACACTGGCATATAGTTTTCTGTCTCATTGATAGCATATCCAAACATCATACCCTGGTCTCCGGCACCTTGATTTATATCTGTACCATTATCTACGCCACGGTTGATGTCGTCGCTCTGCTCATGTATGGCATTAAGTATACCACAAGAGTCACCGTCGAATTGATATTCCGACTTATTATATCCGATTTTTCTTATCGTATTGCGTGCTACATTCTGTAAGTCAATATAAGTATCGCTGTGTACCTCTCCGGCTATAACGACCTGTCCTGTTGTGACAAGTGTTTCTACAGCTACTCTGGCTTTGTCGTCATAAGCCAAGAACTGATCTAGTATTGCGTCTGATATCTGATCAGCAACCTTATCAGGATGCCCTTCAGATACTGATTCTGATGAAAATAGATATGCCATATTTTTTATATTTATTTTAATCTGCAAAGATAATGCAAGTTGCCCATACTACAAAATAAAAAACGAAGTTTCATATTATTTCATATAAAAAGCAGCCTGTTTCCACGAGATGATGGAACAGGCTGCTTAATGTAATCTAGAAGATAGTATTACTTTTGTGGTAACATTATTACTTCCATTCTATTATTTTCTTTCAAGAAATTTTTCACAAAAATACTTATGCTTTCTGGGGTTTGGGCCTTTATCACATTTTTGTATTCTGTATGGAAATCTAATCCGTATTTTCTGAAATTGTCTATTACACCAAGCCAATAGTTGTTAGTCTTTACCGCATCATCTGCGTTTTTCAGCATAAACTCTTTCACTTTAGAAAGCATAGCCGGATCACATTTACTTGATAATGTAGTGACTTCAGAACGCAGAATAGAAAGGGCTAAATCACTCTTTTCCGGTTTCATTGGGCAACTTGCATAGATAAGTGATTCTGTATAACCATCATCTGAGTGACTTACATTGCCACCGGCACCAACTGAATAAGCAGCACTGGCATCTTCTCTTATTTTCTTGAGATATACCATGTTCAATATCTGGCCTGCAATATCTGCTTTAACACTATTCTCTAGTGTGTATGGCATTTTATCATTCTTCCATATCATAACTGCCTGTGCCTTAGGCATCTCCATCTTGCGATAGAATTTATTTACCACAACTCCGTCTGCGGTATAGTTAACTTTATGTCCCTTAACAATATTCTTCTGAACTGGTAAAGAAGCTATATACTCTTCTAACAAAGGACGAATCGAATCTTCATCGAAGTTACCAATTATAGAGAATGTATATGCACCTGCATTAGTCGTAAGTTGTTTAGCGATGTCCAATATACGATCATAGTTTATGTTCTTAAGATCATCCAATTTCATTGCTTTGAAACGTGGATTATGCATATATCTTGTATCCGTAAGAGAGTCTCCGAAAGCCTTATCAGGATCCAATGCTCTATTTTTGAGGGATATCTCATATCCATTCATAAGATTATTGAATGACTCCTGATCTTTATTGATATGTGTAAAGTATAGATAAACCAGTTGGAACATAGTTTCCATATCTTTAGGCGTCGAGTTGCCATTGATATACTGGTGTTGCGTTGATATGTTCATAGTTGCACCGGCTATCTTTCCGGCTAAAGCTTTGGTCAATTCATTATGAGAGAAATTTCCCAGTCCACTTGCTTCTATCACATCGTCAAACACTCCCAGGTTGTTGAAATCATTTTTTTCATAAAGAGATGAACCGCCAAAGCCTTCTGCTGAAAGTGATACCTGATCTTTCTTAAAGTCAGTTTTCTTAAGTACAACTTTTATTCCATTAGACAATGTAAGTTCTTTATAATCAAATTTTTTGTTTACTGATTCCTTAACGATAGAACCTTTCTTAGGCATTTCTGTTATAAGTGGTTCGTTTTTGACATTATCAACATAAGCTGTAAGTTTTTCAGCTCTTGCCTCTGCGATTGCTTTCTTAAGACCTTCTTCAGTAGGGTATATTTTGCCCTCTTTCTCGTTGTTAAAACTTAACACTATCATATTGGTATCTGATTTTGATACCATTTCTTTCATTGCTGCATTTACTGCTTCCAGAGGAATCATTGGTACAACACTCTTCAATGTAGTATAGTAATAATTAATAGACGGCATAGGTTCTTTACTCAAGAAGTTAGCTTTGTACGAATTATAAAACTCTGAGTTGTAGCGCTTATCACGGTTGCTATACATCTTGTCAAGTCCACTAAGTGTATTAGCCTTTGCACGATCATATTCTGAAGGAGTAAAACCGAATTCAGCAGCTCTGTCAGCCTCTGCCAACATTGATTTAAGAGAGGCTTCAATCTTACCATCTTTAGGTTGGGCATAAATAGTGAATGCATCTTTTGTCTTAGATAACAGATAGTTATCATCTGAGGCCTGAGCCCCTACGAAAGGACTTTCCGGTTTATTGGCATAGTCATTAAAACGTTCGTTAAGCATAGTGATAGCTGTCTGCTTTACATAGTTGGTAAGCAGATAAGCCAAATTACCTTTTACAGAATCTGGTACAGCGTCATGCTTAAACATCAACTGTATGTTATTCTGCTGTTGCTCTTTATCTTTATCTATTACAAATATTGGAGAGTTATTGTCAGGAACAGCTTCATCCACTACCTTAGCAGCATTAGCCTGCAACTTTATACCTCCAAAAAGTTTTTTTATTTCTGCTTCTACGTGATTAACATCCACATCACCTACTACTATTATGCCTTGGTTGTCTGGACGATACCATTTCTCATAATAATCACGAAGGACTTTCGGTTTAAAATTGTCAACAACGCTCATAAGTCCGATAGGCATTCGCAATCCATATTTACTATTAGGATATAGTTTAGGAAGATCACGCTCAAGCATACGTGTTTCAGGACTTGTGCGCATACGCCATTCCTCATGTATTACACCTCTCTCCTTGTCTATTTCTTTTGGATCAAGAGTCAGTCCGTCGGCCCAGTCGCTTAATATAAGCAAACATGAATCAACAGCTGTTTGTCTCGTTGTAGGAACATTAGATATGTTATAGACAGTCTGATCTATTGATGTATATGCATTGAGGTCACCACCAAACTGTACACCAATGCTCTCACAATATCTTATAAGATCATTACCCTTGAAATGTTTAGTACCATTAAAACACATATGTTCCAGGAAATGGGCAAGTCCACGCTGACTTTCATTTTCCTGCAACGAACCCACCTTCTGCGCTATGTAGAAGTCTGCTCGGTGTTCCGGCCAGTTATTATAACGAATATAATAGGTAAGCCCATTAGATAGTTTTCCTACGCGGACAGCCGAATCTGCTGGCACATTAGGTAGGGTCATCTGTGCCATTACCGTTTCTGCGGTAAGCACTAGAATGAGAAGGAGTAAATTTTTAAGTTTCATTTATTTGTGTGTATTTTGAAAATATTTTCGCAAAGATAATACTTTTAAGGTAATTAACGTTTCATTTTTTGATAAAAAAGTGAATATTAATAACAATAAGCTACCTAATAGATGATTTTATATTACGAGGATGATGATTTAAGATCTCTTCTCTTAACTTTGTGGTATCTATATGTGTATATATTTCTGTTGTTCCTATGCTTTCATGTCCAAGCATAGCTTGTATGGCACGAAGGTCAGCTCCACCTTCAAGAAGCACTGTCGCAAAAGAATGCCTTAGGGTATGCGGACTTATTGTCTTCTTAATGCCTGCCATAGCAGCTTGTTTTTTTATCATTATCAATATCATGGTACGTGTAAGATGAGAGCCGCGTCTATTCAGGAATACATAATCTTGTTCTCCCGGTTTGATATCCATAAGATTACGGTCAAGAAACCAATAGTCAAGTTCGTCTAGTGCTCTCTGCGATATTGGCACAAGGCGTTCCTTACGGCCCTTACCTGTTATACGTACGAATTTTTCTTCAGCATAAAGGTTGGAAAGTTTAAAGTTGGTAAGTTCGCTTACACGAAGTCCACAACTAAAAAGGACTTCTATAATAGCTTTATTACGATGCCCTAACGGATCAGAAAGGTCTATACATGCTTCCATTCTGTCCACCTCTTCGGTAGATAGTACTTCCGGAAGATGTTCTCCTATTTGTGGAGACTCCAACAACTCTGTCGGATCGTCTTTTAAATATCCATCTAATACCAGAAATTTATAAAATGAGCGTACTCCACTGAGTATCCTGCACTGAGATCGCGGATGGATACCGATATCATGCAGTCCGGCGGCAAAATGTCTGAGGTCTTCCAACTTTACATCAAGTGGATCAAGACCTTCTCCATGCAGATAATCTGATAATTTCTGCAAGTCACACAGATATGCGTCAAGGGTATTAGGCGAATAATTACGTTGTAATTTCAGATACCGTCGGTAGTCTCTTACCACATTAGTTACGCTTTTCTTGTCACTTTCCATTTATTTTATTAATTTTGCCAACAAATATAATAAATTATTCTGGAATATGAAAATACTTATCGTTAACGGACCGAATTTAAATTTACTTGGTGTACGCGAACCTGGAATATATGGTAGTAACTCTTTTGAGACATATCTGCCTGAGCTCCGCAAGAAGTATCAGGATATTACTATAGAATATTATCAGAGCAACATAGAGGGTGAGCTGATCAATAAGATGCAGGAGGTTGGTTTCAGTTACGACGGCATTGTATTGAATGCAGGAGCATATACGCATACCAGCATAGCTCTGCAAGACTGTATCCGAAGTCTGAAATGTCCTGTGGTAGAGGTGCATATCTCTAATGTACACAGCCGTGAAGAGTTCCGCCATAAGTCGATGATTTCATCTGCCTGCCTTGGTGTGATATGTGGTTTCGGACTTGATTCGTATCGTCTGGCTATTGAAGGTATAATATCTAACATTGGATAATGACCGAATCAGAACAGCTAGACAAGTACATTCTTAAGCACATAGACCCGGAAGGGGACTATCTGTATAGATTATATCGCGCAACCAATATTCATCTTTTGCGTGGCAGGATGGCAAGCGGTCATCTTCAGGGGCGCCTGCTAAAAATGCTTGTTGAAATGATACGCCCTAAGAATATTCTAGAGGTGGGCACTTTCAGCGGATACAGTGCTATATGCATGGCAGAAGGCCTGGAAGATGAAGGCAAAGTTTATACTTTCGAGATTAACGATGAACAGGAAGATTTTACCCGTCCATGGATTGAGGGTTCACCAGTAGCTGATAAGATAAATTTTATTATAGGTGATGCAATAACCGAAGCGCCGAAACTAGGCATAACATTTGATATGGCTTTCATAGACGGCGACAAGCGTACATACCTTGCAACATATGAGATGGCCCTAAGGATAATAAGGAAAGGTGGTTTCTTGCTTGCCGACAACACATTATGGGACGGTCATGTATTGGAAGTACCAAAAAGTAGCGATGGACAGACTAAAGGGATTGAAGATTTCAATGACTACGTAGCCCGCGATAATCGTGTAGAAAGAGTTATACTGCCTCTACGCGATGGACTTACACTCATCAGAAAGAAGTAATCTTTTTATACTATTTGCTCTACTTAATGTTATTTCTACATAAGATTATTTTTATTCTGAATACTTTTTTATTTTCACCTCCCTGAGGTGTTTTCTTTGCAACTCATTTATTATTAGTATTTTATATCCGGGGATGTGAAATTTTCACCTCCCCGTTATACTTCTAGCAGTTAATTTAAATTGAATTGCATACCAACTTAACTTGAATTGGTAACCAATCTAAATTGAATTGGCATGTAACTCAAGTTAAGTTAGTAGTATATAACTATCGCTTCATGGCACTATATAATGTCTTTCTTTCACATTTTATACGTTTATTGTCAGAAATAAATATATGCTTCTCCATATTATATAGTTTGATTATATTATTACAATACTTTCAGGGCACACTTTTATTGACTCCATTGAATTTGTAATAAAGATAGTAACATTTATCACTATCTATTTTTGGTACAAAAAGAGAATATTTGCACCACAAAGAGATGTAAAATGGCAAAAGATGACTGAAAAAAGCGGAATACGGGGAGGTAAAATTTTCACCTCCCCGCATTTAAACATTTAGAAATCAATAACTTATAGCATTTCATACCAGTGGAAGTGAAAATTCACTTTTATTTTTTTTTGTAAAGTATAATATTGAATTAAGAAAAACACAAATACTTGCATTTGATAATGATAGATTCGCTCTATATTTGTATCGGCCAATATAGCAGAGAGGCTGTCTAATGAGTCGTCCTTTAACTTTATCTTTTGAATGTTGAGGTTGTAGTATAAGATAGGATATCCGAACAGCATGCAACTTATATACATGATAGTAGATTGCTTGTGAAGAACACTATTATACTGTAAGTATTACGATGAGTTTGTGATATTAAATCCTTTATTATAAATTATATTGAGCTCACGTCAATTATACCAAGAACCTAAACCTCAACATGTTCTTTTTAACAACAAAAACAGTCCTTTCTTTGCTGAATTAAAAAAATAGATGTATTTTTGCATTAAATAAAAGAAATACATTATGCAAGAAACAAGACAAAACAAAATATCAAGACTGCTGCAAAAAGAATTGAGCGTCATATTCCAGTCACAAACTCGTATGATGCACGGTGTGATGGTTTCAGTTACACGCGTCCGCATCAGTCCTGACCTGAGTATATGCACTGCTTATTTAAGTATTTTCCCATCCGAAAAAAGTGATGAAATTCTTAAGAATGTCACTGCCAATGAGAAGACAATACGTTATGAACTCGGCACTCGCGTTCGCCATCAACTACGCATAATACCAGAACTAAGATTCTTCGTCGACGACTCTCTTGATTATATAGAACATATAGATAGTCTGCTTAAAGAAGACGAAAAATAAGAAGGCAAATAATGAATTTCCCGTTTTACATTGCACGACGTTATCTGTTCTCAAGAAAGAGCACTCATGTTATCAATATCATCAGCGGCATATCTGTCGTAGGTGTAGCTGTTGCCACTATGGCACTAGTTGTTACTTTAAGTGTGTTCAATGGTTTTGAAGACCTTGTTGCATCATTCTTTACAAGTTTCGACCCGCAACTGAAAGTAATGCCTGTGCAAGGTAAGAGTGCTCCATCTGATGATCCCATACTTACAAAGATTCGCCATCTACCGGATGTTGATGTGGCAACTGAGAGTGTAGAAGATCAAGCTTTGGCTGTATACGGAGACAGACAGGCTATGGTAACAATAAAAGGTGTAGATGATAATTTCTCGGATCTTACTCATATCAATGACATTCTGTATGGTGACGGAAGATTTGAGTTGCATGCAGCCGACCTCAATTATGGTGTACTAGGTATACGCTTGGCCGAAGATTTAGGTACAGGCGCACAATTTAAGGATGCGCTTAAGATATATGCTCCTAAGCGTGATGGACAACTCGATCTGTCAAACCCAACAGATGGATTCGTTGAGGATGAATTGTATTCTCCGGGGGTACTATTCACAGTAAAACAAGCAAAATATGATAAGAATTATATCATAACCCCTATAGCTTTCGCCCGTAACCTATTTGGACAGCAGGGAATGCTTACATCGCTTGAGTTGAGACTTAAACCCGGCTCTGACTTTGATGCAGTGAAAAGTGAAATGCAGCAGATTGCCGGCAAAAAATACAGTGTACTTGATCGTTATGAGCAACAGGAAGACACTTTCAAGATAATGAAGATAGAGAAATTTATAGCATATATATTTCTCACATTCATTTTAATGGTGGCATGCTTTAATATTATAGGAAGTCTATCAATGCTCATCATCGATAAAAAGGATGATGTTGTAACACTAAGAAATCTAGGTGCTACAGACCATCAGATAATAAGAGTATTCTTGTTTGAGGGCAGAATGATATCTACAATAGGAGCTATAATAGGCATAGGCATAGGATTATTGCTTTGTTGGCTACAACAGACTTATGGACTTGTGTCACTTGGAGAATCAAGTGGAAGTTTCGTTGTTGATGCATATCCGGTAAGCGTTCACCCGATAGATATCCTTGTAATATTCGGTACAGTCGTAATTGTAGGATATATATCTGTATGGTATCCTGTAAGATACCTAAGCAAGAGGTTGCTTAGTCAAGATTGACTTTATCAACCTCAATGCTTTTGTGTAGGAATACTTGTGCAGATTCCTTAAATTTCTCGGGACTTTCTGTAGTAAGATAACGGCATGTTCCGGCTTTAGTGCATTTTTCCTCCATTGCAGGATGACGCATGAAATAATCTTTCAGACTATTTGCCACGTATTCTCCTTGAGTTATTACCTGTACACATTTTGGAACGTACTTGATGATCTTGTTAAGTAACAGAGGATAATGAGTACATCCTAATATTATAGCGTCTATTTCAGGATCTTTCCTCATCAGATTATTAATGCGCTTCTCAACAAAATAATCCGCTCCCGGACTATCAAATTCATAGTTTTCTACCAAAGGAACCCACATAGGACAAGCTTCACCTGTAACCTTTACGTCCGGATAGAACTTATTTATCTCAAGAGGATAACTATTGCTCTTTATAGTACCCGGTGTCGCTACAATACCAACATGGCGACTATTTGTTATCTTACCGATACACTCAGCCGTAGGACGTATTATTCCAAGCACGCGACGATCCTGATCTATCTTAGGCAAATCATTCTGCTGGATAGTTCGCAAAGCCTTTGCAGATGCGGTGTTGCAACCCAAGATAACAAGATGACAGCCCATCTCGAAAAGCTTCATTACGGCCTCGCGGGTAAATTGATAGACAATATCAAAAGACCTTGTACCATACGGTGCACGGGCATTATCACCTAAATATAGATAATCATATTGAGGAAGAATCTGACGCATTTGATGTAGTATTGTCAGTCCTCCATAGCCAGAATCGAAAACACCTATTGGCCCTGGTTCTTGAGATAATTTCATTTTAACCTGTCTTTTACAATTGTACTGATATCTTCTCCTAATGTAGTATCTATATAAGGACAAGAGTTGTTGTCTGTATTGATTATAAAAGCGTAACCACGCTCTTTCCCAATTGCCTGCAAGATAGTATTCAGTTGGTCTTGAAGTGGCGCATATGCGTCATTTTCTGCTTGTTCAAGCAATCGTTTTGACTCTTCTTTGAAAGCTATATTCTTATCCATGAGTTCCTGCAGTTCTGCCTGACGCTTCTGTAGAATTGTCGGTGGAAAATCTTTCTGCCCATCAAGGAAATCTTCATATTTCTTATTAAACTCATCAGTGGCACGCTTGGTCTCAGCTTCGTATTTAGTCTTGAGATCACTGATATTCTTCATCGCTATAGAATAGCCTGGCATCGACTTAAAGGCCGCATCATAACTCAAGAAGCCAAACTTAAGAGTCTGTGCAGCAGCCATTAAAGGAAGTAATAATATTAATATAGATAGAATTGTTTTTTTCATTATCGATACTATATAATTTATTTGAGTATTCTTATTTAAAGACTAAAAGAGCATGTCATCAATAAAATAGTTTACGGATGACATACTCTGATATTTTATTAGAGTTTTACTCCTAAAGGAGCATAAATGCTAAATTCTACTTAATACCAAGTTTTACCTTAACTTCAGCTGTAACATCTTTGCTCAATGTTGTGCTTATGAATGGTAGAGAACCTGACTGCATGATGTACACATATCCACCTGTCTGACCAACAGCTTTGATAGCGTCAAGCATCTTTGCCTGTACGGGAGCCATCTTCTCCTGCTGAGCCTTTTGGAATGCCTGTGCATCGTCCTGCTGAGCCTGCTGGTATTTCTGATACAACTGCTGAACATCTTCAGTATGTCTTTTCTTTATATTCTCAGGCATCTTAGGATCTGCCTGTTCAGCTTTCTGATATTCGTCACCCTTTTTTGTTATCTCATCTTCCATAGACTTTAGTTCGTCTGTGTACTGCTTCTGAAGAGCCTGAAGATCAGATGTTGCCTTTGCATACTCAGGCATAGCTTTCATGACTGACTCAAGATCTACGTGTCCAAATTTCTGAGCAAACATTGTCAGAGGTGCGAACATAAAAAACATTAAAACTAACTTTTTCATTTTTGCGTTTAATATTAAATTGATTATTAATTATTCTTATTATTGTGTTATTGTCCTGTGTAACCCAACTTAGATAATACTTCGTTGCTAATATCGATTTTGGGTGAACCAAAAATAATACCGCTGTTAGAGGCTCTATCCAGTACAAGTGAATAACCTCTGAAATCTGAAATCTCTTTTACGGCATTGTATATTTCATCTTGTATAGGTGCCATCAGACTCTCTCGTTTCTTAAATAGTTCTCCCTCGGGGCCAAAGTATTTTTTCTTTAGTTCACTGGCTTCTTTTTCCTTGGCTACAATAGCATCCTGTCTTTTTTGTTTCTGTTCTTGCGACAGGAAGACCACCTCGTTCTGATAGTTCTTATATAGCGTCTGTGACTGTGCATTTATAGCATCCACTTCTGCCTGCCATTTTTTAGACACCTGATTTAATTGTTCGTTAGCCCTTTCATATGATGGAATATTCTTTAGTATATAGTCCATGTCTATAAGAGCTATTTTCTGAGCACTTGCTGCAATAGCCATAAATGCGAACAAACAAACAAACAATAATTTCTTTTTCATTTTTAATCTCCTCTCTAATAATTAACTCAATTAGAATTCCTGACCTAAGATGAAGTGGAACTGGCTGCCACCTTTTGTGCCATACACTTTGTCGAAACCGTAAGCCCAGTCAATACCCATAAGTCCAACCATAGGCAGATACAAACGAACACCAATACCGGCAGAACGTTTCATATCGAATGGGTTAAACTTACTTGTCTCATGCCATGCATTTCCTCCTTCCAAGAACGTCAAGCCATAAATAGTGGTGTTACCCAACATAAATGGATATCGAAGTTCCATCGTGAAACGATCGTATGCATATCCTTCTTGATAATAAGGTGTAAGAGAACCGTTCTCATATCCACGTAAACCAATTGTTTCTTCGGCATAACCGCTTGAGTATCCACTCATACCATCACCACCAACATAGAATGTTTCAAAAGGTGATTTCTTATATTTGTTATACGATCCTAATAGTCCTAATTCCACACGTGTCATCAATACGAAACACTTATCTCCTCCGGTCAGAGCTGTATATGTTTTAGCACGGAATTTCCATTTGTGGTATTCAATCCATCTGTATTTATCTTGGAGTTCATCCTTATATGTAACAGAACTTGGATTAGTAGCCAAATGAGCATAATCTTTTCCATCCCACAATGACCAAGGAGGTGTGATCGTAACTGATGCAGAGAACTCAGAACCACGACGTGGGAACAACTGGTTATCTGTAGATACACGAGATAATGTAAAGTTCAAGTTCAAGTTATTACTATTGCCATCTGTAATAAGGAAGTACTGCCAGTTTTTAAGCATATATCTCTGATAAGCCAACTGTACAGACAACTGGAAGTAATCATCAGGCCAGCGTAAACGCTTTCCCCATCCTACTGACAATCCCAAAAGTTTTACATATTTATCAGGATCAAGATAATTCTCATAATTATATCCATAGTTACTACTTGTACCGTATCCTGAATAATAATTATAATAGTTATTCATATAACTACTGTTGTAATAGTTACTTGATACGTCTGTCTGCTTTGAATAGTATGCACCTATGTTAAATGCATTTGGCCTCTTTCCACCGAACCATGGAGATGAATAGTTTACGCTATATGACTGATAATAAGAACCATTGGTCTGTGCACTTAATGCTAACTGCTCTCCATCTCCTATAGGCATTATACCTCTATGTTCTTTATTCTTATTAAATAAGTTTGACATCGAGAAGTTGTTCAATTTCAAACTTATACGTCCAATAACACCAGTCTGTCCCCATCCCAATGAGAACTCTACCTGGTCGTTTGATTTAGATGTCAAATTATAGTTTACGTCTACCGTTCCATCTTCATAATTAGGTTTAACATCCGGAGTACATTTTTCAGGATCAAAATGCCCCATTGATGCTATTTCACGAACAGAACGTTCGAGTGCATCTTTAGAGAACAAATCGCCTGGTTTGGTACGCAACTCTCTACGTACGACATTTTCATACAGTCGGTCATTACCATTTATACGTACACGGTTAATATGAGCTTGCTGACCTTCGTATATACGCATTTCCAAATCTACAGAATCGGCAACGATATTAACCTCAGTCGGCTGAAGATTATAAAATACATAACCACTATTATAATAGAGATTTCCTACGGCATCTTCATCGCTCGTAAGACGTTTGTTCATGAAAGTCTGGTTGTAGACATCTCCCTTTTTCATTCTAAGTATAGAATTCAATACATCAGTAGAATATACCGTGTTACCTACCCAGGTGATGTTACGAACATAATATTTTTTACCTTCGTTTATCTTAATATATATATTGACATGCTTTTCATCATAATTCCATACACTGTCTTTCACAATGTACATATCACGGTATCCAAGTTCGTCATATTTCTCTATAAGTTTTTCCTTATCCTTCTTATATCTCTCATCTGTAAATTTCTTAGACTTCAGGAAAGAACCGATTGTGCCGGCTTCATGCGTCTTTGAAAATACGCCCTTGCCAAACAATTTGCCCTTTATCTTTGATGATTTTAGATTATTGTTACCCTCAAGCATGATTTTGTGCACTTTCATCTTATCCTTCTTATCTATATCGACATCAAGGATTACCTGATTTTTGTTAGCCACATCCTCACGCTGAGTGATATTTATTTCAGCATTTTTATATCCTTTGTCATCAAAATATTTCTTGGCAAGAATCTTTGCACGGTCTATCATATTAGGAGTAATCTGGCTGCCCTTTATTATTCCGAGCTTTGCCTCCATATCTTCACGTTCCGATTTTTTAAGTCCAATATAATTAATATTGCTTACACGTGGACGCATTCCCAGATGAAAACGCAAATAGATCTTATTACCTACTATAGAATCTGCAGTAACGATTACTTTTGAGAATAATCCATGATGCCAATAGCGCTTAACTGCCTCTGTAATATCCGTTCCTGGAACAGATATCTCCTGACCAAGAGACAATCCTGACAAACCTGTGAGGACATAGTCTTCATAACCTTCGATACCATCTACAGCGATACCTCCGATGATACAAGTACGCGGGGTTCCACTATATGAAATATCAGGATTAATTATTTTATCCTGCGCTTCCATAATCTGGCTGAAGCCAAACGCAATTACCAATAGGATTATTACCTTTCTTATTTTATTCATCTTATATGGTTTTCTATCTTTCTAATTAGTCTTATTTTTGTGTGTCTTCAACTTGTTTTTCTGTCTTACCAAACCTGCGTTGACGACTTTGATAACTTGCAATAGCTTTGGATAATGCTTCTTCATCAAAATCTGGCCAATAAGTATCGCAGAAATATAATTCAGAATAAGCTATCTGCCATAAAAGGTAGTTTGATATTCTTACCTCTCCACCTGTTCTTATAAGCAAGTCAGGATCGGGCATAAAATTAGTTTCCAAATGACCTGATATCTTTTCCTCGTCAATATCATTTACATCAATCTTGCCTTCTTTAACTTCCTCAGCAATATCTTTCAATGCTTTTGTTATTTCCCATTTAGATGAATAGCTTAATGCTACCACCATCGTCATGGTTTTATTTTTTGATGTGTGCTCCTCTGTTTCCTTCAGTTTGGCATAGACATCTTTTGGTAAACGGTTTACATCACCAATAACTCGGAAACGAACATCGTTTTTCATAAATATTTCATCTTCCAGAGACGACAATACCAAACCCATCAGGGCAGATACTTCATCTACAGGACGGTTCCAATTCTCTGTAGAGAATGTGTAAAGTGTAAGATACTTTACGCCCAATCTAGTGCATTCTGATGTAATACGTCTTACTGAATCTACGCCAGCCTGATGTCCATAGCTGCGTGGTTTCCCTCTTTCAGCTGCCCAACGTCCATTGCCATCCATTATTATGGCTATGTGTTGAGGTATATTGTTCATGTCTATTCTATCAGTCATCATTATTATTACAAGTTTTGCATTTTGGCATTATATCATATGTTAGTGTAAACTGCAAAGCCGAGTAGCAGTCAGTGTTTTTAAAGATTCCAGTACTTTCTATCCCGTATGGATCTTTCACACCATCTAATTTATCACTAAGAGAAAAATGCAGAGCCCATTCCAAACCTATGTTTAATCTATGGCCTACTTTATATTTGACTCCTGCTCCCAAAGGCACATTCATAGTAAAAGCACTACTTCCATCACCAGAAACAGACGTTACTCCTAGTCCCATTGTTATATATGGTGTGAACCTAAGTGCTCCTCTATATTCTCGTCCTGTACCATATGGCAAGAAATTATATTCGTATCTCAGACCTGCGTCCATAAGGCTCTTGCTAAAACTTACAGGGTTTGTATCCATTCCAGGATAACTTGTTCCGGCATTTTGGGAGTTTCCTTTTATCCTCCCATAAGATACATTAAGTCTCAAGGCCATCCTTGGGTTAAGAACTCTTCTGGCTATAACCGACGCCATTGGCTGCATATTCTTTGTTATATTGCTATTAAAGTCTCCTTCGTAAGCGACAAGTCCTGTTCCACAGCCAATTTCCATCTTATATTCATAATCATCTTCTTGAGCACTTGCCTCTATAAAAGAGGATGCAATTAATATTATAAAGAGGATGATCTTTTTCATAATCCAACTTTAAAGGCCGACACCAAAACTTTTAGTTTACAAACGATGTCTGACCTTTTGTCCAGCCTAATCTGTTAAGTCGACCTTTCCATACTTGTCCTGTGCTTCCACAGAATATCCATATATAGTTGTCGTTATCTTTTAATGCAGTAAACGAAGTATCACTGCAAGTAAATCCTTTAGGGAAATAATAGTGCTTATTGTTTATCCAAGTTATGCCACTATCATAACTTTGATAGAACTGCGAAAACTTTGTTGTCTTCGAATTCTGTCCGTAGCCTCCGAAGGCCAACATTCCATTGTCGTAAGATATCATAACCAGTGATGTAAGGTCAGGAAGATAGTTCTTAACATTATCCTCACTCTTTTCTACCGTTTCCCAAGAACCTGCAGCACTTCCTTTCGAATATTCTACGAGTTTTGTCCATACTGTAGCTGTTATATCTCCTGCAGAAGTGGCACGATTACCCACAACAAGTACTCTGTCTGTTGAATCGTTTGACGACAAATTATATGTAGTATAATTGATGTCATTTATCGGAAGTAACGCTGCATCATTACCCAACTTATCATCGGACCATGTTGCACCGTTATCTTTTGATACTGATATCGTGTTATTATTGTTCAATGCATATAATTCTGTTGTACTACAACCAACCAACTGTTTCAAACTTGAATTGGTATTTACAGAAGTCCATTCATTCATGTTTGTAGATTTAAGGACTTCTCCATCACTAATTATGTAAGCACTTCCACCATTTATTATAATGCTTTTGTATGAATCCGAAGAAAGGGATCTATTAAATTGAACTTGGTTCCATGTCTTTCCATCGCTTGCAGAAGATGCATAAGCAACTGTACTTGTACCGGTTGAACCAAATACATACAAATTGCTATTATATTCAACAGCCTTCATAGCTTTTAAATTTCCAATATTACTATTGTTTACCATGTTTTTCCATACTATCGTATCAGAATCCTGCTGATGAACATTCAGCGTAATTTTGTATTTACGATAACTGGAACCATTACTTGCATACACACGAAACTCTCTCGGTGAAGAAAAATTCACTGAATCACTGGTTGAAAAATATAAAAGGGAGTCTCCTTTAAGATTAGAATAAACAACAGTTCCTGCATTCTTGGTATTGACTGTACAAAGAGCCATAGGCTTAGTACCAATAGGTAGAGAATCTGCATTATATATTTGTCCAGCAAACTGATCTATATTAAACAGATAGTTACTTCCTGTCACAGAAGTTGTATAAACGCTATCAGTTCCCTTTGAACTAGTAGTATGCATTGTTCTCGCAAGCGTACCCAGAGAGAATGATGTTATTGCCGTATCACCGTAAGATGTCGTATTCTGGTCATTACTGCCCAAGCACGAAGCAAAAATAAAAACTGCTGACAACAGCGTTAATAGGGATAATATGTTTCTTCTCATCAGTTACTATTTTGATTTTAGCTGCAAATTTACTCACATTTCCTCAAATAGAGCAAATTTTAAGTGCTTTATTATGTAAATTATTAGAAAAAGAACTTATTTTAAGTACAATTTCATGAATTTATAGTTCAATATTAAAGGAATTTACAAAAAAATGAGAACGATGTGATCACTCATACCGTTCTCCTGAAAATTTTCTCAACGTAAGTTGGTGTAAACCAAAGCTATAATGCTTAGTATTGCCGCTAAAGTAACGGCGGCCAACATTACCGTTGTTTCAAAATCTAATAACATAATCTTTACCTTAAATCTATTAACTATTAACCTAATGAATAACTAGTATTCTCACGAACACGATGCAAAGATAATTATAATTGTGCCCGTACACAAAATATTTATGGCTATTTTTGCATATTTAGCGGATTTTATTGATTTATATCAAATAACATAATAAAAAAAATAAGACTCACACCCTTACAGGTGCAAGTCTTATTGATATGTATTATTCTAATTAGCGAATTAGAGTTTTGGACCAGCAGCAACAAGTGCCTTACCAGCTTCATTTCCTTCATATTTAGCGAAGTTCTTGATGAAACGTCCAGCAAGATCCTTAGCTTTAACATCCCATTCAGAAGCATCCTTGTATGTATCACGAGGATCAAGGATTTTTGAATCTACGCCACCCAACTCTGTAGGAACTACGAAGTCGAAGAAAGGAATAGTCTTAGTAGGAGCTTTGTCAATAGAACCGTTCAGGATAGCATCAATGATACCACGTGTATCGCGGATAGAGATACGTTTGCCTGTTCCGTTCCAACCTGTGTTAACCAAGTATGCCTTAGCACCGCTCTTCTCCATGTGTTTAACCAATTCTTCAGCATATTTTGTTGGGTGCAATTCCAAGAATGCCTGACCGAAACAAGCTGAGAATGTAGGAGTTGGCTCTGTGATACCACGCTCTGTACCAGCTAGTTTAGCTGTGAATCCAGAGAGGAAGTAGTACTGTGTCTGATGTTTGTTCAGGATAGATACTGGAGGAAGAACTCCGAAAGCATCAGCTGAAAGGAAGATTACCTGTTTAGCAGCTGGAGCATGAGAAACAGGACGTACTATATTCTTGATATGATAGATAGGATAAGAAACACGAGTATTCTCTGTTACACTCTTATCATCAAAGTCTATTTTGCCATCAGCAGCTACTGTTACGTTCTCAAGAAGAGCGTCACGACGGATAGCTCCGTAGATGTCTGGTTCTGATTCTTTGTCAAGTTTGATAACCTTAGCATAGCAACCACCTTCGAAGTTGAATACACCATTGTCATCCCATCCGTGCTCATCATCACCGATCAACTTACGTTTAGGATCAGTAGACAATGTTGTCTTACCTGTACCAGAAAGACCGAAGAAGATAGCTGTATTCTCACCGTTCATGTCACAGTTTGCAGAGCAGTGCATTGCTGCGATACCCTTCAATGGCAAGAAGTAATTCATCATTGAGAACATACCCTTCTTCATTTCACCACCGTACCATGTATTGATGATTACCTGCTCTTTAGAAGTTACGTTGAATACAACGGCTGTCTCAGAGTTAAGGCCTAATTCTTTATAGTTAGTAACTTTAGCTTTTGATGCATTGTAAACGATAAAGTCTGGCTCCTGTTCGAAATCTGCCTCGTTCTGAGGACGGATGAACATGTTTGTTACAAAATGAGCCTGCCAAGCTACCTCTACGATGAAACGTACTTTCATACGTGTATCGTTGTTAGCTCCACAGAAACCGTCTACTACATAAAGTTTCTTATTAGAAAGCTCTTTCTTAGCTATTTCCTTAACTACATTCCAAGCCTCTTTAGAAGCTGGTTTGTTATCATTTTTATACTCGTCTGATGTCCACCAAACTGTATCGTGAGAAGTTTCATCGTCAACGATGAATTTGTCTTTAGGAGAACGGCCTGTGTATACACCAGTCATTACATTGACTGCGCCTAACTCTGTTTCCTGACCTTTGTCAAAACCTGAAAGACCTTCTTTGGTCTCCTCATTGAACAATACTTCGTAAGAAGGATTGTAGAGAACCTCAGTTGAACCTGTGATTCCGTACTTTGCTAATACTGACTTATCAAACTTTGCCATTTTGTAATGTATTTAGTTGTGAATGTTTACAATTAAGTTACCTTAAATCGACCGCAAAGATACTAAAAATGACTTTAACAGCAAAGTTTAAATCAACAAAAATACTATTCATAAATCTTTTTAGGTTAAAGTATTTAAATTTTATAGACCCATGCTTATATTTGTAATTTGCACTTTGCAAAAATACAAATATTTTTTCTACTTTTGCAGCCAAATAATTATTTGCTAACGCACAACACTTTATGAAAATTATTAATTTAGGCGAAAATAACACCATAATAAATCAATATATGGCTGAAATTCGCGACAAAGATTATCAGCAGAACCGTCTGTTGTTCCGTAATAATATTACCCGTATCGGAGAGTTGGAAGCATACGAGTTGAGTAAAACATTAGATTATACTGAACGTGAAGTACAGACTCCTCTTGGAGTCTCTAAAATTAATGTACCGACCGACAAAATCGTACTGGCCACGATCTTTCGTGCAGGACTTCCTTTCCATGGAGGTTTCTTGAATATATTCGACCATGCCGGCAATGGATTTGTAAGTGCATTCCGCGAATATACTGATGAAGACAAGACTCAGGTTGGTATACATATAGAATATCTGGCCACTCCAGAAATAGAGGATAAGACTCTTATCATCGCCGATCCAATGCTTGCTACCGGTGGTTCTATGGAACTGGGATACAAGGCTTTTCTTTCAAAAGGTACTCCTAAACGTATTCATGTAGCATGTGTGATAGCGACCCCCGAAGGTATAGAGCACATCTCTAGTGTTTTCCCTGAGGATAAGACTACAATTTGGTGTGCAGCCATCGACCCCGGAATGAATGAACATAAATATATTGTACCTGGATTTGGTGATGCCGGAGACCTATGCTACGGCGACAAATTATAAACGACACATCTATATAATATATAAGCCTCGACTTTTAATAGAAGTCGAGGCTTATTCTTTTTCAGTCAGTCAACTTTTATTTTACTTCCCAGGTGTCATTTGTCTCTAGCAGTTCCATAAAGTTATGATAAGGCTTCTTTGCCTTAACTTCCTCTATCTGCTCGTTAACGGCATCATTATATGTTGGAGCCTCAACGTCACGGATTACTCCGAGTGCTACGGGGAAGCCATTTTCATTGTCCATCATAGCCAACTTCAATTGTAATGTGTTGTCAAGACTGTGTGGGTTGTGTACCAGAATATCTTTCATCGTTACACCATTCTCGCCTATCTTAACTACTTTCAGTCCGAAACCTTCCTGAACCAATCCGAATTCATTATTTTCTCCGAACACTAGCGGTTCACCATCCTTTACATAGATAGCATTTTTAGAGCGGCCCTCCTTAGTATATATAGGGTCGAAAGCGCCATTATTGAAAATTACACAGTTTTGTATAATCTCACAGACAGACGCACCCTTATGCTTATAAGCAGCCTGCAGAACATCAACAGTACCTTTTGCATCTGTTGCCACAGCACGTGCAAAGAAATGTCCGCGCGCTCCGAAGCATAATTCAGCCGGGCGGAACGGATCCTCAACAGTGCCGTAAGGAGATGACTTGCTTACAAAACCACGTGGAGATGTAGGAGAATACTGTCCTTTAGTAAGACCATAGATACGATTATTAAGAAGTATCATATTAAGGTCTATATTACGACGCATTGCATGTATAAAGTGATTACCACCGATAGCCAGTCCATCACCGTCACCGCTGATCTGCCAAACTGTAAGTCCAGGATTTACCACCTTAGTACCTGTAGCAATGGCAGCAGCACGTCCATGTACAGTCTGCATGGCATAAGTATTGACGTAATAAGGCAGACGGCTCGAACAACCGATGCCAGATATCACTGCTGTTTCATAAGGTGCAACGCCGAGTTCGGCCATTGCTTTGTGCAGGGATGCCAAGAAGAAATGGTCTCCGCAACCAGGACACCAACGTGGCTGTCCTTTCTTATAATCATTTGCTGTATATTCGCTCATTTTTTCCTTGTCTTTTCGGTTCTTATTTATTGATTATCTCTTCGAAAGCCGCAACTAGTTCTGATACGATGAACGGCTGTCCCTTAACCTGATTAAACTGGTAAGGTACAAAATTGTCCACCTTAGACCGCAGATAAGCGGCAAACTGTCCGAGATTCTGTTCTGCGACAACCACTTTCTTATATTTTTTCAAGACCTCTGTAGTATTCTTTGGCAGTGGGTTGATAAACTTAAACTGTGCTATTGCAGCCTTATGGCCTTTTTTCTGCAATTCTTCCATTGCCGAATACAGATGTCCGTAAGTACTTCCAAACCCTACAATAAGCAGCTCTGCATCATTATCACCTTCCACTTCTACGTCAGGAACTTGTATCTTTGCAATCTTATCAGCACGCAGATGCACCATTTTATCATGGTTTTCAGGTTCTGTAGATATAGCGCCCGTGTCACTGTCTTTCTCTAGTCCGCCAATAATATGGGTATATCCCTCTTGCCCTGGTATAGCCCAATAACGTACCAGAGACTCCGGATCTCTGAGATATGGTGTATAGTTGTCTTTCTGATCTGGTGTTACATAGTGGGGATGTATCTCCGGCAATCCTTCCATTGTAGGAAGTTTCCATGCAGCCGAACCATTAGCTATGAATGCGTCAGTGAGTAATATTACAGGTGTAAGATGCTCCAGCGCTATCTTTGCAGCCGAGTATACAGCATCAAAACAGTCAGTAGGACTTGTTGCTGCTATTACAGGCATTGGAGACTCACCATTACGGCCATACAGAGCCTGTAAAAGGTCTGTCTGTTCACTCTTAGTAGGAAGACCTGTTGACGGGCCTCCGCGCTGCACATTGAGTATTACCAAAGGCAACTCGTCTATTACAGCTAGATTAATTGCTTCTGACTTCAGACAGACACCGGGACCAGATGTAGACGTTGCAGCAAGGGCACCTGCGAAAGCAGCACCTATAGAACTGGCGCAACCTGAAATTTCATCCTCACACTGTACTGTTATTACACCGCAACTCTTATGTTTTGCCAGTTCATGCAGTACATCTGTAGCCGGAGTTATAGGATAAGAGCCTAAGAACAATTTCAGTCCTGCCTTCTCGGCAGCAGCGATAAGTCCATAAGCAGTAGCCTTGTTACCGGTGATGTCCATATAGCGTCCTTTATCCTTAGATGTAGACTCTATTCTATATGTAGCCGGAACAGAAGCATGAACATTATGTCCATAATTATAACCGGCATTTACCACCTTTATATTATTCTCTGCAATAGCAGGTTTCTTAGCGAATTTCTCTTTCAGAAAATTAGCCACAAGATCAAGGTCTCTGTTGAACAACCAGCATACCAGACCAAGTGCAAACATATTACGGCATTTCAGTATAGACTTATTATCCATACCCGTGTCAGCAAGACAAGCCTTTACCATTTTAGTTATAGGGCAAGCCACAACACGATCAGAGTCAATACCCATCTCTTCAAGATAATCCTCACTAGAGAACTGAGCCTTCTCAAGGTCTTTGGCCTCGAAACTATCTGTATCAATAATAATAGTCGCCTGTGGTTTTGAATATTTATACTGAGTTTTAAGCGCTGCAGCATTCATTGCTACCAGTACATCACATTTATCACCCGGAGTATAAACTTTACCCTTGCCGATATGAACCTGAAATCCTGAAACACCTGTCAGTGAGCCCTGCGGGGCGCGGATATCAGCGGGATAATCCGGGAATGTTGAGATACCGTTACCTACGGTAGCAGATACCGTAGAGAAGATGTTTCCGGCTAATTGCATACCATCACCGGAATCACCAGAGAAGCGGACAACAACCTGGTCCAGCTCCTTTACTTCCAATTTTTCTGCCATAACTAAATCTTTTTAATCCTTCTAGTGGATAATTACATACCTTTACGTATTCAGCGTGCAAAGGTCGCAAAGTTTATTGACATAGCAAAATGTTTTTGAATAAAAATAGCGTTATATGCAAACATTTTTTGTATTTTGCTTTTTAATGAATTTTTCTCGAAAAAGCATTCGTAAATTTGCATATTGAAATAAAAAACGGCTTTTTAAATACAAATTGTTACACATGGATTGATATTTTGTTTATATATCAATCCATGTTTTGTATAAATATGCAACACTTAATATTTGAATGAACTACCACCAAGAAATTCACGCAACAGTGATGTAGGTGGCAATTGTCTGTTGGGTACAGGACGTATATAACCCAGAAATTTTTTCAATCTGTATGCCTCAGAATATTCTTCGGCGCTTTCCGGTACAAGTTCAAGCAAAGGTTCAACTTGTGTTTTGAGTACAGCCAATTCGAATATCATAGCCGTATTAAACATCATATCCGCATTTTCCTGATATGGGAATATCCATTTATTTTCTCCAGCCCTTACGCTTGGCCATCTCCTTATTGTTTCTTGTGCAGTAACGCCTCTGTATCTATTGTCGCGGACTATACGCCTAAGCAGGCGGTTATCTGTAGTAGGCACATAGTTGTGTGTATCAAGCAGCACCGTAGTAAGAGCAGAAGCATACACTCTGAATTTTGCATTTTCGGGCACCCCACAAGTAAGGTTGGGGTTTAGTGCATGTATACCCTCAAGTATAAGGATATTATCCTCATTAAGTTTCAGTTTATTTCCACCTTTCTCGCTCTTGCCATTCTGGAAGTTATATTTAGGTAGCTCTACTTCCTTTCCCTCCAGTAGATCATTAAGCTGTTCATTAAACAGAGGTATATTAAGAGCATAAAGACTTTCAAAATCATAATCGCCATCATCATCCTTAGGGGTAAGTTCCCTATCCAGAAAATAGTCGTCTAGCGATACAGATATAGGTTTTTTGCCACAAGCCATCAGTTGTATTGAAAGTCTCTTGCTGAACGTTGTCTTTCCGCTTGATGACGGTCCGGCTATCAACACCACCTTAACATTATGGCTATTGGATATGGCATCTGCCATCTGTGAGATTTTCTTTTCTTGCAAGGCCTCCGACACATTGATAAGCGTAGACGAAAAACCATTCTGTACAGCCTCGTTCACATCACCAATAGTACTTACTTCCATGATATTCTGCCATGCATGATGTTCCTTGAACATCTCAAACATCTTCCCCTGATTAACCAGTTCGCCCAATTTAGATGGATCCGAAATAGAAGGTATGCGAAGTAACAGTCCGTCAAAGTATTTTTCTACTCCGAATAGTTTAAGTTGTGATGTATTTACCAACAAAGATCCGTAAAAATAATCCAGACTTCCATCCAGTTCATAGTAGTTTGTATAAAGAGAGCTAACACTCTTAAGCAACTTCACCTTAGAGTCGAATCCTCTTTCAGAGAATAGTTTTATGGCCTCTTCCGTTGTACATTCCCTTCTTATAAAAGGAATTTTGGCATCGATAAGCTCCTGCATTCTGGTCCGTATCTTGTCTACATCCTCATTAGTTAAAGGTCTTCCTATATTAAGATTACAGTAATAACCATTCGACACCGGGATATCAATAATCACATTACTATTCGGATAAAGATCCTCTACAGCCTTGCAGAGAACAAAGAATAAAGAACGTGTATAAGTTCTTGAACCCGAAGAAGAATGCAGATCCAGGAATTCCACATCTTTATTATGGTAAACCCTGTAATGCAAACCTTCTACCCTGTTGTTAACCTTAGCACTTACAGGTCCGTAAGGCATATCCAGATTAAATTCCCTGAATATGTCAAAAAGAGTACTGCCCATGCTGATATTTTTAATTTTTTTGTTATTTTTGCAACGAATTTGTATTAATTGTTCCATTTTTAGTACAGCTATAGTTATAAAAGTATGTAAAGATACTTATATTCTTTAGTAAAACTAACAATACCGCAATAAATTAGAGAAAAATATGTCGATTTGGATTTTTTTTAAACTTATCGGTTCGCTCGCTCTCCTGATGTATGGGATGAAATCGATGAGTGAAAGTCTGCAAAAAATGGCAGGCTCGCAGTTGCGCCACGTACTTCAGGCAATGACAACCAACCGCTTCCTCGGAGTGATAACCGGAACTTTAGTTACAGCATCAGTACAGTCGTCTACGGCTACCACTGTAATGACCGTATCATTTGTGAATGCCGGTTTGCTAACATTAGCGCAGGCTATCTCTATTATAATGGGTGCCAACATAGGCACCACGCTCACAGCATGGATAATGAGTGCCGGTTTCTCATTCAATGTAACAGACTTTGTCTGGCCGGCATTTTTCATCGCCATCATTCTTATATATAGCAAAAAGCGCAAGAATGTCGGCGATTTTTTATTTGGTGTATCATTCATGTTCCTCGGTCTGGGCATATTGAGACAAACCGGTATAGACATGGATCTGGCACATGACGCACCTATTTTGCATTTCTTCAAGTTGTTCGACCCCAACAGTTTTACTACCACTATCGTCTTCTTATTAATAGGTAGTGTGATGACTATGTTTGTGCAATCTTCGGCAGCCATTATGGCCATAACAATGATATTGTGTTCAAGTGGTGTACTTCCCATATATCAAGGTATCGCATTAGTGATGGGCGAGAACATAGGTACCACCGTTACCTCTAATATTGCAGCTATTACCGCCAACACCCAAGCACGCCGTGCAGCCTTTGCCCACATGTTCTTCAACGTCTTCGGTGTGATATGGGTACTCTGCATATTCCATCCTTTCGTTAACATGGTTTGTAGTTTCGTTGGCGTCACCGATCCATCTCATGTTACCAACAAGACAGTTCTATCATTTGTACTGGCAGCTTTTCACACCACATTCAATGTAAGCAATACACTAGTGTTGATATGGTTTATACCACAAATAGAGAAGTTTGTATGTAAGGTGATCAAGCCACGCAAAAACGAATATGAAGACGACTTCCGTCTGCGTTTTGTTACCGGTGGATTCATGAATACACCCGAGCTTTCTGTACTTGAAGCTCAGAAAGAGATAAGCAATTTTGGCGAAAGGATACAGAGGATGTTCGGCTTTGTCCGTGAACTGCTTACTACGACAGACGAGACTGCATTCGTCAAGTTGTATAGCCGTATAGAAAAATACGAGAACATAAGTGACAATATGGAAATAGAGATAGCCAACTATCTGGATAGTGTCAGCGACGCACACCTTAGCATCGAGACTAAGGGTAAGATACGTGCCATGCTGCGCGAGATATCCGAAATAGAGAGTATTGGCGATAGCTGTTTCAATATAGCCCGCACCATCAACCGTAAGATCAAAGGCAAGGAAGACTTCACCGAAAAGCAATATGAGCATATCCATCAGATGCTTGAACTTACAGATGACAGTCTTACGCATATGAATATCCTGCTTAGCGGGCGCAAGGAGAATCTCGATGCCAACCGCTCATTCAACATTGAGAACGAAATCAACAACTACCGCAACCAACTTAAGAGTGAGAATATCAATGATGTAAACACTCACCAATATACATATGCCATAGGCACGATGTATATGGATATCATAAGCGATTGCGAGAGACTGGGTGACTACGTGGTAAACGTGGTTGAAGCCCGTATGGGTACTAAACAGAAAGACGCTTAACACCTCATATTGAATATCGTCCGTGGGAGGGGACAATATATGATAGACATACAGAGCAAGATACACGACAGCAACACTATAGAGTTTAAGGTAGGTTATATCGCGCAACCGGATATGCCTGAGAGTGACTTCGTGATGAACACATGGATATTCATGCCCGAAAGCTTGGATATCAACCGCCGTACCTTTAGTAAAGCCATGTTCTATCAGAACGTGCATTCGCATATACGCCTTATCACTCCCACCTTCACGCTGGCCCAACTTACCAGTGCCGACAACATGCCTTTCCGTATGCTTGTCAGAGCCATAAATCGATTGGAAAAATTTAATAACCCAAGGGCTCTGGAAAAGTTCGAAAGCGAAGTAAAAATGGCCGCATCAATATTCAAGAGCACCCTGCGTGACACTTACCGTATGGTATTATCAGAAGGCGGACAACCGGACCATTGTCGTATTATGGCAAAAGGCATAGATACCTGGGTCAACCAATACCGTAGTCTTTACAGCACAGTTAACCGGCTTAACAACACAACAGCAAAAGAATACTACCAGTTTGCCGACGAGTTCATATCCAACGTTACCGAGCAACACCTATTCCTACTGTGCAGTTATCTGAAGAAAGAAAAACGCGATACTTGGGATGAAGCAAAAACAGATATATCAGATCTGCTTGATAAGGAACTGGCCTACAAAAAAAACATGGGGTATCTGTACGTCGAAGCACAATCTACCGATAATAACAAGGGTTTTATACACCGTGCAGGCATGCTCAAAAAGTTTGCCGAGAGCAATCTATTCCTTGCCGTAAGCAAGCGTCGCAATACATTCCTGTTAGAGCAGCTTGCATTTATGTTAGCAGCAGGCCTGTCAATGATATTTGCCACCATGATAGCGTTCTCATTCCAGCAGACCTATGGCAACTTCACCTTACCGCTATTCATTGCTCTTGTGGTGAGTTATATGTTCAAAGACCGTATTAAAGAACTTATACGCTTTTATTTCGCTCATAAAATGGGCAGCAAATTCTACGACTACAAGACATCCATGAGCATACACTATCTCAAACTGGGATGGTGCAAAGAAGGCTTCGATTATATCACGCCCGACAAACTTCCACCTAATGTTCAGCAGAAACGTCAGCGTAACACCCTACTGGAGATAAGTCGAGGTGTAAACGAACAGATTATCCTATACCGCAAGAAGATGCACCTCAAGAGGAAGAATGTGAGCAAGTCAAGTCATTATCGAATGGAAGGCGTTAACGACATAATAAGATGCAACCTGTTCGAGTTCATGCGCAATATGGATGACCCCGGTGTACCTCTATATGCCAACGACGGTTCAGGAGGATATTCAGAAGTAAGCGGGCACCGAGTTTACTTCATCAACTTTGTCATTCAATGCACATACCAGGATATCACTACCGAATATTATCACTACCGTGTAGCCATAAGCAAAAATGGTATAGAAGACATCACGGCAATACTATAAAAACGTTACAATACTAGTCGAAATATCCGTCCTGCATCAACTTAGTATAATCCTGCAATAGTTCTGAAAGATATGCAACCACATATCTATTCTCCCCGTATTTGTCATAATGGTCAATGATATCATTATCCTTAACATGCGCAACAAATTCAGTTGTATTTCTCATCACTCCGAATTTGTCTATATCATCAGTTGCCTTATTTATTATATCCCTGGCAGAATGTCTATCCATCATAGGCCAAGGCACATCACCTTTCTTCCATCTGATATACTCGCCGAAATAAGGATAAGAAGCCAAGTCTCCATTATAATAGTCATCCATCATATTCTGAATGAATTCATTTTCAATATTTTTTTGTTCCATGGCTTTACCTTAATCTTTCCTAAACATTACATTCAACATTTCAGCACCCGTAGCAGTACGGAATATTTTATCTCTTATCGTATCCACATTGGCTATGCCATCCTCATATATATTGACTAGAAAGTCAGCCTCAACCAATATCTGATAATCCTGAGCATCAATATTATTATACGTATGATGATGAGCTATCAAGAAGCATATCCTGTCTATCTGCTCATCAGTAGCCCCACATTTATTAAGCAGCGGTCTGGCCACAGCCGGTCCCTCCTTTTCCTGCAACTTACCGTCACACTGACCATACTTCTCCTCAGCCGGTTTGATGCCCGTATCATGCACCACAGCAGCAGCCTCAAGAGTATTAAGAGTGATATCATCCATACCCTCACCTTGAGCTATAAGTTTGGCAAACGAATGTACCTTAATAAAATGTTGTATACGCTTTGCGTCTCCCGCAAAGAATTTCATTGTTTCTATTATAAGGCTGTTTATATCCATCGTCGTTATCTTTGTTTATGCAAAGATAATGTTTATATCATACAAACAGTCATATTACTCTGAATAACTTTAAAAAATCACTACCTTTCACCTTTGACAGATTTGAAGAGTTATTCTTCTTCCAACATCAATTTTTCATCCTCACCAACCGGTTTGGGCAAGGGATGCTTAGGATTCTGCCTGGCACCCAACTTGATAAGACTCTGAGCAGGTTTCAGTAGATTCTGATTACCATCCTTCAATTTTTCCTGTGCAAATCCGAAGGCCTTCTGAGCAGCAACCAACTTCACACCAACATCATTAAAGCGGTCAACAAACTCACCTACACGCGATATAAATGTACTAGCCAGAGAGAACACCTTCTCCTGATTCTCTGTCTGGTGTTTCTGTGTCCATGCTATCTGTATCATCCGCAGCACAGCAAAGAGATTCTGTTCACCGGTGATAAACACATTCTTCTCGAACGCCTCTCTCCACAACATAGGTTCCTTAGACAAGGCCAGAACTAAAGCCGACTCAATAGGAACAAACATTATCACATAGTCGAGAGCCACATGCGGCTTCTTAACATAACTACTATAGTCTTTTGCCGACAGATTTCTCACCTGATTGCGTATACTCCTTATATGATCATTAAGCAGACGTTCACGATCAGAGTCATTATCAGCATTCATATAGTCAACAAAAGCCGTGAGAGACACCTTCGAGTCTATTATCACATCCTTACCGTCAGGATAATGCAATATAACATCAGTACGCATCGTATTGCCGGTCTCTGCGTTCTTAAGCAACATTCCGTTTTCATCTCTGAGCACCTCCTGCACATCATACTCCACGCCCCTCTTGAAACCGAATTTCTCGAGCAGTTCGCTGAGTATCATCTCTCCGAAATCACCCTGAACCTTCGTATTGCTATGCAAGGCACGAGTCAGTTTGTCTGCCTCCTGACCTATATTCTGCGCACTCTCCAGCAGATTACGAATCTGCTCTTTGAGCGATGAAGTATTCTCAGCATTCTTTATATTACTGTCGTCAATAGCCTTACGCATCTGCATCATAGTATCCTTGAGAGGATCTATGATAGTACCCATCTGTTTATGATTATTCTCATCCAACTCCTGCGAACGCTGCTTCAGCAGTTGCTGAGTAGCATTAGTCATACGCTCCTCTACCAGTGTAAGCTGCTCCTTCAGTTGACGGTCGCGCCTCTGGCTCTCTTCCACCTTTTCACGCTCATACCGAGCCTCAGCCTCAGCCTTGGCCAGCGCGTTCTCACTACGTATGTCATCTATCCTCTTACTAAGGAGTTCCGTCTCCGTATTCTTCGACGCAATAATATTAGACAACCGCCTGTTCTCCTCAGCCATAGAAGAAGACTTCCCATTGAGAAACAGATAAGCACCTATTGCTCCTACGAGCAATCCGATGATAAGTAACAATATAGACATATTAATATTCGATTATTTACTTTCCAGATATTCAGCGAAGATTGTTGCTGCACTCTTCACTTTCATAGCACATGGACGATTCTTATAGTATTCGGGGGTCCGTTCAGAAGCCTCCGCACTTACAGGCACAGCCTCTGCTCCGTTCAATCCGAGAATCTCGGCACATATCAGCGACCCGTTCCTGTCCTTATACTTAGCCGCCATGCCCTGCACAACACTATAGTTGTGGGATTTCCCCTCACGATCGGCACCATCAGTGGCACCGCAGTCCATCCCTGCCAGTGCCACAGCACCGCAGAAAGCCCCGCATGTCTGCCTCATCCTACCTATTCCTCCACCGAATCCGGCACTCACCTTCAGCGCCTGTTCTTCAGAGAAACCATACAAGTCGGCAAAAGCAACCGTCACCGACTGAGAACAGTTGTACCCCTTCATAAAGAGTTCTACCGCACGGTCTATTCTCTTTTGGTTACCATCAGTCATCAGTCTACTTCTCCATCAGTTTTGTGTACAGCTCCTTCATGCCATCCGAAGCCCCCTTCTGTATCTGTATCACCTTATGGTATCCACCTGCCATCACAGGTTTAGGGTCTATAAGATATACCGGCACATCACTATTCACATACTGCACCAGTCCGGCAGCAGGATAAACATTCAGCGAAGTGCCTATTATGATGAATATATCAGCCTTCTGAGCCTCTGCAGCCGCAGGTTCTATCATTGGCACACTCTCACCGAAGAATACGATGAAAGGTCTCAACAGACTACCGTCACCGGCTTTAGTACCGGGAACCACCTGCGAATTTTTAGCATCAAGAGTCTGTACGAACTTAGCATTATAAGGGTCATTACTAGAGCAGACCTTCATCAGTTCACCATGCAGATGAATAACATTTTTGCTGCCTGCCATCTCGTGCAGGTTATCCACATTCTGTGTAACCACAGTGACGTCATATTTCTCCTGCAACTTAGCCACAAGATCATGCCCCTCATTAGGTTTAGCCCCGAGCAGTTTTTTACGTAGCATATTATAAAAGTTAGTCACAAGTTCAGGGTCAGCCTCCCACCCTTCGTGCGACGCTACCTGCTGCACAGGATAGTTTTCCCATAGACCGCCGGCATCACGAAAAGTGCTCAATCCACTCTCCACAGACATTCCGGCACCCGTCAAGACTACAATTTTTTTCATAATTAAAAAATTTCTATGCCACAAAGATATTAAATTTCCATCAATTAATTCCCTTACGGCTGCATTTTTATTTAATTATTCTTACTCTCACAAAAGATTAAATGTTTATTTGCAACTTTGATACGAACAAAAAAAGTGGCTCAACACTTTCAAAAAGAGCTGATCCACTTTATGGTTATTCAAAACCATTGAAAGCCAATAAGATTAATCACTAACCCTAATGGCATAATTAAATTAATGTACTATGCGTATCTCTCGACACAAATAGTCACTTAATACAATCTTTTTTTACTAAAAAAACCTATTGTTTTCTCGATTCCTTTTTATAAAATTTATTTTAAACAGTGCAAAGATACAAATAATTTTTACTTTAATCAAAAAAATAAATAACTTTTTATACACAAAAAGTTATTAAACTTGACTTAAATCATTTATAGTGTTCGAACACAAGTAATTTTTATGCATAACAAAATAACGGAATCTTATACTATTATTCGCAGATATCATTGCAAACATTCTTTTAAATTTAGTAAACTGCTACCGCTGTATTTGTAACAAGTCCTATCAAGATACTAATTTAGAAATGGTGTCATGCGATTTTTTTATAAATAAATGTCACTATACCACTTACCCTGTGTTTATGGGACTTTCACGCATTCTGAAATATCACAAAACGTCACTCAAATACCACTCGAACGAAACTTTATATAGAGCATAGCTTCTACCTTGTCAAAAGATAGCTCCCGTAGTTTAAAAGCTATCATCTTGGGGTGTTGGAGGATAGCTCCCATGGTTCAAAAGCTATCATCCTGAGGTATTAAAGGATAGCTCCAGAGTGGTATTTGAGTGACGTTTTGTGGCATTTATATCGATCCTTTTAAGATGTTATAGTATTGACATCCAGTCGTTTAACACATATAGTGGTATTGTGACATTTTATTTGAAAAATATTCTGCGAATAACAGAGCGACAGATATACCACACAAAGACATTTCTCTTTTACTTTTATAAAATCAAATATCATATAGTGAAAAATCAGAAACAGCAGCAGTTTCTTTTATACTGCTTTAGCTGTATTTTCTTTATTAATATTAGTTTTAATTTCCGCACCTGCGTAGAAAGGGGTGTCAGAGTTCAACCGCGGTTGAACTTTAGTTGAACTTTGGTTGAACCTGATATTTAAATCTAAACGCATTTCGAACAGATTTGAATTATAAATAACATATCAACCCTTGCATAAGACAAGTACTGAATTAAAATAAGATAATCTTCCCGCTATAAATGTCCTTTTTTAAGTTTTTTCAGTAATAAAAAACGAATAAACAGTAAATTTCATTACCTTTGCACCCGCATTATATTTATATCATATATAAATTCTGACATGAAGCAATTGAAGGATTTCTTTAGGAAACCGTTTTTTTCTGACTATAGGGTGTTGTTCGGTTTATGGATGATACTCGCCGTTGTATCGTTCTTCTTGAAGTACTGGCACGAACGGCATAATAACTATTTAATATTCAAGTATGTCTTCTGGCATACCATAAAAGGGACTTCGCTATATGCGCAATATCCTCTCGAATTCAAAGACTGTAATCACTACGGACCACTGTTCAGCATAATAATAGCCCCTTTTGCATTATTGCCCGACTTCATTGGGATGCTGCTATGGTTGGTTGTGCTCACAGCTACTCTGTACTATGCAATAAGAAAGATGCCGGTATCCGACAGAGTACAGATATTCATATTATGGTTTTGCGCACAGGAACTGCTAAGTGCTCTATTCATGCAGCAGTTTAATATAGCTACTGCGGCTATGATAATAGCTACGTTCACATGCATAGAAAGGGGCAAAGACGAGTGGGCGGCTTTCTGGATAGTGATAGGTACTTTCGTAAAACTTTATGGAATCGTGGGACTGGCATTCTTCGTGTTCTCAAAGCATAAAGGCAGACTGGCATCGCATGTGCTGATGTGGGCAGTGATAATATTTGCGCTGCCAATGCTGATAAGCAATTTCGACTATCAGATATCACAGTACTCGGAATGGTATTCGTCGCTCGTGATGAAGAATGCAAGTAATGAAATGCTGGTAGGTATGCAGAATATTTCGTTGCTGGGTATGGTGCACCGGATATCGGGCAATGCGGATTTCTCTAATCTGTATATGTTCGCTCCGGGGCTGATATTGTTCTTATTGCCATACTTGAGGACACGACAGTATAAGAACATTGACTTCCGCTTGGCTTTTCTTGCGTCTACAATGATATTCGTGATACTGTTTAGTACAAGCAGCGAGTCGAGCACGTACATCATTGCGGTTATCGGAGTGGTGATATGGTATGCGGCAGTACCTTGGGAACGTAGCAAATGGGATATAGCCCTTATGGTATTCGTATTTTTACTTACCTGCATGTCCGGATCAGATATCGTTCCTAAGTTTATACGCAAGGGATATGTCCAAGCTTATTCGCTTAAGGCTCTACCGTGTACGGTAGTATGGCTCAGACTGATATATGAGATGTGTATTAAAGATTATTCAAATAAGGAACTTGAAGTAGAATCATGAAACAGAGATTATTGTATCTTCTAAAAATATTTTTAGTCATAACACTGGTGTTCGTTGTAGCAAAGCCATTCTTTATGTTATACAATGCGGCAGGGCATCATTTTTCGATTGCAGATGTATGCCGGGTGATAATGCACGGTATGACGCTGGATATGTCTACGGCTTTGTATTTCTGGTTGTTGCCTTTCCTGGTATTCATCATATCGCTGTGGTGGAACGGATGGGGTAAGATCAGGATGGTGATGAAATACTATTACGGAGTGATAGCGGTTCTCTTCGCTGTGGCTTTCGTAGTGGATGCTAGTCTGTATACATTTTGGGATTTCAAGTTAGACTATACAGTATTGCAGTATTTGGACACTACCGGCGATGCTTTCGCCAGTGTATCTGCATGGTATGTAATAGTTAGGATCATAGCAATAGCGGTAATAGGATACCTGATATATAAGTTGCTTGTGGTAGTTATGCCTAAACGTATCGATGGTATATCTATGAAAGAAAAGATTGCCTATACAGTGGTCGCATTACTGATGACGGCCCCTATCATTATCGGAATACGTGGCGGAACTAGTGCGGCTACCACGAATGTGGGACAGGTGTACTACTCGCCCGACCAGTTTCTGAACCATTCGGCAGTAAATCCGGTATTCAGTTTTCTGGCTTCGCTGGAGAAAGTGGATGAAGAAAATGTGGAGTTCAAATTTTTTGATGACAAGAAGTGTAATGACATCATCAATGGATTTTATAATACAAAGAGCATAGATTGCGATACTCTTCTCAATACCAAAAGACCTAATGTGGTAATAGTTGAGATGGAGGGATGCGGTGGCTCTTTCACCGAAATAGGCGGACATCCTGAGATAATGCCAAACCTTAACAAATTGGCAAAAGAGGGTGTATACTTCTCTAACTGTTACGGAAACAGTTTCCGTACTGACAGGGGCACAGTATGCACGTTCAGCGGTTATCCATCGTTCCCGAATATATCGGTGATGAAAATACCGACAAAAAGCAGTACGATGCCTTCTATAGCCAGGGAACTGGCTAAGAATGGATATGCTACGAATTTCCTTTATGGGGGCGACATCGACTTTACGAATATGCGCAGCTATGTGATAAGCACGCAATATCAGAAGATAACAAGTTCAGAGGATTACAGCAAGGCTGAACAGGGTGACGGCAAATGGGGCGTTAGGGATGACATAACTTTCGAAACGCTCTATAAACAGATAATCAGTCATAAGGAGAAACACTGGCATACAGCTTTTCTCACACTGAGCAGTCATGAGCCGTGGACTGTGCCTTATCATAAGTTCGACTATGAGGTGTATAACTCATTCGCTTACCTTGACAATTGTATTGGCAACTTCATCAACAAATTGAAGAAGACACCACAATGGCGCAATACACTGATAATATTCCTGCCTGACCACGGCATAAGGTATCCTAATCTGAAGGAGACTGACATACTACGCAATCATGTTCCAATGATATGGGCAGGTGGAGCCATAAAGAGCCATAGGGTGATAAGCAAATTCTGCAACCAGACCGACCTTGCTGCTACGCTGCTTGGGCAGATGGGCATAAATCATGATATGTTCAGATTCAGCAGAGACGTGACTAGCAAATCTTATACTCATCACTTTGCTTATCATACTTTCGACAATGGATATATGGTGGTAGACAGCACCGGATTTACTGTATATGATCTTAATGCCAACAAGGTGATAGCCGACAAGCCAACACCAAGCAAGAGAAGAGAAAATATGGGTAAAGCTATCCTGCAAGTTACATCAAAGGATCTAAAAAACAGACGATGAAAACAGACGACAGGCATATGGTAATAGGTTTTGACGCCAAGCGTATAGTACGTAATGCTACAGGCTTGGGCAACTATGGACGTACGCTGGTAAACGGTATCGTAAAGGAGTGTGGTGACGAGTTTCGTTTCCGACTCTATGCACCTGACAAAGGCAGAGATAACCTGAGAGGGATGATAGATGAAGACAGAAGAGTGGAATTTGTATACCCTGAGGACAGAATATTTCGTTTCGAGAGAGACTTATGGAGGATAAAGGATATCGTGAGGACTCTCAAGCATGATGGTGTGAAGTTGTATCACGGACTGAGCGGAGAACTGCCTATCGGACTTAAGAGCAGTGGCATACATGGTATAGTTACTATCCATGACCTAATCTTCATGAGATTTCCTCAGTATTACAACTGGCTGGATGCAAAGATATATGCGATGAAGTTCAGAAAAACTTGCAAGGAGGCTGAACAGATAATAGCTATAAGCGAATGCACAAAAAGAGATATAATAGAGTTCGGACATGTGGATCCTGATAAGATAAAGGTAATATACCAAGGTTGTGACGACTGTTTCAAACAGACTGTGGATGATGAGAAAAAGCATAAGGTAAGGCTGCTGTATGGTTTGCCTAAGAGGTATATACTGAACGTAGGCAGCATAGAGGAACGCAAGAATGTGATGCTTGCAGTGGAGGCACTCAAAGATATAGATGAGGATGTATCATTGGTGATTGTGGGTAAGCATACTACTTATACCAACAAGGTACTTGACTATGTGGAAAAAAACGATTTACAGCAACGTGTACTCATAATCAACGGTTTGCCGTTCGAAGATTTGCCTGCTGTATATCAGATGGCAGAAACATTTGTGTATCCGTCTCGGTATGAGGGTTTCGGAATACCAATCATCGAGGCTATAAACTGTGGACTGCCGGTAGTAGCTTGTACCGGGTCATGTCTGGAAGAGGCCGGTGGTGAAGACTGCTTATATGTATCGCCAGACGATGTAAAGGGCATGGCTGAAGCTTTGAATGCTTCGCTGAAAGGAACAGAAGGCAGAGATGAGCGTATAGCAAGGAGCAAAGAATATGTGAAACGGTTCGAAAATGACGATACTGTAATGGAGGTCATAAAGGAATATAGGCAATTGATAAGATAAAAACTTGTACGAGATGAATGACAAGGAGCGTAACAAGAAAATTCTAATAACAGGTGCCACTGGTTTTATAGGCGGTTTCATAGTAGACAGAGCATTGAAACAGGGCATGGATGTGTGGGCTGCAGTAAGAAAGAGCAGTTCGCGGAGATACCTTACCGACGGACGGATCAACTTTATAGAACTGGATCTGTCTGATGAGGAGAAGTTAAAAAGACAGTTGGATGGTATGGATTTCAATTATGTTGTGCATGCCGCCGGCGTAACCAAATGTCTGCATAAGGAGGACTTCTTCAAGGTGAATACTTTGGGCACAAAGAATCTGGTGAATGCAATAATAACTCTCAATATGCCGATAGAGAAGTTTGTATATGTAAGTAGCCTTAGTGTGCTAGGACCTGTGAGAGAAAACAGGCCATACATGGAAATAACAGAGACAGATAAGCCTCAGCCCAATACAGCTTATGGCAAGAGTAAACTGGAGAGTGAACGGTATTTAGAGTCTCTAATCGGTTTCCCATATATTATATTACGCCCTACTGGCGTATACGGTCCTCGTGAGAAAGATTACTTCATGATGGCCAAGAGTATAAAGGGACATGTGGATTTCTCTGTGGGATACAAACCACAGGATATCACTTTCATATATGTGGAGGATGTGGTACAAGCAATATTCCTTGCTATCAGCTCGGAACTGACAGGAAAAAAGTATTTCTTAAGCGATGGTAAGGTTTATTCGTCACGCACATTCAGTGACTTGATATGTCATGAACTGGGTGACAGATGGCTGATAAGGATTAAGGCTCCGATATGGTTGTTGCGAATAGTGACAATCTGCGGTGAATATGTAGGACGCCTTACAGGTCGCATATCTGCGCTTAACAATGATAAGTATAACATAATGAGACAGCGCAACTGGCGCTGTGACATAGAACCGGCTGTCAATGAACTGGGTTACAAGCCGCAGTATGATCTGGAGAATGGAGTTAAGATTACCATGAAATGGTATAAAGATAACAAATGGCTATAAACTAATTAGAAAAGTAGAATGCGGAAGTTTGGTTTCACTAATATATATTGGTTTTTTAAGGACTTGTTCAGAATAGAGAAGAATCCACGTAAGAATATGTTTGCTATGGAGTGGGTGGTAATTGCTTACCTGCTTTTTACCATGCTTATAGTATTCTTTACATATACCAAGATACAAAACCCCGAATCAATGATATGGGGGCGCATACGCATAGGTGTGATGACAATAGCCCTGTGGGCGGTATACAGGATGATACCGTGCAGGTTTACAAGGTTTGTGAGAGTGGCAGCGCAAATGGCTCTGCTCAGTTGGTGGTATCCCGACATATATGAGATAAACAGTATGTTCCCTAATCTGGACCATCTGTTCGCTGGATGGGAACAGCAGTTGTTCGGATGTCAGCCGGCATTAGTATTCTGCCATATAATTCCAAGTCATATATTCAGTGAACTGATGGATATGGGGTATGCGTCTTATTATCCAATGATAGCTGCCGTGACTCTATATTATTTCATATGGAAATATCATGAATTTGAGAGGGCTTCGTTTATAATACTTACATCTTTCTTTATCTATTATGTGATATTCATTATGCTGCCAGTAACCGGTCCGCAATTCTACTATAAGGCTGTGGGACTTGACCAGATAACTCATGGAATATTCCCAAATCTACACTATTATTTCAGTACTCACCAGGAATGTCTGGCCAGTCCGGGATATCAAGACGGACTGTTCTACCATCTGGTGGAAGATGCGAAGAACGCAGGTGAGAGACCTATTGCAGCATTTCCAAGTAGTCATGTAGGTATCAGTACTGTGCTGATGTTGCTGGCTGTGCATTCACGCAACCGCAAACTATTATTGTGTCTGCTGCCGTTCTACTTGCTGTTATGTTGCTCTACTGTATATATACAAGCACACTATCTGATAGACGCTATAGCCGGTTTTGTATCAGCAGTCGTGATATACTTTGCGCTACTGTATTCTACTAAGAGAATGTAAAATGAAGAGGCATATTTGCCAGTGAAAGAAAGATTTATTATATTTGCAGAATGAAAAAATTATTTATAGAGACATACGGTTGCCAAATGAATGTGGCAGATAGCGAAGTCGTGGCTTCAGTGATGAAGATGGCCGGCTATGAAGTATGCGAAAACGTTGAAGATGCTGATGCCGTATTTTTGAATACCTGTTCGGTACGTGACAATGCTGAACAAAAGATATATAACCGTCTTGATACACTGCATGCAGAACAGAAGAAGGGCCGGAGGATGATTCTAGGTGTGCTGGGATGTATGGCAGAACGTGTAAAAAATGACTTGATAGAAAACCATCATGTAGACTTGGTGGCAGGTCCTGATGCTTATCTTACTCTGCCCGACCTTATCGCGCAGGCTGAAACTGGAGCAAAGGCAATGAATATTGAGCTCTCGACAACAGAGACTTACCGTGACATAGTACCTCAACGTATCTGTGGTACACATATAGGAGGATTCGTAAGCATAATGCGTGGATGTAACAATTTCTGCCATTACTGCATCGTACCTTATACACGTGGACGTGAGCGCAGCCGTGATGTAGAGAGCATTCTTAGAGAGGTAAAAGACCTGCAAGATAGAGGATTCAAGGAGGTAACACTGCTTGGACAGAACGTGAACTCTTATAAGTTTGACAACATCACATTTCCGGAATTGCTGCGCAAAGTAGCAGAGAGCGTACCGGACATGCGCATAAGGTTTACTACCAGTCATCCTAAGGATATGAGTGATGAAACATTACATATAATAGCAGAGGTTCCTAATGTATGCAAACAGATACACCTACCGGTACAGAGCGGAAGTGACAGAATACTGAAACTGATGAACCGTAAATATACACGTGATTGGTATATGGACCGTGTTAACGCTATAAGAAAGATAATACCTGACTGCGGACTAACTACGGATATATTCGTAGGTTATCACAGTGAGACGGAAGAAGACCATCAGTTGTCGCTGTCGCTCATGAAAGAGGTTGGTTACGACTCTGCCTTCATGTTCAAATACAGTGAGCGTCCAGGCACTTACGCATCAAAGAACCTGCCTGATGATGTTCCTGAAGAGTTGAAACTACGCAGACTGGCCGAACTAATAGAGTTGCAGACTAAACTGTCGGCAGAGGCTAACGCAAAGAATGTAGGTAATGAGTATGACATACTGATAGAAGGAGCAAGTAAACGATCACGCGAGCAGCTCTTTGGCAGGACCGAACAGAATAAGGTGGTAATCATAGATAGAGGTAACCATCATATAGGCGATACTGTAAGAGTAAAAATAAACAACAGCACAAGCGCCACACTGTTTGGCGATGCGTGCGACCAATAAAGGGCAAAATAATGAACGAATTTCTGCAAGTATTGAGAAGATTTGTTCCGCCATATAAGAAATATCTCTTGTTGACGGTAGTTTTTAATATAATCTCTGCGATACTTAATATATTTTCATTCGCGGCTTTAATACCAATACTGCAGATACTGTTCAAAACAGATCAGGCCGTAGTAGCTACCAAACTAATGGCATGGGGCAGCGGAAGCATGAAAGAGGTGCTAAGTAATAATTCAAACTATTATATTCACCTGTTGATTAATGACATGGGGGCGTCTACAACATTATTGTTAATCGGACTGTTTCTTGCTATAATGACTTTTCTGAAGACGGCATCCTATTTTCTTTCATCTGCTACGATCATACCGATACGTACAGGAGTAGTAAGGGATATACGCAACCAGCTGTATCAGAAGATAACATCTCTGCCTCTGGGTTTCTTCTCGGAAGAGAGAAAAGGTGATATAATTGCACGAATGAGCGGTGATGTGCAGGAGATAGAAAACTCTATTATGAGTTCTCTGGATATGCTGTTCAAAAATCCTATACTTATTATTGTATATTTTGTGACACTGTTGGTTATCAGTTGGCAACTTACATTGTTTACTATTGTCATCGTACCGATAATGGGATGGTTCATGGGATTTGTAGGCAGAAAACTGAAACAGAGGTCTATAAAGGCACAAGCTCTATGGAGCGACACCATGAGTCAGGTGGAAGAAACTCTTGGCGGACTACGTATCATCAAGGCTTTCTGTGCGGAAGAGAAGATGAACAAGCGATTTGATAAAGTGAACAGCGACTACCGGGACAACATCCTGAAGGTTAACACAAGACAACAGATGGCCCATCCTATGAGTGAATTTCTGGGAACAGTAATGATTGTAATCGTGTTGTGGTTTGGAGGTATCCTTGTACTGAACAATTATACTCTATCAGGACCAACGTTCATCTATTATCTCGTTATCCTGTATAGTATCATCAACCCACTGAAGGAATTCTCCAAAGCAAGTTATAACATACCAAAGGGTCTGGCGTCAATGGAGCGTGTAGACAAGATACTCATGGCTGAGAATGATATCGTGGAACCGGAAAATCCGAAGCACATTTCTGCATTCGAGCATCAGATCGAATTCCGTCATGTATCATTCAAGTACGACCAGAAATGGGTGCTAAAGGATATTAATCTCGTTATAGAGAAAGGCAAGACTATAGCTCTAGTTGGTCAGAGTGGTGGTGGAAAATCTACACTGGTAGACCTTATCCCGCGATACTATGACGTACAGGATGGTGAAGTTCTTATCGATGGAATAAACGTAAAAGAACTTGGTATACATGACTTACGCTCGCTTATCGGCAATGTTAATCAGGAAGCTATATTGTTCAATGACACATTCTATAATAATATATCTTTCGGAGTAGAGAACGCCACACGCGAGCAGGTTGAAGAAGCCGCAAAGATAGCTAACGCAAAAGAATTCATAGAGGCATCTGAAAACGGGTATGACACTAACATAGGAGACCGTGGTGGAAGACTTTCTGGCGGACAGAGACAAAGGGTAAGTATCGCTCGTGCAATACTGAAGAATCCTCCTATCCTTATTCTTGATGAAGCTACATCGGCTCTGGATACAGAATCGGAAAGATTGGTACAGGACGCGCTGGAAAGGTTGATGAAGACTCGCACGACTGTAGCTATAGCACACAGATTATCGACAATAAAGAATGCTGACGAGATATGCGTAATACACGAAGGCCAGATAGTAGAACGTGGAACTAACGAAGAACTTCTGAGCAAAGACGGCTATTATAAAAAGCTGAAAGATATGCAATCGCTATAAGTTATGGGAAAGGTCTTTTATTACATAGTATATGCTTTCTTTTACTTGGTATCTCTCTTGCCATTCAAGTTGCTCTATGTCATATCCGATTTCTTCTATATACTGGTTTACAGCATAGTGGGTTACCGTAAAAAAATAGTAAGAAAGAATATAACGACTTCGTTCCCCGAAAAATCAGCTAAGGAATGCAAGGGTATAGAAAAAGGCTTCTATCATTTTCTGTGCGACTACTTTCTAGAAACTATCAAACTGTTGTCTATAAGTAAAGCCACAATGCTTAAGCACATAGAATTCCGCAATGTGGAAAAGTTAGAAGAATGTTTTGACAACGGACAGTCATGTGCAGCTATACTTGGGCATTACTGCAATTGGGAATGGTTATCTGCCATAGGAATATCATTTGCACGACACAAAGAAGCTGTTATGGGACTGATATATCATCCGCTGTACAGCAAGATATTCGACCGCCTTTTTATCAGAATACGTATGAGCATGGGAGGCGTTTGCGTACCTAAGAAAGATATATTGCGTCATCTGCTTACCTATCGCAGGGAGAACCGCATGTCGCTGTTTGGCTACATATCTGACCAGGCACCCAAATGGGAAAACATACATTTGTGGCTCAACTTCATGAATCATGACACGCCTGTTTTCACGGGTGGGGAGAGAATTATGAGAAAGATGAAAAACGCTGTATTCTATGTTGATATGGAAAGGCCTAAAAGAGGACATTACATATGCACTTTCCGTCTTATAACAAAAGAACCTGAGAATATGGGCGAGTTTGAAGTGACGAAAACTTTCTTCAATATGCTAGAAGATACTATAAATCGTGATCCAAGGTATTACTTGTGGAGCCATAACAGGTGGAAAAGAACAAGGGAAGAATATCAAAGGATTCACCAATGATGACTTGCCTTGAGAAGTTGACATACAATTAGGACGATGTTAAATCTTATATACTAGATTATGAAAGAATTCGATTATATAATAGTAGGAGCCGGTTTGTACGGCGCAACGTTTGCCTATATGGCAAAAAAGGCCGGAAAACGTTGCCTCGTGATAGACAAAAGACAGCACCTTGGAGGCAACTTATATTGTGAAAATATTGAGGGAATAAATGTACATAAATATGGAGCACATATATTCCATACCTCTAACAAAAAGGTATGGGACTTTGTAAATTCTATAGTTGAATTCAACAGATACACAAATTCTCCAATAGCTAATTATAATGGTAAGTTGTACAACTTGCCTTTTAACATGAATACATTCCATCAGATGTGGGGCGTGAATACGCCCAATGAGGCTCTGGCAAAGATTGAAGAACAGAAATCTGCTATCAACTCAAAAATGGAAGCGGAAGGTATATCAAAACCAAGAAACCTTGAAGAGCAAGCATTGCTACTAGTTGGAAAAGATATATATGAGAAACTAATTAAGGGATACACCGAAAAGCAATGGGGACGTAAGTGCACTGATTTGCCTAGTTTCATCATTAAAAGATTGCCGGTAAGGTTAGTCTTTGACAACAATTACTTCAACGATAAATATCAAGGCATACCGATTGGCGGTTACAACAAACTGATAGATGGCCTATTAGAAAATATTGAGACAAGTATCGGTACAGACTTTTTTGAGAACCGCTCTCATTGGGAATCGATAGCATCGAAAATAATATTCACAGGTAAGATAGATGAGTATTATGATTATTGCTTTGGAGAACTGGAATACCGTACTGTACGCTTCGAAGAGCAGACTCTTAACACAAGCAACTACCAAGGTAATGCGGTTGTCAACTATACCGACTCAAAGACTCCATATACACGTATAATAGAGCATAAACATTTTGAGATGTTTGGTGAGGATATTGACAAATGTCCCAAGACTGTGATATCAAAAGAATACTCAACAGAATGGAAAGATGGCATGGAACCATATTATCCGGTAAATGACGAGAAGAACACTATGTTATATTCTAAATATAAATCACTGGCTGACAAAGAAAATAATATCATTTTCGGTGGCAGACTGGCAGAATATAAATATTATGACATGGCACCAATTATCGAAAAGATAATAAAAATATTCAAGTAGTTAAAGAATACAATTATACAAATATGAATTGTTTTATAGGAGTACCAACAGGCAATACAGCCAAAGAACATATTGACGCTTTAATGGATAGAATGGGTTTTAGAGACCTTTCATTTAAAGTCAAAAGTAAAAGTAAAATAAGCACATTTATAGCTAAAACATTCAGTATTGCCAAGCTACCATTCATACTTAATAAAGGGGATGTACTTCTTATACAATATCCATTCAAAAAATACTATAAGGTGATTTGCCGGATCGCTCATCTAAAAGGGGCAAAAACAATTACACTTATACATGATTTGGGAACATTCCGCAGACACAAGCTTACAGCAGAGCAGGAAATAAAAAAGCTATCACTAACTGATTCTATCATTGTACATAACTGTGCAATGAATAAATGGTTGGTTAATCATGGTTGCAAAGTACCTCTTACTAATCTGGATATCTTTGACTATATAAGTAATAGTCAACCTACGTCCTATGCAATAGGCAACCCTCCTTCACGCATCGTCTATGCAGGCAGTATATCAGCACGTAAAAATGCTTTCTTATATAAGTTAGATGATAATATTAAAGGTTGTACAGTTAATCTTTATGGCAGAGGTATAGATACGGAAAGAGCTTCAAAATGGAAAAATATGCATTATATTGGTTTCGTTGAGTCTGACAAATTCATCTCTGAAGTAACAGGAGACTGGGGACTGGTATGGGATGGTGATGACATAGATGGATGCAGTGGCAATTGGGGTGAATATCTACGCATAAACAATCCCCACAAGACATCATTCTACTTGCGTAGCGGGCTGCCTGTGATACTATCGGAAGAATCTGCAATGGTGCCATTTATAAAGGCAAACAACTTAGGTATTGCTGTCAATTCTCTTCGTGAAGTTCCGGAAAGACTAGAAAGCATGTCTTTACAAGACTATTCGATCATTAAAAATAATGTGATGGAATTTAAAGACAAACTAAATGATGGTGCCTTTTTCAAAAAGGCATATAAAAAAGCTAAAAGCTACTTATAGTTAATGGGCTATATATTACCTTAGTTTATATAATTGATTATATTCGTTTCTTAAATAATCCTGTTATTCGTTTCTTCCTTTTCCAACGAATATCATGACGTAGTTTTATTTTTATTGCTTCATCAACATATCCTGTCCAACCTCTAGCATTGATATACCCATCTAAAACAGTTTTATAAGCATCATCAAATTCTGAGAACTTTGTAAGATTATCCAAACAGTCATATTTAGAAAAATTTATGCCTTCTTTCTTAAATTGCATACGATTAATATCAATCAAAGTAAATAAATATTTCTCATTAGTTTTCTTAAATAATACATTTGTACAATTTAGATCGTTATGAATAATACCTTTTTTATGTAATTCTGCTACATATATTCCAAAAGCAACAGCTAAATTTTTATCAAAAGAATTATCACAATTCAAATAATCTTTAATAGGCTCATAATCAGTATATTCACATACATAATAAACATAATTCAACAGTCCATCTTTATTCTCCTTTATATATGCGACAGGTCTTGGAGTATTAAAACCTCTTTTTAAAATTTCAAATGCATTTATATAAGCTTTTTCAGCTTTATTTTTCCTAAAGAACGAATAAATTATTTTCTTTACTATATCAGGCTTTTTGAAACGCTTTACAATCATTTTTTTAGGACCATCATTAAAACTCCTTATCTGATTGCGCCCATTATATATAACTTTTCCTTGTTCATTACGGAATAATTCAGGTATATCACTTATGAAGGACTCATAGCCATTATAATCAGCTGATACTATTATTTGTTTTCTCATAAATTTATTCTACCTTTATATCGTTTCTCTATTACTTTTGAGATAAAAACAAATTGGTATGTTGCACTTAGTACACATCTTATTAATCCACGTATCCCATCTTTGAAACCTCCGTTAATAAAATAGGTACGAAAGAAAAACCATATAGGACGAAATAGTATAGCCTTAATACCATAATGTTTTCTCATTGCCTTTCTTTCAACTTCCATATCTGTATATCTGTCCATTTTTTCAATATAGCCTTTAATATCCTCATCAGCAAGATGTATTAAATGTACATTTTCCTTTTTTAAAGGTATCTTAGCTGTTCTACCTTGAATTATAGGTATTGTATGTATGTATGGTGGCCATACCGTCCCTTCACGAATAAAGAATCTTAATTGATAGTCAGGAGAAGAATGAACAAATCTACCCATAAATTTATTTTTTCTATGGATAAAAAGACCTTCTGGGCAATTCTTTTCTGCTATTTTGGCATATAAATAATCATGTAATTCTGGAGTTACTATTTCATCTGCATCAATTAATAATATCCATTTATATAGAGCGGACTCAATAGCAAATGTCCTTGCAGGTTCTACTATTGTAATATTTCCTTTCGGAAAAGTTACTATACGACATCCATATTTCTTTGCGATTTCACATGTATGATCAGTACTCTCCATATCACATAATACAATCTCATCAAAGTTCTTTACTGCTTCAAGCACTTTGACTAAATATTCTTCTGCATTATATGTATTAATGACAACAGAAATTTTGTTTCCTTCGTTCATAACCGCAAAGTTACAAATAAATATTTATCACCCAAATTTTTAAAGCATCAAAGTTACACAAATAATTTAAGAGTTCATTTCCACACCTTATTTATGTTATTTACATTTTTATATATTAGTAGGTTATTTTTTAGTATGAGTTGGCAAATACATCATTTTAATATTAAATATTTCCATAATTTAACATGGTTTTATTGTCATTGCTCGATATTATATATATCTTTGTAACTTAGTTTTGTAAGTGTAAACAATAAATATATAATATGATTAAATAAGGGCTCCTTTCCTTGTTACAATAGTATACAAATAAATCAATGAAATGATATTACGATTTTGAAAATAAGCGTATTTATGAAACCGCATATAAAATTTAAAAGTTACTCTGACATGCAATATTTACAATAAAATAGATTTATATATAAAGATATAAATAAACATGATTATGAAAATATCCTTGATTATTTCTACATATAACAGAGTAGGTGCGCTTAGACTATGCCTGATGAGTGTTCTTAATCAGAGCCGTATACCAGACGAAGTAATAATAGCTGATGATGGCTCAGATCCAGAAACATTTAATCTTATAAAACAATTTTCATGTTCTTTTCCATGCCCTTTATACCATGCTTGGCATAAAGACGAAGGATTCCGTAAAGCCAAAATACATAATGACGCAATTAAAGAGTTTTGCACAGGAGAGTATCTAATTTTTATTGATGGAGACATCATACTAGATAGACGCTTTGTAGCTGATCATGAAAATATTGCTAAACAAGGGTGCTTTGTTATTGGTAGTCGTGCTAAGCTTAGTAAATTAATGACACGCTATATGATAATGAATCATAGCATTAATGTGGGAATTTTCAATAAAGGTGTTAGTAGAAAAACAAATGCTTTACATCTACCATCTTTCCATTTCATTACAAAGTATTTGTATTCATGGAAGAAATTCTATGGGCGCGGAGCTAATATGGCTATGTTTTACAAAGACTTTGAAAAGATAAATGGATTCGATGAGGATATGGTTGGATATGGATGTGAAGATTATGATATTTTCAATCGTTTGCAAAATATAGGAATAAAGCGACGTTACGCCAAATTCCGCGCTATAGAATATCACCTTGAACACAAAAGGCTAAATATAACTATTAAAAATTCAAATGCCCTCTATGGAGACCTTTCTAGAAAATTTTGTATTAGTGGTTTAAAAAAAATATCTAAAAAATAAAATTATGAATAAAACTATTTCTATCGTTATCCCTACATATAATATGGAAAAGTATCTTGACAGATGCCTTTCTTCACTACTTATAGAAAGAGAAGATGACATAGAGGTCCTAATAGTTAACGATGGTAGTAAAGATAGTTCTTTGACTATTGCACAAAAATATGCAAGTATGTATCCTAGCACATTTATTATAATTGATAAACCGAACGGCAATTATGGTTCATGCATAAATGCTGCATTAAAGGTTGCGACAGGGAAATATATTAAGATATTAGATGCTGATGATGCTTTTAACAGCAGCAATTTTAATTTAATGGTTGGCGTTCTTGCTAATATAGACGTAGATATGATTCTAACAGACTTCGTAAGAGTTTATGGCGTCGGAAAAGATGAAATTGAATCATTTAACTTGCAAAAGGATTCTGTTCTTAATTTTACTGAAATAACTAATAATAGGGATGTTGCCAAAATAATGATGCATTCTGTAACATATAAACTTGAAAACTTATTGAAGATAGGCTATAAGCAAAGTGAAGGCATATTTTATACTGATAATGAATGGATATTCTTACCTATATCTACAGTTAGGAAAGTATACTATATTAAGAAGCCTATATATCTTTATACGCTTAATAGAGAAGGACAATCTGTAAATTCTGAAGTTGAGAAATTACACTCTATGGATAACATAAAGGTATCTTGCTCATTACTTATTGCTAACTCATCATTGCGGAACGAAAAAATACCATATGAAATAAAAGATTATCTGAATACTAAATTATATAATAGAATAAGACATAACTATAAAGACTTTATTGTTCTAAATAAATGTTTGGATATAAATCAACTTCAAATTCTTGATGATGGAATCCATAAGTATGATTCTAGTCTTTATAAAAAATTGAATAAAATTTTACTTAGTGCACCTCTTTTTAGTTTCCATTATATTAAGATTTGGAGGCGTAAGCATAATAGTCGAAGACTAGGATTCATAATTTCCACATATAAAAAATATAAAAAATATAAATAATATCATTTATCTATCTTGCAAAACATGAATACTACACCTAAATTATCAATAATAGTCCCAATATTTAATCTGGAAAAATATCTAATTTGTTGTATAAAAAGCATTCTTAATCAGACATTTACTGATTATGAGCTTATTCTTATCAATGATGGCAGCACAGACGCTTCTGGAGAAATATGCAACGAATATGCCAAAAATGATTGTCGGGTGAAAGTTATACATCAAAAGAATTCTGGGGTTGGTTGTGCAAGACAAAAAGGACTTGATAATGCTATTGGTGAATATATAACTTATGTAGATCCTGATGATTGGATCGAAAGTAATGCCTATGAAGAAATGGTGAAAAAGGCAGAACAAGAAAATTCTGATATGCTATTTTGTGATTTTTATAGAGAACATGGAAATAAAACGACTTACGAGTCACAGAAACCATCAAAAGAAGGTAACGTTAATATTCTACTAGATATGTTTTATTTTCGACTTGCTGCCAGTTGCTGGAACAGAATAATAAGAAGAGATATTATTCAAGCATATGGAGTGACTTTTAAAGAAGGGCTTAATCATTGGGAAGACCTATATTTTATTGGAGCGTTGCTAAAGGAAAATATAAAAGTTTCACATTTTCCAAAAGCGTTCTATCATTACAATTTATGCAACGAATCATCTTTGACAAAAACGAAACCAGGGCGCTACGAAATTTATTTAGACAGTATTCCAGTATTTCAAAATAGATTTTTGGATATAATCCCGCGAAAAAGAATAAAAAATTTTTTCCTTAAGCAAGCATTGCCTCAAGCTTTTGGGGCTGGGGATTTCGAATTTAAATCATGCAGGGAAAAATTTAAAAAATACACAATAGTAATATTATTCAATGCTTCATTACGCCATAATTTACGTTATTTTTTGTCTACCTTAGGATTCTATAACGAAGTGTGTAAATACAGAAAGAGCAAACATAATCTGATTAATAAAATAAAAAAGGTAATAAAGTAGAAGGCTTTTTATTTTCGCTTTCAAAAAACTTTTAGGAATGGACTATTTTGCTATACTAATATATACCACGAAGTAGTACTGCAAATATATGAAAGTTTATAATAAGCCGTTTGCAGAATAGTATTATCCTATCTATGATGAGTTCCAATGCTCCTATCCCAAAAAGGCCGTCAAAAGGCTATGTAGTTACGGTTAGCTTTATAGAATATAACGAAGAGAACCATATTCTGATTCGTTTGTGGAATTTCGGTGATATAATTAGCAGGTACACTGTATAAATTATTCTAGTAAACAATGCGCACGGATGATATCTTTGGGCGTTGCTTTTTACCATTTATATAGATAAAAGGCATCGTTATAATATACACTTTATTTGCAATCATTTGCATACGATTATAAAGAATCTGCATGATTATTGTTTGGTATAATAATAGTCAAAAAACACCTTTCTGACTTCATCTTATATTTAATATACTATTTTTAATAGCACAAAGGCAATGTTTTTTATTAATAGTTTAATTAATCAATTATTTATTTGTAAATTTGCAATACAAAAAACAACATAAATGGATGAAGCTATAAATATAGCCTTAAATATGGATTCTATATACGTGATGCATTGTTGCACTATGTTATGTTCAATTTTTGAAAACAACAGAAATAACAAATTCTGTATTCATATTATTTCTGAAGGTTTGATTGATTCCGTTATTAGTGATATAAAAGAATTAGTCGAGATAAAATATAACCAAGGATTATTCTTTTATACCATAGACTCAGAATCATTAAAAAAAATTCCACAACATGAAAATAGTCATATATCACAGGCAGCTAATTGCCGGCTATTCATTGCTGATATTCTGCCATCTAAGATAACCAAAGTCTTATATTTGGACTGTGATCTTATAGTAGACAGTTCCTTAGAATCCTTGTGGAAAATGGATATATCTGATTTTCCGGTTGCTGTTGTTGAGGATATGTGGAGTAGTAAAAAAGATAATTATGTTCGTCTTAATTATAACAAGAAATATGGATATTTTAATTCTGGTGTCATGCTTATCAATTTAGCATGGTGGCGTGAAAAATGCATATCCAAAAATTGTATTGAATATATGAGAGAACATGATAATCTTAAATTTGTAGATCAAGATATACTAAATGGATTATTACATGACAGACGCAAATTACTACCTTTAAGATGGAATGTTCAAGACGGATTTCTTAGGCGTAAACCTAAAATAAGAAAGTCAAATATTGAATCTTTGAAATCTGAAATAAAACATCCTGCCATTATCCATTTTACAGGAAGCCGCAAACCATGGGATTACGACTGTTTGAATCCTTATAGAGAAAGATATTTTCACTATCTAGACATGACAAAATGGAAAGGTACTAGGCCTATTATGCCTATGAAATTCAAAACAAAATTACTGTTGGATAATGTTCTTTACTTCTTTTACCTCAAATTGCATAAATATATTAAAGTTTAAGAAATAATCATTAAGCAATTTTACTTATAGTAGCACGGTTTTATACTCTATATAAAGTATAGAATACTTTTCATCTTAATATTCAAAAAACTTTGACGTATGGACTATTATTATTATTTTTGCGAGAATAATATATATCATGAAGTGGTACAGCAAATATATCAAAGCATATAATAAGCCGTTTGCAGAAGGTTTTTATCCTATCTGTGATGAAGTTAAGGCTCGTATCCAGAATATGCAATCACAACAACCAGTGGTTACTGTTAGCGTTATCTCATATAATGAGGAGTGCCATCTCCTTGCTTGTTTGTGGGCTCTCAGTGATATGATTTGCAAATATCCTGTTGAAATCATAGGCGTTAACAATGACTCGAAAGACCGCACAGCAGAGATATTTGAGCGGTGCGGTGTACCTTATTATAATGAAGAAAGGCATAGTTGCGGATTCGCACGACTTTGTGGATTAAAGAAAGCCCGGGGTAAATATCATATAAATATTGATTCAGACACTCTTTATCCTCCTCTATATGTGGAAACAATGGTTGATGCTCTTAATAAAAAAGGTATAGTCGGAGCCTGTTCATTATGGAGCTATATACCTGACGAAAATCATCCTGCATGGGGCATAAGACTATTCGAATTTATGCGTGATATACATTTATGGATACAACACTTCAAGCGTCCAGAACTTAGTGTACGAGGACTTGTATTTGCTTATGAAACTGAACTTGCTAAGAAAATAGGTATACGTACTGACATAATAAGAGGTGAAGACGGATTCCTTGCTTTTAAATTAAAACACTACGGCAAAATAGCATTTATCAGAAACCGTAAAGCCCGAGCTATTACCGGTTATGGTACGATGGACAATGACGGCTCTTTCTGGCACAGCTTCTGGTTCAGAATAAAGAAATACACAACTAGCTTAGGAAGAATTTTCTATACTAAAGATGAATACAAAGACGATGATTCAAATTTGGTAAAATAATACTATCTGTCATGCATCTTCTGCTGAATAAATTCAGCTGTCTGTATCATAGAGAACACGTATTGTTTTAAAGGTTTAAAACCTTTCTCATTATCATTTTTTCGTAATCCCCAATGTGGTGTAACGTCATAGCAGAAACTCTTCTGTAGTGATGGCGTATATATGTAGCACTTCTCTTTGCTACGAGCCACTATCTGATTATCTGCCGAATAGAAGACCATGTCTCTATGTTGTTTCAAGAGATTTATTCCAAATCCATTATACTTATAACTCATGTGCATCAAACCTAACAATGTTGGCATGATGTCTACTTGTGTTCCTAATCCGCTATATAACTTTTGAGGCACACCTGCTCCGAATATTATCAGAGGTATATGGTTGTACGACTGTGGAAGTTCGGAATCAACGTTTCCTACTATCTTACCATGATCTGCCAATATAACAAATATTGTATTCTTATACCAAGGCTGCGCTTTGGCTTTTCTTATGAAATCACCGATACACCAGTCGGCATATTCTACAATCTGCGTTTCAGGTTTGGTTGTCTTTGCATGAAACCATTTTGGTATAATAAATGGAGGATGGTTGCTCACAGTAAGTAATGTAGCAAGAAAAGGGTTGCCATTCTTTGCCATTCTGTTTATCACCGGCATGGCATATTCAAATAGGAAATGATCTGGGACACCAAATGCATTTACGACAGCATTCTTTGGATAGTTCTCCTGTGAGTATATATCATCATATCCGTTGGTTCTGAAAAAGGCATTCATATTATCATACTGTGCCTCGTGAGTCATAAAGAACATATTGTGATAACCGTACTGCTTGAGTACTGTTGGTATTCCATCGCGATGCGGAGTGACAGTTCCTTTCATCAGGTTACGCTCCATAAGAGCCGGGAATGAGTATAAAGATGCCGTCATTCCATGATTGGTATGTATACCAGCCGAATAGAAATTAGTAAAAGCAAGCGAATGATGATACAGACTATCCAAATTGGGAGTAAGTTTTTCTTGCTGTCCTAAAGATTGCAGTAATGCTCCAGACATAGATTCCATAAGTATGAATACCACATTCTTCTTGGTTACTGCCGAGTCGGCCTTAATATATCTTTGCATTATATGCATACTGTCTGCCTTTCCTGCAATTCCAAGATTCTCTCTTGCATAGCTTATGGCCTCTGGATAAGGTAGAAGATGTAATTCTTCATTCTCTTTACGCATATCATCCATAACACTTGTAAGCAGATTGTATGTTGGGTTAATGCCTAATTGATTGAGAAAAGGGTCTTCACAATAATATGCCTCGCTTATCTTTATTGGGTTATATCCAGTGCGGCCTCTTATACCGAATATACACAGACCGACAAGACATAAGGTAATCACTATATCTGTTATTGACAATTTTAGTTTACCCAAGTTGAGTTTAATCAATGCGATGTCTTTACCCGCTTCTATCTTACGGTCAAACAGTCGCCTCAGTCTTATCATTGCATATACGAATCCTATAACAGAGACGACAAAAAGGAATATGTACAAGTAGAATGATGCCTCACCGAAAACCATTCCGGCGGTAGTTCCTGCATAACCAAACCATTCGAATATTGATGAATTAATATTCTTGAAGAAGAATGCGAAGTAAGGTATATTAGATGCAGACACAAGGAATGTGACAGGGTACAATATTGAGAACCAGATTGATGCGCCTTTGCGCCAATAACGATGGAAATGTCCCAGACTACCGGCTATAAGAAGTATTGCAAGAGGCGCTACCATCAGATAACAGGCAATTACGTTATCAAACCATACACCATTTATAAAAGCAGTGATTACAGATGGGGCTTCTTTACCTACTTGCGGTTTTTCCATGCCATGAAGACTGGCAAACTGTATAATTCTAAAGAGAGACAAAACAATCAATCCCAAAATATGGATTGATAAGAGATATTCTATAGTTAATATGAAACGCCTTTTCATGTCTTTAACGATAAACTTTTAATGTTATATACCTTATAATGCCTACTATTGGCATATGGTCTGCAAAGATAAATAATTTTGTATATAATCGAAGATAAAAATGGATATTTCTTCATAATTTCAACCTCAACTGCAATTCCATATCCGTTAAGGCTGATTTGTTTATCTTTTGATATCCATTACCTATGCTCGTACGATCCAGATAGTCGGTTGTACTGATTTTGGCTATTACCATAACTTTCTTGTTGAATGTCGTCTTTGCCATCAAGGCGTAACGTATACCTTCACCATATAGCATAGGAAATGCGAAGTCATACAATAATCCTCTTTCGTAAGTGTATATTCTGCTATCGTATCCATCTGTATGAAAGTAACCGAAGTTGGCATTTATCTTAAGCCATTCTTTTACTTTACAATCAACATTGTGGTTTATCATCCATCCCTTTTCTTTAACTTTATATTCTGTGTGCACCATATCTGCCTGAGTAATCAGGCTGATGTCTTTCGCGGGAGAATATGTAGCCGAAAGCCTTATTCTATGCTGCGTCTGATTAGTAAGCCCACTTTTTGAAGCATTATCCTTCTGCTTTACGGTCATCCTATATCTTGCCAATACAGACCAGTTGCCTGTATTATATGTAGCTGATATCATATTATCTAGACTATGCGAAGAACCTGATACCTGGTACCGTGGCCATACAAAATATGCAAAATCCGTGTAACCAGATACATTTAGATTCCTACTCGGATGCCAATTAGCACCTATGTATACGCCATTCTCATTCTGAACACTACCTCCATCGCTAAAGCTATTAGCGTATAGAGCTGTGTATCTCTTCGAATAGTATCTATACAGTCCAAGAATATCCAGATTGCCAGTGACATTTACACTCAGACTATTTATTGTGGCTATGGCATTATGATCGTTTAATGCCATTTCACCATTGAAACAAAAGCGATGGCATATATATCCATAATCTGTACTGATATTGAAGAAGTCATTACCATGAGCGTAAAAACGTCTGTATATTACTGCAGTATTTGGATTCAATGTTTTATCAAGAGACGTGTAGAGAGCCGTAGCCCCTATATGATAACCATCCTTAAAATAATGAATATTGGCACCAAGTGTAGTAGCTGACAGATTATGCTTCTTGTCGATTTCTGCTTGTGTACGATGATACCCATTAGTGATTATAGTCGTTACCGTACCGTCTTTACGCATCGTACCGTCCATCAACCTGTAAGATGCGAAAACACTTGCAGTGAGTCCCTTTGTTATCTCAATTGTAGCTGCAGCACCCTGCATATAGTTACCTTCAGCCCTTGAAGTGTTACCTCTTACATTGTTGGTACTCCTACCTAGAGAAGACAACATCATTATCTTGCCCATATTAAAGCCTCCGTTAACTACCAACCCCATACCAAACGATACTTTATAGCAACCTAAGGCTAGTGTTTTCAGTCTACCCATATCACGCATTACCATATAATAAGAATAATGATCATAACCCAGACTATTCTTATTACTCAAAAAGGGTTCACCTGCATCCTGTGCTCCCACTATACCTATCTTAAAGCGGTCGCCATAGGTAAGATTATATCTTATCGAGTGTTTGTATCTATAACCCAAATATCCGTTACTATCACCCTTTCTCATATAAAAAGGTATCTTGGCTGATGTTAGAATTTCACTTTTCCCATATCTCATAATCTTTTGCAGACTGGGAAATCTGTCCCTCCCATCATCACCGACATACACAAAGCACTGAAGGATATGCCTGCCGTAATAGTCCAGACTCCTTATCATCTGAAGTTCACCAAGTGTCTTCATTCCTTTGTACCTGTAAAGATATTCACATATTTCCTCTATCTGGTTTTCGTTTAGAAAAGGTAAACGTTCAAGATCTTCACGTGTAGCTGTATTGATATTTATAGGATGTTCCTCAATATCGCATAATTCATCAAATGTACTTTGAGATAATCCGGTTTTGTCATCCTCTATAGTTGATAATTCGTTATAATATTTCTCCCATTGGTGTTCTTTCTGTGCGCAGACTTTCTCTGATAAAGTGTCTAATAGAATAAGAATAAGTAGTGTTCTCAATAGTTTCATAACGCGAAGGTAGCAATATAAATTCAAAATTTGCTAAATATGGCCTAAATAATATCGTAAATGGAATAATATTACTACTTTTGCAGACAAAATGAAGAAACTTAAATTAACAATATCATTCATATTCTGCCTGCTGACTTGTACAAGTCTAAATGCTCAGACAGATAAGGATCACCCAGGCCATGTCAACCCTGAAGATCTTCAGATAGATATGGACAATCCTACATTTGTACCTATGGTTAAGGTTGGAAAATGTCTGGATCATGGTGATAGTATACAATATGTAGAGATGAACTACGTGTATGTCTTCCCTCAAATGGTGTTCAAAGATGCCAAACAGGCACAGGAATACAACCGCCTTGTATATAACGTTAAAAAGGTACTGCCTATCGCCAAAGAGGTGAACACCATTATCCTTGAAACATACGATTATCTAGAGACGCTGCCTAACAAGAAGGCAAAGGATGCACACATGAAACTCGTTGAGCAAAGTATAAGAAAAGAATATACACCAAGGATGAAAAAACTTACTTATTCACAAGGTAAATTACTTATCAAGTTAGTTTACCGTGAGTGCAATTCTTCATCTTATGATATCATCAAAGCATTTATGGGACCTATAAGGGCTGGGTTTTGGCAAGCTTTCTCATGGGCCTTCGGTGCCAGTCTCACCAAGACATACGACCCTAACGGAACAGATCGTCTTACAGAGCGTGTAGTTCTTATGGTCGAGGCTGGACAGTTATAAGATTTATTTCTCAGTATACAGTACCTGTATAACCGTCTGCCCTACAGCCTTCATTGTATTTTTGTCTATATGATTCATATCGTCACTTACGGTATGCCAAGTAGGTCCAAAACTACTAGCCTTACAATCTGGATAATAAGGTATTATATCTATTGTAGGTATATTTGCTTTCTGATTGATGGGAATATGGTCGTCAGTTATCATTCCACCTTCTTCTGTAGGAAAATAACTTGCATATCCTATATCGTTTGCAGCTTTCCATACCTTATCAACAATAGCCTGAGCATATTGCTTTGACATTCCCTCCTGGTAGAATCTGGCTCCCTGGCCACCCACCATATCTAAAAGTATACCGTATCTTGCTTCATAACCTTTTTTATGAGGATTAGCAGCCCAATATTGAGCTCCCAGAGCCCAACTGTCACCATCATCTTGTTTTTTACTCCATTGGGGTGTTCCCCAATCTTCAGCATCAAGACAAATAAAGTCTACACCTATATTCAGTTTTTTTGCCTTATTGATGTTACGTGCTATCTCCATCATTACAGCCACACCACTAGCACCATCATTCGCAGCCATCACCGGCTTATGATGGTTCTTCTTGTCTGGATCATTATCCGCCCATGGTCTGCTGTCCCAGTGTGCACAAATCAGAATTCTGGTAGTAAGTTCAGGTTTATAACTTGCTATAACATTAGTAGAGTTAAGCCTTGTCCCGTCATAACCCTTCACCACAGTCTTCTGAGCTATAACACTCATACCGTAATATTTGAATTTACTTATGATATACTGTTCACATTCATCATGGGCAGTACTGTTCATCGTACGCGGTCCGAATTCGCACTGTGCCTTACAATAAGCATAAGCACTGTCTGAATTGAATGATGGTCCTACAGGTGAAGATACTGACTGCTCTGTATCATCTGTCAACACCTCATTCTTATTAAAAATGCTGCCCCAGTTTACGAGCGCATATATGATTGCTACCAGAACTGCTGTTCCCACGATTATTATTACTTTCTTCTTTTTCTTCATAAATAATATAGACGCTACAACTTCTTACTGTTTTGTACCAGACTCATTACCCTAAGCCAGTTACCACCCCATATTTTTTCTATGTCTTTTCTATTATATCGGCGTTCCATCAGTTTACGTGTGAAGTTGATAAGTTCTGACGAATCCGCAAGTCCCTTAACACCTCCATCACCATCAAAGTCAGTGCCCAATCCCACATGCTCAATTCCCATTATATCTATTGCATGGTCAAGATGCTCCATAGCATCAATTATGCTTGCCTCACCATCTTTGCGTAAGAATCCATGATAAAGAGTGGTATGCGCGACTCCACCTTTTAGCGCAAGTGCATGCATCTGATCATCTGTAAGGTTACGTGGTACGTCACAAAGTACTCTCGAACTGCTATGGCTGCATACAATAGGCGTACTACTTATATCCAGAGCATCGTAAAAGCTCTTCTCATTAGCATGACTCAGGTCTACCATTATGCCACAGTTGTTCATCTCCTTTATCACCTTTGCTCCGAATTTGCTCACGCCATTATGCGTATTACATCCTCTGGCACTATCGCATATATCATTATCACCATTATGACACAGAGTGATATATACGATCCCCCTTTGAGCAAAATGCTTTACATTAGCCTCATCGCCATTAAGTGCTAGTCCATTCTCAATACCAAGCATGATAGACTTGCGGTTGTTTCGCTTGTCCTCATAAAGTTCTGCAGGTGTACGTGCTATACTAAGATAGTTTTTATTCTTTTCTGCTATATCTTCTATCTTGTCAAATATCAAATCAGCATATTGCATAGGTCCGTCTACATCAAAATCAACCTTAGATGAGAAAGACTCACCCATTTTCGGTTGTGGCAGATAAGCCACCATTATGACGGCATCCTGATAGCCCTCAGTCATCTTATGAAGGTCTACCAATATTCTATTATCACGCTGGTCGAACTTTATTCCCTGCGGAAAAAACATAGGTGTATCACAATGAGTATCGAGAGTAAGCACCTGACTATGAATATCTTTTGCATCTCGATAACTTTCGGCCTCTCTTATAAGCCATTTGAACAACGGTTTACCGTTTTCCAACCATTCAGGGTGCCACTGTACACCCATCATCGACTTATATTCGGTACTCTCTATAGCTTCTATCACACCATCAGAAGACTTTGCAGATACTTTAAATTTATCTCCTGGTAATCCTATAGCCTGATGATGGAAAGAGTTTACAAAAATCTTGTTCTTATCATATATCTTGCCCAAAACTGTATCAGGCAGAATATTAACAGAGTGTGTAGCTTCATATCGTTCTGCATCCTGACTATGCTTAATCAGTCCTGCCGTATCACTGATATCCTGGCGAATTTTTCCGCCCAAGGCACCGGCCAAAGTCTGAATTCCACGGCAGATACCCAATATAGGAATCTGTCTGTTGTAAGCCAGACGTACAGTCAGCAATTCAGGCAAATCACGCTCTGCATTGATGCTATGTAGAAGCGTGGAAGGTTCTTCGTCAACCCACAGAGGGTTTATATCCCCACCGCCACTCAACAGCAGTCCATCAATATGTTCTAGCGTATTGATAATAACATTTTTATCATTCACCGGAGGAATGATTACAGGCGTACCTCCAGCCTCTATTACAGCCTTGTAATATCGGTCGCATAGTTTTGCGTTCTGGTCATCATAGTTGCCAGTTATACCAATAACAGGCTGTCTGTCAGCCTCAGGATAAGTCGCATATATATCATCAAGATGCGACTGCAGATCATACGATTCCATTAGCCCTCCTTATCTATTTCTACAGGAATTTCCCTTTTCAGGCTTTGTTCCAGAGAGATAAGAGTTTCAGTAGCGACTACTCCAGGAATATCCTGCAATTGTCCGTTGAGCAAGAACATTAATTGTTCATTATCCTTAGCATAAAGTTTTACAAGCATAGTATAAGGACCAGTCGTAAAATGACATTCCACGATTTCCGGAATATGTTGTATTCTTTCAACCACATCTTTATACATGCTGCCTCGTTCTAGAGTTATGCCAACATAAGTACAGGTAGAATACCCAAGGCTCTTCGGATTCACATCAAATCCACTGCCTGTGATAACACCGTTATCCATAAGATGTTGCACGCGCTGATGAATGGCAGCACGAGATACACCACATTCAGCAGCCACGTCTTTGAATGGTATTCTTGCATTGCTAGACAGGATGCTTAAAATCTTCTTATCAAGGTTGTCAATTTTATCCATTTGCTAATATTATTATGTTTTTATTATTTTATTCTTCGTAACTACAAATAGTTAGCAAAAGTAGTTATTATTATTGAATAACGCAACATTTTGATAATAGAAAATAGATAAAAAGGTCAAAATGTATATAAAGTGTGGTAAAAACGAAAAAACTCCTCATTTTATAAATGAGGAGTTTACATTCTTAAGAGTATTTATTTTTACTTTCTCTTTTTCTTCATTTCCTTGCTTTTTGCATCTTTTGCACCTTTTGAACTTTGTGCGCCAACTTTGGCAGCATCAGCTTTCTCATCAGGATTTACAGCAACAAGTTCTATAGTGAACACCAATGCACTGTATGGTTTGATTTTATCCATATCACGCTCACCGTAAGCCAAAGAATAAGGAACGAAAATTTGCCATTTGCTTCCTTCTGGCATCAATGTCAGAGCCTCAGTCCATCCTTTTATTACCTGACTGGCAACAAAAGTATTTGTACCATCTCCACGGTTGTATGAGCTATCAAATGTTGTACCGTCAATAAACTTACCTTCGTATTTTACTCTTACCTTATCAGTACTCTTCGGAGTCACGCCAGTGCCTTTTACCAGCACCTTATACTGCAGTCCGTCAGGTAAAACAGTTACGCTGTCCTTTTTTGCATTAGCAGCCAAGAAATCCTCACCAGCTTTGCGATTTGCTCCATACAATTTTTCAGTTCTGGCAGCCTTGTCAGCCTCCATTTTGTCTCTAAAGTATTTCTCAGCCACAACAGAAGTCATAATACTGTTATTCTTCAGTAGCGCATCTGTAAATCCTTTGTAGAACACATCCTTATTGATAGAGTCTGGGCTATCCTTAAATTGAGCAGACATATTAGGTAGCATCTGTCTTTCCACCTGACTTGCTATCTGCATACCAGTAGCATAAGCAGTAAACTTAGGATCTTTACTCTTGCTTATAGCCTCTTCAAAACCACGTACGAAGTCAGCCATATAAGTAGTATCCACACCATTCTGCTGCTGTATGAAAGACACTAAACCCTGTGTCATTGATTTACCACCAGCATAACTAATAGAATCAATAGAAGAATTTAATTTAAAAACCGTTTGAACAGGAGTCTTCTGAACCTGTTTCTTCTTTGCGCCTCCAGCTACAACAGAAGAAGCACTCGCCATAAAAGCGAGTGCCAATATTATTACCTTACTTTTCATATATAAGATTAGAAATTATTTTCCACCAATAGAGAGAAGTTCAATCTTGAATATAAGAGTAGAGAATGGTTTGATACCACCCTGCTCACGTTCTCCATAAGCTTTGTCCTGAGGTATATAAACTTCCCATACAGAACCTACAGGCATATGAGTCAAAGCCTCAGTCCATCCCTTGATTACCTGGTTAGCACGTAAAGCGATAGGCTGTTTACGTTTATATGAACTATCAAATACCTTACCGTCTATAGTGCGTCCCTCATAGTTGCACTTTACCATAGAAGTATCTTTTGGAATATCACCGGTACCCTCTTTAATAACACGATATTGTACACCACCAGGAAGAGTCTTTACACCAGCTTTTTTAGCGTTTGCAGCGAGGAATTTATCACCTGCAGTTTTATTTACGCCATACTGTTTCATCATATTTTTAGCCTTAATCTGCTGCATCTTAAACTGAGCAATAGTATTAGCCTGAGCAGCGGTCATAAGTCCCTTCTTTCCAGTAGTTCCACTGATGAAACCTGCCATGAAATTCTTAAGAGATATAGATTTTGTAGAGTCAGCTCCGAAGACCTCGTGGTTTACGCCCTTTATCATCTGCTGAGATATCTGCTGTCCTATCTGGATACCAGCATAGTAAGCAGCCTTTTTCTTATCGTCACCTGCATTTGCACCCTCATTAAGACCCTTTATGAACTCATCCATGTATGTAGTGTCAACACCGAGACGTCCCACTAGATACTCTTTCAAACCTTGAGTCTGAGCCATACCTATTGCATAGCTCATTGAGTCAACATCATTCTTAAGGTCAGCCTTAGGAGTGGAATTACCGCAAGATGTGAATGCTGCGGCTGCAATAGCCATAACGGCTACGATGCTTAATTTTTTCATTTAATTAGTCTTATTAATTATATAACTTCTATTAGTTCTACGTCAAAGATAAGTGCAGAGAATGGAGGTATTGCACCAGCTGCACCAGTCTCGCCATAACCTAATGTATAAGGTATGAAGAAACGATATTTAGCACCTTCCTGCATAAGTTGCAGACCCTCAGTCCATCCTGCAATAACTTGATTTAATGGGAATGTAGCCGGTTCGCCACGCTGTATGCTGCTGTCAAACATTGTTCCGTCTACAAGCATACCTTCATAATGACATTTTACCTGATCAGTAGCCTTAGGCTTCTTTCCGTTACCCTCTTTTACGACCATGTATTGCAATCCGCTAGGTAGCGTCATCACGCCATCTTTTTTAGCATTATCTGCAAGATATTTTTCACCTTCACTTTTAGCAGTCTTGCCTTTCTCAGCGCTTTCTGCTTTTTGCTTAGCTTCTTGTTTTGCGAAAAAATCTTGTACTATTGTTTGTGCGTCTTGATTAGAAACTTTCAGTTCATTTCCGGCTATCACATCCTTAATAGCAATTGCGAAGTCGTCTATGTTGAGTTCGCCTGCACCCATCTGTGCTAACTGGCGTCCTATGCCTAATCCCAAGGCGTAACTTAATTTATCCATTTTTATTTTTTTATTGATTTATAAAATATCATGCAAAGTTAATATTTATTCTTGTAAGAATGGTTATTAGTCATTTGTTTTAACAAATTTTCTAACAAATTCCGTTTTGATGGTTATTAATACTTGCTTTTTATTATGGATGGTCAGTTATAATTGATGGTGTTATTTTTAAATAAGAATGTTAACCCAACAAAATAAGAGAGACAGAATGATTCTATCTCTCTTATTATAAGTTTATTTGGCAAATAAAGACATGGCGAAACCACCACCACTTGCCTCCTTTATCTTCAATACATCGCCTCTTTTTACGATACGGTGCGTTATTGTATATGCTTTAGGATTCTTCTGATAATCAGCATCTTTTGCATCTTGATATATATCGCATCTATATTTACGTCCTTTATCAAGAAAGTCCATACGGACTACTGCTACATGACCGTTTTCATCACACTTACCTCCTACAAACCAATTATTAGTACCCTTAGCCTTACGTGCTACTGTAATATAGTCTCCTGGCTCTGCCTCAAGGTATTTTGTATCATCCCAGTCTACAGCAACATCTCGTATAAACTGGAAAGCATCATCGTATTTTTCGTAATGTTCCGGCAGATCTGCTGCCATCTGCAATGGACTATACATAACAAGATATAATGATAGCTGCCCACATAGAGTAGTATGTACATAAGACTTATTAGAAGACCATGTATTAAGTTGTGTTTCAAATATTCCAGGAGTATAGTCCATTGGACCACCCTGAAGACGAGTGAATGGAAGAATTACTGTATGATCTGGGTTACTACCTCCAAAAGCTTCGTATTCGGTACCTCGCGCAGCCTCATTACCTATAAGATTAGGATATGTACGACAAAGTCCGGTTGGTCGTGATGCCTCATGTGCATTTACCATAATATGGTGTTTTGCAGCTTCTTTTACAGCATAAAGATAGTGGTTGTTCATAAACTGTCCATAGTGGTGCTCTCCTCGAGGTATTATATCTCCTACATATCCACTCTTAACAGCATCATAACCATATTTATTCATAAGATTATATGCATCTTCCATATGTCTCTCATAATTTGTAACCGATGAAGATGTCTCATGATGCATCATCAATTTTACACCTTTTGAGTGTGCATAATCATTGAGCATTTTAATATCAAAATCAGGATACGGTGTAACGAAATCAAATACATCAAACTTTGAATGTCCGAACCAGTCTTCCCATCCTTGGTTCCATCCTTCTACCAAGACTTCATTCAGCCCGTTTTTTGCAGCAAAATCAATATATTTTTTTACTTCTTGATTATTAGCTCCATGAGTACCATTCGGTCTACACTTACTATAATCAGTTTCGCCAAGACGTACAGAAGGATAGTCATCAGTATAGCTCCATGAATTACGTCCAACAATCATCTCCCACCATACACCACAATATTTTACAGGATGTATCCATGAAACATCTTTAAGTGCGCAAGGTTCATTCAGATTCAGTATAAGATTTGACGATAGCATATCACGAGCATCATCACTAACCATCACCGTTCGCCAAGGTGTATGACAAGGTGTCTGCATATATCCCTTTTTGCCTTGTGCATCAGGTGTTAGCCATGATTCGAATACCATATTCTTATCATCTAGATTAAGGCTCATGGTTGGATAATCTACGCATGCAGCTTCATGGATATTTATATATAGTCCATCTTTACTTTTCATCTGCAAAGATGTTTGTACACCTGTAGGCGAGAATACTGTCTGAGAAGCATTTGACGTAACAGATTTTTTCATCAGTCCTCTTATCTCCGACAGATGAGAAGTTACAGTTTCATACTCTTCTGTATCATAATCTCCAGGTAACCACCATGCAGTATGATCACCAGTCATTGCGAACTGCGTGTGTTCTTCTTTTATTACAAAATAATTAAGAGACTTCTGTTGGGGGAATTCATATCTTAATCCTATGCCTTCATCATATACGCGGAATCGTAAATTCATTATCCGTCCTGTATTCTTTTGTTTTAATGACACAAATAATTCATTATAATGATTACGAATATTTTTAGTTTCACCCCATACAGGCTGCCAAGTTTCATCAAAAGAAGTCTTATTAGTACTATCTACCTCAAATTTATCAAGCATATCTTCTGCATCAAAAAGTGAGAATCCTAATTTACTTGACAGTATTACATTCTTTCCTTTGTATTGCAGCCTGTAATATGGTGAACCATTGTTATCCAATTCAACATCTAATACAATACGCCCCGATGGCGATGTCTGCTTAAAAGCAGACATCTGCAGGGCACATATTACCATAAAAAACACTAAAATATACTTTCTCATTTTATTATTCTATTACTATCATTGTCCAATATTTTAAATAAGGTAAAGTGAATGTTACCACACCATTGGACTGTTTGAATGACAATTCCACAGGAGCACCTGCTATAGCATCAGGAGTAGCAGCCCATATCTTGTTTACCTTATTCGATAATTTTATAGTCAATTGTACATCATTCAATATTTTAGGTAGTGGTGCAGTTCCGTCAGCATCACGCCACATAAGGTCTTTCGCCTTTATGAAATTAAAAAGACTTATAACCTGCTTGCCATCAACTACTCTCGAATATGATGTTATTCCTTTGAGTTTCGGAGGCCATACATTTATGATTGCATCACTATTCGAAGAACTTATATCAAGAGTCGTTTCCGTACCTTCTCCACGAAGCAAATTCTGATAAGCTGTTGCAAAATCATAATACCTTATTATATAAGTTTTAAGTAATTCGCTCATGGCTAACTTGCTATTCGGGAAGTATTCATTGCATAGCATATGGTCGCCACCTAATTCAAGATGATCTCCTCCTAAACCAAACATTACAGCATCAGCCATCAAGACTCCCGGTATATTAAAATTGCCGGAACTTAAATTATAATTCATATAAGCAGCCAATACCGTTTTTCTAGTATTATTACTGTTTTGATTATTGGCAGATATAATTGAATAAATATCATTGAACTGTTTCTGACTGTCCCATAATTCATTATAAAGGAAATCCACATCATTTGTAGATGCTATCTCTTTTGTTCCGAAACTGGAAACAGCATTCATAACAAGACGGCGATCAGGATGTTTTGCCTTTATTGCTGTAATAAAAGAGCCGAAACCTGAAGGAAGATCCACTTTTGTACCATCATAATTATATACACTTCCACGATCCCCGACCTGGTCTATATGATATCCATCAAAATCTAAATTAGTATATACATCATCATTTCGTTCAGATATATAATTTTGCCAGTCTTTATTTGATGGATCCATAAGATAAATACTACTTTTCCATGATGAAGGAAGTGTCAACACATCCTTATTTTGATGGTTCCCATCTTTATACAAATACCATTGATCCTGTACTCCATCACGACTTGCATCCGATAGAGCTCCATAGCATAGATTATAGAACATACATTTCATGCCAAGTTTATGCTGCTGACTGATATAATCTTTTATTACACTTGTATACGTATTACGATTAGCTATATCTTTATAAGTAGTCTGCAACTGATCGCGTGTACCGCCCAAAGGCCAATGATGCTTGTTTTGCCAATCATAGAATTGTATACCATTAATGTGACATCTGCTAAGAAAAGACATCTCATTGGCTATAACATCAGAAGTCTTTGATGCATCATAACTTGCCACGAATCCATAACGCGGGAATGCTGTCCAGTCACTTGATACGTCTACAGCTATTGTACCGTAAATGGTCTGAGATGTATTATCTTTCTGTGTATATATATCTGCTAGATAGCCTGTGAAGTCAGTCGTTGGTGGCGTCCAAGTCCATGTGTTGTTTGTAATATCTGCGTAAGATATAACATCATTACCATGGCGGTAACGGATCTTTGCCCCAAGGGGCAAAGATCCTTCAACACTGAATGTCACCGGCTCACCCGGTTTATAACAAGCTTTGTCTGTTTTCATTTCCAGACTGAGGTCTGCTGTTATTCCATTTACGATTACTGCACCTGTATTACTTCCACCACCATTATCAGAAGGGCTCCCATCACTATTGCTGCAAGCTATGAGAAGTAGTGGCAAAAGTATATATGCATTTAGTTTCATCTTCATTACTTTTTATTGTTTTACTATAGATACTGTTTCTTCAAGTTGATTAATTGTAATTGTATAATCACCCGACTTAGTTATTTTCCACTTATTATCAATGCCGCTAATAGATAAATCTCCATACTGTGCTTTAAGATAATCGCTGCTCTTATCTATGAACAGAGCTTTTTCTATATTACCTGTCGGTTCTTTATCATTACCTTGAGCACACATAAACCATGCTCCATTCCAGTCTGATTGCTTATCACATGAGAATTTAAGTTCACCAGCATTCAGATGTCCTGTCCAAGTTGATACATAAGCACTCGATGTTGTCATCGCTGTCGCATTAGAAAGATCCCAACCACTTGGTGTAGCATCACCTACAAGATAAATCATATTATATGGTGTAAATTCTTTCATCATCATCTTTTCCTTGCCTGAATGTATGTCAACGCATAACTTATATGCCTTACCGCATTGATTGTCTTGAAGCGACCATTTGTAATCAGGCGAGGAACCTTTGACCAATTCAATATTCTGATCTGTATACGGTGCTTTATCCTGAGTAGCTTTATACATATTCTCCCAACTGCCATCAGTTGTTCCAAATTTGAAATCACCTTTTTCTGAAGATGAAAAATAATGCCCATAACGGAACAAGAATGGATCTAAAGGATCTACACTCATCTTTATGAAGCTCCAACCAGTCATGTCTCCCACAAAATAAAGATTGCTATAAGCAGGCGATGCCCCTGAAGACTCTGTACAAGTAATAGCTCCGGTAAGAAGATTCACCTTCATCTGATAATAGTGCTCTTCAGTTATAGAAAACTTTCCATCGGGTTGATCATCACTTGTACGTAAAGTGAGACTATCTTTTCCATTATTGTTGTAAGACGGCAAAAACTGTCCCTTAGTTGTAATAAACTTATATGAACCTACAGTAAGTTTACCTTCCCAAGTAAATATACCGTTATCTGTTCGTGTCAGTTCGGTAGCATTATCTGCACTCCAACCATTAGGCGTAGCATCACCAAGCATATACAATGTATTTGTTACAGGTACATAAGGAGTAACACTAATTGTCATGTCAGATTGCTGTACTTCCGGCTGCCCGGCCACATAAGCTATTATACGTGCATCAATTTTTGTGGATACACCAGCAACTGCACCTATACTGTCAATCAATAATTTATTAAGATCTTCATTATTAACGCTCCATGAGTAATTCTGCGGAACACTATCTATCTCAACATAAGGATGTGAGAAGTTTGTTCCCGACTTAGCTAATTCCAACGTATAAGAGATTCTATTGCCTGTACCATAGTTGTTACCAGAGGTCCAACTGAAAGCTACAGCCTCACTAGCATGCTCCTGCTCATTCAGTTGTATGTCTGTCTGATTGGCAGTAATGGCCAGTTGATTAAATCCCTTATTCATTTCTGCATAATCATTATCCGAGCATGATGATAGAGATACTATACCAAGCAATATGAATAATAGACTATAAATATACTGTTTCATAAATATTATTATAATTAATTAGATTAATAACCCGGATTTTGTTTCATAAGAGAATTTGCATCCATTTCTGTTTGGGGTATTGGGAATAGTAAACGGTCTTTGGTAACATTCTTTTTCCCTATAGATTTTAGAAAACTTACTGCATAGTTCCCATGGTCTATACGTATCATATCAAACCATCGGTATCCCTCAAAAGCGAATTCCATACGACGCTCATGTATTATCTTCTCTCTCATATCATTTTGTGAGAGATTAGACACATGGGTAAGTCCTGCTCTGTCACGAACTATATTAAGAGGTTCAGCAGCCTTTCCTGTTTGTCCCATTTCATTAAGAGCCTCAGCTTTCATCAAAAGTATATCTGCATAACGGTATACTACGAAATTAGCTGGATTGGTATTGTATTCAGGAGATATTGATTTTGGCACCAAGAATTTCCTTACATTATAACCTGTATTTGAATAAGAAGATTTATATGTTTTCCCGTCAAAATCCGGACAACCTGAATACAATACAGTAAGGTCTTTACGTTTGTCACCAGCTTCATACTGATCTACAAACTCCTGAGTAGGCTGATTCCATCCATATCCGCCGGCTACGAAGTCTGAATTACGGGGCCCCATAAATGTAGAAAGCCAACTTGATTGAGGGTTATTACCCCAGAAATCATATTCCGTATTACCGGAAAACTGTACCTCAAATATAGATTCAGGGCCATTATTGACAGTAGCATCAAAATTATCTTTATAATTGCAATTGCCAAGGTCATACCCAAGAGCTGTAACAGAATCGCAAAGATTAACCACATGACTATAATTATTTTTATTATCAGGTGCCAACGTTAGATAAGCGTCAGCAAGCATAGTTAGTGCAGCGTCCTTAGAAGCCCTTCCTACATTATCTTTGTCATATTCAGACTTAGCCGGCAATATACTTATAGCCTTATTACAATCACTCATTATCTGAGAGTAAACCTCTTCTTTAGACGCACGCGCAATTGCCGTATTATCTCCAGGCGTAAAAGGTTCCAGTCTCAGAGGAACTCCACCATATAGTCGCACAAGCACATAGTAATAATGTGCCCGTAAGAAATATGCTTCTCCAAGACAACGCTCTTTTATATTATCATCAGCATTGCCTTCAAGATCTTTTATTACTATATTGCATTGTCCGATGCCTACCCATGGAGATCGCCACATATATAGTGCCATACCATTATCACTCTGAGTAGTAAAATTAGACGCCTGAACCGTTTCAATTCCATCAGTGCCACCTCCGGCACCTACTTCACTATTCCCGGCTACTATGTCCAAAGTCCATAAACGCTGGTTATACATATTTGATGATTGCAATGTACGATAACATGCATTAGTCATAGCTACAGCTACATCATCAGTTACTGATGTTTCAGGATCAACAGTATTTTTTGGTGATTTATCCAGAAAGTCACTGCAAGATGAAAATAAAAGAGCTACTGCTGACAGTGCTAGGATATATGTCTTTTTCATTGTACTTATCATTTAGAAATTTATATTGAATCCCACATTAAACGTTCTTGATATTGGATATCTGGCGAGATCTATTCCATTAAGATCCACTTCAGGATCGAATCCTGAATATCCCGTTATAGTAGCGACATTCTCGCACGAAAGAATAAGTCGTGCACTTTCCAATTGTATTTTACTAAGCCATGATTTAGGTAAATCATACGAAAGTGAGATATTTTTTATTCTAAGGTAAGATCCATTCTCTACATATCGATCTGATATACGGTTATTCTGATTTGGATCACCAAACACTGCACGTGGCATAAAGTTGCTTGTGCCCTCACCAGTCCAACGGCCTAACACATCTGTAGACTGATTATAAGCTGCAGACATTCCGGTTAGATCAATGTTATTCGCATTAAAGATTTTATTCCCGGCTACTCCCTGGAGATAAATTGACAATTCAAAACCTTTATACGACAGGTTATTGTTCATAGAATATAGAATAGTAGGATTAGGATTGCCAATAACAGTTCGGTCATTATCATTTATTACGCCATCATTATTGAGATCTTTAAAACGTATGTCACCCGGCTCAGCTCCTGTTTGGACTGCATGATTTTTTACATCATTCTGGTTCTGGAATATTCCATCAGTTACATATCCATAGAATACATTAATAGGATAATTTTTTGCAAGCATTGTGACATAAGAATTGTTAATCTGATTGATATAATAAGGCACACTACTATTCAAGTCCTTTATTTTATTCTTATTGAATGTAAGAGATAAATCAGTCTGCCAGTTTAATAAGCCTTTCATATTTACTGTATGCAATGCTATTTCTATACCTTTGTTTTCTACTTTTCCTGCATTAGTATATGTAACACTTGTATCCTCAAAACCAGATGTAATAGGTATTGATGCCTTTACCAGCATGTCACTAGTTCTCTTAATATAAGCATCAACAGTTAGCATAACTCTCTGATTAAGCAACACCGCATCAAATCCAAGATTGGTCTGAGCCACCTGTTCCCAATGTATATCAGGGTTAGACAATGTAGTAGATACAAGTGCACTCTGTTCTTTACCGGAAGTTCCAAATGGATACACACTGGTATTATATGTAGCCATATAACTGTAATTGCCTACACTTGCCTGACTACCAGTCACGCCATATCCGGCACGAATTTTCAAATCACTTAGTATATCAGATTTTGGGAACCACTTTTCTTCAGACATACGCCATGCCAAAGATAAAGATGGGAAAGTACCCCAGCGGTGATTACGTCCAAAACGGCTACTTCCATCACGACGTATCGTTGCTGTCAAAAGATATTTATTCGAATAATCATAATTAGCACGTGCCATATAAGAGAATAACGACCATTCTGTTTCATTTCCACCTATTGCATACATCTTTTGTCCGTTATCCATCTCATGTACATTCTCAAAAGCAAAAATGTTTTTCTGAGCATTAAGATAATCATAATCATTCCATTGTGCTGAAGTTCCTGCCATAAGACCAACATGATGCTTCTGAGCAAAAGTATAATCCAGTATGAAATAATTATCCCAAAGATAAGTAAACGATTTGTTATCTCCTTTATATCTTGAACTCTCTTCTACAGGAGTTGGTTTCCAATTATACTTAGGTGTATAATTATCATAATACCAGAATTTGGCATCAAGGCCAAGAGTGCTTCTGAACTTTAGCCATTTTGCGAATGTGATCTCACCGGTAAGATTGGTTAGTAAATTATATCCGTTCGTTTTGTTTTTATTTAGTTCTGTAGTACCTATTGGATTGCGTACGCTTCCATACCAGTCTGAATTCCCCTCAGGACCAGTCCAGTTTCCATTATCATCCTTTACAGCAAAAACAGGTAGAGCTTTCATTGTAGAACCTATATCATATGTGCCTTCCTTATGTTCATCTGCACTTATTGCTATGTTGTCAGTGAACTTCAACCATTTCAGAACCTGAGCATCACTATTTGCCTGGAATGTATAGCGACGATAACTTACACTTTTTACTATACCGCTCTGGTCTAAAAGACCTCCTGAAATATAATAATGAGCCTTGTCACTTCCACCAGAGTAACTCACTGTATAATTCTGCATAAAACCACTGCGCAATAGTTCGTCCATCCAGTCTGTACTTTTTTTAATAACAGAAGGATCTTCCCATTCCGGATTTGCATTACGCCCGCTATTATTCATCATATCATTACTCAGAGCTGCATATTGGCTTGCATTCAACAAGTTAGGTATATTCATAGCATGCTGCATTGAGAAGTTTGCAGTCAACGAAAGTCTGCCCTGTCCTTCCTTTCCTTTCTTAGTGGTTATCATAATAACACCATTCGCACCACGAGAACCGTATATCGCAGTTGCAGATGCATCTTTAAGTACATCCAGACGCTCAATATCAGATGTATTCAATGCATTCAATCCTAGATCGGTAGGCACTCCATCAATGACCACTAGCGGATCACAATTGTTGATAGATCCCAAGCCTCGTATCTTTATTGTTACGTTATCACCGGGTTTTCCTGCGTCAACAACCTGAAGACCCGGAACCTTTCCTTCTATTGCCTGGCCGATGTTTGATACCGGAGCATTTGATACATCTTTCGATGATATAGAAGATACCGCACCGGTAAGGTCACTCTTACGCATTGTGCCATATCCTACCACCACCACTTCATTTAGAAGTTTGTTGTCATTGCTCATCGTCACAATGCATTTATCCCTTCCACTTATCTTAACAGTCTGCGTCTTATATCCTATATACGAAATAGTAATAGGACTATCCTCGGCTACATCCATCGAAAAATTACCATTAAGATCAGTAATAGTACCATTCGACGAACCTTTCTGCATTACAGTAGCACCAATTACCGGGTCTCCATTTTCATCCTTTACAAAACCCGTCAGTTTCTTTTTTTTACTATTAGGTTGTGTTTTCTTTTGTGTAATGACAATATAATTGCCATTAATCTCATACGTGCAATTGGTACCGGATAGAAGATAACTGACAACCTTCAGTATATCAATATTCTTCTGATTTAAGGTTACATTACGATTCTCATCCAATTGAGAAGAATTGTAAGCGAATTTGTACTTTGACAAAGATTCGATTTTCTCGAAAGCTTTTTTGAGTGTTGTCCTTTCATTATTAAAAGAGAGTTTCTGTGCATTCACAGTCATACTGCCAAATAATAAGAGACATAGACATACGCCCTTAATTTTCTTTAGATTCATGTTCATTTATTAAGTTAGTGTTAACGTGATTTATAGTAAAAATCTAATAATAAGACATTCATAAAATCCGTTACACCCAAATGTATTGTGTTAATATTTGTAAAGAAATGAAAAGCGAACAAATGTTCGCTTTTCATATTATCTTATTGTAACCTTATCTTTTTGTATGTCGTACTCCATTCCCGGTATTAATGCTTTTATTATTGTCATCACATTAACCAATGATTCTTTCTTGTTAAAGTGTGCAATTATCCGCTGATTATTATATCTTGACGTAGTCAATCTTATTTTTACGTTATAATATCGTTCAAGCTTTTCGATTACTGTACTTAAAGGTTCATCATTTATACTTAGAGACCCGGCACTCCATTCTGTGTAATAAGCAGTCTTTACCTTCGACAGCACTGTACTGTTATTACCACAAGTATACGTCAACTGATCATTCGGATTAAGTATATACTTTTTATTTGTTGTCTCCACAGTTACTTCCACCCTTCCTGTTTTAAGAGTAGTCTGAGCCTTTTTATCAGCAGGATAAGCAGAAACATTAAATTTCGTACCTAAAACTTTCATTCTAAGGTATTGTGTATTCACTATAAACGGATGAGTTTTATCCTTTGTAACCTCAAAGAAAGCCTCACCTGAAAGATATACCTTACGTTCTTTCGAAGCGAACCTTGAAGGATATAACAATATACTTCCTGAATTTAAATGAACCTTACTTCCATCAGGCAATACTACTATAGCATCCTCACCCATGGCTGTAAAACGCTGACGCATCACTACCTCAGAAAGTAGCTTTTGCTGTGCGTCATAACTTATATATTCATTTATTGATAATCCCAATACTAATAGAGGGATTATCCATATGGCCGCGATACGCAGAATCTTCTTAATATTAAAAGTCTTTTTCTTACCATCATCAAGTCCCAAACGAACAGACAAATCACTATAAGCCTCCTCAACACTATCATCATCCATTAAGGCATTATTCTGATCATCCCATATTTTACGCATTTCGTCAGTTACTGCATCAGTCTCGCCAGGCATCGTTATACGCTTGTATACACGTTCGCGAAGCCCGTCTGATACATCATGGCTAAAAAAATACCTAATTATTTTTCCCAGTTCTTTACCCATATCTTTTCCCTTTATAATTATAAGACAACTAAAACAGGTATCATACCCAATTAGCAAGTAAAATAGTGATTATCATTATAGCCTTACGAATGTCCGAAAGAGCCAGATTGATATGATTCTCTACAGTTTTCTTCTGCAATCCCAATTTTTCTGCAATTTCTTCATTCTTCATATGCTGTTCTCTACTCATCCTATATATTGTCTGCCTTTGTTTTGGCATATCCTCCACCACCATATCTATAAGCAATTTCATATCATGCTCCACTAGTTTGTCATAAGGAGATGCATCACCCTTTATATCAGGTATCACATCTATATCAAGAGGCACAACTTTTTTTGCAGCTATATAATTTAAAACTGTATATTTAGTAAGTGTAAATATATAAGAATCAAAATTATTAACTGCAACAAACTTCTCATGGTTAGTCCAAAGCTTTATAAAAACCAATTGTGTAGCATCCTCAGCATCATCATGATTTTTCAAGAACCCCAATACGAAGTTAAAAATTCTAGGATAGAGAGATTTAAAGATGTCATGAAATGCATCACTATCTCCTCTTGTGAATTTCAATATAGTATTATTGTCCATCTCCTTCTGTAGTTAATATAGTGGCTGCAAAAATATAAAAAAAATGGCAATATCAATTTTTTTATATTAAAAATATTAAGGTGCCCGCACACAACTAAATTAAAATAAAGAACTATTTTAATTAACAAGCATTAGCAATAAAATTATCAAATAACTAAATTCAATTCCATATAGGTACGATTAAGACTTGAGTTCATCGACGAAATAGAAAGGGATAACAAAAGTTTCAATTCCATATAGGTACGATTAAGACTAGTAATATCCGTTGTATTCTTGCATTTAATCAGATTGTTTCAATTCCATATAGGTACGATTAAGACCCGCTATTGCAAATCGATAGTAGACCTACGCACGTGTTTCAATTCCATATAGGTACGATTAAGACTAAGTATTTTAGAACCTTTAGCATGACATCCTGTGTTTCAATTCCATATAGGTACGATTAAGACATTAATGAAATAAGTTATATTAAATATATGTTTATCAGTTTCAATTCCATATAGGTACGATTAAGACACGCCAGTTGGTAAAGCCACAAGACCTCGAGGACGTTTCAATTCCATATAGGTACGATTAAGACGGAGTAAACAAGATTAAGGGGTATGAGACGGGTAGTTTCAATTCCATATAGGTACGATTAAGACTCTTTTCAGGCTGTGCATTTATTTTTATGATATCTAGTTTCAATTCCATATAGGTACGATTAAGACAATAAATAAGCCTTGTTTTACTTTAATAGCTCGTAGTTTCAATTCCATATAGGTACGATTAAGACTATTATAATTTTTATCTGTAACTTTAAAAAATCTGTTTCAATTCCATATAGGTACGATTAAGACACTCTATACCCATTGCCGCCACACTCCCATACGCTGGTTTCAATTCCATATAGGTACGATTAAGACTTCCAATAACTTTCTTCTGAATTTGAGTGAGGTAGTTTCAATTCCATATAGGTACGATTAAGACCTATAAATGCATCAAATATATCTAACCAGGATGTGTTTCAATTCCATATAGGTACGATTAAGACTCCAATTGCTCAGATTGTAATATCTGTAACTTAATGTTTCAATTCCATATAGGTACGATTAAGACCTGCATCTACTGCACAAGACACCGCGGATGAAAAAGTTTCAATTCCATATAGGTACGATTAAGACTTGTGGCTACTATCCTGCTACGTAATCGTACGCAGTTTCAATTCCATATAGGTACGATTAAGACTGCGATGAAAGGCAATCCATAATTTTTTTTAAGTAGTTTCAATTCCATATAGGTACGATTAAGACATTACATGTTTTCCTTTTTTCTTGAAAGCTTCTTTGTTTCAATTCCATATAGGTACGATTAAGACAAGTATTGTGCAGCGGGCGTAAATGCAACAGCGAGGTTTCAATTCCATATAGGTACGATTAAGACACTTGCATCCATTACAAGCACCATTTGTCATATTAAGTTTCAATTCCATATAGGTACGATTAAGACGAAAATCCCTTTAATGAAAAATGTTGTCTTTCCTTGTTTCAATTCCATATAGGTACGATTAAGACCCATTCGCCTCATTGATAGCATAGTTTGTCATAAGGTTTCAATTCCATATAGGTACGATTAAGACAAGAATTTTAAAGCGGGAAAGTACGGACAATTCTAGTTTCAATTCCATATAGGTACGATTAAGACATTAGATACTGATAATTGCTTTATCGTCAACGAACAGTTTCAATTCCATATAGGTACGATTAAGACCATAGAAAATCTTGCTGATATCGCAGGCGAATATTTGTTTCAATTCCATATAGGTACGATTAAGACAATATCAGGACGAGATGGAACGCCTTGAACTCGAGTTTCAATTCCATATAGGTACGATTAAGACATAATGCTTTTACAACATTAGCTAACTATCTGAAGTTTCAATTCCATATAGGTACGATTAAGACAGATAGACCTAATGATACACGTATACCATTCAGTTCAGTTTCAATTCCATATAGGTACGATTAAGACACAGTATCATTTACTGCAAAGGTGCAATTTCCATCGTTTCAATTCCATATAGGTACGATTAAGACTTGTTTTCAGGCATAGAGGATGTCAAAGATGATAAGTTTCAATTCCATATAGGTACGATTAAGACATAGACCGTAGGATGGGAAAACTTCTTTCAGTTTTGTTTCAATTCCATATAGGTACGATTAAGACGCAAAAGTCCTTAATTCGACGTTAGAACCAAATCAAGTTTCAATTCCATATAGGTACGATTAAGACAATTGTTAACTTTATCCATAAACTCTGAACATGGAGTTTCAATTCCATATAGGTACGATTAAGACAGCATTATTCTTACATCATCTTGGCCTCATTTTGGTTTCAATTCCATATAGGTACGATTAAGACTTAGAGGGTTAAAGCAATGCTTTAACTAAAAAGGGTTTCAATTCCATATAGGTACGATTAAGACCAAGATGAAAAGATTATAAGGGTAACATCATCTTTGGTTTCAATTCCATATAGGTACGATTAAGACGCCACCAATTCTCAAATTATAGAGTTAGCCCCAGTAGTTTCAATTCCATATAGGTACGATTAAGACTATCGCAGATTTATGCGAAGATACTCTCATGAGCTGTTTCAATTCCATATAGGTACGATTAAGACCAAAGAAAGTAGAATTAGATGTACGATTAAAGCAGTTTCAATTCCATATAGGTACGATTAAGACGATTTACTACCTAAACAAGGTGATTTAGTCACCAGTTTCAATTCCATATAGGTACGATTAAGACCCTATGATCACGAATAGGGTAGCCCTTATTATTAGGGCATTTTTGCGTTGCAAAGATACTAATAATAATCGAAAAATATGTCGATGTGTAATTATTTATTTTTCTCAGGGGATCGACATTCCTCTGATTTATATAGGGTTACAATAAGTCAAAGAACGAATTCTGTACAATGTCAATACAATAAAAAGCATAAATTTAGGGCATCGACATTTTTCCTAAAGAAAGTTGTCAAGTTTCATTCTCTCTTTTCCCACAATATGCTTATCCATATAATAACCTGTACGATTGCTAAATATTATAATACTATCCTCTGAAGGATCCATAAAAGCTTTTGATGCTATCGTTAGTTCTTTTAGTCTTACTTCTGATATTTCGCCTTCAAAGACAGAATTCTGAATCCAATTAAGATATTTACGGCAAAGTTTAAGCATTTTACCGACTCTCTTCTCTCCAAAATCATAAACTAATATAACATACATATCACCAATACATTTTAAACGGTTTATATTCCTCTATGCCAAGCAAATCCTTAAGCAATTTATAGCACTCTAGTTTTATCAAATGCTTATAGCTTACGTTTCTGCCCAACGAACGGTGTTTAAAAGTCTCTTCGTACCGTTCTTCCATAGCTTTAAGATAAATTTTCTTCCCGTTCTGATTAAGCAGACAACTATTCAATTTATTATCAAAATGTTGCTTTTGAATAAGGCGTTTATTGAGGACCTTAAATATAACCCTATCTACAATTATTGGCTTAAATATTTCCGACACATCTAGACATAAAGAATAGCGTCTTTCTCCAGGTGTATGAAGATAACTAATTGTTGGATTTAATTGTGTCTGATGAATAGCACGCAACGTTTCAGAATAGCAAACCATATTACCAAACGATATCAAAGCATTAACTTCGTTTTCTGGTGGCTGTTTTGTTCTAGAGCCCATATTAAAATCATTAAGAATAATATCAAATGCTGTATAGTATTCCTGTCTTATAAGTCCTTCTATACCCATCAACTCCGGAACTGTATTAGTGCTGCATATTGTATCAGCCAACGCTTTTATCTTGTCAATAGAAGCATCCAATTCTTTTCCACGTCTATTATAATAGTTTAAATTCATAAGCATATTCCAAACAGCACCGTCAATAAACTTATGGGCTATCTCCACTCTCTTTTTCTTATTCTGATAAGCAGCAGTTTGAGCCAACAACACTTTACCTGATAGCAAGCTATCACGCGGCATAAAACTACCCGTATAATTCTCGTAATAATCAAAGAAATGGACAGCAATATCCTTTTGTCCTAGAAAATTATAAAGAGAACTAGTTGCCTTAAGACTTCCAAATACATAAAATTCTGAAATATCCTCTACAGGCAAATATCTAGGTTGCATAGGATGTTCTGTACCATCATCATCAACTTGAAAAGGCGTAAATTTCAGTGTATTATCTTTACGTTCAAGCATACCAGGATTAAATAAATAAAAAGTTTTTTTCATTCGTCTATCTCTTTAGTGAAACAAAACTCATAGTAGCTACAATTTTTGCATATACCTTTTTTCTGAAGAGGAGGACACTCTTCACTTTCTATAATTTTGCGAATATCTGTCAACATTCCTTTTATAATATTCCTATCTGCATCAGAAAGGAACACCTGTTCCGTTTTCCTTAATGTTGGATATTCCAATAGACCTGTTACACCAGTAACGCCATGTTGTTCGAACACATACATATAATATTTTAGTTGCCATTCATGAGCAGGTTCAATTTTATTAGACTTTTTAATTTCATGGATTATTCTATTTTTGGTATCGTAATAATCTACCTTAATACCATCTATTTCTACTTCTTCATATTTGCTAGAACGCAATGGATAGCTATCCTCATGAATGAGTTTACCATCATACACGAGATCGGAAGTCTGCTCAAAGTTAACGTTGTTAGCAAAAAGCCATAACTTACGTTTGCAAACTTGGAAATAGTTAAAATGAGTGCCGGTTATATTCATATTATACTAAAAAATATTGAGCCTATGTTTTTTACGACACAGGCTCATTATATTTATAGTTACTTTTGATTTTGAAAATCAAACGCATTCATCCTATCAATAAGATCTTGTTTTGCTTCTGCTAATGCATTTGCATTTTCTGATTCTGTAACTATATAATTTGCGCAAGGCAAGGTTATATATAAATCTGCACCATCAATTTTTTCTACAATAGGTTTTGCTTTGGGTTTTTCACCATCATCAATTAATTTTGCACGTATTGTTGCAGCTATAGTATTTGCATTGTCACTAATTGCAACTGCTAATGTTTCCATTAAACTAAATGTACGTGCTTGATTAGAAGTTATACGCCAATTGATTAAAGAATCTGCTAATGCAGGAATAACTTTATCACGCTCTTCCTTGGGCAACAATAAACATTTTCCAAAAACATTTTCAGTTTCTATCCAACCTCTCTCTTTTAAATTTTCAAGCATTACTTTGGAAACCTCTGGTTCTATTTGATTCGTTGAAACACAAAATAAAGTTCGCAAATCAATTGCCACATCATAGACATATAACCCAGAAGCTCTATATTGAGAATTAGGATTATAATAATGGGGAGGTAATTCCCTCTCTTTTTGTTTTAACCAATCATTTAACTCTTTATCTGTTAGCTCAATTTGTTTTTTATCATCAACTCTATATACTCGAATATTATTGACACCGGCGACTTCATCTTTAGAATTATAAGTAGATGGAAATCCTTTTCTATCAAAATTAGCGGCTTCAGGTTCTCTTTCCAAACCTCCTAATAAAGGATGTAGAGGACGCATTGCAGATATAGACAACGGGCTTCTCCTCTTAATAGTTAGGGCATCATTTTCAGCTTTCATGTAACCACCTATAAGTTGATCAATATAAGTCGGATTACAAGGATGAAATGGCTGTCCTTGTTTAGCAGGGGAGTTACCACTAATTTGCCAGTTAAATGTAATTGGAGCCATTCTAACATTAAGTATATCAGCCATAGCCTGAATAATAGAGCGTTTAACTTGTTGACCACTAGAATAAGCCATTAATCTATTAAATTGAAAGTCACGATAACTTTTTTGTCTGTCTTGAACACAGAATACTGTGTGTTCTACATTTCTTAATTCTCTTAAATAAATATAAGGATTCATATCTTTTTATTTTTTAATTAATGCATAGTTAAACCTCACTAAAGCCAAAAAATAGGGAACATTATCTGATTCCATAATATTGACAATTTTTGCTATATCTTTTATATCATTTTTATTATCAATATCAGATACAATATCAGTCAATGCTTTAAAAAAATTGCACTTACTAGTTGTTTCTAATACATTCATAACTTTGTTAACTTTCTCATTTTTGCTTCTATTTTCAATAGACGCATAAGTCTGCAGATAATTTGCAAACTCTTGAGCTTTATCCCATAATTGTTCATTGTTTAGCATAGCCATAATCCAAGTTAAATAAACATTATTATTAATTTGTATTTTTTCATCATTACTATTTTTTGGTATTTCCCCATCAAAAATATAATCTTTTAGGCCTTTGGGTTCCATTGCCTTTAATCCAATTGAACCTGCTTGGCAGGACCTAGAAAAGGCATAAGCCGTTCCCCATAGACTTTCTTCAATATCCTTTTTACCAAATCCAAACAACTTTTGATACAAATCGATTGGTTTTCGTATTTGATCTAACATAAATGGAATAAAACCTATCGTTTTATTCATAGTTCCGAAGCTATATACATATCCCATTATATTGATATTATAATTACTTTTTGAAATGGCTATTAACAAAGAAGTCCATTCCAACATTTTAATCTGAACGCATCCTATGTATTTTTTTTCTTTACAAGTTTCCAGAATATTATTAAAATTTGCAAGAGGATTACCTTCTACAAATCTATTTTTATCATATTTATGTAAAAGCCATTGAGAATTCCATGATGTTATCTGATTACCCTTCATTTTTGAAGTTGCTTCAAGCATTCTCCTATATAAAATCCAGCCTTCAAAAATATCTAATAATATTTTTGTGTCAAAAAATATGATAGAGAGTCCACCTTTAACGCCAACACCTAAAGAAGCGCCAATCCATGATAAATATAAATCATCAATAGATGTAACGATATTCATATTTGTGATTTGTGATGATGTTGTTGCTGTTATATCCAAAGATGGATATCCTACAGCAACACTTGCATCAGGAATATTTGCATCAATTTGCTTTATTAAAGAATTGAAACGCTCATGCCTTCTTTCTGAAGTTTCATATGAAATTTTGCCATTTATCATCTTATCCCAAGTAATTTTAGGATTTTCTAATTTTGAATTTCCTGCAGTCATCATATATTTATTGCAATCAAAGAACAACGGATAATACACTTCCACAAAGAAACTCTTTGCATCATATTGCTTATTGAATTTCTCATTATATGCTTTTAGAAACTTCCTTCCTATAACAGATGTGATCATATTTCATTCATTTTATAAAAACAAGTTATATAATTGAGACTTGGCCTTTTCCATTATTAGTCCCAGTTCATCAGAGTATGCTTCATCTGGTATAACAAATGGTCTAGAACCACAATCTATTTGTGCCAACTTAGCATACCCAACAGAACGAAAACTGACAGGTATTTCTATTTTTGTCCGTTCAGTATATTCTCCTTCACGATATTTAGTAGAATCATTTTGGATAACACATACAGCTGAATCAATGTCAAGAGTTTCGAGTAATGCAGATTTTGGTCTGTGACACAATTCTTTAATAATCCACTGACCATCCATAAAAGCGACTCCGCTATAATCAATATTTTGGAAGCATATTTCAGGATAAACCTTATCCAACATATCTTGAACCTCAATCTCTTTCATCAATCCATCAGTAGGCAATGCTTCAAAGCTACGCTGCAAGACATTTACGCTATATGGCAAACAATCTTTTTCCTCTTCGAATGGTTTGATTACGTAAATCGGTTTGTAATTCCCGATTGTTTTAAGGGTGCGTTTCCTATTAATTCTCCCAAAACGCTGAATCATTGCATCTATTGGAGCACATTCTGTAACCATTACATCAAAACTTATATCAAGACTAACTTCTACTACCTGAGTGGAAACAACAATACATGCCTCATTAGTTTCATTATATATATTTTTTAATCGTGTTTCAAGTTCTTGCCGACGTTCGCGTTTAAACCTGCTATGTACAAGCATTATCATAGTATCAGAATATTGTTCTTTCAACGATTCATATATTTTTTGTGAACGTTTTACTTGATTACATACAATTAATATTTTTCGCTTATTTGTTACTGCATCTTCAATAACTTTAGAGCAGTCTTCAAATGATTCTGATTTATGTATAATATGTCTGTTGAATGTGGCTAGTATATCATTTGAAAGTTTAACTTGATATACACAGTCTTCTCCACCCAACAATTCAAGTATACTATTGTATAAGACTGTTGGCATTGTTGCTGTTCCAATATGTATTCTGCAGTTCAACGTCTTTAGAACGTCTATCAACTTTAAAACAATAGCTTGAATAACATCTGAATATGTATGAATTTCATCCAATATCACATCACATCCATAAAGGTCATCAGCCATTGCCTCAAATCCTTTTATACCAAATACTACAGAAGCAATCTGATGAGGAGTCAACACTTTAATAGAGGCGCCAATATGACGTTGCATTATACGTTCTTCCAAAGTTCCATCTTCCATCTTCAATTCAGAAGCTGCATGCAACAAATATATTTGTGAATCAGTTTCGCTTAAATCTGACTTAATCCTATCATACATTGCATTAATTGATGCCTGAAATGGAAGTATATAAAATACACGTCCTTTACATCTGCGAAGCAGAAAGTCTGTTTTACCGGCACCTGTCGGAGCAGTTACCAATGTGTATTTACGTGCATCATCTATGCCGATACTCGACAATGGATATAAATCACTCGTTCTATTATAGAATGAAAGATCTGGCTTAATATAAAGTTTATTTATAGCAGAACCTATATCATCATTGAGTGCAGAAGCCATATGATCTGCAGCCATTAACAATCCTTTCCACATAGAACAGTTCAAACGCATTTCTTCACAATAACTTAATGCGTAATCATAATTTTGCTTTGCCTCTTCAATTGAGATGTCATGGACTTTGAAGCCAAATTCTTCTAATATATCCAAGGCTACATTTTTCCATTCATAAAATTTTTCTGAATGAATTTTAAAACTATCATCATTATAATCCAAATCAAGAAATCCCAACCCGCGAACATCTTGATATAAAGATTTGTGATGAGCCACAATCATATCTATCACAGAATCTTTTTCTTTATCTTCTAATAGCGATATAAAAAATACCGAAGCGATTTCATGCCTGAATATAAAAGTTGGGGAACGCCTATATCCATGTTTAAGAGTTTGCTGAAATATAGAACTAGACTTACCTATATCATGCAGCACAGCTCCCTTGTAAGCAATTGTTTCATCCAACCCCAAATTACGAGCTACGACAATAGCAATACGAGAAACATCGTCAAGATGCTTCCAAAGAGGAACAAAACCACTATCCTCGCTTTTTGCTAATATTTCTTCGTGTTTACTCATTTATATTCAAAACAGGTTTCCCGCTTATTTCTAGCCAACCATACATAGGCTCGCATTTATTAAATCTATTATATCCTACTAAGAATGACTGGTCAGATTCGCCAAACCTCAATTCGAATCCATCGATTACTTCAAATTCTTTCTCAGTTAAATTCTGAATATCATTGTCAGGTAATAACAAATCTTCATTCCTGCATAAACATATATGTTGTTTCGAAGCAATCACCGCGTCATTAATTGTATTAAATGCCAGATATAAAACTGGATTTATCATCACACCTCGTGTAAGAATAGAACGTTCTCGTAACATTCGTTTCTCTTTAGATAAATATTTCCAGCCTCGTGTCTGAGTCTGTTCTTGTTGGCTATCTATAGATGAATAATTCAACTTATAACGTATAATTTTTTGTAGTACGCCATTATAGGCTAGCATTTCCGGAAACAATTTCTTCTCTATTCCCTCTATAATAGAAGGTGTAAGAAACTGTTGGCTAAATGTCTCCGTATCTCTCACTGCAGTCCATGGCTTAATAAAGCCAAATTTCCCTGTATATTTTACTACATACATATATATAGAAATTAATAGATTGAACCAAATCCAATACCGGTAGAATTACCTAGTCCAACATTCCATACAAATGCTTTCGTTTCTGGTTTTCCTTTTATTATAACAGGACACATATTGCATTTGTTATTAATGTTTTTATATCTCATTAGTTTTGTTTTTTTGTTTTTATAACTTAGATCAAAACTAACATCTAAAGTATCATCTTCAGCCATTCCGGCCTGCTTCATCTTATGCAAGAGTGTTTCCTTCATAAAATCATTAGCACATTCATCATTATAGGTGTATTGATTGTACCCATTGGATTCATTATCAGCTCTTTTTATAAAGACAGGACTTCCCAAATAAAATAGTTCTCTTTCAGACAAATCAGGTGTTTCTTCTATTGTAATGTCAGATACAGACATTCCACAAAACATTTCATTATGGCTAAGTATAGTTTTAATAATGGTTTTTATTCTCTTTTCATCAGCGAAACTTATAAACCATTTTGCTCCTTTTGGAAAGTTAAGACCTTCTGCAGAAGCATTTCCATCACTCAACCAAGAAAATGAGTAAAGTGACAAATCACCATGAAGATCATTGCATTTACCTAACCAGGCATGTAATATTCCTGTTAATTTCTGTTGATAATCAAATGGTACCAACATTGAATTGGGTGTCGTTTTTATGTGTATTCTCATATTATCATATATATATATTTCAAAGGTATAAATAAAAATCAAGAATGCACATTAATTAACAAAATTTAGTATGACGTTTTTATTTATACTTATTCCAAACACTACCATGAAATATATTTAAGCCAGTATCATTGACTTGACATATATAAACGCAAAGAAGCTCTGACTTCGTTAGAAATCAGAGCTTCAATTTAAAAAAGGCAGCCACCTACTCTCCCGCATTGCATTGCAGTACCATCGGCGCAGGCGGGCTTAACTTCTCTGTTCGGAATGGGAAGAGGTGGGACCCCGCCGCAATAACCACCTGATATTGGGTTTGACTTTTTCGGTACATGATAACCTTATCGTATTTCTCCTGCAAAAAAAGCAGATACATCTGAAATTATGACTGTAAAAGGAAGTTTCGGGCAATTAGTAGTGCTCGGCTTTGGCGTCACCGCCTTTACACCTACACCCTATCAACGTCATAGTCTATGACGACCCTTATGTGGAGTTCTCATCTTGTGGCTGGCTTCGCACTTAGATGCTTTCAGCGCTTATCCTTCCCAGACTCGGATACCCGGCGGTGCGCCTGGCGGCACAACCGGTTCACCGGAGGTCTGTCCATCACGGTCCTCTCGTACTAGTGACGGCACCACGCAAAACTCCCACGCCCACGATAGATAGAGACCGAACTGTCTCACGACGTTCTGAACCCAGCTCGCGTGCCACTTTAATGGGCGAACAGCCCAACCCTTGGGACCTTCTCCAGCCCCAGGATGTGACGAGCCGACATCGAGGTGCCAAACCACCCCGTCGATATGAGCTCTTGGGGGGGATCAGCCTGTTATCCCCGGAGTACCTTTTATCCTTTGAGCGACGGACCTTCCATACGGATCCGCCGGATCACTATGCCCCAGTTTCCTGCCTGCTCGGGATGTCTCCCTCCCAGTCAAGCGCCCTTATGCCATTGCACTCTATGAGACCGGTTACCAATCGGTCCGAGGGCACCTTTGGAAGCCTCCGTTACGCTTTTGGAGGCGACCACCCCAGTCAAACTACCCACCAAACAATGTCCTCGTTATACGAGTTAGACTTCAGACAGCCAAAGGGCCGTATTTCAAGGATGGCTCCACACAGGCTGGCGCCTGCGCTTCGAAGCCTCCGGCCTATCCTACACATCGGATGACCAAAGTCAATGCTAAGCTATAGTAAAGGTTCACGGGGTCTTTTCGTCCCATCGCGGGTAATCGGCATCTTCACCGATACTACAATTTCACTGAGCTCATGGTTGAGACAGCGTCCGGATCATTACACCATTCGTGCAGGTCGGAACTTACCCGACAAGGAATTTCGCTACCTTAGGACCGTTATAGTTACGGCCGCCGTTTACCGGGGCTTCAATTCAATGCTTCTCCCGAAGGATGACATCTCCTCTTAACCTTCCGGCACCGGGCAGGTGTCAGGCTGTATACTTCGTCTTTCGAATTCGCACAGCCCTGTGTTTTTGTTAAACAGTTGCCTGGACCTATTCTCTGCGCCTCTCCCGGAGGAGAGGACCCCTTATCCCGAAGTTACGGGGTTAATTTGCCTAGTTCCTTAACCATGAATCTCTCAACGCCTTAGTATGTTCTACCCGACTACGTGTGTCCGTTTGCGGTACGGGTACCGTACGGATTAAGTTTAGCGGATTTTCTAGGAAGTATGTTTACCCACACTATCAGCCTTCCCCGAAGGGACAGCCGTACTATCAGGTTCGGATCTTGACGGGGATTTGCCTCCGTCAATCAACTCCTACACCCTTCAACGCGCAATTCCGTCTGCGCGCGGTGGTTTCACTGCTCCGTCCCCGCTTCACTCCGTACGCTAGTCACGGAATATTAACCGTGTCTGCCATCGCCCTCGCCGTTCGGCTTAGACTTAGGACCCGACTAACCCCGGGCCGATTGACGTTGCCCGGGAAACCTTAGTCTTATGGCGGGGGGGGATCTCACCCCCCTAATCGTTACTTATACCTACATTTGCTTTTCCAGACGCTCCACCGGGGGTTATCCCCCGGATTCAACGCAGACTGGAATGCTCCCCTACCGATACTTTTATTATTACTATCCCGCGTCTTCGGCATCTGCCTTATACCCGATTATTATCCATGCCCGGACCCTCGACTAGTGAGCTGTTACGCACTCTTTGAATGAATGGCTGCTTCCAAGCCAACATCCTAGCTGTCACAGGGACCAGACTTCGTTAGACTAACTCAGGCAGAATTCCGGGGCCTTAGACGGCGGTCAGGATTCTTCTCCTCTCGGGCACGGACCTTAGCACCCGCGCCCTTACTGCGACACTGCGGCCGTAGAGCATTCGGAGTTCGTCAGGACTTGATAGGCGGTGAAGCCCTCTCATCCTATCGGTCGCTCTACCTCTCTACGGGATCGTGCCACGCTGCACCTAAATGCATTTCGGGGAGTACGAGCTATCTCCAAGTTTGATTGGCCTTTCACTCCTACACTCAACTCATCCAGAAGCTTTTCAACGCTTATTGGTGCGGACCTCCATCCGGTGTTACCCGGACTTCATCCTGGTCAAGTGTAGATCACTTGGTTTCGCGTCTGCCTCCGCCGACTCAGCGCCCTGTTCAGGCTCGCTTTCACTATGGCTCGGGATGTCTTCATCCTTAACCTTGCCGGCGACGGCAACTCGTAGGTTCATTATGCAAAAGGCACGCCGTCACCGATTGCTCGGCTCCGACCGCTTGTAGGCGCAGGGTTTCAGGATCTCTTTCACCCTTCTAATCGAAGTGCTTTTCACCTTTCCCTCACGGTACTGGTTCACTATCGGTCTCACGGGAGTATTTAGCCTTACCGGATGGTCCCGGTGGATTCGCGCAGAATTTCTCGTGTTCCGCGTTACTCAGGAGCTCGCTACGGCCTTATCGTCTTCTCATACTGGGCTTTCACCATCTATGGCCGTTCTTTCCAGAACGTTCCGATCGATTCTAAGGTCCGATGTCGCGGTCCTACAACACCGCTCTTGCGTTACCACAAAAACGGTTTGGGCTCTTCCCCGTTCGCTCGCCACTACTAGGGGAATCATTAGTTTATTTTCTCTTCCTGCAGGTACTAAGATGTTTCAGTTCCCTGCGTTCGCCTTTGGACATAAGTCCAAATGACAGTCCTTCAGACTGCCGGGTTGTCCCATTCGGAAATCTTCGGATTAACGGTTATTTGCACCTACCCGAAGCTTATCGCAGCTTATCACGTCCTTCATCGCCTCCGTGAGCCAAGGCATCCGCCCTGCGCCCTTATTTACTTTCTTTCTTACTATCCGGCTCTTGAGAGACCGGATGAGTAGCTCATACTTTCAGCTGTATCTTGAGATTGCTCTCTTTTCTTTACTTAAAAGTCTTACTTACAGTTTCATGTACCAATATGTCAAAGATCGTTTGGGAACTCTTTAAATCCTTGCGGACTGTTCCCGAGTGTGGAGAATAACGGATTCGAACCGTTGACCCCCTGCTTGCAAAGCAGGTGCTCTAGCCAGCTGAGCTAATCCCCCGTATGTTGTATATATACGTCCTGGGCCTTGTAGTCCCAGGCAGACTTGAACTGCCGACCTCCACATTATCAGTGTGGCGCTCTAACCAACTGAGCTATAGGACTCTATCCCGGTTTTATCGTTCAAGCCTTAGGGGCTTGTCCGCCCGGCTTCCTTTTCCTCTATATTTTATAAACAGTTCCGTGTACAAGAAGCTAAAAGGATAACTATATCCACTCGCCTCTTTATTCTTACTTTTATGGTGCCTCTCGTCTTGCATAACGTTGTATGAGAAACGTCTCCAGAAAGGAGGTGTTCCAGCCGCACCTTCCGGTACGGCTACCTTGTTACGACTTAGCCCCAATCACCGGTTTCACCCTAGGCCGACCCTTGCGGTCACGGACTTCAGGCGCCCCCGGCTTTCATGGCTTGACGGGCGGTGTGTACAAGGCCCGGGAACGTATTCACCGCGCCATGGCTGATGCGCGATTACTAGCGAATCCAGCTTCGTGGAGTCGGGTTTCAGACTCCAGTCCGAACTGAGGCGCGTTTTATAGATTCGACCGACGTTGCCGGCGGCCATCACTCTGTACGCGCCATTGTAACACGTGTGTCGCCCCGGACGTAAGGGCCGTGCTGATTTGACGTCATCCCCACCTTCCTCACACCTTACGGTGGCAGTATCCCCAGAGTGCCCAGCTTGACCTGATGGCAACTAAGGAAAGGGGTTGCGCTCGTTATGGCACTTAAGCCGACACCTCACGGCACGAGCTGACGACAACCATGCAGCACCTTCACAGACGCCCCGAAGGGCCTTGGCATCTCTGCCGCGTTCGTCTGCAATTCAAGCCCGGGTAAGGTTCCTCGCGTATCATCGAATTAAACCACATGTTCCTCCGCTTGTGCGGGCCCCCGTCAATTCCTTTGAGTTTCACCGTTGCCGGCGTACTCCCCAGGTGGGATGCTTAACGCTTTCGCTTGGCCGCTGACCACATGGGCCAACAGCGGGCATCCATCGTTTACCGTGCGGACTACCAGGGTATCTAATCCTGTTCGATACCCGCACTTTCGAGCTTCAGCGTCAGTTGCGCTCCGGTAAGCTGCCTTCGCAATTGGAGTTCTTTGTGATATCTAAGCATTTCACCGCTACACCACAAATTCCGCCTACCTCGTGCGTACTCAAGCCTGGCAGTTCGAACAGCAAGTCAGAGGTTGAGCCTCTGCATTTCACTGCCCGCTTACCAAGCGGCCTACGCTCCCTTTAAACCCAATAAATCCGGATAACGCCTGGACCTTCCGTATTACCGCGGCTGCTGGCACGGAATTAGCCGGTCCTTATTCTTCTGGTACCTGCAATAAGCCACACGTGGCTCACTTTATCCCCAGATAAAAGAGGTTTACAACCCATAGGGCAGTCTTCCCTCACGCTACTTGGCTGGTTCAGTCTTGCGACCATTGACCAATATTCCTCACTGCTGCCTCCCGTAGGAGTTTGGACCGTGTCTCAGTTCCAATGTGGGGGACCTTCCTCTCAGAACCCCTACTGATCGTCGGTTTGGTGGGCCGTTACCCCGCCAACTGCCTAATCAGACGCATCCCCATCTTTTACCGCTAAACCTTTCGTCATGATCTGATGTCGTCGCATGACCTCATACGGTATTACTCCCTCTTTCGAGGGGCTATCCCGTGGTAAAAGGCAGGTTGGATACGCGTTACTCACCCGTGCGCCGGTCGTCATCTAGTCTAGCAAGCTAGACTAATGTTACCCCGCGACTTGCATGTGTTAAGCCTGTAGCTAGCGTTCATCCTGAGCCAGGATCAAACTCTCCATTGTAAAATATTGTTTCTACTTCTTGTCTCGGACATTGCTGACCTCCACAATACGTAAAGTTGTCTCTGTTTCAGAACGCTTCTCCGTAATTCAAGTCTAAAAGCACCTATTCATTATAAATGACGGTTCGTTTCTTTTTGTTACCCGAGTACCAATATATCAATACCAGCACTCGCTTCTTGTACTACTTCTCTGTCTATGTAAATCTTTTCAAAGAACTCTTTCTTTTTGCTTACAAGAACGTTCGTTCTCGAAAGCGGATGCAAAGGTACAACTATTTTCCACAATACCAAATCTTTTCGCAAAAAAAATGAAATTATTTGCAAAGGTTTCCACTTTCTTTACAAACACTTCGACTTTATTTAGAGCTCTCCTTATTATATTATAGAAAGGGACTGCAAAAGGGGTCGTTATTCCCACACCCCGGGGGCCCAGTCAACAGCTGCATCTTTGCTTAACTGCAAGGAGAGTGTGCCGTCCATCTTACGTTTGCCTGCCTGAAGGAACTTGCATTTTACCTTTTTAATATGTCTGGCTATGCGAAAGTCCTTCGGGTCGTCAACGCCTTCACTCTCTACTGTAAGCTCAAAACGGCCGAGGCCGTCGATCACGACTGTCTGGCCGGATTCCATTGACTGCTTCATCTCCTGAAGGAAATCGTCGATCACGCCTTTTACCGTTCCCTGGCTGAACGTCGAGTTCGTCTGGATCTTCTTTGCTATATCGGCGGTATGAACCTCACCGATATGGACCGGGCGGGCAAACCATTTCTTATACGATTTATTCGATTTGATCTTGTTTTCCCTTAATGTTATTTTTAAACTCATACTTTTTTTATTTTCACCTCCCCGAGGCTGTTTTCTTTATAACTTGTTTATTATTAGTGCTTTATCTTCGGGGAGGTGAAAATTTCACCTCCCCGTGATGGTTTCAGTTACAAACTTAAGTTGATTTACATACCAACTTAACTTGAATTGGTCACCAATCCAACTTAAATTGCTAGGCTGTTCAAGTTAGATTGATACCCTAAAGCTATCGGTTCATCACATAATACGATGACATTCCCTCGCTTTTCCTATGTTCATAGCCATGACTGCGAAGATATTTACCGATATCTCGGTTGGTTGACTTTATGCGTATAAAGCTATCAAACCGGTCTTCTAGTAGATCGGCTATATCCTCTACCATCATCTTTTCAGGCGTTTCATCCGCTAATGGACGACGAATTATTGATGAAATCATCTGTCCAAGGTCCGAAATATGCTGAAAACGGGCATTCCGGTTCATTATAAGCTCTGTTTCTTTGTCATCAAACCAGTATTTATCACCGTCGTTGATCTCGTATTTGAGCTGAGCATATACCTGTTCGTAGTCAATATGAGTGCGGAAATCAATACTTTCACCATCCACAATTTCCACACAGATAAATCGACGGCTGCCTGAAGGATCTGTCAGTGGCTGGTGATTATTAGTGGTTCCAATAAAAGAAGCATAGCGGCGACGGTTCTCGTATGCCTTGCCATATGGAGGGCGAATCTTTACATCCGATTTGGTAAGCAAATACTTTAATAGCGGTTGCTGACTACGTGAAAGGCTGTCAAATTCGTCAATATTGATCAGTGCAAAAGACGTTAGTCCCATATTCAAAGCAGTATCATTTTTGAAGTCTATCTTATCATTATAATAATTGCGCAGTTCCGGTGGCAGCAAGATTGAGCAAAAGGAAGATTTACCACAACCTTGATTACCTATTAATAATGGTACATAGGCATTACCATGCAGAATATCTTTACCCATCCAATGTGCTACCATGGCTCTCATCCATACATGAAAGTTTTTTGCCCAATCTTCATTAGTTGTAGGCACACGTTCTGCTATCGCCGTTATACGGTCTACTCCGTCCCATTCAGGCAATCCGGACAAATAATCATTAACCGGGTCATACTGTTCTATGTCTACTGAGTTTATATAGCGGTTCATATCTTTATCCCACGAATCCAGTCCGGCTTTCAATGCACGGATCGTCATAGAGTTACAAACCTCATCGGTAAGGTCAACAAACTCATAATTGAAGCCATCCCGGTAGCGGTATTGTGGTACGCCTGTCATCACATTTTTACGAAGTTCATAATGAGTATTCATAAAAGCTTCCATCTTATAGGCTAGTAGGGTGGACTTTTTGATATGCTTAAAAGGAATAACACCGGTGAGTTTTTTGAAATAAGCCTCATCAAAGATTTGCCTTACCAATTGTTCATCTTTGCCAAATTCAGGCTTGTAATTTGTCATTTTTACAGCGAATTCAAGAGGAAGGCCAGACTCGTTGCAGTATTTAGCAAGTAGATTAAGAACCTTCTCTGTAGGTATATCACCTTCTTCTATAGCAGCATCTTCGAGTGCGTCTGCCATACAATAATGAAAAATGTGCTGGTTGGTGCTTTGCTGATTCATACCCGGCAACAAACTATCTGAGTAGTCTGTATTTTGCACCTTCCTGTATGTAGGTATTTTAATGTCATTATCGCTTACTACGATAGGATCGAATTCGGGATTAAAGTATATACCTTTGTCTGCACTCATAAGGCACTCTGTCTGCAAAGTGGGTTGTATGTTATCGACCGTTATATCCAGTTGTGAACTGTACAAATAATGCAAACGCTTATATGCGTTGAGCTGTATCTTTGCAGCCTTGTTGATGTCATTAGGCAGCACATCGTCTGCCGAACGGGCGCCACATACAATCTTGGCCGAGCGCATACTGGCACCTACAAAAGTGATATAAGTATACGGCAAACCAGCCGCCGCCTTTCTGATACTACAAGCATCCTCATAAGAGGGCAAATTGTTTATCTCTAATAGTACGAGGCCGTTATATTGGCGCATGTTGGATATGCCGTCACGCTTCTCATATTCAGCCGCAAAACATATATGTGGAATATGTTTTGTATAATTCATATTACTGTATGAAATCCTTGATCCACCATTATGCGCTTTTAATAAAGGGTACATCTCCCTAAGCTCGTGTAATTGGGTCTCATAATCCTCATTGTGTATTATCCTTACTATCTCTTCGGGCATAATACGTGCGAATGTCTTTTCGCTCCTGTCTTCTTTTATTAGTGTTATCTTCATCCTATTTTAATAGAAAAACGAAGCACGAAGGTACAAATAATAATCGAAAAATATACAAAAATGCCCCATATTAGCCCATTCACATAAAAAAGCGGGGAGGTGGAATTTTCACCTCCCCGGAACTATGTTACTGTGACACAATGTTTTAAGCTAAAATGTACCAGTGGAAGTAAAATAACAAATAAAATAATTACAGAGAGATTTTTTCTCCTAATTATATAATTGTTATTATCAATAGGCTATAACATAATTACAAAAGACAAAATGCGAACGGTATTATCCAATGTAATTGTTTTTGTATATTAAAAAAAGTATTTTGTTGTTTTGCAGGTTAAAATAAATTATGTATTTTTGCCACCAACAAAAGATCGAATACCTATTTCTAATATGAAAGTAATTACTGATAATGGAGAATACGAATTGTTAGAATCCTTGAGTAAAGGAAATTCTAAGGCATTTGATATTATTTTTATTTCATATTATCCCAAAGTAAAGAAATATATTAATGGCTTTATTCATGATGAAGTAGAAGCCGAAAATATATCGCAAGATATTTTTATGAGACTATGGGATAATAGATCTAATGCAAAAAATATAATGAACCTCAATTCTTACCTGTATATGATTTCTCGTAATGAATCCTTAAAAGTTATAGCTAAATCTATAAAATATAAGGACATTTCGGAAGTTGCAAATATCTATAATCCTGAAAGTACAGATAATGATACGTTCTATAACGAATTACTTGATGTCATTCAACATGAAATAGATAAAATGCCAGAGCGTCAGAAACAAGTTTTTGAAATGAGCCGCCGCGACGGAATGAGTAATGATGAAATTTCAAAGACACTAAATATAAGTAAGAGAACAGTAGAAAAACACATATGTAATGCTCTTTCTGATCTAAAAAAGGTGCTGCTAATATACATCACTATATTAATTTACATTTTTTAACTACGTATCTTTTAAATCATTATACTCTTTATAATATACAGATAATATTATGAAGTACAACAATATATATATAATTTTAAGAGCTTTTATTGACGGTGTCATACCGCAAAAATATAAGCGTGATGTTGAATGCTGGATGACTGACAATTCAGACAGGGAGGCAAAAGACGCTGCTTTCGAAAAAATATGGAATGAGACTCCATCAGATTTTGACAATACTACAATGCAGGTGCTCGAAAGAATTCATAATGAAATTGACGATGTAGACCATACACGCAACTTGATACTAAAGATTATGCGGTATGCTGCCGTCATAGCCCTACCTATTATAATCGGTTTGGGGGTATGGAAATATTCGGGCGATTATTATTATAATCAGACAGCCATGACAGAATGCTATGTCTCAAATGGTGATATTAAGGATATAACCCTTTCGGATGGAACGCATGTAAAGTTAAACTCAGGTTCTACATTAGTATATCCAAAATCATTTGGCAGAAAAGAACGAGATGTCATTCTATATGGTGAAGCATTTTTCTCTGTAGCAAAAGATAGATCACATCCCTTTATAGTGCATAATGGTGATATGAGAATAAAAGTATTAGGTACGAAATTCAATGTGAAGGCTTATCCTGATGCAGACAATGTCACAACTACTCTAGTCGAGGGTAGAGTTCAGCTATATTCTGACTGTGTAAGAGGCAACAGTGTTGTTATGACTCCAAATATGGAGGCTGTTTATAATCGTAGAACAGGCAGAATATCATTATCAGATGTTGACACAAGAGAAAATTGTGTATGGACATCTGGTGATTTAAACTTCAATGATGCCGATTTGGCTTCTATAATATATCTAATGGAACGTCATTATGATGTCAAATTTATAGTATCACCGGGAGTCAATCTCAATATAAAATATTCAATGAACTTTAAGTCTTATGAGAAGCTGGATAAGGTCTTGCACATCTTATCAGACGTCTCTGGAAATCTTTCATATAAGAAAGAAGGCAGAACAGTAAAACTATATAGAAAAGGAGGAGCACCGCAATAAAAAGGATGCCAGACAAGCCGTGGGAAAACAAGCATAATCCAGCATCCGAAACCGAATAATCTAATTTAAATCTATAAATAACACGAAATAAATTAATTATATACAGTTTAATCTAATACGAAAGTATGAAAAAAAACTTTTATTACCACCTTTACAAATCAATTAGTAAAGGTAAATATGTTTTCTTAACATTAATTATCATGAATGCGAGCCTTTGTGTTCATGCACAGAATCAGATAATAAAATTATCAGGCTCACAAATGACTGTAAGTTCAGTAATTAAAGCTATACAGAAGCAGACGGGTTTATCTGTCGATTACAGTCAGAACGCATTAAATACAGGTGAAAGAGTTTATATTAACTCAAAGACTGTAAAATTATCTTCTCTTTTGGATGAGATGTTGTCGCCCCAAGGCCTTGGTTATGAAATACAAGATCGCCATGTTATAGTAACAGTAGCAAAGGTTGGCAATAGTAATACTACACAGCCCAAAGCCACCGGAAAGAAAAAAATAACAGGGCATGTAGTTGACTCTCAAGGCGAACCTATAATTGGAGCTTCAATCATTGAGAGAGGAACATCAAATGGTACTGTGACAGACCTAGATGGAAACTTCTCTATTGAAGTAAAAAGCAATAGTAAAATAGCTATATCTTACATAGGATATTCCACTAGAGAATATAATGCAGCCAACGTATCCAAACTATCTATTGCAATGCACGAAAACGATAAGTCGCTCGAAGAGGTCGTTGTTGTAGGATATGGCGTTCAGAAGAAATCTTCTGTTACAGGTGCTATCGTATCTACCGCAGGTAAAGAACTCGCTCAGATACCTACTACGAGTGTTTCTAACACTCTTGCCGGGCGTATGCCGGGCCTTATTGCATACACAAGAAATGGAGAACCCGGTTATGATGACGCCGGATTGCTTATCCGTGGTGTGAGTACGACAGGAGACTCTTCTCCTCTTGTAGTTGTAGATGGTGTTGCAGATAGGGCCGGTGGATTTTCACGTATAGACCCTAATGATATAGAAAGTATATCAGTTCTAAAAGATGCTTCGGCTGCGATATACGGTTCAAGAGCAGCTAATGGCGTTATTCTTGTTACTACAAAACGTGGGCAGAGTGGCGGCAAAATATCTTTCCATTACACAGGTAATGTAGGCTTTAGTACCCCGACTATTTTGCCTGAAATGTGCGACTCATGGCAGTATGCAACACTAAGAAACGAAATTAGGACTACAGTTCCCGGACAATCAGGTGTGGCAGAATATACAGACGAGCAGATTCAGAAATATAAAGATGGTACAGACCCTAACTACCCAAATATAGATATATGGAAAAAAATGATCAGGCCTGCTTTACAGACACAACATAATTTCTCAATTAATGGCAGCAATAAGACCCTGAGTTTTTATGCATCAGGAGGTTACCAATATCAAGATAACTACTATAAGAACTCTGCAAGTAACTACAATCAATATAATCTTCGCTCAAATTTAGATATAACACCTAATAAAAACGTAAAGATTGGAATTAATTTATCAGCAAGACAGGAAGACCGCAATAGTCCGATTACCGGATCTGAGGATATTTGGCGTTATCTTATAAAATATGATCCATGTGTAAACCTAGTTTATCCCGGTACAGACTACCCTACTATAAATGCAGCTCAGGATAGTTTCCAACCCCTGACGGGTGTTACTGATATAGGAGGTTATCAGAAGAATAGGTCAACATATCTGAATGCAGATGTAACTCTTCATCTTGAGACACCATATATAGTTAAAGGACTATCTTTTGATGCAGGTCTTTATCTTGACAGGGCAAATACATTCTACAGAAACTTCAAGAAAAAGTTTTATCTATATGGTTCGGATGGTAATGGCAATTACACACCAACAGCTTATGGTCCGACCAATGCCAGTCTAGATGAAAATATGTCTTATAATACAGGCATTACATTCAATGCTCGTATCAACTATAAGACAACTATTGCAAATGTACATAATATAAGTGCTTTTGTTGCTTACGAACAATACACTTATAGGTCTGATTACTTACAAGGTTACCGCGAAAATTTTGTATCCACACAGATAGACCAGTTATTTGCAGGTGATAAGAAGACACAAAGTAATACAGGTACAGCAAATGAAGCTGCAAGACAGAATTATTTTGGACGTGTAGATTACGATTATAATAATAAATATCTATTCGAGTTCAACTGGCGTTATGACGGTTCAGAAAATTTCCCTAAAGGCAATAGATTCGGTTTCTTCCCCGGAGTATCTCTTGGATGGCGAGTAAGTGAAGAAAACTTCTGGAAAGAGCACATTAAAGCAATAGACTATTTAAAGATTCGTGCATCTTGGGGTGAGATGGGCAACGACAATGTGGATAAATTCCAGTATATTACAGCATATACATTCTCTAATCCGGCAATTCTAAATGGTTCCGCTCAGACAGGTGTATGGTTGAACCGTACAGCCAACCCTAATATTACATGGGAGGTCGCAGATACATATGACGTAGGTCTAGAGGCTAAATTCCTGAGAGACTTTAACTTCGAGTTTGATTGGTTCTATACAAAGCGAAACAATATTCTGGCAACCCGCAATGCCGCCATACCAGAATATGCCGGTTTAAAACTTCCTGATGAAAATATTGGTAAATGCTCTTCCAGAGGTTTCGAAATTTCTCTAGGATGGAACAAGAGAATAAATTCAGACTGGTCGTTAAGAGCAAGTGGAAACTTCTCTTATGCAAAGAGCCGTATAGACTTTATTGATGAACCTTCTACCACTCTAGCATGGCAGCGCCGCACGGGCAATAGCATAGGAACAGACGGAAGTATGTATCTTATGTATCAAGCTGATGGCATTTTCCGTACTAAAGAAGAACTCGCTGCTTACCCTCACGTAAGTAATGCAACAGTTGGTGATCTCCGTTTCCGTGATGTTAATAATGACAAAGTGATAGACGCTAAAGATAAAGTAAGGCAGGATAAGCCAAACATACCACGTATGATGTTCGGTATAAATCTGGGTGTACAATATAAGAACTGGAGTTTGCAAGCTCTTTTCCAGGGTGCAGCTCAAGTATGGCAATATACCTTTATGGAAGCAGGTATTATAGGTAATTTCACAAAAGATTTCTTTGATAATCGTTGGACTGCCAATAATCCGAACTCCAAATATCCAAAGGTCTATAACCGTGATTCCACACCGTCCGGTGCCGGCGACTACCGTAATACATTCTGGCTTGACAATGCATCTTATCTTAGACTCAAGAGCCTGGACTTAGCATATACTTTACCAAAGAAAATGGTACAAAAGATTGGCGTTGAGAATATAACTCTTGCTGTTACAGGCTATAATCTTTTTACTATTACCGGTCTGAAAAATAATGATCCTGAAATCACTGATAACAGTCAGGGATGGGCTGCATGGGTTACGCCACAGTCAAAGGTCATTAATTTCCGTTTAGATCTAACATTCTAATATAATCGTGAAAACATGAAAAAATCTTATTTAAATACTAAAAAGGCATATTTATTTATAGCCCTTTTGATGGCACTAACATCTTGTAGCGACATCTTGAATAAAAGTTCATTGACTGAAATTTCAGATAAAGATATATGGAGTGACCCTCAACTCGTTGAGACTTTCGTAAATGCACGTTACAATCAAGTTAGTCAAGGCTGGACTGAAAGTTGGGAGAGTTCTGTTGTTGACGAGACTCAACTAACATGGGACAGAGGCTGCAACCCAATCAACCTTGGGTATGTAAACTCATCAGATCTTGGTAGATCTAATGGAGCATGGTGGGGTTGGGACAACAGATCATGGTCTACTGTTTGGACAAATATAGCTAACTGCAATATTTTCTTTGAGAATATTGGTTCCGTACCATTTACAGTAGAATCTCAACGTACAAGATATAAAGGTGAGGTAAGATTTATCCGTTGCCTTATGTATTTTGACCTTATGCGCCGATGGGGTGCTATGCCTATTATAACCCATAGCTTCACAATAGATGACCGTGACGTGATTCTTGCACAAAAAAGGAATTCTTACGAAGAATGTGTAAATTTCCTTACTGCCCAACTAGACTCTGCTGCAAAAGAACTACCTGCAAAATATAGTGGTAATGACAATGGAAGAGCAACAAACGTTGCTGCTCTGGCTCTAAAATCAAGAGTACTGCTTTATGCTGCAAGTGACCTCATGAATGTAGGAGTTAAGAATGAATTGATTGGATATACATCCCCCAAATCAAATCGTTGGCGCCTAGCTGCTGATGCTGCCAGTGCCTGTATAGACCTAGCGGTATCTAATGGCTACTCTCTATACAATAAGTATTCTGATGCAACAGAAAATTATAAGCAAATGTGGTTTGATACAAGCAATCCGGAGGTATTGTTTGCTCGTGAAGGCACAACAAGTGCTAATAATGAAGCACTCCCATGTATTGACCAATATAATTTCCCGAACGGTTATGGCGGTTGGGGTGGCAACTGTCCTATACAAGAATTTGTTGACGCTTTTGAAATGAAAGATGGAACAAAATTTGACTGGAACAATAAGCAAGAATCAGCCAATCCTTATGCGAATCGTGACCCTCGTCTTCATGCTAGCGTATTATGCAATGGCGATGAATTTGCAGGTCGCAACCTTGAGACATTTCTGAATGAAGGAGAAAAGGGTGGTGGTAAAGATTCTAAATTTGGCAATGACTCATGGAATACATCCCTCACAGGTTACAATATGCGCAAATTTTTAAACCCGGCCTATGTTGGAAACAGTTGGAATATGCCATATCGCCGCGACTGGATATGGTTGCGTCTAGGTGAACAGTATCTTAATCTGGCTGAAGCTCTTTATGAATGTAATGACGAAGACGGCGCACGTAATGCCTTAAACGTAATACGTAAGCGTGCAGGAATGCCTGATGTTACTGATACCGGTACTGCCTTGTTGGAAAGGATTCGCAATGAGCGTAGAGTAGAGCTTTGTTTTGAAGAACATCGTTATTTTGATGTTCGTAGATGGAAACTTGGAGATGAATATCTGAATAAGACAGTACATGGAATAAAGATAATTAAAAAGTCGGATGGTTCTTATACTTACGATCCTACCGTTGTAGTACAGGAACGTAAATTTATAGAAAGAATGTACTGGCTTCCATTGCCACAGGCAGAACTAGATAAGAATCCGAATCTCATTCAGAATCCCGGATATTCATCAGGCGATAAATAGTAGGTTAATAATATAATATGAAGAAATCATTTTTAGCATTTGCGTTCTTGGTGTTGGCGTCTTTGACAGCCAACGCCAAGATTGGCAATTTTAAACAATGGGCGCAAACACCCCCAATGGGATGGAATAGTTGGGATTGTTATGGTCCTACAGTTACCGAAAAGGAAATAAAAGAGGCTACTGACTACATGTCGGCAAATCTTAAGCAATATGGGTGGAAATATATTGTAGTTGACATAAGATGGTTTGTGGATAACACTAAAGCAGGTGGTTATAATGAAAAAGATCCTATTTTCAATATTGATAAATGGGGACGTTATACACCATCTGTAAAGAAATTCCCTTCAGCTTTGGATGGTAAAGGATTTAAGCCTCTTGCTGATTATATCCACTCAAAAGGTCTGAGGTTTGGTATACATATAATGCGTGGTATTCCTAAGAAGGCTGTAGAAATGAACTTACCTATTAAAGGTACAAATGGAATTAATGCATCGCAAATATTTAACACAGACAATCTTTGCGCATGGTTGCATGATAACTACACAGTTGATGCTACAAAAAAAGGTGCACAGGAATATTATAATTCTTTATTTGAATTATATGCTTCATGGGGTGTAGATTTTATTAAAATAGATGATATGTCAGCTCCATATTACCATAAAGATGAAATTAATATGGTACGTAATGCGATTGATAACTGTGGAAGAAAAATAGTTCTGAGTCTTTCTCCCGGTGAGACTCCAATAGAAAGTGCGGCTCATGTTTCTACACATGCAAACATGTGGCGTATGGTCAACGATGTGTGGGACCAATGGAATGACATTAAACATCTTATGTATGTATCTCAGAAATGGTATCCCTACATTGCATCAGGAACTTGGCCTGATTGCGATATGATTCCTTTAGGACATATAGCAGTGAGGGGTGAGCGTGGTAGCAATCGTATGACTCGTCTTACAAAGGATGAGCAGTATACATTAATGACGTTCTTCTCAATATTCAAATCTCCTTTGATGTATGGAGGTGATTTACCAACTCTTGATGAATTCACCAAGAGTTTGATTACTAACCGTGCGGTTTTGAATATGCATAATAATAGTACAGATGTGCGTCAGATTTTCCAGTCTGAAGACAAATTAGCTATTACATCTAAAGACTCTAAGAGTGGGGCTACTTATCTTGCAATATTCAATATTTCAGATAGTGATAACGTACACATTAATGTAGATATTAAATCACTGAGATTAAAAAGAAAAAATGTAAGAATAGATAATTTATGGACAGGAAAAAGTGAGGTAAATAAGAAGGATAGGATAACCGGAATACTACCTAAACATGGTTGTATTTTGTTAATGTTGAAATAAACAAGAAGAAGGCTGCCTAAATTTATTAGGCAGCTTTTTTCTTGCTTATAATATTTCATTAAAAGGCGTATATATAACAATGCTTTTTATATAATAAATGCTTTTAAACGCTAATTCATTTGGAAGTGTCAAATATTTTATTTAACTTTGTGTGTTGACAATATATATCAATTGATATGTTGTATTGAAATTTTTGCAACGTTACAAGCAGACAGATCTGTCTTGTGATACGTTTTATGCCTCTTTCGTGTTTATTGAACTGGAAACTTTAGTAACTAACCAAATAAAAATAAAGTGTATATGAGAATCTTTATTATATCAAACAGATTACCAATAAAAATAATCAAAGATGAAAATGATGAATTCCAGTTGGTAAAAAGTGAAGGTGGACTGGCTACAGGGTTGGACTCTCTAAATATTCCGAATATGGAAAGGCACTGGATTGGTTGGCCTGGTATGGAAGTAAAAGAACCGAGAGTAAGGAACAAACTAAACAAGACTCTTGATAAGTATAACTACCATCCTGTATATCTGTCAGAAAAGCAAATAAGCCAATATTACGAGGGTTACTCGAACAGTATATTATGGCCATTGTTTCATTATTTCTACTCTTTTGTGGAATATGACGAAAGAAACTGGCGCACATATAAATTCGTAAATGAAAAGTTTTATGAGGAGGCAAGCAAAATAATAAGGTCAGGGGATATCGTATGGGTACAGGATTATCATTTGATGTTATTACCCAAAATGCTTAGAGATGGAATAAAAAATATTAAGATAGGCTACTTCCATCATGTGCCGTTCCCTTCTTATGAGTTATTCAGAGTGTTGCCTGAAAGGGCCGAATTGCTTAGTGGACTACTTGGAGCTGACCTGATAGGATTTCACACATCCGACTATATGAGGCATTTTGCCAGTGCAATATACAGAGTACTAAAACTGAATATAAGACTTGACTGTGTATTGCAAGGACATCATAAAGCATACATCAACGCATTTCCCATGGGCATAAATTATGATATGTACCATGATGCAGCTCTAAAGCCGGAAATGGTGGAACATGTGAAGGAACTTAAAAATAATTATGGGAAAGATAATAAACTGATTTTATCTGTCAACCGACTGGATTATAGCAAGGGTATAATACATCAGATAAAAGGTTTTCATCTCTTCCTAAAAAACCACCCTGAATATAGAGGTAAGGTTTCGTTGATGATGATAATAGTCCCATCACGCGACAACGTAAACAAATATGCAGATCTTAAGAAAATAATAGATGAAAAAATCGGTTCTGTAAACGGTAAATATTCTAACGTAAATTGGGTACCTATATATTATTTCTATCATGGTTTTGACTTTAACGACCTAATCGCAATATACTCTATGGCAGACATCGGTCTAGTTGCACCACTCAGAGACGGAATGAACTTGGTCTCAAAAGAGTATGTGGCTGTAAAAGGAAATGGACATGGAGTACTTATACTAAGTGAGATGGCTGGAGCAGCTGCTGAATTGAGTGATGCTATACTTATTAACCCAAACGATATAAAGCAGATAGAAAATGCTATAGTGAAGGCTATCAGAATGCCTGTTGCAGAACAGGAGCTTAGAATGAAACGAATGCAACTTACGATATCAAGACAAACTGTTGATAAATGGGCTTCCGACTTTATCACTAATCTTATATATGTATGCGATCAAAACTCTCAGATGAATAATAAGGAGATAAATGTGTCGAATAGCAAACAGATTCACAGTTCTTATAAAAATGCTTCACACCGTTTGTTGGTATTTGACTATGACGGAACTCTTTCGGGATTTAAAAATAATCCTGAAGAGGCTTATCCTGAAAAAGAATTATTGCATTTTCTGAAAAAAGCCTCCACTGATAAAAACAATCTGATTATCATTACTAGTGGAAGGGATAAAGACACATTGGAGAGATGGTTTGGGAATCTGAATATTGATCTCGTTGCTGAACATGGTGCTGCTTATAAAGAAGACGGAATATGGAAAGAATTAATAGGAAATGTGGAATGGGATGACGAAATAATACATATACTGAATGAATTTGTAGACAAAACTCCGGGATCACGAATAGAGATGAAGAAGACTGCACTGGTATGGCATTTCAGAAGTGTTGACGACTGGTTGGCAGTACTTCGCGAGCAACAATTGATAAATGCCCTTATAGCTCCATGCAACCGTCATGGACTACAAATGATGAGAGGCAATAAAATTCTGGAAATAAAATATCCCATATATTCAAAAGGAAATGAGATAAAAAGATTATTGAGCAAAGACAGGTATGATTTCATCTTAGCAATGGGAGATGATGTAACTGATGAAGATATGTTTATGGCTGTTCCCAAAAATGGATATAGCATAAAGGTAGGAACAACATCTGACAACGCAAGATATTGTATACCTTTACAGACAGACGTTCTACCTTTCTTATACCATTTATGTGGAATATGAAAATATAGACAGACTTAACAATTGATTGTCAAGGACGTATGAATTTTGAAATTTTGATCTCTTTTGAGAAGAGCATGGCTGTATCAATAAGTGCCAAATGGGAATATGCCTGTGGAAAATTGCCCATCTGCTGTTTAGTGTCGAAATCAAGGTCTTCACTAAAGAGTTTTACATGGTTAGAATATGAAAGTAATCTTTTAAACATCTCAAGTGCTTCATCTTGACGGCCTGTAACAAACAGACCTCTAACCATCCAGAAATTACATATTGTAAAAGCTGATTTAGGCTTTCCGAAGTCATCATGATTATTATATCTGAACATAAGTCCCTTATAGTTAAGATTGGAATATACGGCATCCACTGTTTTCTTATACTTAGGGTCATCTCCAGAAATAAATCCATATTTTTCCATCAACAATAAAGATGAGTCTAAGTCAAGATTGGAATACGTCTGAGAGAAGCTCTGGATCTCATCTTTCCACCCATGTTCCAGAACATCCTGCTTTATCACTTTTGCTTCTTCTCTATAACGCTTTGAATAGTGTTCATTATGCAACATCTCCGATATCTTTGCTGCTCTGTCAAGTGCAACCCAACACATCACTTTGGAAGAGACAAAGTGCTCCTTTTTATTACGTATCTCCCAAATTCCGCTATCAGGATTGCGCCATTCTTTCAAGACAATACGACCTATATGTTTTACTACTTCAAACAAATCCTCAATCTCGTCAAGTGTCCCACTAAAATACCGGTAATACTGATAAATAACATTCATCAGGTATCCATAAACATCATTCTGTTTCTGACAAAATGCGGCATTACCTATTCTGACAGGGCGAGACCCTTTAAAACCTTTGAGATGATTAAGCTCTTTCTCATCTATGTTGCGTTCATAGTGAATCCCATACATTATCTGGAAACTATCTGATTTGGAATGGAGAATATTAGTTATGAATTTCATAAATCTTTTGGCAGCTCCACTATGGCCTATTTGTATTAGGGTCTCAATAGACATGGAGGCATCACGAAGCCAGCAATATCTATAATCCCAATTGCGTACACCACCTATCACTTCAGGTATACTTGTGGTGATGGCGGCCAAAACAGCACCTGTTGGCTGATAAGACATGAGCTTAAGTATCAGCATGCTACGTTCTATGTAATCATCAAATAAAGAATACTTTTTAGAACGGTTAGACCAGTTCAGCCAATATAGTTTGGTACGTGAATACTCAAGATAAACTCTCTCCATATCAATATCGATGACTTTCTGATTGTATGATACAAGCATGAATTCATTTTTGGTGAGTTCAATCTCTCTATTTTTCATTATAGATGTAAAATCAAGACTGGAATATAAATAGATGGCATTCTCAATATTACCTTCCAAACATGTCTTTATGAATTTCGGACCGTATTTATTTACTATATTACCATCTGCATAATTCAATCTTGGATTGTAAACTACCTTGAATTTAGGATGCCCGCCTGTCAATTTTATCATTCTGTATAATTCGGCAGGAGTATAATAATATGATTCGTCTCCTGTTCTGTATCTTGGCATGAAGTCTATAACATCAAAACTATCCTGTTGTGGCGATTCATAAGTTGTTACAAGTACATTGGTATGGGCAAGATATTGCTGTGATATAGTATAATCTGGAGGAACGATTATCTCTATACTACCTCCTTTTTCTTCATCCAATATCTTTCCAAAGGCTGAAGGAGAATCAAAATCAGGAAGGCAAAACCAATCTACGCTGCCTCTTTCTGAGATAATGGCTGCTGTGCGACAATTTCCAACAACTGAATAATTAAGATTTTTCATTGTATTAATGATTTTGTTAGATACTGGCCATGTTGATACAGTCAGATATGCAAATATAACTATTTTTTTGTATCATGCACACATCTATTGATATTATAAAAATATATATTTAAGGTTAGATGCAAAATCATATGCGGATGCTAATATCACCGCTATATATTATCAAGTTTGGGATAATCAAATTTGAATCCGGCATCTATAATTTTTTGATTACTCACTCTTGAACCATACAACATCATATCTGACATATCTCCAGTCATCAACTTTACTAAAAAAGCGGGAATATTGGGAAGAATAGATTTCTTGTTAAGTGAAGCAAGCATATATCTGGAAAAATCATTCATAGTAATTTGCTGAGTGGATACTGCATTGAAAATACCACTGATACGATCATCTGTAAGTATGAAATAATACAGCTTAACCAAATCGCGTATATCTATCCACGGCAAGAATTGTGATCCATCCCCCATTGCTATATTAAGACCCATTTGGGCAAATGGAACCATCTTCTTATACAAGCCACCATCTTTACCGATTACTACACCTTTTCTTAGTATCACGACACGCTTTGCTACATCACTAAAACTTAGGGCAGAAGCTTCCCACTGTCTGCAGACAGAAGCTAGAAAATCATTTCCAGGGTGATCTGTTTCTACAAATATTTTTTGAGAAGTAACAGCTCCATAGAATCCAACAGCGGAAGATGATATAAATGTATCTATCCGGATGCCAAGTCTTCTGATACATGATAGAAGCAGTTCTATAGGCTTTGTCCTGCTTTCCACTATCTCAATCTTACGCTTTGATGTCCAACGCTTCTCTCCCATATTCGTTCCTGTCATATTAACAATGGCATTGACACCATCAAAGGCTTCCTTATCTATGAAACCATTTTCTACGTCCCATTTATAATATGATATAAGATTACTATGGCTGACTCTGCCTCGTGACAATACGTTTACCTCAAAACCACAATCCAACAAATAAACAGTCAAGGCTTTTCCCAAGAAACCTGTTCCTCCTGCAATAAGTATCTTCATAATCCCCTCCTTTTTTCGCAAATATAGTAATTATGATGATACAGTTGTCACAAAATATAAAAAATAATCATATTGTATGCATATCAAAACTGAAATATGTGATGATATTAATTCTTTTGTGTGCTATAAAGCATGTGTGCTCGCACACAAAGCCTTGATATAAATCAAGAAAGTGCCTATTTTAGGCACAAAAGATAATAAAACTATTGACTTGAGAGAATATTCGTTGTATCTTTGCAGTGTAAAAAGATAGAAGGATAACAACAAAGGAAAATTGATAGGATTAGTTAAGGTAAAAAAAAGATTGTAAAGGATACAGAACAATAGGTTGAGGTTAAGGTAAAAAGAAAGAAAAGGATAACTTGGAGATGTCGTGAGGCATGTACTAAAAGTAAATAACAAAATAAAGAAAGGAAAAAGATTATGACAGGATTAACATTTATGTGCTGTATGGCTGCTCTATTTTTCGCAGCATCAGCAGTAATTAACGGAACCATCGAGAGTAGCAAATAACCGGATGGTTTTATTTTGAAAACGTATTAGAAATACAATATAAGTGGCTCAGCTCTTTCAGAAAGAGTTGAGCCTTTTTCTTTTTATTTACATCAAAAAAACGAGCCACAATAAATCATAGATTAATATTCTGAACTACATCTAGAAGACTTCTACAAAAACAATTTATTCAATAAAAGTACCGGACAGAAGTATTAATTAGTTATATTTTAATATCTTTGTAACTAGAAAAATTTTAATCATGAAAAAACTTACATTTATATTCGTCGTATTATTGTCTATGACCGCAAATGTATGGTCAAAAACAAATATTGTTATTTCTACCGACAACACACAACTTATATTGCAGGTGAAGGAGAACGGTAGACTATACCAGACTTATCTGGGTGAAAGACTCGCTGATGGTACTGATCTTGACTTATTGGATATGCCTCGCACAAATGTCACTCAAACTCAAACAAAGGGTAATGAAGTGTATCCGGTAATGGGTACTGAAGATTATTTTGAACCGGCAATGGAGATAAGACATGTAGACGGTAATGCTACTTCTATACTAAAATATATATCACATTCGTCAAAGGCTATCAACGGTGGTACAGAAACCATAATAAAACTCAAGGATGATTTGTATCCCGTAAATGTTACTCTACATTTCGCTGCTTACGAAAAGGATAATATAATAAAGGAGTGGACAGAAATAAGTCATAACGAGAACGGACTGGTAAGTCTAAGCCGTTATGCTTCATCTATGTTATACTTCGAGGAAAGTAAATATTTCTTGACTGAATTTCACAGCGATTGGGCAAAAGAAATGCAGATGACTAAGACACCGTTGATATATGGCAAAAAAGTAATAGATACACGATTGGGTACACGTGCGGCTATGTTCTCACAGCCATTCTTTGAAGTGGGTCTCGGTGAAGATGTAGCCGAGAATAGCGGTAAAGTCTTGATGGGCACAATCGGATGGACCGGAAATTTTCGTTTTACATTTGATATAGACCATGATAATGAATTGAGAATAATAAGCGGCATCAACCCTGATGCTTCGTGCTATATGCTGAAAAAAGGCGAGGTGCTGAAGACACCTGAGTTTATTTTCACACTAAGCACAAAAGGTATTGGAGAAGGTAGCCGAAATTTCCAGAGATGGGCTATGAAATACCAATTGCGCAAAGGTGATGGTGACAGATATACACTGCTTAACAACTGGGAGAATACTTACTTCAACTTTGATGAAGCAAAACTAACAAGTCTGTTTAAGGAGGCTAAGGACCTTGGCGTTGACCTCTTCTTACTAGACGACGGATGGTTCGGCAATAAATATCCTCGTAAAGATGACCATGCCGGATTAGGAGACTGGCAGGCTACCAAGACTAAGTTGCCAAACGGCATTCCATATCTAGTGAAAGCAGCTAATGAGGCCGGCGTAAAATTTGGAATATGGATAGAACCAGAAATGGTAAATCCGAAGAGCGAACTGGCTGAGAAACATCCAAATTGGATGCTTAAACTACCGAACCGTGAAACCTACTATTATCGCAACCAGCTGGTCCTTGACCTGACAAATCCTAAAGTTCAAGATTTTGTTTTCGGCATAGTAGACAATATAATGACAGAAAACCCCGGACTGAAATTCTTTAAGTGGGACTGCAACAGTCCTATAACAAACATATACTCTACTTACGAAAAGGAAAAACAGGGGAATCTATATGTCGACTATGTGAAAGGATTATATAATGTGCTGCAGAGAATACAGAAAAAATATCCCGACCTTACATTGATGATGTGCTCCGGTGGTGGCGGAAGATGCGACTACGAAGCCCTAAAATATTTTGATGAATACTGGTGCAGCGACAATACGGACCCTGTAGAGAGACTATATATACAATGGGGATTCTCTCAGTTTATGCCAGCCAAGGCAATGTGTTCTCATGTAACTAACTGGAATAGGACATCAAGTATTAAATTCAGAGTGGATGTGGATATGAGTTGCAAACTTGGTTTTGACATAGATCTTAAAAGTTTAAAAGCCAACGAGATGCAGTTCTGCAAAGAAGCGGTTAAAGAGTATAACCGTCTTAAACCATTAATATACAGTGCCAATATTTACCGCCTTGCATCACCTTATAATGGAGACCACTGTGTGATACAGCGCGTATCAGACGATAAGACACATGCTTTGGTCTTCGCCTATGATATTCACCCAAGATTTATGGCTAACCTGCTACCGACCAAAATGGAAGGACTTAATCCATCAGCACTTTATACAGTAAAAGAAGTCAATCTGATGCCAGGTGAAAAGTCAAAATTGTCATTCGACAACAAAACATACACAGGTGATTATCTTATGAAAATAGGACTGATGATAACAAGTACAAACGAAATGAGTAGCCGAATCATAGAAATGACGCAAAAATAAAAGATGGCATTATAATAATACTGTCACCAATGCAACCAAGGCCTAAATAATTTTCAATTTATAAAAAAAGATATGCATTTATTGATTATTGCAAATTATTTAGTACCTTTGCGATATATAGAGTTTAGGATTAATCTAAATTAAACATAAATATTATGGGAAAGAACAAGAAAGGTGGCAAAAGGATGTCGAAGAAGCAGATTGTAGAAGCATTACAAGACTTTTTCGAGAGCAATCCTAACGAAACATATAGCTTTAAACAGATATTCAGATCATTACGTCTTGATACTCATCCGCTTAAGATGTTGGCAATAGATGTAATGGAAGAGATGGCATGGGATGATTATATAAGTAAAGTATCTGAAAGCTCTTACCGACTGAACATGAAGGGACAGGTACAGGAAGGCAAGTTTGTACGCAAGAGTAATGGCAAAAACAGTTTCTTGCCTGATGACGGTGGAGAACCTGTGTTTGTAGCCGAGCGTAACTCTATGTTTGCACTTAACGGTGACAAAGTAAGAGTTTCATTCTTAGCTCGCCGACAGAATCATATCAAGGAGGCCATGGTTACTGATATTCTGGAACATGGCAAAGATACATTCGTAGGCAGACTACGTATTGACAAGGATTTGGCTTTTTGTGTAACCGAAAGCAATCTGTTTGTACATGATATCATTATACCGAAAAGGAAACTCAAAGGCGGTAAGACTGACGACAAGGTAGTGGTAAAAATCATACAATGGCCTAGTAAAGAGAATAAGAACATCGTAGGAGAAATCCTTGACGTATTAGGCCAGAAAGGTGATAACGATGTAGAGATGAATTCTATACTGGCCACTTACGGACTTCCATATGTATATCCTAAAAATGTAGAAGAAGCCGCAGACAAGATCAGCGGAGAAATAACTGACCAGGATTACAAGGAACGTGAGGACTTCCGTGATGTAACCACATTCACTATCGATCCAAAAGATGCCAAGGACTTTGATGATGCTCTGTCTATAAGACAACTGCAAAAGGGTCTATGGGAAGTTGGTGTACACATAGCTGATGTTTCACATTACGTTACTGAGGGTTCTATTATAGATAAGGAGGCTGTAAGCCGAGCTACTAGTATATATTTGGTAGACCGCACCATACCTATGTTGCCTGAAAGACTGTGCAACTTTATCTGTTCTTTGCGCCCTAACGAAGAAAAGCTTTGTTATAGTGTAATATTCGAGATGGATGAGGATGCAAACATAAAGAAGTGGCATCTGGCTCACACTGTAATAAAGAGTAATCGAAGGTTTGCTTACGAAGAAGTGCAATCCATACTTGAAGATAATGGCGTTGTGGACGGAACAGGTGAACCGGCTCCGCAAGCAGGCAAAGATGGATATAAAGGTGAATACGCTAATGAACTCATTCAACTTGACAGACTGGCTAAAAAGCTAAGGGCTGCAAGATTCAAAAACGGTTCTGTGAAATTCGACCGCGAAGAGTTGCATTTCGATATAGATGACAAGGGCAAACCCACACGTTGCTACTTCAAGAAGTCTAAAGATGCCAACAAGTTGGTAGAAGAATATATGCTTATCGCTAACCGTACAGTAGCTGAGAGCATTGGAAAAGTAAAGAAAGGTGTAAAAGCCAAGACTCTGCCATATCGTATACACGACAATCCAGACCCAACAAAGTTGGAGACTCTGAAACAGTTTATTGTAAAATTCGGCTATAAACTAAAGACAGCAGGTACTAAAGGTGAAATATCCAGAAGCCTCAACAAACTGATGGATGACTGCGGTGGCAAGAGAGAACAAAAACTAATCGAGATGGTTGCTCTTAGAGCCATGATGAAGGCTAAATATAGTGTTCACAACATCGGTCACTATGGACTGGCATTCGAATACTATACTCACTTTACAAGTCCAATACGCCGTTATCCAGACACGATGGTTCACCGCTTGCTGACACGTTATCAAGAAGGTGGACGAAGTGGAAACAAAGATCATTACGAAGAACTTTGTGTGCACTGCTCCGACATGGAGCTGGTAGCTGCAACTGCAGAAAGAGACAGCATAAAGTATAAGATGGTAGAGTTTATGAGTGATAAGGTAGGCAATACATATGATGCACATATCAGCGGTATCACATCTTATGGCATATACTGCGAAATAAATGAAAACCACTGTGAAGGTATGGTACCAATCCGCGATCTTGGTGATGACTATTACGATTTCGATGAGAAGAACTACTGTCTTATTGGTCGGCGTCACCACAACAAGTATCTGCTTGGTGATGAGATAAAAATTCAGGTAGCAAAAGCTAATCTTGAGAAGAAACAACTTGACTTCACTATTGCAGACGAATAAAGATATAAAGGCTTTATGTAAATTATCAATAGTTCTATAACATGTTAAGAGCCCGATAATGGCATGAACATTGTCTGTTAAAGCCTAATAATTTTGTAATTGTCGTTTATTATTCTTACCTTAGCGGGCGAAATAATAAACGACAATTTTTCTTATGATACGATATACTAAGAGTGAAGAACTTATCAATACATGGTCGCATGCTGCAGGTATTGCTCTGGGCGTAGTAGCAGGAATCATATTCCTTAATATATGCTTTAAGGGTCATAACAGTTGGGCTATTATAGGTGTAATTCTATATCTGGTTGGTATGCTTGGGTCTTATATTTCATCAACAGTATATCATGCTATTCCGGCACATTATCATCATACTAAAGAGATTTCCAGGAAATATGACCATGCAGCTATTTACTGGCATATAGCAGGTAGTTATTCGCCTCTAACTCTTATAGCCCTTAGGCAACAGGGATATTGGGGATGGGGAATATTCATTTTCGTATGGCTGTGTGCAATAACTGGGACAATTACAAGTTTTGTGAAACTTAAAGAGCATAGCAACTTCGAAACTATATGCTTCATAGGTATGGGGCTCTCTGTAATGGTTGCTTTCAAACCACTTCTTGATAATGTAGGTACGAATGTTATGATATGGATTGGAGCTGAGGGTGTATCGTACATTACAGGAGCACTCTTCTACAGCCTAAATAAAAAGAAGTACATGCATTCCGTATTCCACTTTTTTGTTTTAGGAGGCAGTATATGTCATATTATTGCTGTATGGGATGTACTGATGGAATACATTTAAATAATTCATATGAACGATGAGACTAACAATACGAAATAATATTACTAGAATAATACTGATCGTATTATGTTTCTTTGTTTTCTCAGCGAAGGCTTCTGACGAAATATTCTCGTGCCTTGATGCAAAAGACGGACTATGTGACAATATGGTACTGCAAATGCTGCAGTTATCAGATGGGCGTATGATTATAACTACTGCCGGTAATGTGAACATGTACGACGGTTTCCAATTCTCATACATACACAAGAAAGACAACTATTATTTCCCAATTACATCATATCGCGGTTTTTATCATCTATATCTTGATAAGAACGACAGACTATGGGTAAAGGACTGGCAAAAGTTGTTGTGTATGGATATAAGAAATATGAGTTATACTAAAAATATAAAATCATATTTCAAAAGAATGGGAGTGAATGAAAAAATAAACGACTTCTTTATTGATTCTCAAAAAAACATATGGTTGATTACTGACCGAGGACTTCTTAATTTTGATTTGCACAAATATTATAATGCTCCTAAAGATGCGGGTAATCTTTTAGATCTAGATACAGACAGAAACAAATTATATCTTTTCTATCAGGATGGTGAAGTGGTGTGCATTGATATGCACTCTCGTAGCATCCTATTTAGAGTTTCTGCATACAAAAAAGAAGAACAGGCAATGTTTGGAAATACATCGCTTGTAGTAAAAGGTCCGGGCAATATATTCTATCAACTGAGGAATGGTACTAAATCAGGTTTTTTCTCTTTTAATACAAACACACGAAAATGGAAAAAGTTGATGCAGAAGGACTATGTCTTTCATACACTAGTGGTGACAAAACATAATAGGGCTTTTATAACTTGTCCTAAAGGATATTGGAATATCGATCTTAACAATAACAAATATACATACAATGATCGTCTGAAGTTATCTGACGGGACTGTTGTTATCACCGGACTGAATACCATGTGTATAGACAAACAGGGTGGATTATGGTTTGGCACATATAACCGTGGGATATTATATGCTTCACCATACAAAAGTGCTTTCTCATTGATTCCGAATTATAAACCGGATAAACCTGTGATCAACAATACAATATATCACGGTAAAAGATATAACACAGTATACCGTGACAGCCGCGGATGGGTATGGTGTGGAACTAATGATGGACTGAGATTATTTATCGGCAATAGTGAAAAGACATATTATACAGAAGATGGACTATGCAATAATCTGGTGCACTCTATCATAGAAGATAAAAAGCATCATTTATGGGTTAGTACAAGTTATGGAATATCTGAGATAAAAATAGGTAAAAAACCCTATGATCTGACTTTTATTAACTTTCAAAAAGAGAATGGTATACAAAAGCATGACTATATTAACGGTATGGCAATATGCAAAACCAATGGTATAATAATGTTGCAGGGAGTTAACGGATGGACAATATTCAATCCCGATAGTATAAGACTTCCTAATTACAGGATAAACCCTTTACTGATAAATGTATATATACAGGGTAAAAAATATGATATAAACAAACCTTTAAGGTTAGATTACAATAACAATTCATTGTCTTTCGATTTTTCTGCACTTAATTATATACGTCCGGAACAGACTTTTTATCGTTACAGACTTGAGAACAAAAGCGATAAGTGGAATGTAATATCTGCCAACCAACAAGGTGGGGCTGTAGACTCAAAGGGTATACTACATCTATCTTTTGTGGAATTACCTCCAGGTAAATACACATTGCAGGTCATGGCATCAATGAATAAAAATCAATGGCAGGGAGAGATAAAAACAATATCATTCGAAATCTGCGCTCCATGGTGGGATACTACTGCAGCTCATTATATATACGGAATATTATGCATACTAATCTTATCCATCAGTGTTGCTATTTATATTAAGAAGATGAGAGTGAAAATGATGGAAAAGCATCATGAAGAAATGACGATGATGAAAAATGAGATGGTCTTTGTAAGTAAAGTGACAGCATTTGTAGAACAGAATATATCAAACTCTAAATATTCAGTAGAACTATTAAGTAAGGACATGTGTATGGATCGTACGGGATTGTATAAGAAGTTATCAGCTCTATTAGACAAGTCGCCAACTATGTTTATACGTGATATTCGTCTTGAACATGCTGCAAAATTGTTAAGAAATGGGACTATGAATATAAGTGAGATAGCTGAAGCTGTAGGGTTCTCTTCTTCCAGTTATCTAAGTAAATGCTTTCAAGATAAATACGGTTGTAAACCTTCAGAATACAAGTAGATTAACTATTTTCAACGAGATTGTTATACGTATCAACAAATGTTTTATCGTTTTAACGACAAAATATATAACTTTGCCAGATAATTATAACAATCTAACAATATGAAGAAAAGTTTAATATTATTTGCATTATTAGTTGTGTCCTGTTGCATCATGGGACAGGACTTTAACAAGACTAAAAATGGGGTAAAAATTGATATCCCATCACAAAAAGTAACAGAGGAAATAACATTTTACTCACCTTATATAGTAAGGGTGGTAAAGTATCCAATGTCGATGCTAACAGCACCTGCCAAAAAAAGTTATTCCGTGATAATGAATCCGGTAAAGACAGATATAAAGTATCTGGATCAAGGCAATGATATCATATTAAAGTCTGAGTCTATAATAGTACTTATAAACAAGGATAACGGTGAAGTGTCTTTCAAGGATTGCAAAGACAATAAACTTCTGACCGAAAAGGGATCTGGATATGAGAAACATATTGGTGATGCTAACAATGGAAAATACAAATTCAGACAATCATTTGTTCTGGATAAAGACGAAAGCATATTCGGACTAGGCCAACGTCAATGCCCAACTCTAAACCAGCGAGGTCAACATGTAACGATATGGAGTGGCAATACTAACATCACTATACCTTATTTCACATCCGACAAAGGTTATGGACTGTATTGGGACAATGCCGGTAAGTCATACTTTGACGATTCTCCAGAAGAGACATCATTCAAGTCGGATGTCGCAATGATGGAAGATTATTATTTTATGTATAAAGACGGAACTCAAGATGGTGTCGTAAAACAAATACGTACTCTTTCTGGTCAGGCTACAATGTTCCCTCTTTGGGCAATGGGGCACTGGCAGAGTCGCGAACGCTACAAAAGCACAGATGAATTATGCTCCGTGGTAGATAAATACAGAGAACTACAAATACCATTAGACGGTATTGTACAAGACTGGCAATATTGGGGATGTGATTCTAACTGGAATGCTATGCGTTTTATGAATCCTCATTATATCAACAAGATGGGCGATAAAGCATGGGACAAGTTCTTGCCTAACGACGAAGACAAAAAGGCAGACTACAAAACCTTGAGAATTAAGACTCCTGAAGACATGATAACATATGTGCACTCACAGAATGCTCATTTTGTTATATCAATATGGGCTAGTTTTGGTCCTTGGACACAACAATATAAAGAACTTAAAAAGATTGGTGCTTTGTTACCTTTCGAAACGTGGCCAATGAAATCCGGTGTGCGTCCTTATGATCCATTCAATCCAAAAGCAAGGGATATATATTGGAAATATCTTACCAATCTTTATAAGATGGGTATAGATGCATGGTGGACTGATTCTTCAGAACCAGACCACTTTGAGAAGCCCGGAGATAATGATTATATGACTTATGATGGCACATGGCTAAGCGTAAAAAATGCATTTCCATTGATGACAAACAAAGGTATATACGAACACCAGCGTGCTATGAAAGGTAATGACAAACGTTCAGTACAGATGACACGTTGCGGAGCATTCGGCCTACAGCATTATGGTACTTTCAGTTGGAGCGGTGACATCACAAGCAGATGGGATGTGATGAAAAATCAAATACCATCGGGATTGAATTATGTAATATGTGGTATACCATACTGGAACAATGATATAGGCGGTTTCTTCGGTTGGGACTATAATAACGATCCAAAAAATCCTGCACTTCAAGAGTTACAGGTAAGATGGATGCAGTGGGGTGCATTTATGCCTCTTATGAGAAATCACTGTTCTTCGCCTATGAGAGACGAGTTATACTGTTTCGGTAATAAAGGAGACTGGGCTTTTGATATACAGAAAGAGTATATACAATTACGTTATCGCATGTTACCTTATATATATAGTAATGCAGGCGATGTCGTACTAAATAGCGGTAGCATGATTCGTCCACTGGTAATGGACTTTGTGAACGACAAAAAGGCTATAAACAGAGATGACGAATACCTATTTGGCCGCAACATCCTTGTTAAACCGGTTACTGACCCTCTATACACATGGAAGGATGAAAACAAACGCGGTCATCTTTCTTATCCTGATATAACAAAGGCTGCTGCCGGAGTTAATGTATATCTACCTGAAGGTACTGAGTGGTATGATTTCTGGACTAATCAAAAGATAGAAGGTGGACGTGAGATAAGCAAGGCTTGCCCTATCAACATAATGCCCGTTTATGTTAGAGCCGGTTCTATTATCCCATTTGGTCCTAATGTAGAATATGCAAAAGAGAAACCTTGGAATAATTTGGAAATAAGAGTATATCCAGGTAAAGACGGTTCTTTTACTCTATACGAAGATGAAGGTGATAACTATAATTACGAAAAAGGACAATACTCACTGATTACTTTCAAGTGGAATGACAAGGAACATACACTTACGATAGCAGATCGTACCGGTAAATTTAAGGGTATGCTAAAAGAAAGGCAGTTCCGTATCGTATTAGTAAACAATAATACACCTGCAGGAAACGAAGCTATTGACAACGAGAATGCATCAACTAATGTTAGATATTCTGGAAAAGAAGTCAAAATTAATATGTAAGGAGTTATTTAATCCCTTACAAAAAACAAACATAACGAAAAAGTAACTTTAAGGAAGATTATTTCAGATATTCGAGAATAGAAGATGAATATCACGATAACAAAAATGGGCGCTCCTTTACAAAGAGCGCCCATTCTATGTTATTATTTCTTTAGTATTTTATATATTCTGCGAAATCAGTAAGACGCATATCACCCTTACGTGCAAGTGAATCATGCATAGCAAATGCTGCTGGCAAATAATGATGAGTCTGACCGCCCTTTGCAATTTTAAGATAATCCCAAAGCAACTGCTTATAATCAGGATGCGCACAATTCTCTATTATCAATTGTGCTCGCTGCATAGGACTCTTACCTCTCAAATCTGCTACACCCTGCTCTGTAGCAATTATATTAACATCATGTTCTGAATGATCCTGATGACTTACCATAGGTACAATAGCACTAATCATTCCGCCCTTGGCTACTGAAGAACAAGTAAAGATACTGATGAAAGCATTACGTTCAAAATCACCACTACCACCAATACCGTTCATCATCTTAGTACCACAAATATGTGTTGAATTGGCATTACCATATATATCAACCTCAATAGCTGTATTGATAGCAATAACACCTAGTCGGCGTATAACCTCAGGTGAATTGGATATCTCGCTTTGGCGCAGCGTAAGATGATGTTTGAAGTAATCTATGTTATCATAAACCTGTTTCAGACATTCGTTAGTAACTGTAAGAGAACAAGCAGAAGCATTCTTTACACGACCATTAAGCATCATATCCACAACGCAGTCTTGCAATACTTCTGTATATATGTCGAAGTCTGGCACGTTCTTGTCCTGACCCAAAGCTCCAAGAATAGCATTAGCAGTACTTCCTACTCCACTCTGTAAAGGCAGAAATGAACGAGGGATTATTCCACGATGCATATCATTCAACAGAAATCCAGCTACGTTCATACCAATTTGTGTAGTTACAGGATCGGAATCCTTGAATGAACGCGCTTCATCTGGAATATCACATTCCACTACACCTACAATCTTCTTAGGGTCAATCTCAACATAAGGTTTACCAATACGGTCACCAACATGTAACAATGGAATAGCCTCACGGTAAGGAGGATCTAAAGGTTCATATACATCATGCAAATACTTTGCACCCTTGCTGTGGAATGAATTAAGTTCAAGAACAACATGTTTTGCCAGACGAGCTATAGTAGGACTGATACCACCAGCAGCAGTAAGATAGGCCTTGCACATATCAGGACCCTCTTCTATATCACATACTTCAAGGATAGCCCAGTCTACATCACCCATAAAGCCATAACGCAGTTCTTGCGCCATATGACTTAAATGCATATCATTATATGCTATCTCTCCAGCATTAACATGCTTACGGAAATCTCCATTAGTAGTATATGGGGCACGGAATTTTATCGCCTGAGCATTAGACAAGTCACCATCAGTACTCTGACCTGTAGAAGCTCCGGTAAATAATCCCACCTGAAATGGGCGTCCGCTCTCATGTTCTGCTATTGCTATTTTAGCAAGTTCTTTTGTCACTGCCTTAGCTGCACCGGCTGGTGTAAATCCACTAAGGCCTATATTCTCCCCGTTCTTTATCATTGCAGCAGCTTCAGCAGCTGTTATACGTGTATATGCCATTATTATACCTAGTTATAAATTCTTTTAAGTTTAAAATAGTGTGGCAAAGTTACATTAAATTGTAATGAAATCAAAATAAATCGTGTTGAAAATTAATAATTATAGTTTTTTTACGCAACTAAAATGTATAAAAAATAAGAAACTTCATTTTTTATTTTGTTCTGCCCTCTATTTGCACTATCTTTGCACCACCAAATAAAATGTTATTTATGGAACAGAATTTTTTTATCTACAACACTCTGAGTCGTAAAAAGGAACGTTTCGAACCTCTACATGCACCTAATGTAGGCATGTATGTATGTGGTCCTACAGTATATGGTGACCCACATTTGGGCCATGCCCGTCCAGCAATAACATTCGATGTTCTTTTCCGTTATCTTAAACATCTGGGATATAAGGTACGCTATGTACGCAATATCACAGATGTAGGTCATCTTGAGCATGATGCTGATGAGGGTGATGACAAAATAGAGAAGAAAGCTCGTCTGGAACAGTTGGAGCCAATGGAAATAGCTCAATACTATACTAATCGTTATCACGATGCGATGAATGCACTTAACGTGCTTCCACCAAGCATTGAGCCACATGCTACCGGTCATATAATTGAGCAGGAGAAATTGGTAGAACAGATTCTTGATAATGGATATGCTTATGTGAGCAACGGCAGCGTATACTTTGATATAGAAAAATATAATAAAGATCACCATTATGGCATACTGTCAGGTCGTAACCTTGACGATGTCATCAATAACAGCCGTGAATTAGGTGGTGTTGGTGAAAAGCATAATCAGGTAGACTTTGCATTATGGAAAAAAGCTCAACCTGAGCATATCATGCGCTGGCCTTCTCCATGGAGTGAAGGCTTCCCTGGATGGCACTGTGAATGTACCGCTATGGGACGTAAATACCTTGGCAATCATTTTGATATTCACGGAGGTGGCATGGACCTTGTATTCCCTCATCATGAGTGTGAAATAGCTCAGGCTGTAGCCAGTCAGGGTGACCAGATGGTACACTACTGGATGCACAACAATATGATTACCATCAACGGTCAGAAGATGGGTAAAAGTCTTGGCAACTTTATCACACTTGAGCAGTTCTTTACAGGCAATCATGCCTCTTTGGATAAAGCTTATTCTCCTATGACTATACGTTTCTTTATATTGTCTGCTCACTATCGTGGTACTGTTGATTTCTCTAACGAAGCTCTTATAGCTAGCGAGAAGGGACTTGACCGGCTACTTACCGGTATTACAGACATGAAACGGATTAATACTGAGAATGCAAGTGATGCTGAAGTTGCAAAGTTTGTTGCCGGACTTCCACAGCGTTGCTATGATGCTATGAATGATGATTTGCAGACTCCTATTGTGATAAGTTGTCTATTCGAAGCATGCCATCTTATCAATACCATCATAGACCACAAGGCTAAGATTAGTGTTGAAGACCTGCAGAAACTCAATGACACTATTAATCTTTTTGCTTTCGATCTCTTAGGTCTGAAAGAAGAAAAAGGCAATGATAATGATGCACGTGAAGATGCATACGGAAAGGTTGTCAATATGGTACTTGACCTTCGTGCCAAAGCAAAGTCTGATAAAGACTGGTCTACAAGCGATAAGATACGCGATGCGTTGAGCGAGGCCGGATTTGAAGTAAAAGATACCAAAGACGGTTGTACCTGGAGGCTTAATAAATAAATAAGTAATAAATATCTCTCCAAAATATGTGCGCCCCACAAGTTTTTTATAGCTTCGGGGCGCATCTTTTATATCTAGATATTTTTTACCAAGTATACCGCAATAGTCTTCAGGCGGAAGTAATTCTCAGACATATACATCAGACCTTTATAAGGATTATCAGTACCCCAAGAGTTTTTACAGATAAAGTAACGCTTACCGTATCTGTCATGCGCCAATCCAAGTATTTCCATACAATGGTCATCGGTAGTAAGGAATTTCTCAAAAGAATTCTGACGGTCTTTTTGGGTAACCACCTTGTTTTCATTCTGCAATCTGGCTACACCCGAAGCAAAAGAGAACCCAGGTTCGCTGGTATCGCCCTCCCAACATACACTATGATGATGCCGTAACGCTTTTATCACTGCATTCTCAAGACTGTCTAAAGGTATATTCATCTGCAGGTTCTGCTCCCAGTTATCTTGTACCTCCAAGGCAAACTGCTGATAGAATGGATGATGAGTATAACTAGTAAGAGCTACATATTCATCCTTTCCACAAACACTATGAGCAAACTCCAATGGTGTATATTCTGCACCAAGCATATAGACATGAAGAGGTGCCGGACCCAGCATGTCATCAAGATTGCTTTCTATTATACTCTCTGTATATTTCAATTCTGATTTTCGACCTATAGCATTATCAGCTATATATTTCAGTTTATTACAAAGCACTCCACTTCTGAATCCATCTTTATCCTGATAAGAATCATAAGGCATTGCTCCATAAGTTTCAATAGTGTTTATCAATGTCTGCCCCATTCCTCTCTCTGTAAACCAGATGTGCCCACCCGACAAATAATATCTGCGGAACTCATCTTTAAGCCTCATCCTCATTACGTAAGCGACCGACAGATTCACAGAGTCGCCACGCTCTATATGCTCACTTTCTATTGTAGCAAGCATCGCATAAGCCCAGCAATCGCTGCTGAAGCCCTGATTCTTCACAGGCGTATATCTGTTTATCGTCTCTACGGTGAATTTATCAGCATTATACTTTTTCTGTACGCAACCGGTAAACAATACAGTTGTACAAAATATCAAAAGACATATGTTCTTTTTCATAGATGCAAAAATACAAAAAATAACTATTATAACAAAGATGCTTTTGTTTTTTCAGAATTTTCTGAGTATTTTTGCAGTTTAATGCCAAAAATTAATGAGAGTATATAACAGAGAAGAGGCGATTTTCAGGATTAACAGTTTGTCTAAAGCAGGCAGAGCATGTATTTTTATTATCAATTATGACCAGACCATGTCGTACGTAGAAGAACTTTCTGATATTAACGACAATGAATGCAAATTTTACTTCAATGGGAATACCAATATGGTTAAGACCTGTTGTGGTGATAAGCATAAAGAAGAGCCAGAGTGGAACATTTTTCCAGAATCAACCACAGACTATAAGAGGAGTTTTGATATCGTACAGTCTAACATAAAAGAGGGGAACAGTTATCTGGCAAATCTTACATGCAGGATACCAATAAAGACAAATATTGGTTTAGAGACTATATTTAATCGTTCGGAAGCTCCTTACAAACTATGGATAAAGGATAAACTGGTATGTTTTTCGCCCGAAACTTTTGTGAAGATAAACAACCGAAAAATAAGTTCATTCCCCATGAAGGGAACTATTGATGCTACTATTGTAAACGCCGCAGAAGTTCTTATGAAAAATGAGAAAGAGGCAGCAGAGCATGCCACCATAGTAGATCTTATAAGAAATGACATCAGCATTGTAGCGACAGATGTAAAAGTAGACCGGTATCGGTATATAGAGAACATCAACACCAACAAAGGCGCCATACTCCAGACCAGTTCTGAGATAAGTGGCATCTTGCCAGACCATTATACAGATAATGTAGGTGACATCATTTTCTCGATGCTCCCTGCCGGTTCTATAACAGGAGCTCCAAAGAAAAAGACAGTAGACATAATATCTGAAGCAGAGAACTACAATCGTGGTTTCTATACAGGTATAATGGGCATTTATCAAAATGGATGCATCGACAGCGCCGTAATGATAAGGTTTATAGACCAGGAAAACGGTCAAATGTATTTCAAGGCCGGAGGAGGAATTACAGCCAAGAGCAAATGGATAGACGAATACAACGAAATAATACAAAAAGTATATGTGCCAATATTTTGAAACAATAAGAGTGACTGATGGTAGCATTAATAACATTGCATACCATAACAGACGTATGAATAATACACGTCAACATTTCTGGCCGGGATGTAAAATACTTTTGTTAGAAGATAAGTTGCCTGCCTGCAAAGGATTCACCGGTAAGGCAAAGATTTGTTATGACAAAGACGGTTTTACGTCATTCTCTCTTTCAGAATACAAGATGCGAAACGTACAATCCCTTCATATAGTAACAGCAGACGACATACGCTATTCATATAAGAGTACCGACCGCAGTTGTCTTGACAGATTATCAAAACAGAAGGGAGACGCCGACGAAATACTAATAGTTAGAAACGGACTGATAACCGACACTTCTTACACCAACGTGGTTCTGTATGACGGCACTGCATGGTACACGCCCAAGCATCCACTACTAAAAGGTACCATGCGCCAATATCTGATAGACCGTGGCATCATCTCCGAAAAAGACATAAGAGTGGAAGATCTAAATAGATACAAAGAGATACGTCTTATCAACGCCATGATTGACTTCGGTAAGATTTCGATTAAGTTATAATATAAAACTTCGCCTCCATATTATATCTAACATTCTACACACACAGTTCAAGCCGTTGATATAAGCCAAAGATACAGGTTCATAGAACGATTTTATTGATGATAGTTGCTCTGAAAATCTTTCAGTTCAGCATCTGTCATTTTCTCATAAATAGATACGCCATAAATTGCTTTGCCGGCACTTGTCACACCTAACGGTTCGATAACACAAAAACTAGCAATCTGTCCCATTGTCCATCCTACAATTTGCATATAAGAACTATCGTCGAACATTAGACTGGAATGAAGAAGACTTGTTGCTTCATCGTTGAAGGTGTATTTCTCTGTAACACATTTTTTTGTCATCGCTTCAGCATCAGAAGTATAATAACGAGTCACAGTTCTATCCAATCCGAAATAAAAGGAATGCGGACTGACACCATACATATTCCCATAGTATTCATTACTCATCCGCTTTCCGTCCTGACTGATTTCCCAAGTGGCATAGTGTTTCCATCCATGTCCTACGAGATTAGCTTTAAAATTTGCTTCGCCAATGGAGCCTGTTCCATAGCATCTACCCTGGGCATCAAAGTCATAATTACATCCATGGTTGTCAATAGTGTTTTCCCAAATAGACAACAAAGTCTCTACATCTTCACTGTTACAGGCTGTTAAACACATAAGAGGCAGAAAAATCAAAGACATCCGCTTTAAAAATTTAAGCATTTTATAATATTAATTTAAGTTTTACTTACAAAAGTACAAATAATATTGAGAGAATGACTATTTATTAGCTTTATTTTATTCCTTTAACATTAGTTATTCCTCGGCAATTTAAACTTATCTTTTTTGCAAATGATACCGTTTCTATCAACCACCTATATACAAGACATTTAGCGTCATTTTTTTTTATTTTATTCGCTTATTCCATAGATTTGCAGTAACTTTGCACCCAATGAAAGAAAAGATATCCGATTTTGAAATAATGGCACCCGTTGGCTCACGTGAAAGTCTTACAGCAGCTATTCAGGCGGGAGCAGACTCTATATACTTCGGTATAGAGAAACTTAATATGCGTGCTCACTCAGCTTCTACTTTTACTATAGAGGATCTGCGTGAAATTGCGGTTACTTGTAATCAAAATGGCATCAAGACATACCTTACGGTCAACACCATAATCTATGGTGAAGATATAACATTGATGCACGAAATAGTTGATGCGGCAAAAGAAGCCGGAATATCAGCTGTCATAGCAAGCGATGTGGCAGTGATGAGCTACTGCAATAAAATAGGTGAAGAGGTTCACCTGTCTACCCAGCTCAATATCTCAAATATTGAATCACTTAAGTTTTATGCACAGTTTGCCGATGTAGTTGTATTGGCCCGCGAACTGAATATGGACCAGGTGGCTGAGATATACCGTCAGGTATGCGAAGATAACGTATGCGGACCTTCAGGCAAACAGATCAGAATAGAGATGTTCTGTCACGGAGCCCTTTGTATGGCCATTAGCGGCAAATGCTATCTTAGCCTTAATACGATGGGACGTAGCGCCAACCGTGGTGAGTGCATGCAACTTTGTCGCCGTTCATATACAGTAACAGACACAGATACCGGCAACCAACTTGAGATTGACAACAAGTACATCATGAGTCCGAAAGACCTTAAGACAGTACGCTTTATCGATCGTATGATGAAGAGTGGCGTAAGAGTCTTCAAGATAGAAGGCCGTGCCCGTGGTCCTGAGTATGTGCATACTGTCATAACATGCTACAAAGAAGCTATCAAGAGTGTGCTTGAAGGCACTTTCACCGAAGAGAAAAAAGACGAATGGGATAAACGTCTGTCAGCAGTGTTCAACCGTGGTTTCTGGGATGGATATTATCAAGGTCAGACATTAGGTGAATGGAACAAACACTATGGCAGTTGTGCTACAGAGAGAAAAGTATATATAGGCAAAGGCATTAAATACTTCAATAAACTCGGAGTGGCCGAATTCGCGATTGAAGCAGGCGACTTCAGTGTTGGCGACAAACTACTTATTACAGGTCCTACCACAGGTGCGATGTACCTTAACGCAGAAGAAATACGTTACGATCTTAAACCGGTAGAGACAGCACATAAAGGACAACGCATTTCAATACCGGTACAATCTAAAGTTCGTCCTAGCGACAAACTCTATAAACTGGTGAAAACAGAATTTAATAATGATCAGGAAAGTTGAAACACAAGATGTCAAGGCTATAACCGACATCTATAATCAATATATAGCCGAAACCGATATAACATTTGAGACAGAGCAGTTGGACGAAAATACTATATCTAAACGGATTAACTCCATTTCAGTAATTTGTCCATACCTTGTTTATCTCGAAGATGACCGGTTGCTTGGCTATTGCTATGCACATCCATGGAAAGAAAGAGCAGCCTATTCCAAATCTTACGAGACAACTATTTATATCTCTCCTGAAAGTAAAGGAAAAGGTATAGGTACTAAACTGATGAAGCGTCTCCTTTCAGACTGCCGCCAGCATGGCATCCACGCACTTATCGCTTGCATCACAGCCGGCAATGAAGCCAGCATCCGCTTACACGAGAAATTGGGTTTCTGTAAAGTGTCACATTTCAGACAGGTCGGCATGAAGTTTGACAAATGGCTGGATGTAGTAGATTACGAATTGATATTAGAATAAAAAGACGAACATATGACAATAAACGAGGAACAAGATGAAATCATCGAAGAGTTTTCTGATTTCACAGAATGGATGGACAAGTATCAACTACTTATAGATCTTGGAAACGAAGAGAAGCCACTTGATCCAAAATACAAAACAGATAGCAACCTTATAGATGGCTGTCAGAGTCGCGTATGGCTCCAAGCGGATTATGTAGAAGGCAAAATACAATTCACAGCCGAGAGCGATGCCTTGATAGTAAAAGGCATTATCGCATTACTGATAAGAGTACTAAGCGGTCATACACCTAGCGAAATATTAACTTCCGATCTATATTTCATAGACAAAATAGGTCTGAAAGAACACCTGTCGCCTACCCGCAGCAACGGTCTACTGGCTATGATGAAACAGATGCGTATGTATGCGTTAGCATTCAAGACCAAAGAAGGATGAGAAAGCTGCGTACTATAGAAATGCACCGCATGTCGGTAGAGCAATTTAAGGAGTCGAACAAGATGCCGCTCATAGTTGTGCTCGATGATATACGCAGTTTGTATAACGTAGGCAGCGTCTTCCGTAGCTGTGATGCATTCCGTGTAGAAGCTATATATCTATGTGGCATAACAGCCTGTCCTCCTAACCCCGAAATACACAAGACAGCTTTAGGAGGAGAAGACAGTGTGGAATGGAAATACTTTGCTACCGCTGAAGAAGCCGTAAACGCTCTTCACAAAGACGACTTTACAGTATATTCGATAGAACAAGTAGAAGGCAGTACCAAGTTGCAGGATTTTTCGCCATTACAAGACAAAAAATACGCCATTATCTTCGGCAACGAAGTTAAAGGCGTACATCAGGAGGTTGTAGATATGAGCGATGGATGCTTGGAAATTCCGCAGTTCGGTACCAAGCATTCGCTCAATGTATCAGTTACTGCCGGAATCGTGGTTTGGGATTTCGCCAGCAAGATGATTCTTTGATTCTATTCTTTGTATGCTGCCAATTTAGCATTATACAAGTCTTTTACATCTTTCCAATGATAATAAGGTGCTATGTCTGTCTTTAAAGGCAGCTTCACCTCTTTTTCATTTAGAAGGACCTTTACCAAAACATCTTTATCCTTAACATTCTTACGATAGAAGATAAACTGTAAGTTAGATGCCATAGGCACAACATCATATAGTCTCCATCCTTTCAGGTCCACATCGTTAAGATCCTTAATCTGTTGGTCATAACCATTTATCCCCATTAGACAAACGAGCGGCATTACCATTGAGTCGTGGCCAAAACGGAGAGTGGCACCAGGTTTTGGTAAAGCTATACAACTGTCAGCTTCTTCTATTATATTACGCAACAGATAGCGTTGTGAATAAGGCATTTTAGCCTCTGTAAGTGGACATGCACCAAAATGGATATACCACCAGTTGTTCTCATAACGCCAATCGTCATACAGCTCACTGTCTGTGAATATATCATACAGCGAAATCTTGTTGCGCAATTCTGTATTTTGAAGTATCGTTGCTATTGAGAAAAGCTGATAATTCAACTTATCCATATTTACATTCTTATTTATATAGGCAGTATCATTAAACAGTCTTGTCATCAAAGGATAAGAATTTACATTCTCTTTTTTCCAAGCATTGTATGTGCTGTCTACAGCCTTCTCCTTACATAACTTATTCAAATTAGGGTCAGATAAGTTCATATAATACAAATCATGTGCACTTGCGTCATGTGTGATCTTAAGCTTTGGGTTCATTGTCAGCATCTGCTGTAACTCGTTCTCCATTGATAAAATACAGCGTATGACTACAGTACTTTTGGCTTCAATAACAGCGCTATCGGCAAAAACTTCAGGGAAATTTTGTACCATTCTTTTGGCTATTCCCTTATGTTGTTCAGCTCCCAATTTAGTAAGCTCTCCATATCTGTTAGCAGCCTCAGCATTTATCTTTTCAAGTTTACGCATTACCTCTTGACCCTTCACTGTAAGTTTGCCCTTAGCCTCAGCTTCGCGTAACACTGCAAGTGGTTCAGAATATTCTTCCTTACTGGTAAGATAGCGAGAACCATGGCGTCCATAATGACTTATATAAAAAGGATGTTCACCCTTAGGTGCAGGTGTCAATACCTTTTGTTGTGGCCCAGGATACGCATAATATGTGCTGCCTGCCAAATAATGATTGGCTATAATTTGTTGTTTAGCCTCTTGAGCTGATGCTGTAATAAACAAGCTCAATAATAATACTGAAAATATTGTTCTCTTCATAACTTAAAATTATATTTGATGCAAACTTAATCAAAATAATCGAAATAGAAGTCCTCACAGTATTAAAATTTGATGAAGAATTTTTCATCATATCTAAATTCTTTAAAGAAACCTTATAATTAAATATTTATGTATCAAGTCACATTTATTAAATAGAAAATTTGTTTTTATATTATTATATCCGTTGGCGAAACATATTTAACGGTCTGTATAGACTCCTGCGCAATCGGTCTTATTCACACTATTATGTTGAAACTTTATACAAATATAAATAAAATATTTAATATACAATGCGCTCATTTGATTTCACCAACAAATTATGATTAGATGATCATTAATTACAGCCTTTGAATATATTAGATATTGCCATAAAACTCTAATGTTTATTGAATAAAGTTAGTTTAGTTTTTCCTTCAGCAAGCACTTAATAGATTGACTATCAGTCCTTTCTGCTGGAGGCAACTTTTGAGAGTAGATTCTTTTGTTCCTATTGTCTGTGTCGTCCGAATCTAGATAGTTCTTCTTTAATTGGAAAAGAGTCTTTATTCTGAGAAACTTTTACTAGCAATGTTCTTATGTACTGTTTTAGGTCATTTTTGGAAAACATAAGTTAGTGGCTGACTATAAACATAACTTAAAACTTGTAAGACACATCCTGCAACATTCAAAACGCATAGATAATAAATCATAAAAGCTATGCTCTGATAACTTTCGACCAAGGTCAAACGATCGTGCGACATAGGTCGAAAGCTTGTAAAGTATTATTACAACAGTAAAAAAACAATGCTTTTATAACTTGAAAGGTATCCTATCATAAAAGATTAAGAGTAATTCGCAAGTAGATATATTAGTGTAAAATAAAGGCGACAATACACGTAAAATAAAGGGCGACAATATTCTCCCTGAAGTTGCCTTCAGCCGAAAGGACTGATAGTCAATCTATTAAGTGTTTGCTGAAGGAAAAACTAAACTAACTTTATTCAATAAACAACCCGTTGGCAAATTAAAAATATACTCATTTAATTCCGTCAATAGGTTAGAAACCGTATTTTTACAGTTATGCGACCAGTTTATGATTGTACGTAACTACGCAAAACAGACAAAGGGACCTTTTACTAGAATCGTTAGTAAAGTCTCCGCACTAAATATCCTTCAATATATCAACGAATTTATTCTTCTATTTTATTCGTTTATTACAGCTATTTTTATTAAATTTGCGCTATAAAAATGAATATTATGGCAAGAAATTCACAATGGTCTGACGAATATTGGTTGTTGATAATGCAACTATATCTACGAAAACCCGTAGGCGTAAAACCTCTTTATGACAAAAGAACCATAGAAACCAGTATTGAACTACACATTCAACCGGATGAAATATTCAGGAGGATGTGCTCTCTGGCCAATATGGATACACCAAGCGTGGAAAGACTATGGGAGAAATATGGTAACAATCCAAACAAACTGCAGCGTGAGGTAAAACTGCTTAGAAAAATGAATGGATTCAGTAATGCTGAGACATTCTATAAGGATGTGGAAATAAAGGAGACGTTCGAAAAAGACTTCAAGCCGCTTGACGAACAGCCGGAACTGCAACCGGTAATGCTGATAATGATTCTTGATTTATACTTCAGGCTTACGCCAATAACCATGGTACCAGAAACACCTGAAATAATAGAACTGGGCAAGTTGATGAATATAAAACCGTCGGTGATAGCAGAAGTAATGGATGTTCTACAATATTGCGACCCGTATCTGAACCGTGAAGACTTCATTATCAACCCTTTACTTATTGAATGCCAGAAAATATGGAACAGGTTCGGTAATATGGAGCCTGAAAAATTGGAAGCTTTCGCTAATCAATTGAAAGATTACTTCAAATAAATGCTCTGATATAGATTATTTTTTCTACTTTTGCAGTAGATTTCAAGTATCATAAAATGGCGCAAGGTCTTATACAAACACAGGCGCAGCAACAGGCGCAACTACAAAAGTTATCTCCGCAACAATTGTTGCAGGTGAAGTTGCTCGAACTGCCTGTAAACGAACTGGAACAACGTATCAATATCGAGATGGATGACAACCCTGCCCTTGAAATCAAAGGTATGGCAGACGATGATAATGATGTGCTGAAAGAACATTCAGATAATGATGACTTCGAAGACTATGCTAACAGCGTAGAACAAGAAGAGAGACAGTCGGCTCTGAACGAGGCTCTGGAAAATATGGGCAAAGACGATGAGATGCCTGTATATAACGGAGGAAGCAGTGAGCATGGAGATTTCAACGAGATTGTGTTCGGAGAGTATACTTCGTTCTATGATGAACTGAAAGAACAGGTAGGTGAACATGAACTGAGCGATAAGCAACGTAATATAATTGAGTATCTTATTGGATCACTCGATGACGACGGACTGATACGCAAGAATATTAGCGATATAAGCGATGAACTGGCTTTCAACTATAATATTGACGCTTCTGAAAAAGAAATAGAAAATATGCTTATTGTATTGCAATCGTTTGACCCTGCAGGCATTGGGGCTCGCTCTCTACAAGAGTGCTTGCTGCTACAGATAGAGCGCAAGGCTGACTCTAAGGCAAAGGAATTAATGAATAAGGTAATAAGCAAATATTTTGAAGAATTCACCAAAAACCGATGGGATAAGATAAAGCAACACCTCAACACTACTGACTTACAGACCAAGGCTCTTGCCACAGAACTTAAGAAACTGAATCCTAAACCCGGTAATTCGCTAAGTGAAACTTTAGGCAGAAGCATGCAACAGATTACGCCCGACTTTATAGTAGATTCGAGTGAGGATGGCAGTATATCGTTCTGCCTCAACGATGGCAATGTTCCAGAACTGCACGTATCACAGTCGTTTGCCGACTCCATGGAAGAATTTCAGACCAACAAACAGAATATGAGCAGGCAGATGAAAGAGGCTCTGCTATATACTAAAAAAAAGATTGATGCCGCACAGACATTCATAGAGGCTATAAACCAACGCAAACAGACGTTGTATACTACGATGAAGTCTATAATACAAATGCAGCACAAATTCTTCGAAGACGGCGATGAAGGATCTCTAAAACCGATGATACTTAAGGATATCGCTGACAGGACAGGTATGGACATTTCTACAATATCCAGGGTAAGCAACAGTAAGTATGTACAGACCAGATGGGGTACGTACCCGCTAAAGTTCTTCTTTAATGACAGTTATACGACCGAGAACGGTGATGAACTGTCTACAAGACAGATCAAGCTGGCTCTACAGGAGATTGTAAACAATGAAGATAAAAACAACCCAATGAGTGATGATGTCTTAAAAGATAAATTGAAAGAGAAAGGTTTCCCAATAGCAAGGCGCACGGTGTCAAAATACCGTGAACAACTGGGCATACCTATAGCAAGATTAAGAAAATAATTGTTAGTAAATACAAAGTTAAAATGACTCCAAAAGAAAGAGAGAGAAAAATTATTCTGACAGCAAGGGTGATGAGTATGGTTTTCACACCATTTTATCTTCCCATACTGGGACTAGTAGCTTTGTTTTTTCTTAGCTATCTTAGTCTGCTGCCTTGGTCATACAAGGTTTTTGTGCTCGCAATGGTATATCTATTTACCATTCTGCTGCCTACATTCCTGATACACATTTATCGTAAATATCAAGGATGGTCTCTTCTGGAGATGGGAATAAAAGAACGCCGTATGATACCATATATCATATCCATCTTATGTTACTTTACATGTTATTATCTTATGAACGTTATGAGGATTCCACGCTTTATGGGCAACATCCTGGTAGCTGCATTGATAATACAGATGGCATGTGCACTGATTAATGTATGGTGGAAGATATCTACACATACAGCCGCAATAGGCGGAGTGGCGGGGGCATTGATAGCTTTCTCGTACATCTTCGAATTCAATCCCATATGGTGGTTGTGTCTGGTGCTGTTCCTTGCAGGAATGGTTGGAACCAGCAGGATGATATTAAGACAGCATTCATTGTCACAGGTGCTAACAGGGTTCTTCATCGGACTGTTTAGTGCATTTATTGTTCTAATGTTCGCATAATCAAACTGATAATAATTTAAACAATATATAAGATATGAAACCATTAGTAAGCATTATAATGGGCAGTACAAGCGACCTGCCTGTTATGGAGAAAGCATTAAAGTTTTTGGATGAAATGCAGATTCCTTTTGAGGTTAATGCTCTTTCTGCACACCGTACACCGGATGCAGTAGAAGACTTCGCCAAAGGGGCTAAAGAACGTGGCATACAGGTTATCATTGCCGGAGCCGGAATGGCTGCAGCTCTACCTGGGGTAATTGCGGCGTCTACTACATTACCTGTTATCGGTGTGCCTATCAAAGGTATGCTCGACGGACTTGATGCAATGCTTAGTATAATACAAATGCCTCCGGGTATTCCTGTTGCGACAGTAGGTGTAAACGGTGCTCAGAACGCTGCTATCCTGGCTGTTGAAATTATGGCTCTTAGCAATAAGGAGATAGCTAAAAAGATAGCTGCCCACAAGGCCGGACTGGGTGCTAAGATAGAAAAAGCTAATAAAGACCTGGCTGAAATTAAATATCAGTATAAGACTAATTAATGGCAGACTTATTCAATTATCACAGACGGGAATCTTCTGTTGTAAATGTCGGTGATACGCCTCTGGGTGGAGACAACCCTATACGTATTCAGTCGATGACTACAACTTCTACTGACGACACTGAAGGTAGTGTGGCTCAGGCAAAACGTATCATTGACGCCGGTGGTGAATATGTAAGACTCACTACACAGGGTGTACGCGAGGCTGAAAATCTAAAGAACATCAATGCAGCATTGCGCAAGGATGGTTATAATACGCCCCTAGTGGCTGACGTACATTTCAATCCGCATGTGGCTGAGGTAGCTGCGCTTTATGCAGAGAAGGTACGTATCAATCCGGGCAACTATGTTGACCCTGCTCGTACTTTCAAGAAGTTGGAATATACAGACAATGAGTATGCTGCTGAACTGCAGAAGATTGAAGATCAGTTAATCCCGTTTCTGAATATATGCAATAAGAATCATACCGCCGTACGCATTGGCGTAAATCACGGTTCACTTTCTGACCGTATAATGAGCCGTTATGGTGATACTCCCGAAGGTATAGTAGAAAGTTGTATGGAGTTCCTGCGCATATGTAAACGTGAAAATTTTAATGATGTAGTGATATCCATAAAGGCAAGCAACACTGTAGTTATGGTACGTTCTGTACGCCTGTTGGTTGACTGTATGGATAAGGAGGATATGCATTATCCACTACATCTTGGTGTGACAGAAGCCGGTGATGGTGAAGATGGACGTATCAAGAGTGCCGTAGGTATAGGTGCTCTTCTGGCAGACGGTATTGGAGACACTATACGTGTGTCTCTAAGTGAAGAGCCTGAAGAGGAGATTCCTGTAGCACGACATTTGGTTGACTATATTGGTAAGCGTGCGGGACACTTGCTTGTGCCCGGTGATGAATATAAAGGATTTGATTATCTGCACTCGGAACGTCGCAAGACAAATGCGGTAAACAATATCGGCGGTGAGAATGTGCCTGTTGTAATCTCTAATAAGATAGGCAGCAAGGATGATCAATACAAAGCTGATTATATATATGTTGGCGGACAACTGCCTGAAAATATTAATAAGGATCAGAATTATATCGTTGACTTTAATGTATACCAAGAACTTGATAAATTGGGTTCTTTAACATCTAAAGATAACATATTTCCAATATATCCTTATAACGCTACACCATTTATAAGTTACGACAACTCAAAACTGAAGTTCCTCGTACTGCAGTTTGGTGCACCAAGTGATGAATATCTGCCATGTCTGAAACATCATCCAGAAATAGTAGTGGTATGCGTAAGCAATCACCAGAACAGACTAGGAGACCAACGCGCCCTTGTACACGAATTTATGTCTAACGGCATTCAGAACCCCGTAATATTCTGCCAGATGTACAGACACTCACATGAAGAGAAGAGTGACTTCCAACTTGAAGCTGCTGCTGATATGGGCGCCTTGATGTTCGACGGTTTGACTGACGGTATATGGCTGATGAACGACGGCGATCTTTGCATCGAAGATATCAATGCCACAGCATTTGGTATATTGCAGGCTGCACGTCTGCGCACCAGCAAAACGGAATATATCAGTTGTCCCGGATGCGGGCGTACTCTATACGACCTGCAAAAAACCATCGCCCGTATAAAGGAATCTACAAAAGACATGAAAGGGCTGAAGATTGGTATAATGGGATGTATCGTAAACGGCCCCGGAGAGATGGCTGATGCCGACTATGGATATGTAGGTGCCGCACGTGGAAAGATTTCACTATATCGCAAAAAAGTTTGCGTAGAAAAGAATATACCTGAAGAAGAAGCAGTAGAAAAACTGCTGGAACTTATTAACAAAGACAAAAACTCTTAAGAATGGAAAAATACTTTGCTGACGAATTACGCTATGACGGCGGTATGACGTACAACCGATGTGGAAAAAGTGGCATATTGCTACCAAAGGTCAGTCTGGGATTCTGGCACAACTTCGGTGGTGTGGATGATTACGAAAGAAGTCGTAAGATAACACGCTATGCCTTCGATCACGGAATAACGCATTTCGACTTGGCCAACAATTATGGGCCTCCTTACGGTTCCGCAGAAGAAACGATGGGAAGGCTGATGGAAGACGATTTCAGACCATACAGAGATGAATTGTTTATCAGCAGCAAAGCAGGATATGATATGTGGGCCGGACCTTATGGCAATTGGGGATCAAGAAAATATATGATAGCCAGTCTGGACCAGAGTCTGAAAAGGATGCATCTCGACTATGTAGACTTGTTTTATAGTCACAGGTATGACCCGAACACTCCACTAGAAGAAACTTTGCAGGCACTAGTAGATATAGTAAAAGCAGGGAAAGCACTATACATAGGTATATCACGATGGCCGCTTGAAGCACTGAAATTTGCTACTGCGTATCTGCGCGACAGGGATGTACCACTACTGATATATCAAGGAAGGTTAAATCTGCTTGACCGTGCTCCACAAGAAGATGGCATAATAGATTATTGCGCAGAACAGGGCATCGGATTTATCTCATTCTCTCCACTTGCACAGGGATTGCTTACAGACAGATATCTCAACGGTATACCACAAGAAAGTAGAATGTCTAAAGGGAAATTCCTAAAAAAGGATTCTCTTACTCCGGAACTTCTTGGCAACTTGAAACGTCTGGATGGTATAGCCAAATCACGCAACGAGACACTTGCAGAAATGGCTCTTGCGTGGATACTGCATCAGAAAGGTGTGACATCGGTATTGGTAGGTGCAAGCAGCACAGAACAGCTACAGAAGAATCTGAAAAGCATAAATGCTGAACCTTTTACGGATAAAGATGTCTAATTTTATTGCAAATGCATCTAATTTAGAAATAAATTGAGTATTTTTGCAAATAATTAATTATTGCAATAATGATATTATTAAGTTTTGATACTGAAGAATTTGACGTGCCACGTGAGCACGGAGTGGATTTCCCGCTAGACGAAGCTATGAAAGTATCTGTATATGGTACTAACAAAATATTGGACTGCCTGAAAAGGAACAACGTAAAAGCCACTTTTTTCTGTACAGCTAACTTTGCAAAGAATTCACCGGAAACAATGAAACGTATCATGGACGAAGGCCATGAAGTAGCATGTCATGGATGTGACCATTGGGAGCCAAAAGATACAGACGTAAAAGAATCTAAGAAGATAATAGAACAACTAACAGGTATTACTGCAAATGGTTATCGTCAGCCAAGAATGTTCCCTGTATCTGACAAAGATATAGAGGATGAAGGTTTCAAATACAATTCTTCTCTTAATCCGGCTTTCATACCGGGAAGATATATACATCTTACTTGCCCACGAACTTGTTTTATGAGAGGCAACGTGCTTGAGATTCCATCATCAGTGACTCCTTGGATAAGGTTTCCGCTATTCTGGTTGTCTTGCCACAATCTGCCTACAGCATTATATCACTGGATGATAAGGCGTGTATTGAAACATGACGGATATTTTGTTACATACTTCCACCCATGGGAATTTTATGAACTGAAAAAACATCCTGAATTCAAGATGCCTTTCATCATAAAGAACCACAGCGGAAAGGGCATGGAAGACAGACTCGACTCACTTATAAAAATGCTTAAGGGCAAAGGTTATGAATTTATCACATTTTCGGAATTTACAGAAATAAAAACCGCAGAATTAAAAAAAGGATCTAAATAATGATTAAACTAGCTATCGTATCTCCTTGTTATAACGAGGAGGAAGTTCTTGACCAATCAGCAAAGAGACTAACAGCACTTTTTGATGAATTAATAGAGAAAGACAAAATCTCTAAAGACAGTTTCGTACTTTTAGTAAACGATGGCAGTAAGGATTCAACATGGAGCATAATAAGCAGACTCCATAAGGATAATGCTCACTTCAAAGGGCTTAATCTGGCACGCAACGTAGGGCATCAGTCGGCTATTATGGCTGGTATGATGACGGCTAAAGAATGGAGTGATGCTGTTATCACTATCGATGCCGACTTACAGGACGATCTTAGTGCCATCGAGAAGATGATAGACGATTATGCAAATGGATATGATATCATATACGGTGTAAAGGTTTCGCGTAAGGCTGATCCTGTGCTCAAACGCATGTCTGCTGTTGCATTTTATAAATTGCAGAGCAAGATGGGAGTGGAGAGTGTGTACAACCATGCTGATTTCAGGTTCATGAGCAAGAGAGTGCTTGATACTCTTGCAAAATACCAAGAGAAGAATCTCTATCTAAGGGGACTTATCCCTATGCTAGGATTCCCATCAACGACTGTGGACGATATAATATCAGAGCGTACGGCTGGATCGTCAAAATATACTCTTAAAAAAATGATGAGCCTGGCTCTTGACGGCATTACGTCATTCTCTGTTAAACCTATCTATGGGATCATGTATCTTGGTATCATATTCATATTTATAAGTATTCTTATCGGTTTCTACGTATTATATGCCCTGTGGTCTCACACGGCCGTTCATGGATGGGCATCATTGATGCTTTCTATATGGTTTGTAGGAGGCATTACTTTGATCTCTGTTGGCGTTGTAGGACTATATGTTGGTAAGATATATAAAGAAGTGAAAGGACGCCCTCTGTACAATATTAAAGACGTGCTGGACAAGAATGATAAATAAGTTGAAGGCAATAATAGCCAGTCATCCTGAATGGCAAGCAAAATTCTGGCAGTTTTTCCGTTTCGGCATCGTGGGAACTATATGTTCAGGTATACACTATGGGGTATACTGTCTGGTACTCATGGTAGCCAATTACAATATAGCATATACAGCCGGATATGGTGTAGGTCTGATATGTAATTACGGACTTACCACATTCTTTACATTTAAAGCTAAACCTTCATCCAAGAATGTTGTAGGGTTTGGATTCAGCCATCTTATCAATTACATATTAGAGATGGGCTTGCTAAACCTATTTTTATTGTTAGGGTTCAGCAAGTTGTTATCTCCTATTTTGGTTATGATAATTGTAGTACCAATAAACTTTTTGATACTACACTTTGTTTATACTTTTTCGCGTAAAAAATGATAGAGGAATAGTGTCTGGCCATTAGCCTTATTTAATAATTGATGGCGTAATTCGAAATGGTATCCCTTCTTTACATATTGACCAAGATCGTTTCTTGCATCATCATCGCTTATAATAAGGAAACCGGAAGATGGTTGCTCATGATAAAAACTTCCTATTCTGTTACCAAGATAGAAATTTAACTCGAAGAAATGTACAGGGTCACCTTTAGCCGTTACCCCGCCTTCTATATATTCATATAGTTTGCCTTGACTCTGTGGAGCCAACTTATCTATTTGTAAGGCTATTGGTTTAGAAGATTTAGCATTGAGTATACCTGGTTTATAAGATACATTTACAGCAAGGAATACGGTTATTACCATTGCCAACATTCCATATATATGTCCATCACCGATCTTATGATTACCAATATATTTCCACCAATAGACGCACAAGGCAGTTGGTATGAGTGCACATGTCCAGGCCAATAAACCACTTACATTCTCAATAGCATGTAGTATTGCTATGTTTTGGATAGCATGGCGACCATGAAATATAGTATCTGGTATTAATCCACACTTGACAACAATAAACGTCGCAAAAAGCATGATACCGATTATTGATATGATGCCACCGTAGACTATGATTATCTTTGAGCGCTTTGCTGTAAGCCACATTATATATCTGGCAAGGAAATAAGCCATAAACGGATACATCGGCATCAGATACACACTACGCTTGCTCTGAGGTATGCAATAGAATACAAAGATAATGACTATTGCAGCGAAAGAAAACAAATCAAGTGGTTCCATATTCTTGATCCAAGCAACAAAACGATGCCACAAGATAGATGTACCTCCACTAAATTTGTGGTATGACAATCCAAATAATGAAATTATTACCAATAATGTCCATGGCAGATAACCTACAATAAGAGTAAGGATATTGTAGGGCCACGGGTTGACACACGAATCGTAACTCATCGTATTCGTCATTCTACCGATATTCTCTTCGTACATTAGATCCAAAAAGGCCTGACCTCCCTGATGGTATGCAGCTACATACCACATTGCAGGCAGTACAAGAGACATTATACCAAACAATAGAAGTAAGAAAAATGCCTTATAGAACTTAACTCCCCTTATAAGCAGAAATATACCTGTAACAAGGCATGGTATTATAGCTCCAACAGGTCCCTTGGTAAGCGTACCTAGACTCATAAGTATTATGGCAAGCCAAGGTATTCCACGCAGATTCCTTTCATACCATTCGTAAAAACAATATAATGCACATACTGTAAGCATGGTAAGTACCATGTCTACCCTACAGTTGCAACTGGCCCTGGCTAACTCAAGGCATCCTAACATAAGTAATGCAGATATAAAAGCAACCTTCTGCCCCTTACGCTTAAGATAGAACGCAAAGGTAACCATTACGAGTATAATAAATGCAACTGCAGAAGGGACACGTGAGGTCATCTCTGTTACCTTACCATTTATAGCAGATACACCTGCTACACACCAATGAAAGAAAGGTGGCTTGTATGCCATCTCACCACCGTTATTGCGTGGAAGAATCCAGTTACCTGTTTCGAGCATCGTATAAGATACTATAGACTCTCTCGGTTCACCTTTTGTATTATAGTCATATAACCCTAAAAAAGGGATTATTGTTAAAATACATATCAGCAACAACAACCAGAATGTCTTATTACTTGTCAGAGATTTCATATATTTTATTAATTTACTCTTGATGATATAGGGTTCTTTACCCCTTTAAAATTTGTAAGGAAAGCTTTGGCGCTACCAAAACGAAGGAACATATCCAAGCGTACCGGTATATGATTTTCATCATCGGTAATAAAGAAGCGTACTATCTCCTTCATCTTATTATCGTCTTTCTCTATATATGATAAAGTGAGACAACGGTATTTTACCCCGTTATCTGCCTTTATAACTGTTTTGCCACGATATTTCAGTATAGCCGGAGTAACATTATTACCATCAGCCAAAGGTATGTTTACCGAGTGACCTATCTGCCAGCTTGCAGGATTGTAACTACGAGCGCATAGGAATATGTTCATCATATCGTAGATGCAGTTTTTATATTGTGAATTTTTCCACTCATTTTTTCCATCATTGTTAAGACGGTGCTGACGAAGGTAGCTATTGCCATTAAGATAAGAATACCATATTTCATCTACTGTGTATCTCTTACCTTCGCGTGCTCCTTTGCGATAATACAAAGGCACCATATCTTCACGAGAATAACAGAGTAATGTGTCTCGTAGCACAAAGTAATCATCTACCCTATGATTACCTCTTGTTATAAGACTTGCGCGGTAAGCAGGCTGACCTTTATAACGGCTCAGGACAGTACTCATAGAAGCCGTACCAGCCTTTACCCATATAAACTTCCAATTATAATAAAGGTTATATGTAAGGAACTCACCGGATTTGAATGCCTGATTTTCTACAGGACATTGGGCAGATACTGATATAGAAGATATCAGAATGGTACAAGATAACATAAGTGACTTAATATTTTTCATCATTTTATCTTATTATGAGTTTATACACTGTCATTATTTCTCTACGGATATTAATCCCATACTTTTGGCACGTTCTGCATTGCGCTGTCTAAGTTTTTTCTCCTTATCAGGTTTTTGCTTGGTAATCTCAATTGGCTTCTGGCGTGACAGATCCACAGCTTTTACATTCCATGATTCGTTGACATCCCATTTAGCTTTACATGTTATAGCGGCAGGATAATAATAGACATTTTCTGGCTGAAGGCCTGAAGAATATAATCCGGTATCCCATTTGCCATTGTTGTTATTGTCTTCAAAAGCTCGCAGATAATACTTATCTGGTTTTAAATAATAGAATTCGGCACGGCCGTTTTTAGCTTTTACCTCTTTTATTACCCCGTCTGAAGAATTAAGCAGTTGCACTATCAAATTATTACTTTGTGTTCCTTGTATGTCGACGAAAAGTGAACTATATGTATCTAACGGATTAATCTTGATACCTTGTTTCAATGGATCGGAAACTTTCCCATATATATCCGTAAACACAGCACTGTCTATCTCCAGACTATATTCCACACTGGGTTTCCACTCTCCCAATATAGCATAAGTACGAGGTATTGAATCCAACTTCTGGAATTTGAACGGGGCCCTATACCATAAAGTGTCATGCTTTGAATAAAGATGTATACCGGCTGTATCCACTTTTACTAGTGGAGTAGGCATTTTTATTATTACATTCTTATCAGGATCCATCTCACCCAAATGACCATAATCCGGTTTTAAGGATTCGGGTCTCATTACCGTCTCGTAATGTTCACCGCGTTTCTTTGCCTTCTCTTGTTTCTTTTCCCATTCCTCGTGATCTTTGGCAAGTTTCTTCAATCTTTTGGCATATGTGTCCTTTGAGAGCACTTCCAGGGTATCTGTTTTATCGTGCAGCGTCCCGGTACTGTCTGAAGCCATATACTGCAGTTGCATCCTCAGTGTATCCTGATTGCATAAGGCAGTATCACGTAACCAATATGTAATGGTATCTTTCTTTTCTGTAGGTTCAATAATGAAAGCATTCTTTTCATTAAAATTGAGTCCATGTATAATAGGCAATTTATTGCTTCCATAACTGAAAAACAATGTAAATTTATCTGCCGTTGTTCTTTCCGACTTCAACAGATATCTATCTGTCTGGACTTCTTTAAATGCCTTTAATACTATATTGTCGGGGTAATAATGAATATAAGGTACCGACTTTATTGAATCAATATGCAAAGAGTCTTTCCATAACGTATCAGGACGTGCGTCAAGTTTACAAGAAGGAGTGATAAGGTCTTTATTGAAAGCTATCATCTCACTCTTCTGATTGAACATATAGTTGCCATCGGCATCCTGAAGGGCATATATGCGATAAGTGCCTGGAGCTATTCCTTTTACGATAAAGTGACCACGACTATCCGTTCTTGATACACGCAACAGCGGTGTCTTAACAAATGCCGTGTCAGAAAGATTCTTATAAAGACCAACCAAAATACCCTTTATAGGTTCAAGATTCTCTGCATTTAGAACATATCCTGATGCTTCCAGAGTGTCTATCTTTTCTCCTGTAGAAAAGCTATAGGTAAAATTACCTAAAGGATTCCCCTCATTATTATCTGATATAGCGTCAGAGAAATCCACTGTATATGTTGTATTCTTCTTAAGTGAATCTTTCAATTCTACCATTATTCTCTTTCCCTCGCCTTTGATTTCGGGAACTTCCATTTGTGGTGGTGACACGACAACCTTCTCGGTTGGGTTATCTAATTGTATGAACTCATTAAAGTATATATATATTTTATGTGAATTGACATTCACAGCCTTGTCTTTTGGTGAAGATCCAACTATCTGGGGAGGTGTTTCATCATACCATCCTCCATCAGGCTGTCCCATTCTTGCACATGATATTATGCAGAGAAGACTCATCGACATAAATATATATTTCAGATGCGTTCTTTTTATCATTGTTAATTGCTGTTTTCAGTGTCAGAATTCATTTCAAGCATTTGGTCTATGATATCACGGCTATTGCTCAAACGTGGAATCTTATGCTGCCCTCCAAGTTTATTTTTTGACTTAAGCCAGTCGTTAAACAGTCCTTTACGTGCTTTTACCAGTTCCAGATGCTGCAGTGTAATATCTTTAAAGCGCTTAGCTTCATAATCAGAATTTATCTCTTGTAGTTTTTTGTCAAGTATCTCAGCAAATTCAGTAATATCTGCAGGATCTTTTGCAAATTCTATCAGCCACTGGTGGCGACATCTTGCCTTATCATCCATAAACACAGGCGCGGCAGTATATTCAGACACTTCTGCTCCTGTCCTTAGGCATGCATATGCTAGACTCTTCTCGGCATTATCAACGATAAGTTCTTCTCCGAAAGCATTAATAAAATGCTTAGTACGACCGGTAATAACAAATTTATAAGGATTTTTTGATGTGAAACTGACAGTATCACCTATCATATATCGCCACAATCCACATGATGTAGATATCAACATTGCATAGTTTACTCCTAATTCTACTCCCAATAAAGGTACAACAGTAGGATTCTCTGTGCCATATTCATCCATAGAAATGAACTCATAGAAGACATCATAATCGAGCATCAACAACATAGAAAGATCGTTAGGATCATCCTGCAAACCGAAGAAACCCTCGCTAGCATTATATGTCTCCATATACTTCATTTGAGATGAAGTAATTAGTTGTTCATACTGCTTACGATATGGAGTAAATGCAACACCTCCGTGGAAGAATACTTCCAGATTAGGCCATACTTCATCTATATGCTCTTTGCCTGTTACCTCAAGTACTCTACTTAATACCGAAAGCATCCATGATGGCACTCCACTGATATTTGTTACATTCTTATTGCAAGTCTCGTGAGCAATACGGTCACGTTTAACTTCAAAGTCGGAAAGCAAAGCTGTAGATTTCTTTGGCACCCTTAACAAATTGGCAAAAGGGTTAATATTCTCTATAAGTATGGCACTTAAATCTCCAACAAGACTGTTTGGAAGATTATAGTTGGGTGTATGACTTCCACCTAAAATAAGACTTTTACCATCAAACAAACGACTGTTTGGATTGTTACGCAGATACACTGCCACGACATCCTCACCACCTTTATAATGAATGTTTTGCAAGCCATCTGCACTTACAGGAATAAATTTACTTTTATCATTAGTCGTACCAGAAGACTTGGCATACCATTTCACTGTTCCAGGCCAAAGTACATCACTTTCGCCATGGCGCATACGATCAATATCATCCTTTAATTCCTCATATGTATTTACGGGCACGTTTTTTACAAAACTCTCGTAATTATTGATATTCCAAAATAGATGATTCCTTCCATATTCAGTATCTTGAGCACGACTTATAATAGATTTAAGCACTTGCATCTGCATTGCCCCACCTTCGTTTATATGTCGTTCAAGCTGTTTCTGTCTTGAAAGAAACAGTTTACTTGCAATTTTTGTTAAAGTCATAACAACATACTTAATTCTGCAAAGATAGTGTATATTAGCTCTTTTCTCCGCAATTAACTCGCAAAGTTACTTTAAACTTTCGTAAAAGAGTAATTTTTTACCTTTTTTTATCACAAATCGGAGAAAGCGGCTGATTCAGCAGCTGCAATAATATCTTCTTTGTTTTTTTCTTTTGGAACAGCTGTAATATCTGACAAATCAAATTCTTCACTGTTATCAGATATGGATTTATTTTCTGCTTCTACAAGAGATGTATCTGCAATTACATCTACATCTTCTAGTTCTTGGCATTCATCAATTATTTTTTCCTCAACAGGAATAATAAAATCATTTTTATCTTCTGTATCAGGAACATTAAGTACCGGTTCTTCTTCTTGCTGAGTACGTAATGTCTTTGCTGCAAATACAGCATCAATAAATTGAGGTTCCTTACGAAGACGCTCAAGAGTAAGTTTGGCAGCTAGTTGCTGGCTTTCTTTTTTGGAAAAACCTGTTCCCTCGCAACCTTCTAGGCCTTCAATCATAATCTTATGATTGAATACCGGACTACCATTTTCATCTTTTGACTCATCTAACATTGTGAAATCAACATTAACACGGTTTTTTTGACTCCACTCTATAAGTTTACTTTTAAAGTTTACTTCCTTGTAAGCTACCTTGTCAATGTTTATGAGTTGTGAAAGAATTTTTTTTTGCATGAAACGCATACATGCATTATAGCCTTGATCAAGATATATTGCTCCAACTAATGCCTCGAAAGCATTTCCTCCCATATAACTGTTATGAGAGGAACTGTGTCCTGAAGACATAATAAGTTGTGTTACACCCATCTCCTTGGCTAACTTGTTTAATGTATCACGCTGTACTATCTTACTGCGAGTATTAGTAAGAAATCCTTCACGTTTACCCTCAAAATGTCTATATACAATATCACCAACTATAGCATCTAGTATAGCATCACCAAGAAACTCAAGACGTTCATTATTTACCGGCTTACCTTTAGCATTCCTTTTAGCAATACTCTTGTGCATTAAGGCAAGCTTATATAATTCTATATTATGGGGATAAAATCCTATGATAGAATATAAAGATGAATAAAGCTCCTTATCCTTGTGGAAAGGGAGCTTTATTCTATCAATAATGTTATTTAGCATATTTCTTAAAAATAACACATGCATTATGACCACCGAAACCGAATGTATTGCTTAGAGCTACACGTACTGTGCGCTTTTGAGCCTTGTTGAATGTAAAATTAAGATTATAATCTATTTCTTCATCCTTATCGTTTTCATCATGATTGATTGTAGGCGGTATAATGTCGTTCTTTACAGCTAGAATACAAGCCATAGCTTCTACAGCACCTGCTGCTCCCAGTAAGTGACCAGTCATTGACTTTGTAGAGCTGATGTTTAGCTTATATGCTGCATCACCGAATACATCTTTAATTGCTTTAACTTCTGAGATATCACCAACATGAGTTGATGTGCCATGTACATTGATATAATCAATATCTTCAGGCTTCATCCCTGCGTCGTCAAGAGCTGCCTCCATTACGAGTTTTGCTCCAAGTCCTTCAGGATGAGATGCTGTGATATGATATGCGTCAGCACTTTCGCCTTCGCCTACCATCTCTGCATAAATCTTAGCGCCACGAGCTTTAGCATGTTCGAGTTCTTCCAGGATAATACATCCTGCACCTTCGCCCATTATAAATCCGTCACGGCTTGCACTGAACGGACGTGATGCGTGCTGTGGATCATCATTGCGTGTTGAAAGTGCATGTAGAGCATTAAATCCACCTACTCCACAACCACATATAGCTGCTTCAGCTCCACCACTGACAATAATATTTGCTTTACCCAAACGAATCAGGTTGAAAGCATCTGCCAATGCATTGGTTGAAGAAGCACATGCTGATGTTGTAGTATAGTTAGGGCCATGGAATCCGAAATGGATTGAAATCTGACCTGCTGCTATATCAGCAATCATCTTTGGAATAAAGAATGGATTAAACTTAGGTCCATCAGCTTCGTGTACGCCGTAGTATTTAACTTCTTCTTCGAAAGTACGAATACCTCCAATACCTACACCGTATATTACACCGATTCTGTTTTTATCCTCTGTTTCCAGATCAATACCACAATCTTTTACACCCTGCATAGCTGATATCATAGCCAACTGGGTGTAACGATCCATCTTACGAGCTTCCTTACGATCAATGTAATCAGTTACATTGAGGTTTTTTACCTCGCAAGCAAATTGTGTTTTGAAATTGGTTGTATCAAATTGTGTAATAGGTGCTGCACCACTTACTCCTGAAATAAGATTCTCCCAAGTTTCCTCAGAATTATTTCCTAAAGGAGTAACAGCTCCAATACCTGTTACAACTACTCTTTTTAATTCCATATTAATGTTAGAGGAATAATTATTTGGCGTTCTCCTCGATATAACTGATAGCATCGCCAACAGTTGCTATCTTTTCAGCTTTATCGTCTGGGATTGAGATACCGAATTCTTTTTCAAACTCCATAATAAGTTCTACAGTATCCAAAGAATCTGCGCCTAGATCATTTGTAAAACTTGCTTCTGGTTTAACTTCTGCTTCATCTACACCTAGTTTATCAACGATAATTGCTTTTACTTTTGATTCAATTTCTGACATAATTGTAATGTTTAAATTGTTAATAATTACTTTCTAATTTAAATTTCGGCCGCAAAGTAACGAATTTTTCTTCAAGTACGCAAATTATTTAAGCAAAAAAGAGCTATCACATGCACAAAGCACCCCTATCTGTGCATAAAACCAGCTGTTTTTTACACTTAACTTACAAAAACATGACAATATTGCTATCGCCTGTTAATGTTTTCATATTCACGTCTTAATGGATAATTATCTCTCAATTTTTCAAAGCATTCAGGATTATGTTTCAATTTTATGCTATCAATAAGAGGATTATAAAGGCCTAAGGATATATCGTCTTTATCTCCTATCAGTTTGTAATTCTTTGGCAATTGGGGAGGTACTATATGAAAGGTGTTCTTTATATTGAAATACTCGCATAAAGCATCTATAACCATATTATTAGCATTTACTTTCCCATCTGCAGAATATCCTGCTATATGTGGTGTACCTATATAGACTTTGTCAAGTAGCATGCGATTTATACTTGGTTCATTCTCCCAAGTATCTATTATGGCATCTCTAATCAGTCCGTTTTCTAATGCATATAGTAGTTCGTGGTTGTCTACCACTTTCCCTCGGCTGGTATTTATTATAAATGGTTGCCTACATAACTTCTTAAAGAAATCATGATCAGCTATATGTTCCGTTTTGTATTTACCATTGTTTATTAATGGTACATGAAATGTAATAACATCGCTTACTTTTGCAATCTCGTCCAGACTTGAGAAATCAAATTCAGAACCCTCGTCCTGCAATGGCAAATCATTAATTATTACATTGAATCCCATGCTTTCAGCTACAGCTTTTACTTTCTTACCTACATGGCCGTATCCCACTATAGCAAGTGTAGAATGTTCGGGCACAAGACCCTTATATCTATTTAGCAGAATTAGTACAGAACGTATATATTGAGCCACCGAACCTGAATTGCAGCCGGGACAGTTTATCCATTTTATACCAGCCTCCTTAAGATATTCTGTATCAAGGTGATCATATCCTATTGTGGCAGTAGCAATGAATTTTACATTACTGCCTTCAAGAAGATTTTTGTTACAACGCGTACGAGTACGCACAATCATTGCATCCGCTCCTTTCACATCAGCAGCAGATATATCCGAACCTTTAATATAAGCTACATCATCTGTAATCCTGCTTATAACATCACGAATATATGGTATCTTATCATCTACAACTATCCTCATACTAAACGCAAAGATACTATAAAGGCATGTAATTACAAAGGAAAAACCAATATTTTATTAATTTTAATTGGCTAATTAAAAATTAATGTTTAGCTTTGCATATTAAATCAATACAAATTACATAATGATATTTACAGAACTTTGCAACAGTATATTTAATAAAGCTATTACGTCTTATCATATTAAAGACAATATTGAGACTCCTATCTTAAATCCATATAAAGAGAACACCATAGAAAATACTCTTTATAAAAAATGTTGGATTGATACCGTACAATGGCATTTTGAAGATATTATACGTGACCCTGAAATAAATCCTTCAGAAGCCCTAACACTTAAAAGACGAATTGACAAAAGCAATCAGGATCGTACAGACCTAGTTGAAGATATAGATACATATTTCCGTCAGCAATACATTGATGTTAAAGTTTTGGCTGATGCCACTATAAATACAGAGAGTCCAGCATGGGCTATCGACCGCCTTTCCATTCTTGCCCTGAAGATTTATCATATGAAAGAGCAGGCGGAACGCAAAGATGCTTCTGTCGAACATATAGATAAATGCAAGGCAAAACTGAATGTATTGCTTGAACAGCAGAAAGACCTTTCTACAGCTATAAATCAGCTGTTGGACGATATATCTGCCGGTCGTAAATACATGAAAGTATACAAACAGATGAAAATGTATAACGACCCGGCAACGAATCCTGTATTATATGGCAGCAACAAAAATTAAGTTATGAAATCAGACCACATATTGATAATCCGCTTCTCTGCATTAGGAGATGTAGCGATGACCTTACCTGTGGTTTATTCTTTAGCTAAACAATATCCACATCTCAGGATTACAGTCTTAAGTCGTCCGTTTGCTCGTCCGTTTTATGAAAACCTGGCTCCTAATATAGGTCTCATGGAAGCAGACATAAAGGATGAATACCATGGAGTAAAAGGACTTAATGCCCTTTATCGTAGGTTGACGGCGAAAAACTTTACAGCTGTTGCTGATCTTCATGATGTGTTACGCTCCGAATATCTCAGATTACGGTTTAATTTTGACCGCTATCATGTAGCTCATATAAACAAACACCGCAACGGAAAAAGAAAACTAATAAGTTGGGACAATAAAGAGCTGGTAAAACAGCCAACATCGTTTCAGAATTATGCAGATGTATTCGAAAAGTTAGGATATCCCGTAAAATTGGGCGAATTCAAATCTATATTTCCTGATGAAGGTGGTGATCTTAGTGTTCTCCCATCATTTATAGGTTCAAAACTAGAAGGTGAAAAATGGATAGGCATTGCTCCTTTTGCAGCTCACAAAGGCAAGATATATCCTGTCATGCTGATGGAGCAAGTAATAAACAAGCTTATTTCCAGTCATAATAACTTACGAATATTCTTGTTTGGAAGAGGAAACAAGGAATCTGAGATATTTTCAACATGGTGCAAAAAATATGAACAATGTATGTTTGTAAGTGATAGCGTAGAACAAATATATGACGAACTTATTCTGATGAGTCATCTTAATGTAATGATATCTATGGACAGCGCCAACATGCATCTCGCATCTCTTGTAAACGTGCCTGTTGTAAGTATTTGGGGTTCTACACATCCATATTCTGGATTTATGGGATGGAACCAAAGCGAAAGCAATGCTGTGCAGATAGACCTGCCTTGCAGACCTTGTTCTATATATGGCAACAAACCATGCATGAGAGGCGATTATGCTTGCCTTAAGAATATACCTCCAGATCAAATAACAGAAAGAGTAAATATAGTATTGGCAAAAAACAAATAATTTTATTCATTAATTTAAAGAAGGAGATACAATTATGAAAAAGTACATTTGCGAAACTTGTGGTTATGTTTATGACCCAGCAGAAGGTGATCCAGACAACGGTATAGCAGTTGGAACTGCTTTTGAAGACATTCCTGAAGATTGGGTATGCCCTATCTGCGGAGTTGGAAAAGACGACTTCACACTAGTTGAAGACTAAAAGATAATAAAAGGAATACTTATTAAAAGTATTCCTTTTTTATGCTGAAATAAAATGATTAGGATAATGATGCAAATTAGCTATACATGCTCATAATTGTTCATTTCATGCATAATCAAAACAAGAAAAACTATTATCACGTTAACATAAAATAAAATAGATTAATTAAAAGTTATTGTTTTTTTTATTGTAGCTATTTTATATAATTTTGTTACCCGATTATGATAATTACTATGAAAAATAAGATTATTATTATAGCTACCATAAGCTTATTTTTATTCAACAGCTGCAATAATGATGTTTTTGTAGATGAGATGAATGCTTCTACCACAAATTTACAAATGTCAGGAGAAGGTGATTCCGCAGTTGTTGGCTTTTCCACTTCAGACTGGCACATTTTATCTGTTTATTATGGCGATGAATATTATAAAGATGTCTTTTATGGAAAACTTTATGACGTAAATGGTAATATAATAAATAACGACGATGTACCATTTTATGATTTCAAGATAGATAAAGGATATATTATTCATTCAGGAACCCAAGAGGGATTTACAATAAGTCGCACACAAGATAAATGCCTCAATATAAAACTAAATGAAAATCTCACAGGTAAAGACTTTATGTTTACCATTTTAATAGGAAACAGTTTCAAGACGATACCTATAAATGTTATTCAAAAAGCTTCTTCAGGATATACATTAGATCACATTACATATAAATACAAACCACAGAGCTACTGTAAAAAAGAAGAATGGACTGTTGATACAATCAATAATATAAGTAAATCTGCTTTAACGATAGAGTACTCTGTCTTTTCAGAAGAAAGACAGGTGTCTTCGTTTGTGAGTACAGATAAGAAAGCTTTTTCATATCTTAATTACAACCAATTGGTAGATATACCCATCGGGATAAAAGACAGCATCTTACAGTTTTCGAATAAAAAGATGTACTACAATCCACATGAACAAAGAAAGAGTCTTAATTTCGATGATGTATATAAAACGATTGTTCTGCCTGTAGGAAAATCTCAAATATTAAAATCAATTGAATATGAGTATTTTAATGCAGAATATACTCTTTATATACGTAAAAACGACACAAATAAAATTAAATGTGTAAGCGGTATATTTAAAAGTAGAATACCTTCAAACAGCAATTATTACATATTTTTAAATCACAGACTTCTGAAATGAGAATATATATAACAAAATCAACATTCATATTATTACTCGCATTCTCTGCCTTAAGTTCAATTACAGGACAGACATCAGACAGTATATACAAGACTCATTTAATCCATCAAACAGAATTTGATATATCATCAGGATATATAGTACAAGCAGGAGACTTCCTGAGAGGTAACAACCAAAAAAATTCAAAAATAGACAAGTCATTATCTTTACATCTGAAATATGGATTTCAATTTTCCCCAAACTCATATATTGGAAAGATGTATCCACATACTTACCAAGGTATAGGAATATCATATAACACATTCTTCGATTATTCGGAACTTGGAAATCCTGTAGCTGTATATTTTTATCAAGGATCCCGTATAATACAGATATCACATAAGTTATCATTAGATTATGAATGGAATTTTGGTGCTTCTTTTGGATGGAAACATTATGATGCCAATAACAATCCATATAATACTGTCATAGGTTCAAAGATCAATGCTTATATCAATCTTGGACTTTTCCTTAACTGGCAGATGAACCAAAAATGGAAGTTTATTGCAGGAGTTGCCGCTACGCACTATTCTAATGGTAACACGCATTATCCTAATTCAGGAATTAATATTATAGGTACAAGAATTGGCTTTACGCGGGTTTTTGATACAAAAAACAATAAGTCAATATATAGCAATGAAAATATAGTAACTGATATAAAGCCACATTTAAGTTACGATTTTATAATATTTGGAGCTACGCGCTGTAAGGTAATACCAGAAGAAAATTATGCAATACCTGGTTCATTCGGTATTTTGGGTTTTAATTTTAATCCTATGTACAATGTCAACAAATATTTCAAAGCAGGAATGTCACTAGATGCAATGTTTGATGAAAGCTCCAATATAGAAAACCATATAGCTGGAAAAAAAGAGAATGGAGATATAATCTTTTATCGCCCTCCTTTGAATGAAAGAGTATCAGCCGGACTCTCTATTCGTGGAGAGTTTGTAATGCCAATATTTTCTATTAATCTTGGTTTAGGTCATAATTTCATTTACAAAGGCAAAAATTTCAGTGGTTTATACCAAGTTGCTGTTCTGAAGACATCAATCACACGTAACCTATTTCTACACATCGGATATCAGTTGAGTGAATTTAAAAATCCAAGAAATCTTATGATAGGTTTCGGCTACCATTTCCATAACAAGAGATAATAAAATAGGTAAGCATTTATTTTTTCTTTTGTATATCACCTGCACACTGATAATTAGCAATAGCATGGTGAAGTATACTTTTATCTATATTATGTTGCTCAGCACCGGTAGTAAGTGAATACTTACCAGACAACAGTCTGAACTGTTGCTGACGATGGCCGGCGGATAATACTATCATTTTATTATTTTCTATATATCCTAAATTTTGATACGTAGCGGCAAAAGCACGAGGATGATACGACTTTGACAACACATTCTGACCAAAGAAACGAGACTCATAACTGAAATGCAAAAGTCCAAATACTGTAGGCATCAAATCTATTTGAGATAGCAACGTTTTATTTACTGACGGTTTTACGAATCCGGGAGCATATATTAAAGCAGGAATATGATATTGATCAAGAGGAATATCAGTACTTCCTGCACTCGAAGCACAATGATCGGCAGTAATTATAAAAATAGTATTATTAAACCAAGGTTGCTTTTTAGCCATTTCAAAGAATTTACCAATAGCATAATCAGTATATTTTACGCCACCTTCACGACATTTTTTTGATGAAGGTATATCTATTCTACCATCTGGATAAGTATATGGACGGTGGTTGCTTACAGTCATAATATTGACAAAAAATGGTTTTTTAACTTTTGCATTGCCATTGAATACCTTTATTGCTTTGTTAAACATATCTTCATCACAAGCTCCCCATACTGTACTGAAAGTCAACTCTTTTCCTTTAAAATCAGATTTATCTATTACTTTAAATCCATTTCCACTAAAGAAAGATTTCATATTATCAAAATAACTGTCGCCACCATATATAAAATTTACATTATAACCCTTAGAATGCAATACTTTAGCTGTAGAAAACAAGCCACTATTATTTTCTTGTTTAATAATACTTTCACCAGAACTTGGAGGTATACATAATGTAACAGCTTCAAGTCCGCGTACAGTACGGTTTCCTACGGCATAAATATTGTCAAAACACAAGCCTTGTTGCATAAGATTATCCAGATTCGGTGTTATATTCTGTGTATTCCCAAAACGCTTTAAAAACTCTCCACTCATACTTTCAATGGTAATCAATACAATATTCTTATGTATTTCCGGCTTATCAGAATATATATGCTGAATATTATCTATACTTCTACCATACTGTGAATTAATGATGCCAACAGCTTCTGCATCTGATATTTTATTATAAAAGTCCTTATAACATAATTTGTTACTGAAAAATGCCTGACAGAATTTAACACAGCCATTAGCTTGTAGTTCATTTACATAACTATTATTGCCATGTTGAAATGAAAAATTAACAAACAAAAGTCCAAAAGATGCAGAAGACAAAACTATATATGCAGAAGTCGCAATCAACTTATCACGTAATGAAGGGATTATATTAAAATTATTTTTTCTTATATTACGAAGTAAACCATATGATATGCCACCAGATAATAATACAACTAACGATATTAATGGAACCATGGGATAAGATTCGAAAAAATTACCAATTACTTCATTTGTGTATACCAAATAGTCTACAGCTATAAAATTATAACGTAATCCAAATTCACTCCAGAAAAAATATTCGGCAATAGCATTAAATACAATAAACAAAACATAAACAAAGAATACTATATAATATGTATACTGACGCCAGTATTCACGAATGACAGGAAAAAATAAACGTAATGTATAACTAGCAATTCGATATAATAAAAGGTAACATATTATTCGTGTAAGTGATGAATTAAATTCGCGTAACGGTGTATTAATAAATTGAAGTACAATATATGTAATAGCCAGTAATGCATAAATAATATATGACCATGGCTTCTTATATTTCACTTCCGAAAAAAATAATAAGAAAAGACAGAAAAATGAAAAGCTAATTACAGCAAAGAATATATCATTGAATGTACCAAGTAAAAATATTTGTATCCATTCTAAAAATGAATAATTTACTACTGTAGAAGGATTAAATAGTAATACTACCCTCAATATAAAGCCCAATACAACTATAATACCTGATATCTTAAGAAATGTAGATATACTCAATTTTAAACTTTTCATATTATTATTATTTTAAAAAAGTCAGCAAATATAATGTTTATCTTTTAAATAATCACATAATATATCAATTAATATAGTATATTCAATATATAAAGTTCATAGCCATAACAAAATATTTTAATGTTGATAAGTGTGTTGATAACAATGTGGATAACAAAATAATAACTTGTGGATAATAAACAAGACCAAACAGTGTATTCTATTTTAGTGGATATCCACATAGTTATTATTAAGTTTTTTATAAGTTTTCCACGATTTTTACATAGAAAAAGATATAAACTTATTAAATTTGCACCGAAATATAAAATTGTTGATAAGTATTGTTTTTAGCTCATTATCAATGAGTAATAATTAAATACTAATGTGGATAAACAGGTTTCTTATGTTTATATCTTATAAAACAAGATTTTTAAATAAAAGTTATCAACGTATCAACAGTACATCATAGTTTTACATTCTATTTAAATATAAAGAATAAATATATATTATAATAATATTATGATTAAAAATGAATGGATTGAAAAAGGTTATATAGATGAACCTATAGATAAAAATATAGAGATAGTAAAAGAGATACGCCAAATGTGTAAAGACAAGAATGCTATAATTCTTGCTCACTATTACACACAAGGTGCTATACAGGATATTGCTGATTTTATTGGAGATTCACTTGCTCTTGCCAGAAAGGCTGAAAATACTGATGCAAAGATTATTTTGATGTGTGGAGTTAACTTTATGGCAGAGACATGTAAAATACTCAATCCTTCAAAATTGGTATTGGCTCCTGATCTTAATTCAGGTTGTTCTCTTGCTGACAGTTGCAAGGCTGAAGATTTGAAAAAATACAAGGAAGAACATCCTGGATATAAAGTTGTAAGTTATGTAAATACTACTGCAGCCGTAAAGGCACTTACTGATATCGTAGTAACTTCGGGTAATGCTAAAAAGATTGTCGATACATTTCCTAAAGATGAAAAACTTATATTTGGTCCTGATTATAACTTAGGTAGTTATATAAATCAGATAACTGGTCGTAATATGTTATTATGGAATGGAGGTTGTCATGTACATGAAAGATTTTCTGTAGATGAAATCATTAAATTAAAAAAATTACATCCCAATGCTAAGGTATTGGCTCATCCTGAATGTAAAGGTCCTGTATTGGCTGTAGCTGACGTTATTGGTTCTACTGCGGTATTACTTAATTATTCAATAAAAAGCTCTGAAAATGAATTTATAGTGGCTACAGAGGCAGGTATTCTACATGAAATGCAACGTAATTGTTCAGATAAAAAGTTTTATCCTGTACCTCCTGAAATATCTGAAGGTGGATTAGGATGTAGTTGTAATGATTGTGAATATATGAAAATGAATACTTTGGAGAAAATTTATAATACTCTTAAGTATGAATGGCCTTCAGTAGAAGTACCAGATAATATTAGAAAAGAAGCTTTAAAACCTATAGAAAGGATGTTGGAACTGAGTTAATTTCAGTTTTAACTTTATATAAGTATAGTAATATATATATTTTATATTATCTATTTACCAATAGTCCATGGGATAAATTTATATATAATCCATGTTATTGATGTACATATTATGTATACAATAATTAATGCTATTATTATCCTATAATATTGGCCATTATAGTAAAAATTTATTTTATTGAGTATAGTACTTGTTAATAATGGTACACCACCACATAAAAAATAATATGTTATGCTATGAGAACCTGTATATTTTATAAATTTGTAATTGGGTATTTTTTTGCTTATATTAATAAGTAAATAAATACCAACTATACTGTCTATTAAGAAAATAATATAATTACTGATTGTCAATGGACATATCATTATATTTATCTTATAATAATATTCTATGTATTTAATAAATATAATAATAATAATTGATAATGATACGTATAATGTATTGTTATAATTGTTGATAACTTTTTCATTTTTATGATACAAATATCCTAAGTACAAGTATATCATAGACATATAAGATATATTATAATTCCAAATTTTTAAATTGTTAGTGTTGATAAATGCTGATATTATAAATAAAAGTATGCATACTATAGGCATAATAAATCTATTATATTTTTCTTTTATCAACAATAAAATAGAAAATATAAACTCAGAAACAGCCAATGATGTTATAAACCATGATGCTTTTCCTGTTAATATATTATTTATTATTGCATATATGTTGTTGTTTTCATATATAAGAGCTTTGCAAACAGCTATAAAAATAGAAAATATAAAGTAAGGTATAATTATGCTTCTTAATATATATATTAGCTTATTTTGTAAACAAAAAGGTTTATTATTATAAAAAAGATATCCGGATATAAAATAAAAAGCTATTAAAGCATTACTTACGTATAGATTGTATTTTATTATTTCGCCACCGGAGTAATAAATTTCTGTATGAAATAATAGAATTTCTATCATACATATTCCGCGGATAATATCAATCCATATGATTCTTTTCATTATTATTTTATCATAGCAATTTTACATACAGTACCGGAACTTCCATCTGATTTTGCTGTAACAGCAAAGTAAATGCCTGATGCTACCCTATTCCCATGCTTATCTTTGCCATCCCATGTAAACATGCCTCCATTACTTATACCTTCTGTAATAATTGTACCACTAGCAGTTATTATTTTTACATTTGAATTATAAGATAATCCAACTATTGATATAAGTCCGGTATAATTTGGATCTACAGGATTTGGATAAGCATATACATTATCTTTGGTCATATTATCATATGTAACCGTAGCATCACTCATATATGAACAAAGTCCTTTATCAGTGCCTATAAAGACTTCTCCTGTATTATCATTAATAGCTAATGATTCTATAGCATCAGACAATAAACTGCTGTTAGACGAAATAAAATGATGTATTTGTGTCATATTGTCTGCACTTATTAGATACAATCCTTTGTCGAAAGTACCTATCCATTTTCGGTTGGCACCATCAATAGCAATGCATGAAATATCTATTCCACTTAATAGATAATCTGCATAAGATGTACCATCATTACGAGGGATAATAACTTGTGTGAATATACTATTATTATTTTTTATTGCAGTATTTGATAGTATTAATGGTCCTACGTTTGATCCTATCCATATATTACCTTCTTTATCTTCTGCTATGCAGTGTATACCTCCATTAAGTTCTAATGTAGCTCCACTCTGATTAACGAAAGTCTTATATGCTTTTACTGCATCATTTTTGATATCATAATAAAATAATGCAGGACTTACCCAATGATTATTACTAAACCATAAATTACCATTTTTATCAATAATCATATTCTGAAGCATCCCATTACTGGTTGATATTTCATTTTTGTTGTGAGTACTCCAAATTTTATCTTTAGAATATTCTATTAATGTATTTTTTGTTTGACTGGTCAACAGCCATAAATTGCCTTCATTATCGTATGTACTGCCTGTAACTAAAACGTATTCTGGATTTTCTATACCATTATTTATTATAGCAGAGTGTATTGCATCATTGCTGTTTTCTATTGAATAATGATTTTTATATTTTCCCTTATAAAATTCGTATAAGGCCGTACGTGCAGAAGCTGCAAATATATGAGTTGTATCATTTGGATCTATTGAAATACTTGATACATCAAGGTATGGAACCTTTGTTATGTCATCTATTTCATCTTCAAATACATTCCAATTATCATTATCCAGTACTTGTACAGTACCTTTACGGTTAAAAAAACTTCCGGCTATAACTCTTCCTCCACAAGTATATAATTTATTATATTTATACTTCATATAATTGAAATAATTATATTTTGGTCCATCAGGTTTTACACCAGACGATGTGATAGTATAACTATTATCATTATTTTTAGTTTCTGATATGAGTTTTCCATTATTATCTTTAGTCCAATAGCATTTGTTTATATTGTCATAAACAAAATTTTTACTACCTGTATCAAATATACTACTTATAGGAGAATTAGTATAAGTCCAGTTGCTTTTATCAGAGAGATTTGTAGAAAGCAAAGCTGTTAATATTCTATTATCACTGCATAATGCATAAATATTATTGTCTATTATGGCAGTGCTTTTTATATTGGCACTAATATTATAAGTTTCACTTATCTCAGCATCTTTGACATTAACTTTAACAATTCCAAAACCTGTAGAAATGTAGGCATAAATGCCATTTATCACTATGCTGTTTATTGTTTTGTCACTTGTTGTTGCTTTATTATATAGTTCTGATATATTATTAGTATCACCTGCAATATCTATAAGGTCTATATTGCTGTTTGTGTAAGCTATAATAAGTCTTTTGGCAGAACTGTTCCATGCTATATGTGATATATCACAATCACTTAGATTTTTTGACTTGTCATAAGTCGAAATAGAGTGATCTTTTACATTATATGAGAATAAGTTATTACTACTAAGTACAAAAATATCATTTCCCGTAGGAACTATCTCTGTAATATCATAATATGCAGGGTATATATTCCATGAACCAATAGTTTTAGAAAAAACCGCAAAAGATATTGCGGTAAGTACTATTGATAATATTATACCCCTTTTCATAAAGTCTATTTTAGAAATTCTGAAAGTTTTCCTACAGCTATGGCTCTATGTGATATTTTATTTTTGATTTCTTCTCCTAATTGTGCAAATGATTCATTATATCCTTTTGGTACAAATAAAGGATCATAACCGAATCCGGTATTTCCGCTTTTTTCTTTTAATATAGAACCTTCAACTATACCTTCAAATTCATGAATCTCAGGTTTTTCACTACCTTCTTTATTTAATATTAATGCAATAACTGTACGAAATCTGGCATTTCTATTATTATTTTCTCCTAATTTCATTAATAGTTTTGCCATGTTTGCATCACTGTCATGGCCATCACCACCAGCATATCTTGCTGAATAAACACCTGGAGCTCCATTAAGTGCTTCAACCTCAAGACCTGTGTCATCAGCAAATACATTCATATGATAATTATCATATACATATTTTGCCTTTATGAGGGCATTACCTTCCAGTGTATCAGAAGTTTCAGGTATATCAACATCACAACCTATATCCTTAAGAGATACTATTTCATATTTATTTCCTAATATTTCACGTATCTCACGCAACTTATTATTATTATTTGTGGCAAATACTATTTTCATTTTTTTAATTTTGGTACTTTAACTTTTATAGGATCAAAACCTTCACCATATACACCGATAGCACTACTCTGACTTACAAAAGCATTTGGATCTATCATTTTTATAAGACGGAATATATATGTACTCTCACTCTTTTTAGCCAATATACAAAGCACTTTCACTTCTTTACCTGTATACCATCCATGGCCGTCAAGTATTGTTACACCATGATCCATCTGTGTACCTATAGCATTTGCTATTTCCTGATATTTCTTACTGAATATCATAAACTGTACAGACTCTCTGCGTGCATTCATAACGTGGTCAAGAACATAGTTTTCAATTACCATAGTAGCAAGTCCGAATACTACTTTGCGCCAATCACCGAATATAGGTATTGTACTACCTATAATCAATAAGTCGACAAAAATCAATACACGTCCCAGTGATATATTATGATATTTGTTTACAATTGCTGCTACAATATCAGTACCTCCTGTACTACCATTATTCAGAAAAACAATAGCTAGAGAAGTACCAGTCAGAGAACAGCCTATGATAAGCGACATAAAATCTTGTCCTGGGCCTAATATCTGAACCATTTTTCCATTAGAACCTATCATTGTTTTTTGTGATACCCATAAAAACAATGATAAAACTAGAATGGCATATATGGTCTTAATCATAAATTTCCAGCCCAATATCTTTAAAGCTATTATAATCAACACTAAGTTGATTATAAAGTAAGTGTTCTGTATAGGAATCTTGGTTGCATAAAATACAATAGCAGCTATACCTGTTACACCTCCTGTAACAATCTGATAAGGCAGCAAGAAAATTGTCCAACCAAAAGTATACAGCAAAAGACCAAGGGTTATAAAAATATAATCCTTGACCTCATTCCATAATGCTTTGTTTTTAAACATATATTATTTTATTACTACATTTACAATGCGCTTTGGCACTATAATTACTTTAATGACATTTTTTTCTCCAATGTATTTATGAGACCTTTCGTCAGCCAAAACAGACTTTTGGATACTGTCATTGTCTGCATCAGCACCAAATTCCATCTGGAAACGTGCTTTACCATTGAATGATATAGTAAGCTGCATGGTGCTTTCTACTAAATATTTTTCATTATAAGAAGGCCATTTGGCATCACATACGCTACCCTCTCCTCCAATAGCAGACCATAGTTCTTCGGCTATATGAGGTGCAAATGGAGCAATAAGTATAACCATATCCTTTAGTAATACTTTATTGCGACATTTCAATTGTGATAACTCATTTAGGCAAATCATGAATGCAGATATGCTTGTGTTATAAGAGAAGTTTTCAATATCTTGAGTAACTTTTTTTATCAATTTATGAACGCTTTTCAGTTGTTCAGGAGTAGCTTCGTCATCATTAGGCATAAATTCGTCGGAGCGATTGTTGTAAAACAATCCCCAAAATTTCTTTAAGAAACGATGGCAACCGTCTATTCCGTTAGTATCCCATGGTTTACTTTGCTCTACAGGACCTAGGAACATTTCGTAAAGACGAAGTGTGTCAGCACCGTATTTTTCAACTATCATGTCAGGATTTACTACGTTGAACATACTCTTAGACATCTTCTCTATAGCCCATCCACATACATATTTATCACCTTCGAGAATGAATTCTGCATTTTTATAGTCAGGACGCCAGTTCTTGAATGCTTCTGTATCCAATACATCTCCATGTACAATGTTTACATCTACGTGAATTGGGATTACGTCATATTTATCTTTTAATCCTAATGATACGAATACAGGGGCCTTGTCATGGTCACTATCATTGATACGATATACAAAATTACTTCTTCCCTGTATCATACCTTGATTGACAAGTTTCTGGAAAGGCTCTTCCTTACAAGAATATCCATAATCGTACAAGAACTTATTCCAGAACCTAGAATAAATCAAATGTCCTGTAGCATGTTCTGTACCACCTACATACAGGTCTACATTCTGCCAATACTCATCTACATTTTTATCAACAATAGTATTCTCGTTATGAGGATCCATATAACGTAAATAATAAGCTGAAGAACCTGCAAAACCAGGCATAGTGTTCAGTTCTATTGGGAATATAGTTTTATTGTCAATAAGGGATTTGTCTACGGCCTCCTGCTTTTCACTGTCCCAAGCCCATCTCTTGGCACGTCCCAATGGTGGTTCGCCTGTCTCGGTAGGCTGATATTTATCTATTTCAGGTAATTCAAGAGGTAATTTGTCTGCCGGGATTATATAAGGCATTCCTTCTTTGTAATATACAGGGAAAGGCTCTCCCCAATATCTCTGACGTGAGAAAATAGCATCGCGCAGGCGATAGTTCACTTTTACCCTACCCAACTTGTTTTCTTTGACAAAAACCTTTGTTGCGGCAATAGCTTCCTTTACAGTAAGTCCATTAAGGCTGAAATCGATGTAAGGTTTCACGTCTTTACGTGGAGAGTTGCATACAATACCATCTTTTGCATCATAGCTTTCTTCAGATACGTCGCATCCCTCAATCAAAGGAATTATTGGCAATGAGAAATGTTTAGCAAAAGCATAATCACGGCTATCATGTGCAGGTACAGCCATAATTGCTCCTGTACCATATCCGGCCAGTACATAATCACTTACCCAAATAGGTATAGCATCGCCTGTAAAAGGATTGATGGCATAAGAACCGGTAAATGCTCCTGTCACCTTACGGTCTGATATTCGGTCACGCTCTGTACGCTTCTTTGTAGCTTCTACATATTCGGTAACAGCGTTCTGTTGTTCTGCTGTAGTAACCTGTGCCACATATTCGCTCTCAGGAGCCAATACCATAAATGTTACACCAAACATAGTGTCGGCGCGTGTAGTGAATATAGTGAATTTAACATCACTGTCTTTTACATCAAATACAACCTCAGTACCTTCGCTGCGTCCAATCCAGTTACGTTGTGTATCTTTTAGTGAATCAGTCCAATTGATAGTATCAAGTCCGTCCAGCAGTCTCTGAGCATAAGCGCTTACACGCAGACACCATTGGCGCATCTTCTGCTGAACTACAGGATAACCACCACGAACAGAAACTCCATCTACTACTTCATCGTTGGCAAGCACAGTACCCAGACCGGCACACCAGTTCACCATTGTTTCACCGAGATATGCTATACGATAGTTCATGAGTTTCTGCTGCTGCTCTTTTTCGCTCATACTACCCCACTCTTCCGCAGTGATTTTCAGTTCTTCATTGCAAGCTGCATTTATTCCTTCCGAACCATTGTTTTTAAGATGCTCAATAAGTTTGGCTATCGGTTGAGCTTTTTTCAGGTTATTATCATAATACGAATTGAACATTAAACCGAAGGCCCATTGAGTCCATTTGTAATATGAGGGATCACAAGTACGCACTTCCCTATCCCAGTCAAATGAAAATCCTATTTTATCCAGCTGTTCGCGATATCGGTTAATATTGTTAACCGTAGTTATAGCAGGATGCTGACCTGTCTGTATGGCATATTGCTCAGCCGGCAGACCATAGGCATCATATCCCATAGGATTAAGTACATTATAACCTTCAAGACGTTTGAATCTGGCATAGATATCAGAAGCAATATATCCAAGGGGATGGCCAACGTGCAGACCTGCTCCTGATGGATAAGGAAACATATTCAGTACATAGAATTTTTTTCGTGATTTATCTTCTGCAACCTTGTAAGTTTTATTTTCCACCCACTTCTGCTGCCATCTCTTTTCAATTTCTCTGAAGTTATAATCCATTTCTATTTTTATATTTATATTATATGGTGCAAAATTACTTTATTTATTCGGAACGGCAAAATTTAGTTAACAAAAAAATAAGGAAGCAACCATCACGGTGCTTCCCTTTTTTATCCTAATAACAAATCTAACATGTAAAACCATTTTGTGTTAATCTATATTTATCATTTTCGTTTCATTTGCAAAGGTAATATATTATATAGCTAAATATATAATACTATTTTGTCTAATGTTAAGCTTATCTTGCTTATTATAGATAATCATATAAAAATATGATATTATTTTTTACTCTTTTTATTTTGTCTTTTGCTCTTTTTTCTTTAATTTTGCCGATTACAAATTTTAAAATAATAGCTTAATGGCAAATAAAGATAACGGACTTACACCAATGATGAAACAGTTTTTTACGTTGAAGGCAAAACATCCAGATGCGTTATTACTATTCCGTTGTGGTGACTTTTATGAGACGTATTGTGAAGATGCTGTTACGGCTTCAAAAATATTGGGTATTACTCTTACGCGCCGTAATAATGGTGGAAATAAAGGATCTGCAGAGATGGCAGGTTTTCCTCATCATGCATTGGATACTTATTTACCTAAACTTGTACGTGCCGGTAAGCGTGTTGCTATATGCGACCAGTTGGAAGACCCAAAACTTACAAAGACGTTAGTTAAGCGTGGCATTACCGAACTTGTAACACCTGGTGTGGCTATGAGTGATAATGTGCTCAATTATAAAGAAAATAACTTTTTGGCAGCTGTACATTTCGGAAAGTATTCTTGCGGTGTTTCATTTCTTGATATATCTACCGGTGAGTTTCTTACAGGCGAGGGCACATATGATTATGTAGACAAATTGCTTGGCAATTTTTCACCTAAAGAAGTACTTTTTGATAGAGCCAAAAAACAGGATTTTGAAAAATATTTTGGTAATAAATTCTTTACATTTGAATTAGACGACTGGGTCTTTACAGAGCAGTCTGCTCATCAGAAACTACTTAAACAGTTTGGTGTTAAGAGTCTTAAGGGCTTTGGAGTAGATCATCTCAAGTCAGGCGTAATTGCCAGTGGAGCTATTCTTCAATATCTTGAACTTACACAGCATACTCATATAGGACATATAACATCTCTTTCCAGAATAGAAGAGGAGAGATATGTACGAATGGATAAGTTTACCATACGTAGTCTTGAACTTCTCCAGCCTATGCAAGAGGATGGCAGTTCACTACTTAATGTGATAGACAAAACAGTATCACCAATGGGGGCTCGTATGCTTAAGCGTTGGGTGGTATTTCCACTTAAAGACGAGAAGCCGATAAATGAGAGATTGGATATTGTGGAATATCTGTTTCGTGAACCTGAATTTCGTCAACTTATTGATGATCAGTTTCATCAGATAGGTGATTTGGAACGTATAATATCCAAAGTTGCTGTAGGCAGAGTATCACCGCGTGAGGTAGTGCAACTAAAAATTGCCTTACAAGCTATACAGCCTGTTAAAAAGGCATGCCAATGTGCTAAAAATGATGCGCTGAAGAGGATAGGAGAGCAGTTGAATCTTTGTGTTCTTTTAAGAGACCGCATAGATAAAGAAGTTAAAAACGATCCACCGCAACTAATCAACAAGGGTGGGGTGATAGCTGATGGTGTAAATAGAGACCTGGACGAACTCCGTAATATATCATATAATGGAAAAGATTATCTGATGAAAATACAGGAGCGTGAAACCCAAGAAACAGGTATATCAAGTCTAAAGATAGGCTATAATAATGTTTTCGGTTATTATCTGGAAGTAAGAAATACATATAAAGATAAAGTTCCTGAATCATGGATACGCAAGCAGACTCTTGTTCAGGCAGAGCGTTACATTACCCAGGAATTAAAAGAGTATGAAGAAAAGATACTAGGCGCTGAAGACAAAATTTTATCACTTGAGACAAAATTGTTTAATGATCTTGTTATGTCTATGCAAGAGTATATTCCTGCCATTCAGATAAATGCCAATCTTATTGCAAGACTTGATTGTCTGTTATCTTTTGCCAAAACATCTGAAGAGAATAACTATATACGTCCGGTGATAGATACAACAGATGTACTTGATATAAAGAAAGGAAGACATCCTGTTATTGAGACTCAACTGCCGCTAGGGGAGCGCTATGTGCCGAATGACATATACCTTGACACCGAAAAGCAACAGATAATGATAATAACCGGTCCAAATATGGCCGGTAAATCGGCTCTGCTGCGACAAACAGCCTTGATAGTACTAATGGCCCAGGTAGGATGCTTTGTGCCGGCAGAATCAGCTAGAATAGGTTTGGTAGATAAAATATTCACCCGTGTTGGTGCTTCTGATAATATTTCGTTAGGAGAATCAACCTTTATGGTAGAGATGACAGAGGCAGCTAACATATTGAATAATGTTTCGCCAAAGAGCCTTGTGCTTTTTGATGAATTGGGGCGTGGTACATCTACTTATGATGGTATATCCATTGCATGGGCAATAGTAGAGTATCTTCATGAGCATACAAAGGCAAGGGCACGTACTCTTTTTGCTACACACTACCATGAGATGAATGAGATGGAGAAAAACTTCTCTCGTATCAAAAATTATAATGTTTCTGTTAAGGAACTTGACGGTAAGGTTATATTCTTACGTAAACTTGAGAGGGGTGGGAGTGAGCACTCATTTGGTATACATGTAGCAGAGATTGCGGGCATGCCTAAGAGTATAGTTAAGAGAGCTAACGTTATCCTTAAACAATTGGAGGATGATAACAGTACAGTTGGTACAGCAGGCAAACCTACGCATGAGATAGCATCAAGCCGTGAAGGTATGCAACTGAGTTTTTTCCAATTGGATGATCCTATACTGTGTCAGGTGCGAGATGAAATATTAGGCCTTGATATAAATAATCTAACACCTGTGGATGCTCTTAATAAATTGAATGACATAAAGAAAATAGTAAAAGGGAAATAAAAAAAGAGCTGAATTAATCAGCTCCTAATTTTTTCATCCATTTACCTCCAAACATACAAAACAGTCCGAGTATGACAAATGGCACGCTCAATATCTGTCCCATATCTAATGGTAATCCTGCTTCAAAGGGTTCTTGTATATCCTTAGTGAATTCAACAAAGAATCTGAATGCGAATATTAATGTAAGGCATAATCCAAAGAAAAATCCGGAACCCACTTTCTTTGCGCTTTTACGGTAGAAGTACCAGCCTATGAAGAAGATAATAGCGTAAGCTATTGCTTCGTATAACTGTCCCGGATGTCTTGGTGCTCCGTCTACTCGTTCGAATATGAACGCCCATGGTACATCAGTAACTTTTCCTATTATTTCTGAATTCATTAAATTGCCGAGCCTTATAAAACAAGCTGTGGTAGGAGTTGCTATAGCTATATTATCTAATACTGTCCATAAATTGACTTTCGTTTTACGATAATACAAATATAGTGCAATCATAAGTCCTATTGTGCCTCCATGACTTGCCAGACCTTCATATCCAACAAACTTCCATGCACCGTCTATTGTCTGGTGTATAGGCAGAAGCATCTCAATTACATGTGGCCAGCTGGTAAGAAAATAATCCGGTTGATAGAAGATGCAATGACCAAGTCTTGCACCGGCCAGTATGCCAACAAAACAGTAGATGAACAATGGATCGAAGTATTTGTCTTCAATCTTCTGTTCCTTATACAATCGCTTCACAACGAAATAAGCTAGTAGCAGACCGATAAGCCAACATGTGGAATACCATCTAATCCCAAAACCACCTATATGAAATAAATAGAGTGGGGGATTCCAGAGAATGTAATTCAGTAAGTTCATATTTTTATACGTTAAATCTGAAGTGCATTATATCTCCGTCCTGCACCTCATAGTCTTTACCTTCTACGCCAAGTTTTCCAGCTTCTCTTATAGCAGCTTCATTGCCATATTTGATATAATCTTCGTACTTTATTACCTCAGCACGGATAAATCCTTTCTCAAAGTCAGTATGTATTACACCGGCGCATTGTGGTGCCTTCCATCCCTTATGATAAGTCCAGGCCTTTACTTCCATCTCTCCTGCAGTAATAAATGTCTGAAGGTTGAGCAGACTGTATGCTTTCTTGATAAGACGGTTTACGCCGCTCTCTTCAAGTCCGAGTTCGTCAAGGAAAATCTTTTTATCTTCGTAAGTCTCAAGGCTAGCTATATCCTCTTCGGTCTTAGCTGCAATAACGAGTACTTCTGCACCTTCAGTTTTAGCTATTTCCTCAACCCTTTTGCTGTATTCATTACCATCTTTTGCACTGTTTTCGTCTACATTGCAGATGTACAATACCGGTTTGGCGGTTAGCAAGAACAAGTCGTGAGCGGCTTGTTGCTCTTCTTTGCTTTCAAATTCAACAGTGCGTGCGTTAAGTCCTTTATCAAGAGCTTCTTTATAAGCATCAAGCACAGCAACATTTACTTTTGCGTCCTTATTTCCTGTAGCGGCTATTTTTTGCTCTTTGCTCATTCGGCTCTCTATTGTTTCGAGGTCTTTGAGCTGTAGCTCTGTATCTATAATCTCCTTATCACGTATAGGATCTATTGTACCGTCTACATGAGTTATGTTTTCATCATCAAAACAACGCAATACATGTATTATTGCATCAGTTTCACGGATATTTCCAAGAAATTTATTTCCAAGTCCTTCACCTTTACTGGCTCCCTTTACCAATCCTGCTATATCTACGATCTCACAAGTTGCAGGTACTATACGTCCCGGGTGAACTATTTCGGCAAGTTTTGTCAGTCGTTCATCAGGAACTGTGATTACGCCTACGTTAGGCTCTATTGTACAGAATGGGAAATTAGCGGCCTGTGCTTTAGCACTCGACACACAATTGAAAAGAGTAGATTTTCCTACATTAGGAAGGCCTACTATACCACATTTTAATGACATGTCAATCTATTTATTTTGTATACAGCCGCAAAGTTAGCTATTAAAAATGTAATAATTAACAGAAACAGTAATAAATTTGAAAGTTTAACTGATAATCTACTTTGTTATAGGTTGCTCACTGTCTGTACTAATTTCATTAGTGCAATATAATAATACAAAATTAAATGCGATTATTACAATACCCAAAATATTTTTAATTTTTAATTTTTTTTTAACCTCAACCTCACTATTATTGTATAAATGTATGTGTATCAATATGTTATATTTAGTGAGGTTTAGTGAGGTTAGTGAGGTTAATCTCACTAGTATCAAATCATTGCTATTTAGTAATCTTTTGTGTTGGAAAAGCATAAATATTAAAGAGCAAAACAACTTATTTTGTTAGACAAATCAACTTGTTTTGCTTAATAAAACAAGTTGTTTTTCAGACCTGAAAAGTTCGTTTTTTAGTAGTGAGACTATGCTTATTGTCTATTATTACTATGACTGAATTCGGCATAAATCTCTTTAGTTAAATTTCTTAGTTTTCTATACAAATTATTTAAAGATTTACTGAAACACTTTATACAAGTGTAAAACCATTCCTGATTTGCTTTACGCAATATAATGTTTGCATATTGTTTTGTCTATATTTCGTTGTTTGCACAAGATAAATATAAAGGCTATAATTCGAGATATTATATATATTATCAATTAATTATTAAAAAGTTAACCACTTTTGGAAAAAGACATAGTGAGGTTTAGTGAGGTTATAATATTAAACCTCACTCGCATAACATGCTAGTGTACATATATTTATACAATAATAGTGAGGTTGAGGTTAGAGAACGTTTTTATTTTCTATTTTATAAGTTTTTCTGTGATGTATAAAATACCTTTCAACAGTTTATATATTGTTTACCGTATGTGGTTAATGGTACGCAGTCTTTCACCTTTAACAGAATATACTTACTGCGTAACATTTCCGTTGATAAATTGTATTCTTCTTGGATTATTCATATTGTCGTATTCTATATTGGCAATTCCCTTGTTTGCATCAGATACTAGAGCATTACACGTACCTTTTAAGTGAAAGTATTTTTATTTGCCATGAAATATTCCTAATACCTTACCATCAGACTTCTGTATTAATATCTGAGCAGCGCCACCAAAAGAGTTTTTTGGAAGAGAACCATATATATACCAGACTCTGTTATTTACTAATTCTACATTAAAAGGTTTTTCTTTGTTAATTGTTCCCTCTCCGTAACAATAATTAAGTATTATCTTCGCAATACCTGCTGCTGACTTTGCATTGGGTATTATACCATTCGTTCTGCCATAAACTCCCATAGTGTCTATATCTGATTTAAAATAAGTATCATCTACCAATTTTCGTTCTTCTGTTATATCCTTGTCTACTTTCACATTTCCTTTAAAGATAAAATCTTCTTTGACTACGACATTTTTGCTTTTTACTATGTCATATTCTGACTTGATAAATATTCCTAGTATTATTCCTACTAAAAATATTATTATAGTTGTTATTTTTTTCATATCGCTATATTTTTATTAAAATTTAATTATTCGTTCATTTGCTGCTTCTTGATCTATTCTTCTTTGCCATTCAATTTCGTCTTTTAAATCATATTTTTTTGTTTCGCTAGAACTTACTTTGTTCTTTCTTGTGGGATCTTTGACGTCACTAGGCATATTATTATTAACTACAACAGTCTTACCTGTTTCGGGATTATATTTTTGTAAAGATCCATTTGGAGTTGCCAAATAACTCGGATGTTTGTTCTTATTAGCCTGTCCTATATCCCAAAAGGAATGCTCTAACCTTTTTTGCTGATCAGAAAGAGGAGTACCATATTCATCTCTTGCTCCTGAAAATTCATTATCATAATATTTATGATCATCATCATTCCAATAAGAACTTTCTCCATGGGTATGTATATTCGCAACAGCCCTTACTCCCCATGGAGCAATACTAGACGTTGAATGGGAGTAATCTCCTATATTTGGTATTGTATATGTATAGCCAATCTGACCTTTTCTGTTATGTATTATAAAAATAGTTGAGCCATATTCAACATTTTTTCTAATAGAATTATCATTGAAAGTTAGTCCAAAATCGTTAGCTGCAGCATCCATAGAAATGAAGAAATCACCAGGAGCAAATCCTTTTATATCTACAAACTTTATCGGATTATTCATACAATATGCATACGGATTGATTCCTTTATACGTTTCACATAGTGGATCCATTTTAGTCCATTGGGCCAATGCAGCGTCATAATCTCTAGCCCCATAGTCATACCAATCCAGTCCATGCATTCTGTCCAGCTCTTTTCCATTGTACTTATATGGCTGTGCAGAAGCATTAAACCCGGCATCACCATATACACCGCCAAAAGGATAGTAGTGCGTAACCTGTTCCAGCGTACCATTCTCATTCACTACTGCACGGTTGTTTCCCAGATGGTCTTGAGTATAATAATGGAACACGGGCTGGTTGCTATCCGTGAATGAACAGAACCCGCCACTAAATAATACTTTGTCCGGCTTGTTATTCTCAAAAATGAAAGGACCTATGTAATCCGTGCTATCTACGGAAAGAGTATTGGCAACCGTTAGCGGTAATGTATTGCCAATAGGCACTGTAATGTTGTTCACGGCCGTACGGTGTATTGTACGCAGCTTTTCACCCTCAGCAGAATATACATATTCCGTAACATTTCCGTTTGTAAATTGTATTCTTCTTGGATTATTCATATTGTCGTATTCTATATTGGCAATTCCCTTGTTTGCATCAGATACTAGAGCATTACACGTACCTTTTAAGTGAAAGTATTTTTATTTGTCATGAAATATTCCTAATACCTTACCATCAGACTTCTGTATTGATATCTGGGCAACGCCACCATAATAACCTTTTGGAAGCGAACCATATATGTACCAGACTCTATTATTTACTAGTTCTACATTAAAAGGCTTTTCATTATTAAATGTTCCATCGTAATAATAATTAAGTATTATCTTTGCAATATCTACAGCTGATTTAGCATCTGGAATGATTCCATCCTGATTGCTATATACGTTAAATGGGTCTATTCCAGATACATAATTGACACTATCATCTACCGATTTTCGTGCATCTATCATATCATGATCTACTTTCACACTTCCTTTAAAGATAAAATCTTCTTTAACTACGACATTTTTGCTTTTCACTATGTCATATTCTGATTTGATAAATATTCCTAGTATTATTCCGACTAAAAATATTATTATAGTTGTTATTTTTTTCATATCGCTATATTTTTATTAAAATTTAATTATTCGTTCATTTGCTGCTTCTTGATCTATTCTTCTTTGCCATTCAATTTCGTCTTTTAAATCATATTTTTTTGTTTCGCTAGAACTTACTTTGTTCTTTCTTGTGGGATCTTTGACGTCACTAGGCATATTATTATTAACTACAACAGTCTTACCTGTTTCGGGATTATATTTTTGTAAAGATCCATTTGGAGACATTTATTTATGATATCATAACTTATTATTCTCTTCGGAAAAAGCCATTTATCAACCTGAATAGTCTTGATTCTCTGTAGACGAAATAAACGTCAGCATCAATATCTTGTTCTTTCATGATATATGGTATGATTTTGTTATCTGTTTTTTTAAATATACTGTTAAGTGAGTCATTACTAATGCCTTGATTTACGATATAAAAATAAGAATCATTCTTAATAACACATCCCAAAGGATGGTAGTCTTTAAAAGTATCTTTATCTATATAACATTGTGTAATATAAAGCATTATTCCTTTTTCGCTTTGCCTTAGGAGCATTAAAAATTCTTGTTTCTGATAATCTTTTTTGTCCCTCTTATTCAAGTCAGATATTGAATCCATAATATTAATTAAAGACGTATTTCTTGTATAAAAGATACTTATTGTGTCAGCATTGATTGCAGAGCAACTAATACTAATAAACACTAATAGCAAATTTAATGTTAATCTTTTTATTCTCATTCTATGAAAGGTTTTATTTTATTAGGGTCACATTTTCCTACGATAGTAATACCAGATACTTCTACATTTGTATTTTTATTATACTCATAATGTTTGTTTTTTGCGCCTCCAAATTCATCAGATGATTTTCCATAAACTGTTGTTTCTAAGTGCTTATCAATAACTTTTTTATCAATTTGGAAAGAGTTTTTTGAATCTAGTTTTCCATCTTTAGTTGAAGAATATATCATGTGAAAGTCTTCGTCCGTTTTTTAAAATAGTAAAAAATATTCATTTATCTGTGTCAATTCTTCCGCAGACTTTTCCAAGATTTATTCATACTATCAGAAGGGAGTATATTTATTTTCCGTTGCTGTATTTTCTCTGCGAGCTTTGCGTTATCCGCGTAAGGCCATATAGTTTACTCAAATTATATTATCATTATCTATCGATATGTATCAATCAATAATAACTTTATCCCTTTCTTTTGTTCTGCAATAATCTCTTCCATTCTATCTTCTGGATTTGCAAAACCGTTTTTATGGGCATAATAGTATGAATAATCTAGAGGGATCTTCTTATATAGCTTTCCATACATTATATTTTCTTTCTCAAAATAATTATAGATCTTACAAATATCATAAAGTCTTCGTATTGCCTCTTTATTTGGAATATAAGGATTCATATTATCATCTGTCACGTAATATGTAAAACGTGTCAAGAATATATGTCCTTCCTTTGTCTTCAGATACATTTCTGGTACACCTATCGTATCAGATTTACAACGAACTCTATTGTTTACAATAGAACTAATTATCATAAAGTCTTTATGACTTAAAAGTATTGTATCATTGGGATGCAAACGATCAGACAATCTAATTTTATTTTTTGCTCCTTTAAATTTATCCGAAGTAGTGAAAATCGTTTGGAAATAAACAATAATTGAATCTGAGGACTTCGGTATATTTCGAGTCTTCTCGTGTGTATAAAAAACTCCAATAACAGCACATACTGAAATTAAAAATAAAATTATTAAACCTAGATTTTTTTTCATTTTTCTATTGTTGAAGTTGGACTAATTGTTGGATAATATTGACCGCTATGACTATTTCTGGGAGACTCTCCATTATCTATAGCTGTTTTTCTTTCACTTCCTATGATAACTCTATATTCTTCTTCATTATCATATTGCATATGGTCTGTTCTAACTCTTCTTTCCCGATTTCTATGTTCAGTTCCATTCCTTTCTTTATCCACAGCATGATCAAACTCGTGTTCCAATGCTGTTGCAGCTGACTGTTTCCCTTTACCATGATTGAACTTCGTTCCTTTACGAGATTGCCATCGCACAACATTTTGGCCATTGTATCCAAAATTTTCTGTATCAGGACCTTTATTGTCATCAAACATCTCGCTTTTAGAACCATCATATAAATCGATAGTGTATTTATCATTTGTAGCAGCTAATATCAAGTTTTCTCCTCCCCCATTTTTTGCATCATAGAGATATGCCTGTATGAAATCCTTAATAAATTGGTTTTTGGGGTATATAATCCTTTTCTTCCCACGAAATCCATAGAATATATATATCTGGTTATTTCCATTCCTATCTACATAGTGAATTCTAACTTGTCTTCCGTCGGGATCTATATTCATTATCGGATTATTCATACAATATGCATACGGATTGATTCCTTTATACGTTTCACATAGCGGATCCATTTTAGTCCATTGGGCCAATGCAGCGTCATAATCTCTAGCCCCATAGTCATACCAATCCAGTCCATGCATTCTGTCCAGCTCTTTTCCATTGTACTTATAAGGCTGTGCAGAAGCATTAAGTCCGGCATCACCATATACACCGCCAAAAGGATAGTAGTGCGTAACCTGTTCCAGCGTGCCATTCTCATTCACTACAGCACGGTTGTTTCCCAGATGGTCTTGAGTATAATAATGGAACACGGGCTGATTGCTATCAGTGAATGAGCAGAACCCGCCACTAAATAATACTTTGTCCGGCTTGTTATTCTCAAAAATGAAGGGACCTATGCAATCCGTGCTATCCACTGAAAGAGTATTGGCAATCGTTAGCGGTAATGTATTGCCAATAGGCACTGTAATGTTGTTCACGGCCGTACGGTGTATAGTACGCAGCTTTTCACCGTCAGCAGAATATACATACTCTGTAACATTACCGTTTGTAAATTGTATTCTTCTTGGATTATTCATATTGTCGTATTCTATATTGGCAATTCCCTTGTTTGCATCAGATACCAGCGAACCGTTTCCGTCGTAGATATATTCAGCACCGGACACGCTTACAGTATTGTCCTTAAAATCGAATGCCCCATTGTAAAGTACAGGGGCAGCATTGTCCTTGATGCTATACAGCTGGTTTCCATTGAGCGTAATACTAAGGTCATCAATGAGTCCATAGTTGCCATTGGTCATCTTTCCACTACGTTGCAGACTCGTTATAGCACTGTTTGCGGTATAGCCTGTAATCTTTTCATCATACCGTCCTGTGTTTTGACTCATGTCGGCATTTTCACCATATGTGGCTGTAGTAAGCCGGTTCATCCCGTCATAATCGAATTTATACCCTCTTATGCCACTTTCGTTGTCAGTTTGCCACTGCTGGCTGCTGATGTTTCCGTTATAGCATGGCGTGCCCGGTCCATCAGTATAATGCAGTGTCTCTTTGAACCCTTTGCCTGTGATCGCTGTCGTCCAGCCACGTAGATTATAGTTATAGGAAATGTCTCCTGCATTATCACCGCGTGTATTCTTTATAACCCGTCCCAGCCCGTCATAGCTTATTGTGCAAATCCTTTGTGAAATATTATTTATTTTTATGTCAATATTTTCCATTTTATCATTCGCCTTATAATAGGTGTTGTATACATTTTCATTGTATATTTTGCCATCTTTTCGTACCATGATGATTGATGAGGCAGGCTTGTCTGTGAAAGAATATTCTGTATGAACACATATAGCAGCGCCCTCAGGCAGGGTAGAGCACTCATCCTCAATACGCCCATTTGTATCATAATAAATGCTCTTTAGTAGAAAATCTCCTTTAGATGTTCTTGTTATGCTACCGGTTCCGCAAAATTCCGGTACTCCATTTTGTAGTTTTGCTTCAATTGAATCTTGCCCCTTATTGCAGTTTTTGCAAGTAAAGTTATGTAATACTCCCAAGTTAAACAGTGTCCAATTTCGGAAAGCATATATATTATGTTCTATGCGTATTTTGTTCTCTCATGCATATTTTCTAGATTTCTAAATCTATAAATTTATGTCTCTTTGCCAAACTATTCTATATATCAGCTGAGTCATAATATTATAATTTCAGATCTTGAAACATATTTTTGATAATTTCAGAATATTGGTCTTTTTAATATTCTACTCAAAATTCTCAAAGAAGAAACAATCTATTTTATATTTATTATCTTTATAAAACATTATTCTTGTTGCTAATATATAATAACTTTCACAAATAGTAATGTCCTTGTGGTTATCTTCTATTTTATTAATTTCAGAAATATTCCAATTGTTACATAAGTTACGTGTTTTCTCATGAAAAAAACAATTCGTGACATCTGTATCAATTCTCAAGGTATCATTTTTTAAATTATTTAGGCCTATATTATAGGCCGATTTATTTACTAAACGATAAATTAGAATATCTTTTGGTGACTTCTTAAGCCAACATGCTGAATAGTCTCCTCTGTAATCATCACTATAAATCTCAAGAATGATCAATGTATCATTAATACTTACACGATTCTCTACAAATTTATAAAGCCCATCTATTTTCCTTATTTTATTGTAATTATCTATTTGCCAGTCACACCAGTGTACAGAGTCTTGTGAGAGATTACCACGAATAGTAGTTCTTTGAACGTTCCTTATAGAATCGGATATACCATTCCAATTATAAGAATATGCATAGCTGTTACATAATATAACTACAAATATAAATAATATTTTTTTCATATATATATTTTTAATGGAAAAATAAAAGTTTTCTTGTTTTTGCATCAATTACTCGTGTAGGTTCGAATCCTTTTCCTGAAATAGTACTATAATGAGTCCTTAAAGGTATATCATGTTCTATACGTATTTTGTTCTCTATATAGCATGCGTATTTTTCTGAATTAGGAACTGCATTTGTTGTAGGTGTCTGCTCTATCCAGTTTCCTTTTTCAGATATTCCCTCTTTAGCGTCTTTTGCATGCGCTAGTTCATGAACTAACCCTATATAGGATGGTCTATTGGTTGAACCGTTTTCATCTATACCACCATCTATACTTTCACAATCCCAAAGTATCTTTGCTTGATTTTTGTTACCATCGGTACTATTATACCCTGTTGAAATGTAAACATTATAATTACCACTTAAACTTGTGATAATATCAGCTCCTGTTTTACTTTCTCTTAATTTATCCAATGCACCATTTAAAGCATTTAAATATACATTACTTCCTGTATATAACTGTTTTTCTGAATTTTCAAATCCATAGACTCCGTTATTATTACAATAAGAATATTTATCATATCCAACGATTTCTCCCTTTTCAATTATAGGCATATTATATATTATAGTATCGCCATTCTCATCAATGTTATTCACTGGATTATCACCACAATACACATAAGGACTGGCATTATAGTATTTCTCACAATATCTATCCATTTTAGTCCATTGGGCTAATGCAGCGTCATAATCTCTAGCCCCATAGTCATACCAATCCAGTCCATGCATTCTGTCCAGCTCTTTTCCATTGTACTTATATGGCTGTGCAGAAGCATTAAGTCCGGCATCACCATATACACCGCCAAAAGGATAGTAGTGCGTAACCTGTTCCAGCGTGCCATTCTCATTCACTACAGCACGGTTGTTTCCCAGATGGTCTTGAGTATAATAATGGAACACGGGCTGGTTGCTATCCGTGAATGAACAGAACCCGCCACTAAATAATACTTTGTCCGGCTTGTTATTCTCAAAAATGAATGGACCTATGTAATCCGTGCTATCTACGGAAAGAGTATTGGCAACCGTTAGCGGTAATGTATTGCCAATAGGCACTGTAATGTTGTTCACAGCCGTACGGTGTATTGTACGCAGCTTTTACCGTCAGCAGAATATACATACTCTGTAACATTACCGTTTGTAAATTGTATTCTTCTTGGATTATTCATATTGTCGTATTCTATATTGGCAATTCCCTTGTTTGCATCAGATACTAGAGCATTGCACGTACATTTTAAGTGAAAGTATTTTTATTTGCCATGAAATATTGATAAGACCTTACCATCAGACTTCTGTATTGACATTTGGACAACACCACCATAAGAGCCTTTTGGAAGAGAACCATATATGTACCACACTCTGTTATTTACTAATTCTACATTAAAAGGTTTTTCATTGTTAAATGCTCCATTTTCGCAATAATTAAATATTATCTTTGCAATATCTACTGCTGCCTTAGCATTGGGAATGAGTCCGTTCTGATTACTGTATACGTTAAATGGGTCTATTTCAGATTCATAATTGATACTATCATCTACCGATTTTCGTGCATCTATCATATCCTTGTCTACTTTCACTTTTCCTTTAAAGATAAAATCTTCTTTAACTACGACATTTTTGCTTTTCACTATGTCATATTCTGATTTGATAAATATTCCTAGTATTATTCCGACTAAAAATATTATTATAGTTGTTATTTTTTTCATATCGCTATATTTTTATTAAAATTTAATTATTCGTTCATTTGCTGCTTCTTGATCTATTCTTCTTTGCCATTCAATTTCGTCTTTTAAATCATATTTTTTTGTTTCGCTAGAACTTACTTTGTTCTTTCTTGTGGGATCTTTGACGTCACTAGGCATATTATTATTAACTACAACAGTCTTACCTGTTTCGGGATTATATTTTTGTAAAGATCCATTTGGAGTTGCCACATAACTCGGATATTTGTTCTTATTAGCCTGTCCTATATCCAAACAATTGGAATGCTCTAACATCTTTTGTTTATCAGAAAGAGGATTATCATATCCATCTCTTGCTCCTGAAAATTCATTATCATAATATTTAATATCATTCCAAACAGAACTTTCTCCATGGGTATGTATATTCGCAACAGTCCTTACTCCCCATGGAGCAATACTAGACGTTGAGTGGGAATATCCTCCCGTATTTGGTATCGTATATGTATAGCCAATCTGACCTTTTCTGTTATGTATTATAAAAATAGTTGAGCCATATTCAACATTTCCTCTAATAGAATTATCATTGAAAGTTAGTCCAAAATCGTTAGCTGCAGCATCCATAGAAATGAAGAAATCACCAGGAGCAAGTCCTTTTATATCTACAAACTTTATCGGATTATTCATACAATATGCATACGGATTGATTCCTTTATACGTTTCACATAGAGGATCCATTTTAGTCCATTGGGCCAAGGCTGCGTCATAATCTCTAGCTCCATAGTCATACCAATCCAGTCCATGCATTCTGTCCAGCTCTTTTCCATTATACTTATATGGCTGCGCAGAAGCATTAAGCCCGGCATCACCATATACACCGCCAAAAGGATAGTAGTGCGTAACCTGTTCCAGCGTACCATTCTCATTCACTACGGCACGGTTGTTTCCCAGATGGTCTTGAGTATAATAATGGAATACGGGCTGATTGCTATCCGTGAATGAACAGAACCCGCCACTAAATAATACTTTGCCCGGCTTGTTATTCTCAAAAATGAAAGGACCTATGTAATCCGTGCTATCCGCTGAAAGAGTATTGGCAACCGTTAGCGGTAATGTATTGCCAATAGGCACTGTAATGTTGTTCACGGCCGTACGGTGTATTGTACGCAGCTTTTCACCGTCAGCAGAATATACATACTCCGTAACATTACCGTTTGTAAATTGTATTCTTCTTGGATTATTCATATTGTCGTATTCTATATTGGCAATTCCCTTGTTTGCATCAGATACTAGAGCATTACACGTACCTTTTAAGTGAAAGTATTTTTATTTGCCATGAAATATTCCTAATACCTTACCATCAGACTTCTGGATTGATATCTGAGCAGCGCCACCAAAAGAGCCTTTTGGAAGAGAACCATATATATACCAGACTCTGTTATTTACTAATTCTACATTAAAAGGTTTTTCTTTGTTAATTGTTCCCTCTCCGTAACAATAATTAAGTATTATTTTTGCAATACCTACTGCTGCCTTAGCATCGGGAATAGTTCCGTTCTGACTGTTATATACGTTTAAAGGGTCGTCTGTTCCTGATTCATAATTGATACTATCATCTACTGATTTTCGTGCATCTATCATATCCTTGTCTACTTTCACATTTCCTTTAAAGATAAAATCTTCTTTGACTATGACATTTTTGCTTTTCACTATGTCATATTCTGATTTGATAAATATTCCTAGTATTATTCCTACTAAAAATATTATTATAGTTGTTATTTTTTTCATATCGCTATATTTTTATTAAAATTTAATTATTCGTTCATTTGCTGCTTCTTGATCTATTCTTCTTTGCCATTCAATTTCGTCTTTTAAATCATATTTTTTTGTTTCGCTAGAACTTACTTTGTTCTTTCTTGTGGGATCTTTGACGTCACTAGGCATATTATTATTAACTACAACAGTCTTACCTGTTTCGGGATTATATTTTTGTAAAGATCCATTTGGAGTTGCCAAATAACTCGGATGTTTGTCCTTATTAGCTAGTCCTATATCCCAAAAAGAATGCTCTAATTTTTTTTGCTGATTAGAAAGAGGAGTACCATATTTATCATCTCTTGCTCCTGAAAATTCATTATCATAATATTTCTTATCATTCCAAACAGAACTTTCTCCATGGGTATGTATATTCGCAACAGCCCTTACTCCCCATGGAGCAATACTAGACGTTGAATGGGAGTAATCTCCTATATTTGGTATTGTATATGTATAGCCAATTTGACCTTTTCTATTATGTATTATCATTGCTGTCCCGTTAAAATCACAAATTGTTCTTTGAAAGTATTGAAACATAGTTAATTACAGAGATTTTCCGTGCGCGACGATTTGATTTCATAATTTTGCAGATCAAAGAATAGATCTGCATGAATAAGGAAAAGTACGTTTTCGCACAATTGATATTTTTCTTGAATCAAGATAAGTTTAGACGCATCGTAGACAAGTATCAAGGAAACCGATATGTGAAGCATTTCACTTGTTGGAACCAGCTACTTTGTCTGATGTTCGGTCAACTCTCCAATCGAGTAAGTCTGCGAGATTTGATAGTGGCATTGGAAGCCCACAAAGGCAAACTCTACTATCTCGGACTTGGAAAGAACGTATCGAAGACAACCTTGGCAAAATCCAACCAGGAGCGAGACTATCATATTTTTGAAAAGTATGCTTACTTTCTGGTGGATGAAGCTCAACGTAAACGTGCAACAGACATTTTTAAACTCGGCGGGGGCGTCTATGCTTTTGACTCAACTACCATAGACTTGTGTCTGAGTGTGTTCTGGTGGGCCAAGTTCAGAAAGAAGAAAGCTGGCATAAAAGTCCACACGTTGTATGACGTGGAAACTCAGATTCCAAAGTTCTTCCATATCACCGAGGCCAAAGTATACGATTCTAAAGCAATGACGGAAATTCCTTATGAACCAAGTGCTTACTACATATTTGACCGTGCCTATAACGACTTTAAAAGTCTATGCCACATTCATTTAGTAAAAGCAAAGTTTGTTGTCAGAGCCAAAAAGAACCTGAAATACAAGGCTGTCAAATGGAAGCGCAGACTTCCTAAGAATGTCCTGTCGGATTCAACTATAGAACTAACAGGGGCACTATCCTCACAAGTACTATCCTGAGCAATTCCGTCTCGTCAGATACTGGGATGGGGAGCAAAAACGGGAGTTCGTATTCATCACCAATGCGATGGATATCTCAGCGCTTCAGGTTGCAGAACTATATCCCAACCGATGGAAAGTTGAGCTATTTTTCAAGTGGCTCAAGCAGCATCTGAAGATCAAAAAGTTCTGGGGAACAACAGAGAACGCAGTGCGCATTCAGATTTATTCTGCTATATGTGCTTACTGTCTGGTTGCCATTATTCAGCATGATATGCACCTGTCAAGAAGCACATACGAGGTACTGCAAATTCTCTGCATCTCACTCACTGATAAAACCCATTTGAGTGATCTCTTAGAATCAACTAATGTTCAATATGACAAAGATCGATGTGACCTCGACGGTCAGCTTTCGTTTAATTTTTAACTCGTCCCAATTTTAACGGGACACTTATGTATTTAAATTATTTATAAAAAATAATAGTAATAATAAGTATAACTTATAAGGATTGCTATGGTTCGTAATATTTATTCTCATGGTTATTTAATATTTATTTTTTAAAAGATTATTCTAGTTGCTAATATGTAATAAAATTCAATAATAATCTAATGTCCAAGTCATTTTAGTTGATACAAAAAATAGAAAGGAGAGTTATTTGGTCTTGATTCCGAAACCTTTTGTGCATATGATGACATACTATAAATATTAAGTGCTAAAAATATTATAGATGCAAATGATTGTTTAAAAGAACTTATTTTATAAGACATGTTTAATATTGTATTTGATCTAAGGTATAAAGTCTTGTTCGCAAATTTAAACAAATATTTAATAAGATCCAAATTCTCTGTATTATTTTTTACAATTGAATAAAATTATGCATAACTAAAAACTTATTTTAATATGATATATTGGATGTATTTTTATTGTTTATAACAAATGTTTGGTATTGTTATACCTAAACTAGGTTAAGTGAAATACCCCTTAACAGCGATTGTATTGTATAAAAAGAATCCGTACCTTTGCACAGTGAAACTATTTAACGTGAGTTCGACGAATTCAAAATAGGGAGAGCTGTGTATCCATAGTCCTTTGTAGATTGATGTATGGCTTTTTCGGAAAGCAACAATAAGCAGCCAGTGCATCTAAAATGTTCACGATGAAATTATTAAAGCATCTGTGTCTGGAGTGTACCACCTGGACAATATTTTTAAGTTCGTCATTGACAGTTTCAATAATGGCTCTTTTTCTTAGTAGCAACTTGTCTGATACAGATATTAAGGCTCCTTTCATATTGCTTTTAAGCTTGGCAATGAGCTGTATCCTGTCAACGAACAGTCTTTCAAACAGCGATAGCCCTAATCATGGAAAAAATCATGATGAGCATTACTTCTGCTTTTGACAGGGTACCCTTACGATGATATTTTTGCTTTTTATTACTATTCAGTGTGTATTTTATCATCATGGCATTAAAAAACTTGCAGGAATCATCTGCAATACAAAATATTTCAGTAACTTTGTTCTCGGTGATCATAGCGAATCTTGTTTTTAATCCTTTGTTTTTCAACACTATAAAGGTACAATTTTTTTGCAGATCACCGTTCTTTAACACTTATAATTCGTCGAACATACGTTAAATTAAGTGTGCTCCTCCCCTGTTGGGTATGTAATGGATTCTAATACATCGTAACAAAAAGGTAGAGCTGATTTCTTCGAGTGTTACATAATTTTGGGTTTGCCGTTTGTTATCTGTTTGGATGCTAAAGTCCTAAACAGTATTTATATTTGGTATTTACAGATGTCATGAATAAGAATTAAGAATAGATACAACATATCATGGTTATAAATAATAATTCTACCTATTTTATAAAATCGCATATTAAGAGCAAGAAAAGAAACTGAATTTTAGTGAGCTTCCAGCCAGTTTTTGCCCCATCCTGCGTCTGCTATTAGAGGCACTTGCATTTTGTAGGCTCCTTGCATTTCTTCCATTACTATATTCTCTACTTTATCCTTTTCGTCAGGATAAACAGAGAAATTAAGTTCGTCATGAACCTGAAGTATCATTTTAGAACGAAGATTCTCTTCCTTGAATCTGTTGAAAATTCTTACCATTGCTACTTTTATGATGTCTGCAGCAGTACCCTGTATAGGGGCATTAATGGCATTTCGTTCTGCAAAACCTCTTACAGTTGCATTATGAGATGTAATGTCTGGTAGATATCTACGTCTGTGAAAGAGAGTTTCTACATATCCATGCTCTCTGGCAATTTTTTTAGCTTTTTCCATGTAGTCTTTAACCTGTGGGAAGGTCTCGAAATATCCATCTATCAATTGTTTGGCTTCTGAACGATCAATGTCTAAACGTTCGGCTAACCCGTAAACGGTAATTCCATATATTATACCAAAATTTGCTCGTTTGGCCTTTGTGCGCTGGTCGCGTGTTACTTCATTTATATTCTCCTTATATATTTTAGCAGCAGTTGCTGCGTGTATATCGTAGCCTTCACGGAATGCTTCTATCATGTTTTTATCACTGCTCAGATGAGCCATAATTCTTAGTTCTATCTGTGAGTAATCTGCTGAAAAAAATAGACATCCGTCTTCCGGTATAAATGCTTTTCGAATTTCTTTTCCGTCTTCACCGCGAACAGGTATATTCTGAAGATTTGGATCGCTTGAAGATAGTCTGCCGGTTGATGTTATCGTCTGATTAAACGATGTATGTATATGTCCGGTGCGAGGATTAATTAGGGTAGGGAGGTTGTCTACATATGTGCCTAGTAATTTCTTTAATCCTCTGTGTTCTAGTATTGTAGCTACTATTTCGCTCTTACCTTTTAGTGACTGTAGTACTTCTTCACTTGTTACGAATTGTCCTGTTTTTGTCTTTTTGGGATTATCTGTTATCTTCATTTTAGCAAATAGAATGTCTCCTACCTGTTTGGGTGATGAGATATTGAATTCTTCGCCGGCCAATTCAAAGATGCGTTTCTCTATTTCGTTCATCCTCTCTGTTAAGACCTTGGATGTTTCTTTCAGAGAGTCTGTATCTATTTTTACTCCATTGATTTCCATCTCAGCTAGAACTGGAAGTAGTGGCATTTCAATATTGTAGAACAAGTCGTCAGCGCCAGCATCTTTCAGTTTGGGTTCAAGTATGTTTTTAAGTCTTAATGTTATATCTGCATCTTCAGCGGCATACTCATAAATATCTTTTGGATTGAGGTTGCGCATATTTTTCTGATTTTTGCCTTTTGGACCAATCAGTTCTTCTATATGTATTGTCTGATAGTTTAGAAGTATTTCTGCCATGTAGTCCATATTATGACGAAGCTCAGGTTGAAGAAGATAATGAGCTATCATTGTATCGAACATTTTCCCTGCAAGCGTTATATTGTAATTTCTAAGTACCTCCAGGTCGTATTTTATATTTTGCCCTATTTTCTCTATTTTTTCATTTTCATAGAGTGGTTTAAATATATTAACTATTTTTTGAGCATCTTCACGATTACTTGGAATCGCGACATACCAAGCTTCATTTTCTTTTATAGAAAAGCTTAAACCTACCAATTCTGCATTTATTGGGTTCGTGGAAGTTGTTTCTGTATCTAGACTGACAAAATGTTTTGTTAATAAATAATCACATAGATGCTTGTTATCATCCTCATTATCAATAAGTTTGTAGTTATGCGCAACTGTTTTTATGGTCTCAAAACTTGAGTTTACTGTAATCTCTTCACTGTCGGGCGTGAAATTGCCAAATAGATCGAGTTGAACATTTGCTTCTTTTTTTGTTTCTTTAGGTTTATTAAGAATCTTGTTTGCAAGTGTTTTAAACTCTAGTTCATCGAATATTTTTTTGAGTTCCTCTTCATTTGGTTCTTCTTTTTTTAAGTCATCAAGATTGAGCTCTATTGGAACATCTGTTTTTATTGTTGCAAGATATTTTGAGAATTTAATCTGCTCAATATTTTCTTCGATTTTTTTCTTCAGGACACCTTTGAGTTTTTCTGTGCTGGAAATAATATTTTCAATTGTTCCGAATTCATTTATAAGTTTTACGGCTGTCTTTTCACCCACGCCTGGGCATCCGGGAATATTGTCTGATGCATCACCCATTAATCCTAAAAGATCTATAACATAGAGTGGGGATGTAATTCCATATTTTTTTTCTACCTCTTCAACGCCAAGGGTTTCATATCCAGCATCTCCATATCTAGGTCTGTACATGAATACGTTTTCTTTGACCAATTGACCATAATCCTTGTCAGGAGTCAGCATATATGTTGTTATTCCTTTTTCACCTGCTTTAGTTGCAAGTGTACCTATTACATCGTCAGCTTCATACCCATCAACTTGAAGTACCGGGATATTCCATGATTTGAGAATGTCTTTGATAATAGGTACAGATTTTTTAATGTCCTCCGGACATTCTTCACGTTGAGCTTTGTATTCTTTGTAGGCTTCGTGTCTAAAAGTTGGTCCACTTGGATCGAAAGCTACGCCTATATGAGTAGGTTGTTCTTTATTTATTACCTCATTTAAGGTATTTACAAATCCCATAATAGCCGAAGTGTTAAGTCCTTTCGAGTTTATTCTTGGGTTTTTGATAAAGGCATAATATGATCGGTAAATTAGCGCATAAGCGTCTAAAAGGAACAATTTCTTCATAATAATGTTATTTTTCCGTGTAAAATTACGAATTTTTTATCATTAATCCGATAAAAACGCTAATTTTGTAACAAAATTCACAACATGGACTATATTTCTCTTATAAAGAAGCCTATAAAAGATGACTTGGAAGACTTTATAGGTCTATTTAATGACTCGCTTTCTCATACTGACGGAATGTTATCTCAGGTGCTTGAGCATATTCGTAAAAGTGCAGGTAAGCGCATGCGTCCTATGCTTATACTTTTGGTAGCTCGTAATTACGGGCAGGTGTCAGAGATTACTCAACATGCTGCTGTTGGTCTTGAATTGTTGCACACGGCTAGTCTAGTGCACGATGATGTAGTAGATGAGAGTGGTGAAAGGAGAGGGCAGGCTTCTGTTAATGCTACATATAATAATAAAGTAGCTGTTCTAGTAGGGGATTTTATATTGTCCACAGCCTTGCTTAATGTGTCTTTGACGCATAAAGAGGTAATTGTGCGTTATCTTGCTAATTTGGGCAGGACTTTGTCTAATGGAGAGATTTTGCAGTTAACCAATATTTCTAATCAGGATATTTCTGAAACTGTTTATTATCAGGTAATTAAGCAGAAAACAGCTGCTCTTTTCGAGGCATGTGCCGGTATTGGTGCATTATCTGCAGGAGCTTCTAAGGATGATGTAGAAAAAGCAAAGAAATTCGGTCAGGATTTAGGTATAATGTTTCAAATCCGTGATGATATTTTTGATTATTTCGATTCTGAAGATATAGGGAAGCCTACCGGTAATGATATGTCTGAGGGTAAACTAACACTGCCAGTTATTTATGCATTGAATTCAACAGGTGATAAACATTTTCAGGAGCTTGCTAAAAAGGTCAAAGCTAGAACTGTAAATGCTGATGAAATAGGCGAGTTGGTAGAATTCACCAAGTTAAATGGTGGTATAGAATATGCAAAGAAACGTATGGAAGACTTTCGCATGCAAACGATTGACTATATAGAAAAAGAGGTTAATGATGGTGACATAAAGGAAGCATTAACTGCTTATATTGACTTTGTTATAAATAGAAAAAAATAACTTTATTATCATATAAAAAATAAATAGCAGTTCAATCAGAACTGCTATTTATTTTTTTATTAAAAGAACTTAGTTTCTTCACCAGTTACTTCGCTTAAAAGCAGATTAGCAAGTCTGCTGGTACCAAGTCTGAACAACTTATTTGTAAGCCATTTTTCACCTAGAACTTCTTTCACGATAGTATAGTAAATAAGTGCATCCATTACGGTATTTAAGCCACCAGCCGGCTTAAAACCAACCTGTATACCTGTCTTTTTATAGTATTCCTTTATTGCCTGACACATTACATAAGCTGCTTCAGGAGTAGCAGCAGGCTCAAGCTTGCCTGTAGACGTTTTAATGTAATCTGCACCAGCATACATAGCTATGATAGAGGCCTTTTTGATGTTTTCGGCTGTCTTTAGGCAACCTGTTTCAAGGATAACTTTCATTTTATGTTCACCACAAACCTCTTTCAACTCTGATATTTCATCAGCTGTGCCTTCATAATCACCGCTTAAAAACTTTCCTACAGGCATTACAATATCAATCTCTGTAGCGCCGTCCTTAAGCGCTAGGGCTGTCTCTGCTACCTTTACCTCTATAAGGGCCTGTGATGATGGGAAACTACCTGAAACACAAGCTATTTCTACTCCATCTACTTCAAGGCTTTCGCTTACAATCTTAGCGAAACATGGATATACGCAAATAGTAGCTACGTGAGGTAGGTCAGGGTAGGTATTATCGAACTCATTTACCTTTTCTGTCATTGCAAGAATACTTTCTTCCGAATCAGTAGTATGTAAAGAGGTCAATTCAACGCTTCCCATAAGGAATTTTTTCACGTCTATATTATCATTTTCGTGAACTTTTTCGACTATGATCTTCTTGATTGCTTCTTTGACATCTTTATCTTCTATTTTTGTATTATACTTGCTTAATGCTTCGTCGTATTTGCTCATCTCAGCTCCATCGTGGTGATGGTGAATTTCTTCTGTTACTTTCTTTGTTGCCATTTTATTTCAATTTTGGATTGTTAATATGTCTTGTTTTATCTCTTTTTGTCTTCTTCTCTATGTTCTTCTGTAGCGCATCAGTTAGGTCTACTCCTGTTTGGTTGGCTATACACATAAGCACCCACATTACATCAGCCATTTCGTCTGCAAGGTTATCGTTTTCGCCTTCTTTAAAACTTTGGTCACCATATTTTCTTGCTATCACTTTTGCAAGTTCACCAACCTCTTCGGTGAGGCATGCCATGTTGGTCAGTTCACTGAAATATCTTACGCCGTAGGTCTTAATCCACTCATCTACAGCTTTTTGTGCTTCTTCTATTGTCATACTTATTCTCTGTTTTTTGAATCCATACAAATTGTCACAGGCCCATCATTGATGAGTTCTACCTTCATGTCTGCACCAAATTCACCTGTGCAGACCTTCTTGCCAAGTTCTTTACTAAGTTTGCTACAGAATTGTTCATATAATGGGATTGAAATCTCGTGTTTGGCAGCTCTTATCCACGATGGTCTGTTGCCTTTCTTGTATGATGCCATTAGTGTAAACTGGCTTATTACCAGTATGTTACCATCAACATCATTTATAGGCAAGTTCATTATACCGTTTTCATCGTCAAAAACTCTCAAGCCTATAACTTTTTTGACCAACCATTCGACATCATCTTCATTATCAGCTTCTTCTATACCTATTAGTATGAGATAACCTAAGTTAATGGCTGATTTAATCTTATCATTAATAGTTACTGATGCCTTGCTGACCCTTTGAATTACTAATCTCATTCTGCAAATATAGTTATTATATTTATATTTTATGGCTTATCTTTGAAATATTCAAATACAATTTTAGCTTTAGCAGCGCCGATAATATTTGTAAGTGTCTGTAAATCAGTAGATTGTATATTGCTTACTGTTTTAAGTTCGCTTAGTAGCAATTCTTTTGTCTTTGGACCTATGCCCTTTATGTCATCAATAGCTGATTTCAGTGCGTGCTTACTGCGTTTGTCTCTGTGGAATGTTATAGCAAATCTATGCACTTCGTCTTGTATTTGCGTTAGAAAGTGAAATAGTTCACTATTCATTTTAAGTCCTATTACCATAGGTGGGAAACCATATAGGAGTTCATTTGTTCTATGTTTATCGTTTTTAGCAAGACCTGCAATTGGTATCTCGAGATTTAATTCGTCTTTTATTACCTCTCTTACTACGTCCATCTGGCCTTTACCACCATCGGTAATGATTAAGTCGGGTAGAGGCTTTCCTTCTTCTATAAGCCTTGTATAGCGCCGTCTTACAACCTCCTTCATAGAAGCATAGTCATCAGGTCCGGATACCGTTTTTATATTATACTTCCTGTAGTCTTTCTTGCTAGGTTTCATCTTCTTGAATACAACACAAGCTGCTACAGCATCTGTTCCACTGATGTTTGAATTATCAAAGCATTCTATTTGATAAGGTATTTTGGGCAGTTTCAGCGCTTCTTGTATCTCTTTCATTAATCGAACGGATTTTTGCTCAGGATTAAGCTTTTCGGTCTGTTTAAGACGGTCAAACTTGTACTGTTTTCCATTCATTAATGATAGGTCTAGCAAGGTCTTTTTATCACCTCTCTGTGGTACAGTAAAGATCACATTCTCGAGTTGCAAATCCATTTCAAAAGGTACTATTATCTCTCTTGATGTGCTCTTGTATCTTTCTCTCATTTCAATTATGCCTAGCGATAGGAGCTCTTCCTCAGTTTCATTCAACTTTTTCTTATATTCGAATGTAAATGCCTGATTAATTGAACCATTAGATACGTGCAGGTAATTTATAAATGCAATTTTCTCATCATTCGTGATAGAAAAAACATCAATATTGTGGAGAATATGACTTACTACTTCACTCTTTGCACAATATTGCTCTACTAGAATATATTTCCTTTTAATAGTCTCGGCTTCCTCAAACTTAAGTTCTTCAGAAAGTTTCTGCATCTTATCGAAAAGCATTTTCTGAATTTCTCTTGTATTTCCCTTTAGAATTTCTTTTGCCTCATTAATGTTATTTTGGTAGTCTTCGTAAGATTGCTTGCCAACACATGGAGCATAGCAATTCTTTATATGGTATTCAAGGCATACTTCATATTTGCCTTTCTGAATACCTTCTTTAGTCATTGGTATTCTGCAAGTGCGAGGATGATGTAGCTTTTTTATTAGTTCAAGGACTGCATACATGGAACTTACATTAGAATAAGGTCCAAAGAATGTACCCCACTTCCTATTGATATTTCTAGTTTTGAAGATCCTTGGTAGGTACTCGTTAGTGATGCAAATACTTGGATACGTTTTACCATCTTTGAGAAGCACATTATATTTGGGATTGTGTTTTTTGATGAGATTATTCTCTAAAAGAAGAGCATCTTCTTCAGTATTTACTACAATGTACTTTAAATCCCTTATTTTGCTTACAAGAACCTTTGTTTTGAATCTGTCTACTTCTGGTCGGAAATAAGAAGAGACCCTACGTTTTAGATTTTTTGCCTTACCAACGTAGATAATTGTACCTGTATCATCTAAATATTGATAACATCCAGGTGAATCAGGCAAATTACTTACAATACCCTTTAGATATGCCAGTCTCTTCTCATTTTCTTCTTTTGTCATTATTGATAAACTGTTTATACCTTTAATAACGATGTAACCTCAATATCTTTGTCAAACAAATCTCTACCTTCAAATCCTTCGTTGACAAGTTCTATTAAGAAATTTACATATACCTTTTTAGGATTAAATTTCTTTACCAGATCGCAAGTTGCTTTCATAGTTCCGCCAGTAGCTAGTAGATCATCGTGTAAAAGCAGTACATCGTTTTCGTTTATTGCATCCTCGTGAATCTCTATCGTGTCTGACCCGTATTCTTTTTCATAAGTCTCACTTACTGTATCGGCAGGTAATTTTCCAGGTTTCCTGCAAAGTATGATACCTGCGTTTAATCTTACTGCTAAGGCCGCAGCCATTATAAATCCTCTGCTCTCTATTCCGACAATTTTTGTTATCCCTTTATCCTTATATAATTCATATAATTCATCACTCATTATCTTGAGACATTCACTGCTTTTAAATAGTGTTGTTACGTCTCTGAAATTAACCCCTTTCTGAGGGAAATCAGGTATACTTCTTAAATTTGCCAATAATGTTTTGTTGTTCATAATCAAACAGTTATGTATTTGTTTTTATTAAATTGTTTCACGTGGAACAATTGTGAGTTAATGTTTTTCTTTAATATTAATATCTTTAAAATTTGCTCAATGAAGTGCTATCTCCCAAGTAATATTAGCATCACATTTATGTCGCTCGGAGACACTCCTGAAATTCTGCTAGCTTGTGCCAAAGTATCAGGATTTATCTTTTCGAGCTTTTGTCTTGCTTCAGTAGAAAGTTGTTGCATTTCGGAATAATTGAATCTATCTTTTATTTTAATATCTTCTAATCTATGCATTTTATCTGCAATGATTTTTTCTCTTTCGATATATCCGCGATATTTCATTTTAACTTCTGCGGCTTCTGTAATTTCTTCTTTTCGATTGATTGGTATATTAATTATCTCTTTAAGTTCTGGAATTATTTCTGAAAGGTCATCAATACTTATTTGTGGTCTGGATATTAGATCAACTAATTTTGTACCTTCTCTTAATGGGGCAGTGCCAAGCGCTTCCAATGCAGAGTTTATTTCTTTCGGTTTTACTGAAGTATTTTTGCAAAATTCTTCGATTTTATCGATTGCTTCTTTCTTTTCATTCCACCAGTCAAATCGGTCCTTTTTAGCCAGACCGATGTTGTATGATTTTTCTGTAAGTCTTGCATCAGCATCATCTTGTCTGAGCAGAATTCTGTATTCAGCTCTAGAGGTAAACATTCTGTAGGGTTCGTCAACCCCTTTAGTTACGAGGTCGTCAATCAAAACGCCAATATAGCTTTCGTCCCTGTGCATTATAAGAGGTTCACTTCCTGCACAATTTAATGCTGCATTTATTCCTGCAACAGTTCCTTGTCCTCCAGCTTCTTCATATCCAGTGGTTCCATTTACCTGTCCGGCAAAAAACAGACCTTTGATAATTTTCGATTCCAACGAATGCTTTAGTTGAGTAGGGTCGAAGTAGTCATACTCTATGGCATACCCCGGCCTGTAAATTTTCACATCTCTAAGAGCTGGTATTTTTCTTAATGCTTCTAGCTGAACTTCCATTGGTAGACTTGAAGAGAATCCATTAAGGTACATCTCTTTAGTCGTCTCGCCTTCAGGTTCCAAAAATAGTGGATGTTGATTTTTATCCGGGAAGGTTACAAGTTTAGTTTCTATAGAAGGGCAATAACGCGGACCTATACTTTGAATTTGGCCGTTGAATAGAGGTGAGTCAGCTAATCCACTCTTAAGAGTTTCATGTACTTCCTTGTTTGTGTAACAAGTCCAGCAAGGCAACTGCTTAAGTTTGCGATGTTCACCCATAAAGCTGAATTGATGAAAATCTGTTTCACCTTGCTGTACTTCCATTTCATCAAAATGAACCGTACGTCCGTCAATTCTTACAGGTGTTCCGGTTTTCATTCTTCCAGAAGTTACTCCCCATCTTGTTATGCTTTCTGTGAAATGGTAAACAGCCGGCTCAGCTGTACGTCCACCGGCTAATTTATGTCTTCCTATATGCATTAGTCCATTTAGGAATGTACCTGCTGTTACTATTATACTTTTAGCTCTGAATTCTACACCCCAGACAGTCTTTATACCTATTGCCTCATTTTTCTCGACAATAAGTTCATCGGCTTGATCCTGCCAGACATCCAAATTAGGGGTGTTGTCTATGACTGTACGCCATTGCCAGATAAACTTGCCACGGTCGCATTGTGCACGTGGGCTCCATACAGCAGGTCCCTTGCTCCTGTTAAGCATTCGAAACTGTATTGCTGTAGCATCAGTGACCTTTGCCATCTGTCCTCCAAGTGCATCAACTTCACGCACTATCTGACCCTTGGCGATACCACCTATGGCAGGGTTACAACTCATCTGAGCAATTTTGTTCATATCCATTGTTATAAGGCATGTTTTGGCACCCATATTTGCAGCTGCGGTTGCAGCTTCACATCCGGCATGTCCACCACCGATAACAATTACATCATATTTGAAATTCATATCCACTTTTCATTTTAGCGACGCAAAATTAAAAAATTAAATCGAATTTTCATAAAAATACTTTGATTTATCATCAATTTATAGTATTTTTGCACACCAAATGTGTAAAAACACATCCATTATTAATAAATCTATTTTATTAGTAGATAGTGAACGTGTGTTAAAATGTAAAGGAAAATAATTTTAGTTCTAACAGTTAAATAATTTAATTTCAATCATTTATGTGGTTATGTAATTCATCTATTGGTAGGAAAGTTGTAATGTCTGTTACAGGCATCGCGCTTATTCTGTTCTTGACGTTCCACATGTCAATGAACCTTGTTGCAATCTTCTCTGGTGAAGCTTACAACGCTATCTGTGAATTTCTGGGAGCCAACTGGTACGCTATTGTAGGTACTCTTGGTCTGGCTTTTCTTGCAGTTGTTCACATCATTTATGCCTTTTGGCTTACAATACTCAATCGCAAAGCACGCGGATTTGAGCGTTACGACATTACTTCAAGACCTGCAAAGGTAGAGTGGGCTTCACAGAACATGTTGGTACTTGGCCTCATTATTGTTCTCGGCCTCATACTTCACTTCTGCAATTTCTGGTATCACATGCAGTTTCAGGATGTTATTGGCTCTGGTGCCGCAGGTACTACAGATGGTATTCTTTGGATACAGAAGACATTCTCTTGTCCTGGTTTTGCCGCACTTTACATTATTTGGTTCGTAGCCATATGGTTCCACCTTTCTCATGGATTCTGGAGTGCTATCCAGACATTTGGATGGAATGGTAAGGTTTGGTTCTGCCGTTGGCGTATGATTGGTATTATCTATGTAACTATTCTTATGCTCGGTTTCGTAGCAGTAGTACTTGCTTTTGCCACTGGCATTGTATCATGTAATACTGCTTGTGCAGCTTATTAATAATAACATTTAAAAGAAAAGTAAAATGGCTAATCAAATCGATTCAAGAATTCCTGAAGGCCCTTTGGCTGAGAAATGGACCAATTATAAAGCTCATCAGAAATTGGTTAACCCTTCCAACAAGCGTAAACTTGATGTTATCGTAGTTGGTACAGGTCTTGCAGGTGCTTCTGCAGCTGCTTCACTTGGTGAAATGGGATTCCGCGTATTAAATTTCTGTATCCAAGACTCTCCTCGTCGTGCTCACTCAATTGCAGCTCAGGGAGGTATTAATGCAGCAAAGAACTATCAGAATGATGGTGATGCTGTATATAGATTATTTTATGATACAATTAAGGGAGGTGATTACCGTGCTCGTGAAGCTAACGTATATCGTCTTGCAGAAGTATCAGCTGATATTATAGACCAGTGTGTTGCCCAAGGTGTTCCTTTTGCACGTGAATATGGTGGTATGCTTGCTAACCGTTCATTTGGTGGTGTACAGGTTTGTCGTACATTTTATGCTAAAGGTCAGACAGGTCAGCAATTGCTATTAGGTGCTTATTCAGCATTGAGCCGTCAGATACAGGCTGGAACAGTACAACTGTATACTCGTTATGAGATGGAAGATGTAGTTCTTATTGAAGACCGTGCACGTGGTATTATTGCAAAGAATCTTATAACAGGCAAGCTGGAGCGTTTTTCAGCTCACGCAGTAGTTATAGCAACAGGTGGTTATGGTAATGCTTATTTCCTCTCTACCAATGCTATGGCATGTAACTGTTCTGCAGCTATTGCTTGCTATCGTAAGGGTGCTTATTTTGCTAACCCTGCATTCGTACAGATCCATCCTACTTGTATTCCTGTACATGGTGACAAGCAGTCTAAGCTTACACTGATGTCTGAATCATTACGTAATGATGGTCGTATCTGGGTACCTAAGAAGATAGAAGACGCTAAGAAGTTGCAGGCAGGTGAACTGCAAGGAAAAGATATTCCTGAAGAAGACCGCGATTACTATTTGGAGCGTCGTTACCCTGCATTTGGTAACCTTGTTCCACGTGACGTTGCTTCTCGTGCCGCTAAAGAGCGCTGTGATAAAGGTTTTGGCGTAAACAATACAGGTTTGGCCGTATTCCTCGACTTCAATGAAGCTATAGATCGTCTTGGTAAGGATGCTGTAGAGCAGCGTTATGGTAACCTCTTCGATATGTATGAGGAGATAACCGATGTAAATCCTTACGAGAATCCTATGATGATTTATCCTGCTATCCATTACACAATGGGTGGTATCTGGGTTGACTATGAACTTCAGACAAGTATCAAGGGACTATTTGCTATTGGTGAGTGTAATTATAGTGATCATGGAGCTAACCGTCTAGGTGCTTCTGCTCTTATGCAGGGATTGGCAGACGGATACTTCGTATTGCCATATACTATGCAGAATTATCTTAGCGATCAGATAACAGTACCACGCTTCTCTACAGATCTTCCTGAATTTGAAGAGGCCGAGAAGGCTGTACAGTCAGAAATTGACCGTATTTATAATATCAAGGGTGATGAGAGTGTTGATTCTATACACAAGAAACTCGGCCATATTATGTGGGAGTTTGTTGGAATGGGACGTACAAAAGAGGGTCTTGAAACAGGACTTAAGAAAATGGCTGAATTACGTAAAGAGTTCAATGAGCACGTACGTATACCAGGACAAAAAGAAGGCCTAAATGTAGAACTTGACAAAGCTATTCGCTTGCGTGACTTCCTTACAATGGGAGAACTTGTTGCATATGATGCGCTTAACCGTAATGAAAGCTGTGGTGGACACTTCCGTGAAGAGTCTCAGACAGAAGAGGGTGAAGCAAAACGTGATGATGAGAACTATATGTATGTCGCTTGTTGGAAGTACAATGGTTCTGACAATGAAGCTCCTACATTGCTAAAGGAAGACCTCGACTATCAGTACATCAAAGTACAAACCAGAAATTATAAATCTTAATTTTGAATTACAATGGATAAAAATATAAGTTTCACGCTTAGAGTTTGGCGTCAGAACGGGCCTACAGCCAAAGGTCATTTTGATACATTCGAGATGAATGATATCCCTGGTGATACTTCTTTCCTCGAGATGTTAGATATCCTTAACGAGCAGCTTATCGAAGACAATAAAGAGCCTTTTGTATTCGACCATGACTGTCGTGAAGGTATCTGTGGTATGTGTTCACTTTATATTAACGGATATCCTCACGGACCAGCTACCGGTGCTACAACATGCCAGTTGTATATGCGTCGTTTCAATGATGGTGATACTATTACAGTTGAGCCATGGCGTTCGGCTGCATTCCCTGTTATCAAGGATTGTATGGTAGACCGCGGTGCATTCGACAAAATTATTCAGGCAGGTGGTTATGTAAGTGTACGTACAGGACAGCCACAGGATGCAAATGCAATCCTTATACCTAAGGAGAAGGCAGATGAGGCAATGGACTGTGCTAGTTGTATTGGTTGTGGCGCTTGTGTTGCAGCTTGCAAGAACGGTTCAGCGATGTTGTTTGTAAGTTCTAAGGTTAGTCAGCTTGCTCTTCTTCCACAAGGTCGTCCAGAGGCTGCACGTCGTGCTAAGGCTATGGTTATGAAGATGGAAGAACTTGGTTTTGGTAACTGTACAAACACTCGTGCATGTGAGGCTGAATGTCCTAAGAATGAAAGTATAGCTAATATAGCTCGTCTTAACCGCGAGTTTATTAAGGCAAAACTTAATGACTAGAATATAGCATTATAAAAATAAAAATCCCCGTTACTTATTGTAGCGGGGATTTTATTATATTGTTAGTCTTTATAGCGCAGGTCCGTCTTCTTCATTATATTCGGCGGCTGAATCAAAATCTATATTAATTGTATTTTTACCTATATCATAACTATTTGACAATAACGGACTTGAATATTTTACTTCTAATATTCTTATTTCTGGAGCGATATATTTTTTCTTATTCATATTTAATTTTTGAAATGCAAAATTACTAAAAATATTCAACATACGTGAATTTTAATTGTATTATTTTGCACAATTATGTCATTATTTCACTATAATAATTACTATGTATAAACTGAAATAATGTTTTATTATGCCATAATAATGGTTGATCTGTAATTTTCTTATATATACACACGCATAAAATCGTTTTTTTTTCGTAAGTTTGCATTATATAAAGAATATTAAATGATACTGCTTAAATATATATTGGTAATCGTCTTATGTTTGTCGGCATGCGTAAACACTATGGCCGATAAATTACATAAGAAGAAAATTAAGAATTCATCTGCCAGTATAGGTTTGATAACTAGATTAGACACCTTGCATGGTATGCAGTTGAACCTTATAACCAGTGTATCTTCGATGGCAAAAGGAGTGCAGTTAGCTGGAATATCCAATGTGGCAGAAGGATTGAGAGGAACTCAGATAGCAATATTCAGTAACATAAGTCTTTCTCCTGTATCAGGAGTGCAGTTATCTCCAGTAGCCAATATATCCAGAGGCATTAAAAACGGAACCCAGATATCAGGATTGGTGAATGTATGTTCTGGTAATATGCATGGATATCAGCAAAGTGCATACAACTATACAGATACATTGAATGGCGTACAGTTTGGTGCAATAAATGTATGCGTAAACCACAAGCATGGTATGCAGATTGGATTTATAAATTGTAGTCGTGATACTGTAGCTAACAAAATAGGACTTGTTAATGTAAATCCTAATACAAAGATCGATATTCTCACTTTCGCAGGAACAAGTTGCAAGTTTAACTTTGCATTAAGATTCCGTAATAAGAGTACGTATTCCATAATAGGCATGGGAACATCCTATATGGGCTTAGATAAGCGATTCTCAGGCGCTATATATTACAGGTTGGGCCAATACTTTGATTTGACTCCGAAATGGAGCGTAAGCAGCGATTTAGGCTTTTTCCATATAGAGACATTTCAACGAAATTCAGATATAGCTCCTGATAGATTGTATTCTTTGCAACTCCGCGTGAACGTAGATTACAGAGTCAATAATATGCTTGGTCTTTTCGCCTCATTAGGATATGGAGATACAAGGTATTATAGCCACTCAAAAGAATACCGTAACAGAGCATTATTAGAATTAGGAACTTCTTTCAGATTAAGAATAAAGAATGAACAATAAACCAACTACTAATATATTATTATCAGCTGTTTTGCTCATTTTTCCATCTGCATTAATAGCACAGATCGATACATTAAGAGAGTACCGTCACAAAGCTGATTCTGTATTGATTGCCGATTCGATATATGCGTGGGATAATCCACTTAATCAGAAAAAACATCCTTGGAAGGCTGCTACAGAAGCTTTCTGTATAAATGCAGGTGTTCAGCTTTTCGACAGATTTGTAATCAATGGCGATTACTCTCATATTAGTGCCAATTCTGTCTGGCATAATATAAAGAATGGTTTCGTATGGGATAATGATCAGTTTTCAACAAATCTGTTTGCCCATCCTTACCATGGTGGACTTTATTTCAATTCAGCGAGGAGCAACGGCATGAGTTTCTGGCAGAGCGTCCCATATAGCTTCTGTGGTAGTCTGATGTGGGAACTTGCTTGTGAAACAGATCCGCCAGCGATAAATGATTTGATGGCTACAACAATTGGTGGAGCATGTATAGGAGAAATAACCCATCGAGTGTCCGATCTAGTCTATGATGATAGAGAAAGAGGATTAAGCCGCTTCTTAAGAGAATTTGCAGGAGCATTAACCTGTCCGATAAGAGAACTTAACCGTATATTGAACGGAGATGCATGGAGAGTTAGACATGACTATTATGAATATCATGATTATAACAGAATACCAGTAGACTTTTCTGTAGCTTTTGGTGATAGGTATCTTGCAGACAAGGGTGCGATGTTCAGAGGCGAGCACAATCCTTATCTTGACATGTATTTGATATATGGGGATGCTTTTAATGATGAAGAGAATAACCCCTACGACTACTTTACGGCTAATGTGACTTTCGGATTTACAGGCAATCAACCATTGATAAGCGACATACATCTTCTTGGACGGCTTTGGACAGCTCCAATATATTCAGGAGATAAAATAGACGCTGAGTTTGGTATATTCCAGCATTTTAATTATTACAATTCACAACCGGTGAAAGGCGGTACCAGCCAAGTTCCATTCCGAATATCAGAAGCAGCCAGTGTTGGCCCTGGTGTTATATATAGATTCCCTGAGGTAGGAAACATTTCTAAATTAGAGCAACATATATTTCTTGATGCCATATTGTTAGGCGGCAGTCTTACTGACTATTACAGATTTGTAGACAGAGATTACAATATGGGTAGCGGTTATAGCATAAAGGTCAAGACAATAATGGAATTCCGTAAGATGGGAAGTTTTAGTGTTAACGCAGACTTCTACCGGATATACACATGGAAAGGATATGAAAATAAAAATTATGAATCTATAGATCCAAGATATCTTAATGCCCAAGGCGATAAAGGCAATGCAACGTTGCTAGTCATTAATCCTCAAATAGAATTTAACCTTACAGACAAACTTGCCCTGCAGTTGCATAGTTCATACTATTTCAGACGTACTATATACACCTATCATGAAAATGTAGAATACAATACATTTGAAATAAGGTTGGGCTTTAATTATAAAATATAATATAAATGACAGTGATAAATCCATCTGCAGCTACAGAAATGTTTATAAAAGAACATGCTGCTGATAACGTTCATACTTTGGCACTACTTGCATCAAGATATCCTGATGTGGATATACATTTTGCTCTTTCCCAAATAGATGGCAGGCAGAGGGCAAAAGTAAAACTGCCAACATGGTCATCAATAGATGATATCTATTATCCCGTACATCTGTCTATGGAACAATGTTCATCACAACAGACAGCAGAATATAAATACTCTTTGGCAAAAAATCTTATTGATGACAATAAAAAGTGTATATCAAAAAGTACAAGTTTCGTAGATCTCACAGGCGGTTTTGGTGTAGACTTCTCATTTATATCACGAGCATTCAGTCATGCTGTTTATGTAGAAAAGCAAAATACCTTATGCGAAATAGCTAAGCATAACTTCAATCTCTTACATCTCAGTCAGTCAGAAGTAGTATGTGGCGATGGGGTAGAATATCTAAGTAATGTAAATGATGCAGATTTATTCTTTATCGATCCAGCTCGTAGAGATTCAAATGGCAGTAAGGTAGTTGCTATATCCGATTGCACTCCCGATGTTATACAAATAAAGAAACTCTTGCTTGATAAAGCGCTTTATACTCTTATAAAACTATCACCCATGCTAGACTGGCATAAGGCTGTTGATGACCTGAATAAAGATTCTCAATGTGTTAGCCAACTTCATATAGTATCAGTAGATAACGAATGTAAAGAACTACTTTTTGTAATTACTAAAGAGTTTACGGGAAATTTACAAATATACTGTGTCAATGATGATTCAAACTTTGATTTCACATACGATCAGAATATAAACCAATCATCAACGTTAGAATTATCCGAACTAAATAATATAGAAACAAACAACTTATATGTATATGAACCCAATGCATCAATAATGAAATCAGGATGTTTCGGTATATTGGAAAACCGTTATCCGGTAAAGGCTATAGGCAAGAATAGTCATTTGTTTATCTCTTCACATAATGTAGATGAATTCCCAGGACGTAAGTTCGTTATGGATAGAGTTACAACAATGAACAAAAAAGACCTTAAGAAAAACCTATCAGAAATAGAAAAAGCAAACATAACAGTTAGAAATTTTAATATGTCTGTAGATGAGCTTCGTAAACGTCTTAAAATAAGAGATGGTGGTGATAAGTACATCTTTGCTACCACGATAGCAGACAAACAACATGTGCTGCTCATTTGCCATAAGGCATAACTAATAGTAATAACATACCTAAAAAGGTCGAAATTCGGGCTTTTATTTTGTTTTCTGCCCATTTTTCTTTACTTTTGCAGGTTTAAAGCAATTAATTAATCTATAAAATGGCATCAGTAGAAATAAGAAGAGTCGCTGATAAGAAAGACTTAAAGAAATTCATAGAGTTTCATTATGATTTGTATAAAGGAAATGAATATGATGTTCCTACTCTTTTCAGTGAGGATAATGATACTCTGAGCAAAGATAAAAATGCAGCTTTCGATTTTTGTGAGTCGGAATATTATCTGGCTTACAAAGATGGTAAGATTGTAGGGCGGGTGGCCGCTATCATTAATAATAAAGCCAATGAGAAATGGGGACACAAAAGTGTACGTTTCGGTTGGATTGATTTTATAGATGATATTGATGTTTCCAGAGCATTGTTCAAAGCCGTTGAAGACTTTGGCCGTTCTAAGGGTATGGAAGAGATCGTCGGCCCTTTGGGGTTTACAGATATGGATCCTGAAGGAATGCTTATATGGGGATTCGACCAATTAGGAACAATGGCAACCATTTACAACTATCCATATTATCCTGAACATATGGAGAAACTTGGAGGTTTCGTTAAAGATAACGATTATGTGGAATACAAGATGTTTGTGCCTGAAGAGGTTCCTGAGAAATACACCAAAATAGCTGAAATGATAAAGAAACGCTATAATCTGCATATAAAGAAACTTACTAAAAAGGATGTTTTTGAAGGTGGCTATGGCAAGAAAATATTTGAAGTAATCAATTCTACATTTCAGGATCTATACGGTTATTCTAAACTGACCGATAAACAGATTGACCAGTATGTAAAGATGTATTTTCCAATGGCCGACTTAAATATTATAACATTAGTAGAAGATTGGAATGCTGATAAGAAACTTGTAGGTGTGGGAATTACCATACCATCGTTATCAAAAGCGCTGCAGAAATGTCGTAAAGGTCGACTTACACCTTTTGGCTGGTGGCATATAATCAAAGCCCTTAAATTTCACAAGACAGAAGGTGTAGACCTTTTGCTGATGGGAATACTGCCCGAATATCGTGTAAAAGGAGCTAACGCACTTATGTTCTCTGATCTTATTCCTAAATATCAAGCATATGGATGGAAATGGGGTGAGAGCCAAGTAGAGATGGAAAGCAATGAAAATGTGCAGAGCCAATGGCAATATCTCGAGACGGTAAATCATAAGCGGCGCCGTTGCTATAAGAAATCATTGACAGATTAAATATTTTTTTGGATGGAGGACAATATAAATAAAGAAAATCTGGAACCGCAGGTAGCGTATACGGATGATAATATACGGCACCTGTCGGATATGGAGCATGTGCGTACACGTCCGGGTATGTATATTGGTCGTCTTGGTGACGGTTCATTGCCGGAAGACGGTATTTATGTCTTGCTAAAAGAAGTTATAGACAACTCAATCGATGAGTTTAAAATGAACTCAGGCAAGCGTATTGAGATTGATATAGAAGACAATCTTCGTGTCAGCGTGCGCGATTACGGTCGTGGCATACCTCAAGGCAAACTTATAGAAGCTGTAAGTATGCTTAATACAGGTGGAAAGTATGATTCAAAGGCATTTAAAAAGAGTGTAGGTCTTAATGGTGTCGGTGTAAAAGCCGTAAACGCTCTAAGTTCTCATTTTGAGGTGCGCTCATACCGTGAAGGCAAAGTACGTTCGGCATCCTTTGAGCGTGGCATTATGAATAGTGATCACACAGAAAAGACAGCTGACGAAACAGGTACTTACATCTTTTTTGTACCTGATAATACGATGTTCCTAAACTATTCGTTTCACGATGATATTGTAGAAACGATGTTGCGTAACTATACTTATCTTAATGCAGGACTGACTATCATGTATAACGGCAGGCGAATATTAAGTCGTAACGGACTTGAAGATCTCCTTAATGATAATATGACCAATGACGGTATTTATCCGATTATACACCTCAAGGGGGATGATATAGAGATTGCTTTTACACATACCAACCAGTATGGAGAAGAGTATCATTCATTTGTAAATGGTCAGCATACCACTCAGGGTGGTACCCATCAGAGTGCATTCAAAGAGCATATAGCCCGTACTATAAAAGAATTCTATAACAAAAATATAGAATACACCGATATTCGTAACGGACTTGTTGCCGCTATAGCCGTTAACATAGAGGAACCTATGTTCGAAAGTCAGACTAAGATTAAGTTAGGTTCACTTACTATGAGTCCTAACGGTGTAAGTATCAACAAGCATATAGGAGACTTTATAAAGACCGAAGTAGATAATTATCTGCATAAGGAATCAGATACTGCAGAGGTCCTTCTAAATAAGATACAAGAGAGTGAGAAGGAGCGTAAGGCAATGGCCGGTGTAACTAAACTTGCCCGTGAAAGAGCTAAAAAGGCTAATCTTCACAACCGTAAACTGCGCGACTGCCGAATTCACTTTAGTGATGTTAAAAATGACCGTAAGGAAGACAGTTGCATATTTATTACAGAGGGAGATTCTGCAAGCGGAAGTATAACAAAAAGCCGTGATGTAACAACTCAGGCTGTGTTTTCTTTAAGAGGAAAACCACTCAACTGTTTTGGACTTACTAAGAAGGTTGTGTACGAAAATGAAGAGTTTAACCTGCTTCAGGCTGCACTTGATATTGAAGACGGTCTTGATTCTTTGCGTTACAATAAAGTTATTGTAGCTACCGATGCTGATGTAGACGGAATGCACATACGTCTGCTGATAATAACATTTTTCCTTCAGTTCTTTCCCGAACTTATAAAGAAAGGACATGTTTATGTATTGCAGACACCACTATTCCGTGTACGTAACAAGCGTACAAAGATAAAGAACAAGAAAGTGATAGCTGAAGCTGACGAACGCCTTAAAAAGGGTGATAAAAAGAGTGATTTCATCACAAGATATTGCTATACAGACGAAGAGCGTATTAATGCGATATCAGAATTAGGACCAGAACCGGAAATAACCCGATTCAAAGGTTTAGGTGAAATATCACCTGACGAATTTGTCCATTTTATCGGCCCTGATATGCGTCTCGAGCAGGTTTCACTGCATAAGACCGATCAAGTTCAGAAGTTACTTGAGTATTATATGGGCAAAAACACCATGGAACGTCAGAATTTTATTATCGATAATCTTGTAATAGAAGAAGACCGTACAGAAGACGAAATAATAGAAAGTTAAAATAATGAAGAAACTCTTGTTTGCAGCATTGCTGCTTGTCTCTATAAATCCAGCCAGTGCTCAGATGCACTTTAATTTCGGACCGGATTCACCTATTGGTAAGTTACAGATAGCAGAGATGGCTATCAACAACTTGTATGTAGATACTGTAAATGAAAATAAGCTGGTAGAGGATGCAATTAGAGGTATGCTCGACAAATTGGATCCGCACTCATCTTATTCCACTTCTAATGAGATGAAATCGATGAGCGAATCATTGCAAGGCAATTTTGATGGTATCGGTGTCCAGTTTAATGTAGCTGAAGATACATTACTTGTTATACAGACCATAACCAACGGACCTTCAGAGAAGGTCGGTATATTGGCAGGCGACCGTATCGTAGCTGTTAATGATACAGCTATAGCTGGAGTTAAGATGTCAAAAGAAGATATAATGCGCCGTTTGCGTGGCCCTAAAGGAACAAAAGCAAAATTATCAATAGTAAGACGTGGTATAAAAGATAAGCTAACTTTTATAGTAACACGCGATAAAATACCTGTAAAATCTATAGATGCAGTATACATGATACGTCCACAGGTAGGATATATACGTATTGGAAGTTTCGGCGCCACTACTTACGATGAAGTTATGCAAGGGCTTGATACCCTTAAGTCGCACGGAATGAAAGATCTTATAATCGATCTTCAGGAGAATGGAGGCGGCTATTTGCAGGCAGCAGTTATGGTTGCTAATGAGTTTTTGCCAAAGAATGATTTGGTAGTCTATACAAACGGCCGTAAATCGCCTAGGATGGACTATCGCGCCGATGGTAGTGGAACAATGCGTAATGGTCGAGTTATCGTCTTAATCAATGAATTTACGGCCTCTGCGGCTGAAATTGTAACCGGAGCTATCCAGGATAACGACCGTGGCATCGTTGTGGGCCGCCGTTCGTTTGGTAAAGGACTTGTTCAGCGCCCGATAGATTTTAAGGATGGTTCTGAGATGCGTCTTACCATAGCACATTATTATACACCTTCAGGCCGTTGCATACAGAAACCTTATACCAAAGGCGATAGCAAAGACTACGAGATGGATATAGACAACCGTTACAAGCATGGTGAACTGATAAACAAGGATAGTATACATTTCTCAGATTCTTTGAAATATTATACACTTCGTGAGCATCGTGTTGTATATGGTGGTGGTGGTATAATGCCAGACTATTTTGTACCGCTTGATACAATGCAGTACACTAAGTTCCATCGTCAGTTATCTGCTAAGAGCATCCTCATTAATGCTGATCTTAAGTACATTGATAACAACCGTAAAGACCTAAAGAAGAAATACCCTACATTCTCCAAGTTTGAGAAAGAGTATGAGATTCCTCAGTCTCTCATTGACGATATAATAAAAGAAGGTGCCAAACAGAATATAAAGCCAAAAGATGATGCAGAGCTAAAGGCAACATTGCCTGCACTTCAGAATCAGCTTAAAGCTCTTGTAGCCCGTGATCTTTGGGATATGAACGAATACTTTAAGATTGTAAACGAGCAAAATGATGTGGTTAAGAAGGCATTGCAACTGCTCAAATAAAGAAGAAGACTTGCAATTATAGTGATTCGTAAATGTCTATGCCTGTATTTTCTATAAAATTAAGAGAATACAGGCATAAATATTTTATTGTTCAACGAAATATTCAGATGGCGTTTTGCCTGTATATTGCTTAAAATTACGAAGCGCTGTAGATCTTGAGCGAAAGCCAACATTGTAGAAAACGTCCTGATAGTTCTCCGATTTTTCGTCTTTTACGCGATTTATAAAATCCTCAATGCGCAATGAGTTTATATAAATATTAAAGTTGGTATATCCCATTTCACGCAAGGCTTTTGATAACGTTGTGCGGTTCGTAAATAGCGAAATAGCCATTGAATTCAATGAAATGTCCGGATCTCTATAGTCAGATGTCTGTTTCATGTGCAATACAATTCTTTCACACAACGGGTTTTGCTTTTCATTTGTTGTTACATATTCAGGTACTTCGTTATTAATATCAGTAACATCATCATAGGTTGATACAGGGTGCTTAATAAGTCTCTCAAAAAGCTCCATATATGCGATGTATATACTGCAACCTGCACTGACATAATAATATAGCGTCTTTATAATAATCTGGTCTGAAATAAGCACTATTATGTATGCAATGGTATTTATAATAAAACAAATAGTGTATTTAATCATCCATGCCCTGTCTGTGTTGTTGTAACGTCTTGTATAAGGTACCGTAAATATTAGAAAAACAGGCGTAAAAACAAAAAAAACAAGCATAAAGCGAAACCATACATCAAACTTCGTAAAATATGGGAACATCTCTAATAATGAATGGTATGGTAGAAATTTTATTCCAATAAGATTGCAAATATTGTAAACAACTGCAAGTATAATACATGGACTGTAAAGCTTTACCACACGCCAAATATTAAGATATCCGGGTGATATTACCTCAATAGGATACATTATATAAGATATCACCATGAATATAGCTAGAAGTAGCATTGGCACAGATATAACAAGTTCAGGTTGTTCTCCATGACATAGAGCATAAAACCTCGTTATATAGTTAAGCACAGAAAACATGACGATACATGCAAGGATGATGCGCGAACGTTCTCCACTTTTTCTACGTGCGAAGACTAATAATGATGTAAGCAGGCATGCTACGGCTGCTGCAAATGTGGTTGCTAAATATAGACTTTGCATAGTTACTTTGCAAATTTAACAAATAATTTAATAATTAAGCACTGTTTGTCAATGTTAATTATCACATTTTGTATTTATGACACATAGGTATTGTGATTTTGGAACATTAATTTGCGAAATGTTCGTTAATTTTGTCCCCTGAATAATTACAATAAATATCGTGAAAACCACCAATGAAAATCACTTAGTATTAATTAATATTTAATTTTACAATGAAAAAATCATCTTTTTTACTATTATTGTTCGCATCGGTATTCATATCGTGCGGCTCGAGCCATAATGTCGTTTCGGATAATCCATTTGACCCATCTACTGGTAATAGCGATAGTATTGTTCGTAATAAGATTGTTGTTATCAGCGATTTGCATCTTGGTAATGATTTGAGTTATTCAGAAGATGTAAAGCATCTTAGCAGACTAAAACAGTTTCTTAACGAGGTACGTTCTTCTGCTACAATCAAAGAACTTGTAATTGCCGGTGATATGTTTGACGAGTGGTATATACCAACACGTACAAATACATATGATAATAAGTCTCAGGCTGATTTCGTTAAGAAGACTGTAGTTGCTAATCAATCAATATTTAATGTTATCAATGGTATAATCGGTGATAAAAAGATTAAAGTAACTTATATTCCGGGTAATCATGATATGGGCTTTACACCTGAGAATGTGGATATAGCAATGCCAGGTGTTAATCAGGCTCGTGACTCTAAAGATAAGTATGGTATTGGAACATATAATCCTGATGGTTATCCTCAGATAGCAATAGAGCATGGGCACAGATATGATTTCTTCTGCTCTTTGACTCCTAATGCTAATGATGCGGAGGCTCCAGGCGCTGTATTGGCTCCTGGATATTTCTTCGCTCGTATTGCAGCGAACTCGTTTACAGACCCTACAACTCATGATGATGCTACAAAGGTTCCTGTAACGGTATTAAATAATCAAAATGATCCTGAACAGTATAGTAAATACATCTACTATGGCTTATGGAAAAAGGTTTTGGAGGATGTCATATATGTAAAGGATGATTTCGATGCTAAAATTATTACTACAAATGTAGGACATTATACTAAAACATACTCTATTAATGATGTTTTACCTCACAATAGTACTACTGATGGAAGTATACAGATGAACCTTTATAATGGATTGTTTACTCAAAATAATTGGGATAACAGAGAACAGTATAATAATGCTCCTATTATGACAAATATTAATGATGCGATAAAAGGTAGTTTGGCTACATCTTTTATTGATGATCAGTCAGATAATCAATATTTTAGAAATTCCCAATCAGGTGTTCGTCTTGTCATATTTGGGCACACTCATATACCAATGATCAAGACTTATAAAAATCTAAAAGGTAGTACTTGCGTATATGCTAATAGCGGAACATGGGAAGATTATAAGAGCCGTGATAAGAGTAAGGTTATAGAGCAAGATTCTATGAACATGACTTTTGTGGTGGTCTCGCCTATGAAGACAAATAAAAAGAAATTGCAGGTTGGATTATATCAGTATCGCTTTGGTAAGCATTTCTTGACTGATAGCAAGTCGCTTGACATTTCAGAATAAAGTTTATTACTAATAAACCATTATCCCCGATACTAAATTAAAAAGAGTATCGGGGATAATTATTATAATGTAGATGTAGGATCTTTAAAACGTACACATAGCAGATTCGGTACGGCATTCTTTGCTTTGTATAGTTCTATGATATCTTTATACATTCCATACGTTGAGATAACAAGTTGATCGGCCTTGCTCTTTATCATGAGCTTATTTATCTGACTGTATCTTTGCATAATAATCTTATCTGTCAGGCTTGGGTCTTTCTCCAGAAGCTTATTTATGTGTTTATTATAATTTTCGTTATCAACCTTGGCGGATGCATAAATCTGTATTGATACCAACGACTGTGACATATTATCAATGAAATTAAATAATTTGTAATCATTATCGCTATCTATTACGATAGACAGATGAGCGATCTTTTCAAGTCTGTTGGGGCATACTAATATAAATACGGTGCATTCTGTCCTTTTAAGTATATCTTCTGTCTTATCGCTTAATAAGTTACTAATAGAGTTGCCTTGTATCTTATCCAGCAATGAATCCCAATATTTGCTTTTTATTTTCTTTTTTATGTTATGATTGCTAAAACTGTATTTGGAACCGATGACGAGATAGTCTATTTTCTCATTTCTCGTCATGCTTGCTATTTCGTTAGTTATATTTTTTGTTACTTTGTAGACATTAGTCAATTTTACATTTAGTTGTTTTGCCTCTTCCTCAATAGGCAGAAAACGGTCTTGAGCGTAATGTTCGGCTGTAATCATATTTACGTCCATACCTTGGGTAAAGTGAGCTGCCGTTATTTGTTTCTGGTTCATTGACTCACCAAATATCAATCTACTTATACGTAAAAGATTTGGTCCACTACTAGGTAAACCGAAACTTAGCATTATCTTTTGACGTTTTACTTTCACGGCTCTCTTTTGCTTTTCAAATATCTTAGATATCATATGCAGGGCAGGGGTAGTCATGAATGTTGTTACCAAAGCCATTATTACCAGCACAGCATATATGGATTTCGGCAGTACTCCCATCTCATATCCAATGTTCAGGGCTACAAGTTCCATCAGTCCTCTTGTATTCATTAGCATTCCGATAGTCAGACTGTCGTGCCATGTTTCACCTACGAGCTTTGCAGCTATCGTACATCCTCCGAATTTACCCGCAATGGCTATCACAATGAGCAGAAGACATATGCCTACCATCGACCAACTGTTTATTAATAACAGGTTGGTGTTTAATCCGGTGTATGCAAAGAATAATGGCAAGAAAAACGCCAATGTAACATCTTCTACCTTATTCGTCATGATATGGCGGAATCCAAGGTTGGATGGCATTACTACTCCTGCTATGAACCCTCCGAACAATGCATGTATTCCTATTAGTTCTGTTATAGATGCTGATATTATAAGTGTCAGGAATATAAGTCCGATGAGGCTCTTGTTTAGGATTTCGTTGTTAGCCTGTATCTGGCTTATTTTTCTGAAGAACGGACGCACGCACAAAAACATGAATAGAATATAGACTATAGTTAGTCCTACAGTAATAAATGCACTGGTTGATGTTCCAGACTTTGTGAGAGCTATGACAATAGCAAGCAGGCACCATGCCGTTACGTCATCATTTGCGGCCGAAGCTATTGATAATACCCCCAATTGAGTTTTTGCCAAATTTCTTTCCTGAACGATTCTTGCAAGTACAGGGAAAGCTGTTATACTCATTGATATACCGATGAATAGGGCAAAGGCTAAAAATGATGTTTGTTGTGAGGCATATTTCTCATATATGTAGAATGACGAAACTATGCCAAGGAAAAATGGTACGAGAATTCCCGCATGACTTATTACGAGGGTTTCGTTGAACTTGTTTTTAAGGACCTTAAAATCAACTTCGAGTCCAATTACAAACATGAATAGGATTAATCCTATCTGACTTATTAAATATACGTTTTCTAATGAGTCTTTGGAGAATATAAAGTTAAATGCATTTGGGAAGTAGTGACCTAAAATAGAAGGGCCCAGAATGATGCCTGCAATTATTTCACCGATTACGCCCGGTTGCCCTATAAGATTAAATATTGAAGAAAATATCTTGCAGGATAGTAGTATGATGATTATTTGCATCAGTAGAGTCATAAGTGGATCTTTCAGATTACTCTTTACCAGGTGTAAGAACATACCTGAGAACCCGCTATTATCACTTAGGCATGCTTGTGAACTGAGCTTATGAAGTTCTATCCCGCTTTTTAATGAGACATAAATTAACAAGCTGAAGACAGCTATCATTACGATATAAATGTAAGTGTTTTTTGTTGATTTCTTCATCTCATTAAGATTTATAATGCAAAAATACGTCTTTTACAGTTTTAAAATTTGTAATTAATTCATTATTAGCGTGTTTTTATTTTTTTTTAATAATTCAGCGTGACATATAATAGTGAATAACTTTTCATAATAATGTGCCTTATTATACATTATAAGTTATGAATAAAATTATCAACTTCATCTAGAGAAGTACTTGAATCGAAACAATTTCTTCTTATACCATTCCTGGCATTGGTAATAGCTGCTTTTGTCTTAGACAATACTATCGCAATATTTGAAGGCTTGAAATCTGCTTTTATCAGATAGCAGATATTTATTTGAGTATCATTGATTGATGGATAATACTGGCGAAGGCGATAACTATAATTATCAAAGTATATATCTATACATTCCTTCAGTTTTATAAAAAGTTCTTTTATTTCTTTTTGCTGACAATCATTATCATTAATCATCTGGTGTATACTGTTATATATGCTACATGTTCTGAAGTCTTTCCATATATCAGTTTGTCTTTCCACTTCTAGTTTTATCTTGTCATTATTCTGCTTCAAATAGTTAATCCTTAAAGAAGACAATTCATCGTTTTCATGCTTCAACTTATTTATTATTTCCTCATTATTTTTAATGTGGTCAATACTCTGTCGGTATTGTTTATCCTTTTCGGCGATAGTCTTTTCCAATTGTGTCTTTTTACGCCTTACCTGCATTAACCATATAATCCATCCTGAGGCGAGCAATAATATACATATAATAGCGATCTGTAGATAGGATTTAGATTCAAGATTTTCTAACGAAAGTTGTAAGTTCTTGTTTTGTACCAGTTTGTAATCATACAGCGATTGTATTTTATGTACTTCCTTATCATTCGCTTCTAGTCTGATACTGTCTATTAGATTTATAGAACTGTCTGCATACGCCAGTGCTTTGCTGTCATCTTTAAGTCCATTTTGATATATATCCTTAAGATTTAAATATGCATCTGCTTTTCTTGATTTATCAATATCTTGTGCAGCAATATTTAAATTTCTAATAGCAGACTGATAATTTTTATCAATGTAGTCTAATGTGCCTTTGCATATATAAAACCCATATTGATTCATAAATTCGGGTGGCAATATTCTTTTTGCATTATTGTAAATGTATCTTGCACCTTTATAATCATCATATCCCATGCAGAATTGAATCTTTGCCAGCATAGTAGATGCAATGACCATATTATCATTAAGTTTTATGGCATCTCGTATAGCCTTATCATAATAGATAGTTGCTCTTTTATTGTTGTCTGTACTTTCATATATTCGTGCCAAGTCACTTTCGGCTAAAGGTGTTACTCTATAGTCTTTACCTTTTTTGAAATAATAAACAGACTTCTGGTATGCTTGTAAAGCTTCTTTTTCTGAGTATCCCACTTCAAGTATTTGTGCCATCTGATTATAAATTCTTCCTATCAGTATATTGTTTTTATTGTATGGAACTAAATCCAATGCCATATGATAATACTTTAATGCATCTTTTGCTTGATGTAGATCTCTGTATATGCATCCCAGACAATAATATGCTTCCATAAGATGTCCTACATTATAATCTTCACATTTATAATATTTCGCAACATTAAGCATCGCAGAATCGCTTTGATGTGGAACATAGCATAAATCTTCAGCTCTGCAAAGTAATATCTGATAATACATTTGTAGAGAATCCGGTGCATTTTTTATATTTAGATTCTTTAGTTCGTGATATGCTTTTTGTGGGTGTTCATTTAAGATGATCTCAATAGTCTGAAATGGCATATGATAATTGTCTTTTTTATAACAAGATGACAAGTATAGTGTAGCCAATAATATAATTATAAAGCTAAACTGTGAGTGTTTAATCATGATGAAAAATTTTATTTGATACAAATTTACGTTTTTTATTTTATTCATAACCAATATTCATAAAAAGTGAACAAAAAGTGAACACATTTTCTTTGAAACTGTATTTTAAACGTCTAATTTTGCAGACGAAAATATTAAATCAATCTAAGAATGAAAAAGATTTTGGGGCCAATTGGTGTAGCAATTGCCGTAGTTGATTTTGGGCTTTGTATGCATCGTCATGGATATATGTGTGTATACGTAATGATAACACCTGTCGAAAAAGAATATATTAAAATAAAAGGTAATATAGCTATGATAACAGACACAACAAAAATTTCAAATTAAATATACATGAACATACTATTAAACATATGTGAAATAGCAATACTAATATTATTGGCTTTTTGTTTGGTAAAGCTATTTTTGAATATTCTTAGTTCAATTAGGAAGAAAGATAAAATGTCGATTGTAATAAATTCTCTAATATTTATATTAGGTGTGTTGTTCTATTTGACAACACTTAATCCCATTGGACGGATTTGCATCATATATAAAGAAATAGTAAAAGCCTTTTAGTGTATCCTGATCCAGGCCTTTCTACGAAGAAGTGGACGGCTATCCGTCAGTATTGAGCATAGAGACTGTTAAGAATACGGCTGCCGATAATAATAGACGGTCTGCCACACGGCTTGTATATGGTAAAGGGGGAAAACGCAAGAACCTCATTATATCGATATTGATTTGTCTGGTATAAAAGGATGTGATATCAAAATTAGTCAAGGTAACAAATATATATGGTATAAGAGCATTATTTAGAAATTAAAAGGAAGTAAATATTAATGCGTCATGATTCTCGTATACATAAATAAAAACATTTTATATAATTCCGCTAATGGGTATTATTGATATTTTTGCAAATAAATTATTAACTATTATGATAAAATCAAATTTTAGAATTATTTTAAGTGGCTTGATCCTAGTACTTTTTTCTTCTTGCAATAATGATAATTCAATAAGTCAAAATAAATCCACAATTGATTCAACAACGGATGAGATTTATAATGATACCATCAAATCTAAACTTTATACTTTTGTTTCAAACGAAACATATATCAACGAAAATAGCAGTCCTCTAATTTATATTGGCTCTGTTATTTATAATGAAGCAAAAGATTTGAGTTCAATAAAAGCTCCCTCAGGACTAAAATATAATGAAATCGAATATGGCGCCTTATATAATAAAGAATTGTATTTCACAAAAAGTGAACCTTCTTTGAGTGAAACTAACAAAATATTCCAGAAAATAAAGTCATCAACAGCTTTACAAAATGCTTCTTTTATATATTCAAGTCCTATTACATTTCATAATAATAAAGAACTCCATTTCTTGGGTATGAAAAACACAGGCCTTCAACTAGATTCTATATTTTCAAACTTTAAATATAACTCGCGCGACATGGAATATAAGAACGGACTTATATATAAATATTATAATGAAGTGGCAACTATAACGATGGACTATCCAACAAATGGCATTATTAAGAATAATTATATAACAACAGATAAAGACAAAATGGCATATGTAAATTCGATCACATATGGTAGGGTTAGTTATATGATTTTAGAATTTAATTCTAACAATGATCTAATAAAAAATATAGTACAAAAAATGTACAAAGGAGAAAAACTCTCTGAAGAAGAAACAAAAAGTATATCGCAAGTTGCTGTATGTATATTACGTTTCGATGATAATATGCATCCGAAAATAACTAAAGGCAACAGCGAATTAATTAGTGATTTCTATAAGAACAGTATCAGCACATCTATAACTCCTATTACATTCTCAGTATTATCAATAAAAGATAATTCAAATTATGGGATAACTTTTTATGTTGATATGAGATAAATAATCACAGTAAATCAATATATAATTAAAAATTAAAGAAGTAATGAATAAGAATTTATTAATGAAATCTTTATAAAATCAACTATGAAACGAATTACATTTTATCGAATTGTTGTTATATTGTCGCTAATCATCTTGTTTAGTTGTGATAATAAAGAAGATGCTCAAATTGATTTTGATGAAAATTCAAAGGCATTAGTATCTAAGGGGATTACTTTTAAAGTAGGTGGTGGAGCTATAACTCTTGTTTTTAATCATATAGCCAACGCTTATATTTCAGCATTAGTTTCTTCATCAACTGATGGTGCTAATTGGCTTTCGGCAAAGTGTGAGGCAATCACAGACACTCAATCTAAGGTAACTATTAAAGCGCTAAACAATGATGCTCTGACTGAGCGTGATGGTAATGTTGTCCTTCGTGTAAATGATACTAAGTTATCATTGAATATCGTTCAGTCTACTGCAATGAGGATTATGCTTGAACAGCACAGTTTTGTTGTACCCAATAAAGAATCTAACATTATTGTAGAATGTCAAACTAATGGTGAACTTCGTACTCTTCTGAAAATGGATCAACCTGAGTGGATTAAGATATCAGATATTAGCAAAAATGGATATAATTATAAAGTAAGTCTCTCAATAGAAGAGAATAAATCATTAGGACGTGTTGCCGGATTAGTTTTACAGACGACAGATGGGACTAGTGATGCTATATCTATCAGACAGCAGCCACGAGCATTTAATGAGAGCGAAGATATAATAACCGGTGGTGAAGGAAAACTATCCGTCTTATTAGGCGATGATATCAATAATTTGCGTCATATACGTTCGTTAAAGATTCAAGGGAGAATTAATGAGGGTGATGTTCCTTCGATAAAACAACTATTTATTGCTGAAACGTGGGCTACAAATCCTAATGAGTATCCAATTCAAATGGACTTAAGTAATTCTACTTTCTGTGGAAAATCGGATGGCTTTACAACACCCGATGGTAAAGTGTTATTTTATGATTATGAACTTCCTGAATCAATGTTCTATAATGCAGGTAATCTTACATCAATAAAACTCCCGATAAATACTCAGATTATAGGTAGCTTTGCTTTTTCAGGATGCAATGCCTTGTGCTCAATAGATATACCTGATGATGTTAAATACATAAAATATGGTGCTTTTAGTCATTGTGAAAATCTTAAGAATATTAATTTTAGTAGAAGCTCTATGCTGTTAAGTTTGGAAGGATATGTATTTGATACAGGTACTAGATTATCATCACTAAATATTCCCGCTTCCCTGACTGATATTGATATTAGCGCCTTTTTCTGTGCTTGTGAGCAATTATATGTAAGTTGGCAAAATCCACCTGAGATAAGGGTCCTTCCATATCATGGATGTACTCTTTTTGTTCCAAAAGGAACAAAAGAAAAGTATCTGTCATCGCCTAGTTGGAAACGTTTCTCAAAGATTGAGGAGTACTAATAATGATATATATCACTTATCAAGTTTTTCTGCACATTCAGGGCACAAGCCTTTGAGTACGTAATTTATGCTGTTAAGTTTGAAACCATCTGGCAGTTCAACTACAGGCACTTGTATGTTCTTCAGACAAAATGTGCGGTGGCAGTTCTCACAATAGAAGTGTGTATGTTCATCATCTATGCTACAGTCGCAGTCGTCGGCACATACTGCATACTTAAGAGAACCGCTGCCGTCATCAATGACATGTATAAGACGGTGAAGTAAAAACAAAGACAATGTACGTGATATTGTGGATTTGTCTACTGTTGGCAGATAGCGCTCTAACTCCGGCAAAGACACTGCCTCGTCACCGCGGAACATCTCACGCAGTATTAACAGTCGGGTGGAAGTAGGTTTGATGTCACGTAATGCCAGTTTTTCTAAGAAGAATTTTTCATCTGCCATAATATATTGTTTTCAAAGTTTCGTATACCTAAAAGTGTATAATGCAAAGATAATCTAAAATAACGGTATCACAATGAACAAAATTCAAAATCATTAGTTTTGAGTATTCTTGTTTAAGAATATCCTTGTTGCATTAAGTATAGCGATAAGTGCCACGCCTACATCAGCAAATACGGCTTCCCATAAGTTTGCTATGCCCAATAAACCTAGAATCATTACCAGCACCTTTACACCAATAGCCATTGTTATATTTTCATGTACAATCTTCTTGGTACGTTTGCCTATGCTTATTGCTTCTGCTACACGTGACGGACGGTCATTTTGTATAACTATATCAGCTGTCTCTATGGCCATATCACTACCCATAGCTCCCATGGCTATTCCGATATCACTCAATGCCAGTACAGGAGCATCATTTATCCCGTCGCCTACGAATGCAACTTTTAGCCCGTCTTTCTTAAGTTGGTCGATATGAGCTACTTTCCCCTCAGGCAATAAATCACCATATCCTTTTGTTACCTTTAATGTCTTTGCTACTTTATCAACTAATGCCTGTTTGTCACCGGATAATATTTCTGTACTGTTTATCCCTCTATTATTTAGTAATCTGATAGCTTCGATAGCATCATCCTTAATAGTATCTGCCAGTAGAATATGACCGGCATAAACACCATCAATAGCACATACAACGATAGTTTCGGCAGTGTCAATAAGATCCTTTGGATATGAGATGCCTTCTTTTGCAAGCAGTTTCAGGGTGCCGAGCAGTATATTTATTCCATTTATGTCTGCACTCATACCATAACCGGATATATCTTTCAGATTAGTTACAGGTACATCCTTATAATCGATCCTATTCGAATTGGCGTATGCAATTATAGCTTTGGCTATTGGATGATTACTGTTGGCCTCAATAGCTGCAACATAGCGGAGCATATCATCTGTTGACCTAGACAAGGCATCAATACTCTGAACAGAGAATATACCTTTGGTTAAGGTTCCGGTTTTATCAAAGACTACTGTATCAATATTGGTGATAGCATCCAGATAATTGCTTCCTTTGAATAATATTCCACGTGAGGATGCGGCTCCTATGCCTCCAAAATATCCAAGTGGTATACTTATAACCAAAGCGCATGGACAAGATATTACAAGGAAAACAAGGGCCCTGTTTATCCATTTGAAGAGTTGGTGGCCAATATCATATAATTGGATGTCACCGCCAGCTGTTATCATAAAGTACACCATTGGGATAATAATCGTCAGTACAGCAAGACAAATTACAGTAGGTGTGTATATACGTGCAAATTTGCGGATGAACAGTTCGGCAGGTGCCTTGCGTTCTGTAGCTTGCTGTACCATATCCAATATTCTGGATATAGCACTGTCGCTTGAGGGTCTGCTCACGCTGACATGTACTACGCTATCAGAAGAAATCATCCCTGCAAGTACTTCATGGTCTTTTTCTATAAGCTGAGGCATACTTTCTCCTGTAAGGGCAGCGGTATTGAATGTTGAGGCTTCTGATAGCAATATTCCATCAAGTGGAATTCTCTCGCCGGGTTTAACTTCTATCACATCACCTACATTTACATTAGCAGGATCTGTCGTTATTATATTTCCGTTTTTTATTACAGAAGCTTTGTCTGGCCGGAATGCGACAAGATTCTTGATATTATTACGTGCTTTGTCTACAGCTTTATCCTGAAACATTTCTCCGATGCAATAAAACAGCATTACGGCTACTCCTTCCGGATATTCGCCTATGGCAAAAGCCCCAAGAGTTGCTATTGTCATAAGAGTGAACTCACTGAAATAGTCTTTCTGCTTTATGTATACCCAGGCTTCTTTCATCACGTTGAGACCTACGGGTAGGTAGGCTGCAATATACCATGCTAAAGCAACATACCTATTTTGAAACCATTCTACGCTGCCTGCTTTCATCAAGATGCCGCTTACAAGCATAAGCAATGAGAATGAAGGTTTTATATATTCTTTTATTTTCATATCTTTATTTATTTTGATGCAAAGGTATGGAAAAAGGAATGCAACTAGGTTGCAAAGTTCATTTTAGATATAACAAAGATTTTCAGTATGTGTATAGACTGGTAAAAGGTTGACTAACTATAATGAAAATAACATTATGAATTGTTTTTATCAGTCAGTTGCAAAATTACAATTATTTTCACTAACTTTGCCATCGATTAGACCAAAATGTGATTAATGGACGATAATTTCGATATAAGACAAGAAGAGTATTCTTCTGCAGAAAAAGAATTCGAGAATGCGCTACGACCTCTCCAGTTTGCTGATTTCAGCGGGCAGCAGAAGGTCGTCGAGAACCTTGAAGTATTCGTTGAGGCTGCAAAATATCGTGGTGAGCCACTTGATCATACTTTGCTTCACGGTCCTCCCGGTCTTGGAAAGACTACACTTAGTAATATTATTGCAAGCGAACTGGGCGTAGGGATTAAGATTACCAGTGGACCGGTGCTCGACAAACCCGGAGACCTTGCAGGAATACTTACATCATTAGAAAAGAACGATGTACTGTTTATAGATGAAATACATCGTCTTTCGCCTGTTGTTGAGGAATATCTGTACTCTGCTATGGAGGATTATCGAATAGATATAATGATAGACAAGGGACCTTCTGCCCGCAGCATTCAGATAGATCTTAATCCGTTTACCCTAGTGGGTGCAACAACACGAAGCGGATTGCTTACTGCTCCTCTACGTGCACGTTTCGGCATTAACCTGCATCTGGAATATTACGAACCGGAAATACTTACACGTATCCTTAAGCGTTCGGCTTCGATACTTAAGGTCCCAATAGATGATGACGCTGCTGTGGAAATAGCCCGCAGAAGTCGTGGCACGCCACGTATAGCTAATGCTCTGCTTCGCCGTGTACGTGATTTTGCACAGGTCAAAGGCAACGGACGTATTGATATAGACATTGCACGAATAGCTCTTACAGCCCTTAACATAGACAAATATGGTCTGGATGAGATAGATAACAAGATATTGCTTACTATCATAGACAAATTCAAGGGTGGCCCTGTTGGAATATCAACAATAGCTACGGCTATAGGTGAGGATTCTGGTACGGTAGAGGATGTCTATGAACCGTTCCTCATAATGGAGGGCTTTATCAAGCGTACACCTCGTGGCAGAATGGTTACCGAACTGGCATACAAGCATCTTGGCAGAAACCCATATACAGGGAATATCATGCAACCTGAATTTTTCTAGGTTATAGTATATCATTCATATATATAATAATTATGGCTAATACTTCAGAAAGGATAGGAATTTTCGTAGGTAGTTTTGACCCATTTACAATAGGTCATGAGTCTATTGTAAGAAGAGCATTGCCGCTTTTCGACAAAATAGTTATCGGTGTAGGATATAATGAGCGGAAAATCTATATGCAGAGTCCTGACTTGAGGGTTCAGACTATAAAGTTGATGTATAGTGATGAACCTAAAATCGAAGTCAAAATATATACAGATCTCACTGTAGATTTTGCCCATCGCGAGCATGGCACATTCCTTGTCAAGGGTGTGCGCAGCGTAAAAGACTTTGAATATGAAAGGGAGCAGGCTGATATAAATGCCAAGATAGGCGGTATAGACACCATCCTCTTCTATGCGGAACCTGGTCTGGAGAGTGTATCCAGCAGTATGGTCAGGGAACTGTCACACTTCAGCAAAGATATAGACGAATTTATTCCAAAGAAAAATAAAATATAGATACATGATATCATATAATGTAGACGGCGTTAAGATGCCGAAGATTAAGAAACGAGATACATCGGCATGGATTAAGGCTGTAGCAGCATCTTACGGACGTAAGATAGGTGAGTTGGGCTATATGTTCGTTGATGATAATAAAATCCTTGAAGTAAACAAGGAATACCTTGGTCATGATTATTTTACCGACATCATAACATTTGATTATGATGAGGAAGATGTTATTAACGGTGATATCGTAATAAGTCTTGATACTGTACGTTCAAACAGTGAGCAGCAGAATACTGCATATGATGATGAACTGCACCGCGTTATTATTCATGGCATACTGCACCTTTGTGGTATAAATGATAAGGGGCCGGGTGAGCGCGAAATAATGGAAGCTGCAGAGAATAAGGCTCTTTCTTTATTGAAATAAAGCAAGTCCCTTTTATGCAGGTTCTTCTCCAAACCTTTTTCTTACATCTTCCAGAACTGCGGTAAGTTCCTCTACTGTATTAGCACGTAGCATTGCTATGCGCGTTTGTCTGAAGTCGGGTATTCCCTTAAATATAGGGCTGGCTGCAAGATGGCGACGTGTATGAAGTATGCCTCTATATTCGTCGATACGTTCAACATTGATATGCAGTTGTTCCTCCAATACCTTGAGTTTCCAATCTAAATTCATAGTAGGGTCTGGTTCTTTGCCATCAAGATAATCACGTATTTCCTTGAATATCCATGGACATCCAAATGTAGCACGACCTATCATTACTGCATCTACACCATATTTATCAAAAGCTTCTTTTGTCTCTTCAGGGGTAGTAATGTCACCATTACCTATTATAGGGATATGTATACGAGGATTGTTCTTAACCTCGCCTATAAGGGTCCAGTCTGCTTCTCCGGTATACATCTGTGCGCGGGTTCTGCCGTGGATTGTAAGGGATTGAATTCCGCAGTCTTGTAACTGTTCTGCAAGGTCGGTGATGATAAGATTCTCACTGCTCCAGCCAAGGCGTGTCTTAACCGTTACGGGAAGTTTTACAGCCTTTACCACTTCACGTGTTATTTCTAGCAGTAAGGGTATATTCTGTAGCATTCCGGCACCGGCGCCTTTACCTGCAACTTTCTTTACAGGACAACCGAAATTCAGATCAATAACATCAGGGTGAGCGGTCTCAACTATCTTTGCAGCCTCTACCATAGATTCTACATCACGTCCGTATATCTGAATACCAACCGGTCGCTCTTCATCGCTTATAGTGAGTTTTGTCATTGTACTCTTTATTGAACGTACAAGAGCCTCTGCACTTACGAACTCTGTGTATACCATTGAGGCACCAAAACGTTTGCAGAGCATACGGAAACCTATGTCTGTAACATCTTCCATCGGTGCTAGAAACACCGGACGTTCGCCAAATTCAATATTACCAATCTTCATCGTTTTAACTCATTAAGTGATACGTACCGCCGGCAAGTGTTTTTACCACTCCTTTAATCTCTAGTTGGAATAGGAGTGCGGTGACTTTATTTATAGGCATATTTGTATGCACGGTTAGCATATTTATTTGCAAGTCATTCGTCTTTTGCAGTAGTTTTACTATAGATTGTTCTTCGGCCGACAAATTAGGGAACAGCGAACGCTCTATGCCTGCATTTTGTGCTTTAATAAGTGTGGCATCGTCTTCCCAATGCATAGCACGGACAAAATCGATGGCATTGTTTATAAGACCTGCACCGCTGTCGCGTATCAGATTGTTACACCCCTCAGAATATGGATCGGATGGGCGTCCTGGGAATGCAAACACATCTCTATCGTAGCTTTGTGCTATACCTGCTGTAATCAAACCTCCGCCTTTTGCTGCTGATTCTACAAGTATGCAGGCGTCAGACATTCCTGCTACTATACGGTTTCGGCGTACAAAATTAACTTTGTCGGCATTGGTATTTGTGAAAAACTCTGTTAGAAGTCCGCCTTGTCTTACCATTTTATTAGCTGTCTCCTTATGTCTGGAAGGGTAGAGGTTGTCCAGCCCATGAGCTAATACTCCTACCGTTTCATATCCGCTTAATAGTGCGTTGCGGTGTGCATGTATGTCAACACCATAGGCAAGGCCACTTACTATGAGTACTTTCGGACAGATACTTTTTAGGTCGGCAACAAACTTTCGTATGATGTCCTGTCCTTGAACTGTGCACATACGGGTGCCTACAATATTTATTATTCTCGACTGGTTAAGATTTGCAGTACCTGTATAAAAAAGCACGAGTGGCGCATCATCACATTCTTTCATCCTTTGAGGGTAGTTGTCATCATTAAGACATAGAATGCGGATGTTATGGGCTAAGTCATACTCCATTTCGACCTCTGCCCGTTTAAGTGGCTCATCCCAATCTTTTATTGATTTAAGAAAGTGTGGAGAGCAGTCGGGCAGTATGTCCTGTATATCATTGCGGTGGTCGTATATGGTAGTGGCATCACCTAGTTGGCGATACAACTGTAATGCGCCCGCAATACTGAAAAAGCCTATTCGGGTAAGTGCAAGTGTATAAAGGGTCTCCTGATCATTCATTGACTATATATTTCTTAAAGGCTTCGTCGTAGTCTTCACTGTTGGATAGTTTTCCATTAATGAGACATACCAGTTCGAATGTACTTCTAAAGGAAAGTTTATCATCCGAAGCGCGGTAAATATCTTGAGAAAATACGTATCTCAGTCCCTCTTTCTTGAGATTAAGACGAGAAATAAATTCATCATCGCACTGCAGTGGAGTCTTAAATTGCATGTTCACTCTAGCTACAACAGCATCGATACCTTTCTCGTGTAGACGTGCAAAACTAATTCCGCAACTCTGCAAAAAAAGATGTCTTGTATGCTCTGCATAATGCATATAATTGGCATTGTTAACAATGCCCTCGATGTCGCACTCATAATCGCGGACCATCATTCGTGTTTCAAATATATATATCATTTTCTTTTAAGATATTCGTATCCTATGCGACAGCGCAGACAGTCTTTCTTGTCGCAATATTCTTTTTTGAGTTGAATTAATGCCTGACTGTCTCCTGCATTTTTGACGTCCAGTCCGCATTCCTTCCACATGCGTATGATGTAATTGTTTTCAGCTTTCAACTGTTCTAGTAACTCGAATGCCCGTTCGCACAATGCCTCGTTAGACATATGTCTGCCGTAGGCAAAAAGTATTGGGATTGCAGTATTTATAATCAGTAGGTTCAAAGAGAATGGTGAGAGGTGTTTCTCGTTTGTTTCACTTTTACTTCCGAACGTATAGTGATTTTCCCAATAAGGTGTAACTGCTGTCTTCAGCATTTCTTCGAGATGCGTTACCGTGTCTGTCTCAATTATATTACTTAATCCTGCTTTATGCAGATAATAAAGGTTTGCAAGTTGTGATATCCTTATATGCGGAAAGTTCTGAGGGCGTAGCCTTAAAAACTTCCACAGACTACCGTCCATAGGTTTCAGACCGAATTTATGTGCCAGATATAGATATTCGTTGCGTAGTTTGGTGAAATACCCTTCTTCTAGGGCATCCTTTTGATATTTTTCGGGTATGGTATCCAGTTCAAGTAATCCCGCCTGTCCCATAAATATTGCCTCTATCTGAAATAAATCATCCCTATGATGAGCCACATCATGTAGCGGAACATTAAGGGCCCATGTCTCAAAAGCGTCGCCGTTTATGCCGAACCCATAGTTGCGTGCAAGTGTTACGAAATATCCATCCTCCCACGAACCGTTGCACAACTCTACACGTTTTTTTATCGCTTCTGTCTTCTGTTCTAACCGTTCTGTCTGGAGAGCAGCCATCCAACTGTGAATCATAAGACTGGATAAATCGGGTATGATCTTGTAACAAGGTGGATAAGTGTCAGTAGAGAGAAGATCTCTGTAATTTTCCTTAACATCCTGTGGAATATCAAGTTGCATCTGTGGAATATACTTACCGTCTTTAGTCTTTACATTAATATCTATCAGTCCTGCAACATGCAGAATAACATTGTTGTATTTATCATCCCTATCATGTCCGTGAAGATACCAGTCTGAAGATTTGTCGTGTATCTCAACATTACCTACCCACAAAGTATCCTTTATTTTTATTTTGGCATTAAAGAAATCAGGTCCTGCATTCGTATTATGTAGTCCGGGATCAATAATTTCTATCTGTTGCCCATTGGTGGTTGTTAGTTCTTTGAGAGGGAATATCTTATGTTTCCACACATAGTGAAGTAGTTGCTCCATATATTTAATATTGCAAATTGGAATGCAAAACTACATAAAAAATCTGGTTTTTGCAAAATATCTTCTTTTTTCATAATATAATATGATGAGTGATTAATAAAAAAGTGTAAAAAATACACCTCAAAGTACATATTTCATTGAATAATTGATACAACATAATAAATTTAATTGTAAATTTACAACCGAAATTGTAATATATCTAATAAACTAACCTTTAGAATTTAATGAAAAGACTTATTTCATCAATTATTTTAGGAACATTAGCTGTTGGTTGTTTGCAGGCAAAAACAAACAAACCTACCGGTTATCCTATTTCGCAAGTTCCTTTTACATCAGTAAATGTTACACCCGGCACTTTCTGGGGACAAAGACTTAAAGCTGCCCGTGAAGTAACTGTGCCCCTTGCTTTTAGTAAATGTAAGGAAACAGGCCGTTATGATAACTTTATAAAAGCAGCTCATCCGGGGACTAATAACATCTTCCATGGGTTCACGTTTGATGATACTGATGTGTACAAGACTATAGAAGGTGCAAGTTATATTCTTCAGACATATCCTGACAAGAAGATGAAAGCGTATATTGACAGTGTCCTTAATATTGTGGCAGCAGCTCAGGAGCCTGATGGTTATCTCTATACAGCTCGTACGATGAATCCTTCTAACCCACCTGATTGGGCCGGACCGAAGAGATGGTCAAATGAAGAGATTCTGAGCCATGAATTATATAACCTTGGTCATATGGTAGATGGAGCCGTAGCACATTATCAGGCTACAGGTAGCCGTAAGTTTCTTGATATAGCTATCCGTTATGCTGACTGCGTTTGCAGAGAGGTGGGGCCTAATCTCGGACAGGCATGTGTAGTGCCTGGACATCAGATAGCAGAGATGGCCTTATCACGTCTATATCTAGTAACTGGTAATAAAAAATACCTTGATGAGGCTAAATTCTTCCTTGATTATCGTGGAAAGACAAATAGAAAAGATTTCTATTCACAGAGCAGTAAACCTATTGTTGAACAGAAAGAGGCTGTAGGTCATGCAGTGCGTGCAGGATATATGTATTCTGGCATTGCTGATGTCGCAGCCCTTACAGGAGATTCTGCATATATAAAAACAATAGATGCTATATGGAATAATATTGTAAGCAAAAAATATTATATTACAGGTGGAGTAGGTGCTCGCCATGCCGGAGAGGCTTTTGGTGACAATTATGAATTGCCAAATCTTACGGCATATAATGAAACTTGTGCTGCTATTGCGCAAGTATACCTTAACCAGAGAATGTTTTTGTTGCATGGCGATAGCAAATATATAGACTGTCTGGAACGTTCTCTTTACAATGGTGTTATAGATGGCATGAGTATAGATGGTGGCAAGTTCTTTTATCCTAATCCACTAGCTTGTGATGGTGTGTATCGCTTCAATGCTGATAATACCTTGGAGCGCCAACCATGGTTTGGCTGTGCTTGTTGTCCAAGCAACCTATGTCGCTTTATTCCTTCTCTGCCTGGTTATCTATATGCTGTAAAAGATAATAATATATATATTAATCTCTTTGCAGGCAACAAATCTACTATTGATGTGAATGGTAAAAAGGTAAGTTTTGAAGAGAAAACAGAGTATCCATGGAATGGTGATATCTCTATTGCTGTGACAGGTACAAAAACATCTGATTTCAATATGATGGTGCGTATTCCGGGATGGGTTCAGAACCAGGTAGTACCAAGTGATTTGTATTCATATAATGATGGCAAGAATCTAAGTTACTCAATCAGAGTAAACGGTCAGCAACTTAAGCAGGAAGCGCTGGATAATGGTTACTTCAAAATAGCACGTAAGTGGAAAGAAGGTGATAAGGTGAATATACACTTTGATATGCAGCCACGTACAGTAGTAGCTAATAATAAGGTTGAAGCCGACAGAGGCCGTGTAGCAATAGAGCGTGGTCCCTTGGTATATTGTGCTGAATGGCCATATAACGACTTTGATGTGTTCAAGGTCATAATTGGTAATAATCTTGATTTTAAGGTCGTAAACAAGCCTCAGATGCTTAATGGCATTAACGAGATCACTGCTGATGCTCAGGCCTTATCAACCGATAGTAACGGTAAGGTGGAAGTCATGGATGTCAAACTTACTCTGATACCATATTATTGCTGGAACCATAAAGGTCCGGGGAAAATGGAAGTCTGGATGAATAAAGGTCTTCAGACATTAGATGCAAAATAGGAAATTTACAGACGGACTTCTAGTCCGTCTGTATTTGTACCCAATAACATCACCTGATTCACATTCAATTAAATTATGAAAATGATGCTTTTTGCCATCATAAAAATTTTACGGTCTTAAATTAACAGCTATGAAACAAACTTTGAAAATCTTAATTATATTTTACTTTTTACTGCAGCAAGAACTTTCAAGGCACATTGACATTAGTCATTTATGGTTTAAAGTCATGGTCATTATGGTACCAATACTATATACTGTAACTTATATTCTTATTAGCAAAAAAGATAAAAAAAAGTTCCAAGATTATCTTTCTATACTCATGGGACCAATTGTCCTATTTTTTAATTTATATCTTTATTTATAAAAATTCTATTTAATTTAGTCATAACACATCTATAATGATTTGCTATGAAATTAAAAATGAGCCTATAAAAGGAATATACTTTCAGGTCCCATATTGAACAGAAGATCAAGAATGCTAAGGTTAGGTAGAAAACCATGCTTTGACTCGTAAACCTGATAATATCTCTTAGGTTCGAAATCATTATCTTGTAGAGGGCGTTTAGGGCGTATTACATCACGGAAGTCTGTGAAACCCTCAGGTGACTTTATAAACTCTTTTGTAGTCGCTATATTGGGGCGTAAATCAATAAGCTCGCACATCTTATTGGTTATCTCCATATTGAAGTCATAGAGGTATTCCCATTTCTTTTCAAAGAAAGGATGTATGTCATCGGCATAGTATTCGAAGAAAGGAGATTCTCCATAAGCACTTGTCAGAGCGTTCCAGTGTAGATGACGCCAGTTACCATGGTCGCTGATGCGAATGTCCTTCATAAGAGTCTTATTGTCTGCTAATACCGATTGTGAGTCAGACCTTTCAGTAGGAATTGTCAGAGCCTGTATGCCGTTGGTCGTAGCTATGATGCAGCGATTGCGATACGTCTGTTTCATGTAACTATCGTATTGCTCTATTAAAGTTACTTCACTGCGGTTAAGCTTCTGATACCATTGTACAGGTCCGAAATATGCGGATGATAATAATACTTTCATTTGATAAATTTGAATAATCTGTCTTCACGGTATCCTTCATAAAATGGTTTAGAATCGTCTTTATTATATACAATAGCAACGACTCTGCCTATTATATGACTCTCGGGAACAAGACCGAAAAAACGTGAATCTTTAAGATTTTGGTTGCTATGTGTAGACATCCAGTAATAATTTTGTGTGAATGATGCACAATGTGTTTCTTTACCGTCAACATAAAGATTGTTATTCTTAATCTTTGCGTCTTTATGTTCGTGTATTATGTATGTATTACATAGCAGTTGCATGTTATCTTTAGTTACCCTAACCATATGGCACTTACCGGGTATTATGAATTCTGGCGATGAGTTAAAATGTACTGTATCACCAGGCATAGCTTTGCAATAACCAACAAAAATAGAACGTTTGGATATGGAATGTAGAGAGTCAAGAGGGTTATTGAACGCTACCAAATCACCGTATTCTACATTACCCTTACACAATCTACCATAATCAAAAAGACCTCCCAAGCCTGTGCGTAGCCCATAACTCCATCTGTTCACCAGTATTCTGTCACCATCATTCAGTTCCGGTTTAAGGCCTGAAGAAGGTACGGTGTATATGGTGAACACCAAAGCGCGGAAAACTAACATCACCAAGAACGTGACTGCCAGTGCTACCACAAACTTGAGAGTTCCCTTCATTAGTTGTTTGAGTTTATTTTATATTGTCAACCCATCTGAACAGTCGTCCCCAGCGTATACCTGAGAAGCCATGTCGGTCGGGATCGGATGACCACCATATGAATATTGGTTTGCCCACAATATGGTCTTCAGGAACAAACCCCCAGTAGCGGCTGTCGGCAGAGTTATGACGGTTGTCACCCATCATCCAGTAGTAGTCCATCTTGAATGTGTACTTGTTGGTCTGCTTGCCATTGATGTAAATCTTACCATTCTTTATTTGTAGGTCATTGCCTTCATATACCTTGATAGGACGCTCATAGATAGCTATGTTGTTCATATCAAGTTTGATGCTTTTACCTTTTGCAGGTATCCATATAGGACCGTAGTTATCGCGTGTCCAATGCATGTTGCCATTTAGTGGGTATGTATCATTATATGTAGCGTCTTTGTTAAGACGAATGCTCTGTACAAGATCTTTGCGATGTGAAAGTACTGACAGTGCATGCTTGGTAAGAGGCATATATCCGGATTGATTGAGAGATGTAATATCTTCGTTGCTGATGCCAAGGTCGTGCATTAGATCATCAGATAGAACCTGCTTGAATTTGATGTAATAAGTATATTGCACATTATCAGGCTCTTTGTTTGCTTTCCCGTTAAGGTAAACTATGTGGTTCTTGATTTGTAATGTCATGCCAGGCAGACCTACACAGCGCTTAACATAATTCTCACGGCGGTCTGTAGGCCTCGTCATTATAGAACCGTATTCTGCCTGGTTGTCAAGTATTGCTTGCTTACCAATGGCATAAACCTTATCAAACAAGGCCCGGCGCTGCATAGGATTAAGTGAGTCTATATTAGGATGTTGCGGGTACAACTGCCATCCCATACCATAGCACATCTGATAATAATCATAAGCCTGATATCGAGGTGAACTTACAAGAGTATCACCTGCAGGATAGTTGAATACAACAATATCATTTAGTTTAATCTTGCCAAGTCCCTTTACACGACGGTATTCCCAATGAGGCCATTCAATATATGATTTCATGTCTACGATAGGCATTGTATGTTGTGTAAGAGGCATGGTGAGAGGTGTTTCAGGTATACGTGGACCATAACTGACCTTGCTTACAAACAGATAGTCTCCTGTTAGAAGAGATTTTTCAAGTGAGGAAGACGGAATAACATAATTCTGGAAGAAGAAAAGATTGATGAAGTATACCGCAACCAGAGCAAATACTAGAGCATCAACCCAACTCATAAGGAATTTTACAGGTTTTTCAGCATCTTTCCACCATTGCCACTTTATCTTTTTAGTAATATATACATCAAAGATGAATGGAACAACAATTAGTCCGAGCCAACTCTTTACCCAAAGTAGAAACGCCAGATATAATGCCATTACGACAATGAACTTAGTCCATTGTACCTTCATGTTACGGCTTTCTTTCTCTTTATTTATCATATTATTCTAAAATTTAAACAGGTCGCTAGTAGTAAGCAAACCATTGTGATCTTTTGTGTACTCTGCAGCTAATACAGCCCCTAGTGCGAATCCCTTACGGCTGTGCGCATCGTGAGTTATAGCGATTTTGTCTGCTTCAGAATCATACTCAATAGTGTGTATGCCCGGAACTTCGTCACGGCGAATACTATTGATTGCCAACTCATTGTCGGCACATTTATCTGAGCCTGTAATAGAACCGTCCGGTGCCAGTAAAGTACCTTTCACCCATTTGTCTTTGCTGTTAATATTATCTATTATATCTTCAGCAAGTGTTATAGCTGTACCTGAAGGAGCATCCAATTTATGTATGTGGTGAGTCTCTTCCATCTTAACGCTATACTGTGGAAAATCATTCATGACCTTAGCCAGATAGCGGTTAACGGCACTGAATATAGCTACGCCAATGCTGAAGTTTGAGGCCCAGAATAGTGTTTGTCCACCTTCGGTACACATTTTCTTTACATCATCGCCATGTTCCTTCATCCATCCGGTAGAGCCTGAAACTACTTTAACATTGTGCTTGAAGGCCTTAAGATAGTTACCGTAAGCTGCCATTGGTGCTGTAAATTCTATCGCAACATCAGCAGATGAGAAAGCAGGACTGTCAAAATCCTGTGGATTATTAATATCTATGATACTAACAATTTCATGGCCACGGTCTTTAGCAATCTGTTCAATCATTTTGCCCATTTTACCGTAGCCGATCAAAGCAATTTTCATTTTAATTCGAATTAAATTTTCGCAAAGGTAACTATTTTAGTCCATATCTTGTTTGTTTTCAACCAATTTTATTAAATTTTTCAACAGATTATGCTTGAATTTAGTGTTGTTTATCTGATGCATAGCTAAACTGGTATGAGTAATATTTTGAAAATAGAGCATAATACACTATTGTATCATTTTTTATTTAGAAATGTTTTTTCACCTCCCTCTGGTATGAAATAACGTAAGCAACTGATATGTAGATATATAAATCTGGGGAGGTGAAATTCTGACCTCCCCGGATTTTATGATTTTCGCCTACTTTCTATCAATAGGCAGAGATCCTTGTAATCGTAAGATGCATGTATTAATGACATCTTGTACTATTTTATTAATCAATGAAACTCTAAACATATAAAAAACCAATAATAGCCTATCCCTTTTATTGTATAAAACGATGATTCTCGAATACCAATTCAAGTTAGATTGCTTACCAATTTAACTTAGATTACCAATCAATTCAAGTTAGATTGCTTGTTGTTTAACCCCCTTAATACTCGGTATCTCAATCCGGGGAGGTGAAAATTTCACCTCCCCGTAGATAAAGTGTTGATAATTATGTAGTTATATGTAAAAATACCAGAGGGAGGTGAAAAACACTTTTATTTTTTGGAAAAAACATTTTGGAAGAACAAGTTCATGATTTGAAAACCTGCTGGTTGCCATTTTAATTTTTTGCAGGACATTTAATAGCAATACCAGCAGGATACTAAAAATACAAAGTTTACCTTACTAAAGCCTATTTATTTTTCTCTATACATATCGCAGCTCCTCCACTAGGCGCAAGATGTAACTTCAATACTGTTGCTGATGTAACATCACGTGTCATCGTAGTAAGTGAAGTGGGATTATTGCGATAGTCGGCACCTGGGCCATCTTGGTATATTATGGCGGTATACTGTGCACCGGCATCAAGAAAATCAAGAGATATGTCTATGTCACGGCCATCTTTATCAGTCACACTGCCTACAAACCACTTTTCACTGTTACGGTCTTTACGTGCTATTGTAACATATTTTCCTATCTCGGCATTAGGTACTACAGTCTTCGACCAGTTCGTGGAACATGATTCTATAAACGCCAGTCCGGGTTGGTCTTCGTAATTCTCTATCATATCGGCTGCCATCTGCCATGGACTATATATTATTACATACTCAGCTAACTGCTTTGCCAACGTTGTCTGTGGATGAGTACTAGGAAAAGCTGTGTTGTGAAAATTAAATATTCCAGGGGTAAAATCCATTGGCCCTGCCAGTCCACGGGTAAAAGGCAATAAGCAAATATGTTCAGGAGGATTGCCTCCGTCTGTTGACCATGCATTATATTCTTGTCCGCGCATTCCTTCCTGAGTCATAAGATTGGGATATGTGCGTTGCAATCCTGTTGGCATTGCAGGTTCATGATTTACTACCATAAGATGGTATTTTGCTGCTGTTTCTATTACCTTACGATAATGACGAATGCCATACTGGCTGTGCTGCAGTTCACTGTTGTCAAGAATGGTATTTACATATCCTGTCTTTATTGTATTAATACCTAGAGAATGATATAAAGCAAAAGCACTGTCCAATTGATTCTCATAATTTTTAGCTGCACCACCTGTCTCATTATGGGCTATTATGCGAACACCTTTTTCGTTGGCATAAGCACATAAGCCTTTCAAGTCGTAGTCTGGATAAGGACGTGTAAAACTAAATTTATCTCCTTCTCTAGTCCAGTCGCCATCCCATCCGTAGTTCCATCCTTCTACTAATACAGATTTGAAACCATGGCGTGCTGCGAAATCGATATAACGGCGTGTGTTTTCTGTCGTAGCTCCGTGCTGAGGTCCCTGCGCCCATGTGTACTTCTTCATGTGCATCCCCCACCATATACCTACATATTTGCCAGTCTGTATCCATGAGGTATCTTTTATCTTGCATGGTTCATTGAGATTGAGCATCAGCCTTGATGTTATCAACTCGCCCGGTTTGTGCACGATGATGCAAGTGCGCCACGGCGTTTTGAAAGGTGCTCTGGCATACACCTTTACACCGTTTTTCCATGGCGTCAATGCAGCTACCAGTGTTACGGCTGCTCCAGGATAATGTCTAGGTGTATAGTTGAGTGAAGCATAATCTGTGAGATTTGCTTCATGCAGTGCCATAAAGAGAGAGTCATTCACTTGGATTGTAATGGGTGTATTCACTGTATCTTTATTGCTAAGTGGCGATTTTGTCCATAGTGCCTCATAATAAGATGTCCCATTTGTTGGTTCTGTCCATGCCTGTGCGTCAACGGGCATGGATACTTGTGTTAGTTCTTCCATGATGCGGAAGTCTGTGAGATTGTTCTGCTTTGGGAATTCATAGCGGAAACCGAAACCATCGTTGAATACACGGAACACTATATTCATTTTCAAATAATGTTTTTTGGTCTGTTGCAAACATAGAGTCAATTCATTATAATTATTCTTTACGGTTTTGTCTTCTCCCCACACTTGCTCCCATGTTTCGTTTTTGCTGTCTCTGCTTTTAGAAACTATTTTGAGTCTGTCTTTCAATGAACCATCATTCATTTTGAAACCCAGATATGAAACATTAATGATTGATTCCTTGTCACGTCTTACCTGATAGTATGGTTTCCCGCCCTTCAATCCTGTTGTAACAATTATATGTCCGTCAGGCGAAGCCACTGTGTCGGCGGCATATATCCCTTGCAGAGTCATAACAGAAAGCGACACGGTGAGTACTAATTTTTCTAATTTCATATATTATTGTTTTTATGTTTTATATCTATAGTTGGTCCATCAGAGTCTTTGCCTTTTCAGGCTGTAGGGCATTGAGATAGTCATAGCACTTATCGAGTATTTTTGTCTTCACCGTGTCGTTGGCATATTTTACGCGTAATTGATACCACTTGTATATCAGTTCCAAGTTGCTCTGCTGATAACTTACACCGGTGAACGATTGCAATGCAGTAAGATAACGATAGCCGAACTCTTTTGTTGGCTCTATGATGGTACCTTCGCCATAGTCGTTCCATGTACTAACCTGGAGGTAATTGAGACCTGCCGACTGTGCAGCCTGTAGTTGACTATTGAAAAGTGCTCCATCTTTGTCATCGTATGTGGTGTATCCATCTCCTGCACCACCCAATTTATAATAGTCGTAGAAACCGGGCATAGCTCCGCCTATTACCATCATGTAATTTTTCTTTGCTTGTGTGTACCAGTCTGCTGGACTGGCGTTAACCCAGAGGAATTCGCCTTGAGAATTGGTGTATTCAGGACTATTTGCCTTACTAGATGCATAGTTGAGTACTATGAATTCGGGCTTTGTCGACAAAACCTGGAAAACACGGTACCAGTCAGCTGATGTCGTTATCTTCTGAGGACCGAAATCGAGCAATAGTGGTCTGCCGTCGATTTTTGTATAGTTGTCAGAGGTAAAGAAGTTTTTTGCCAGATATGTCATATCTGTACGGGCTTCTATCACTGCATCATTACCAAGATTAGCATCCTCATAGCATATAGACAACTGCATTCCAGCTTTCTTGATTGCGGTGAAAAGTGCTACAGTATTGCTCGTATGTTTAGCTGTAGAATTGTCGGCATTAGACCCATACCAGTCAACTATCACTCCGTCTATACCCGAATATTTCATCAGCAGACACTGATAATTAAGTATATCGACATCACCAGAGGCGTATGCTCCTGTAAGCGGATGGTAGTGAGAAGCTATCTCGCCGTTACCGGGGTTTAGAGAGGCATTCATTGTCCAATGCCATCCCCATTTACCTGTAGTGCTAGTCTTATTTGTTTCAAACCAAATCATGAAATGGGCCAATATTTTCATAGAGTTGGTTTTCGTAGGCAACTGTGCTGTAAGTATCTCTGTATCCGTATTTCCGCTAGATGATTGGTCGTTGGCGTCACTGCTACTGCATGACGAGAATAGCAGTGACGTTATGATTATATATAGTAGGATTCTTTTCATTCGATAAATATTAATAACCTGCATTCTGTTTCAGATTAGGATTTTTGGATAGTTCCTCTGCAGGGATTGGATAGATTCCTGTGTGATGGTCGGAAGCATCCTCTCCCTTGTTCCACCATGACTTATAAAATGTACCGAAACGAATGTTTACAGTACGGCGGTTGCCCTCGTATGCAAATTCATGCAGCCATTCGTTGTCAAGAGTAGTATCATCAAGTGTTGTAAGGTCACCTAGTCCTGCACGCTCACGTATTTTATTTACGAATGTAAGGGCTGTTTGTGTATAACCCAGTCGATAATATGCCTCACCTTCCATCATCAGCACTTCTGCATAGCGCATCAGTACCCAGTCGTTGTCTCTCTCCCATGAATCGGTAGCGTTCCATTGGTATTTATCAAGACGGGCACCTTCGTTTTGAAGGGCGTTGGTATAATCTTTTATTTCTTCTGTATAGTTGAGTGGTTCACCGTTATCCATATTTACTGCCGAACCGTCCTTTGCACTGTACTGCTGACCAACCATCAGAGTCTTCCCGCGACGTGTATCTCCGTCTTCGTATGATGACCATACGCCAGGTTTGGCACATATACCGTTACCACACCACTGGTATGAACCGTCGGCTGAGAAGGCGTATTTCTGATTGTAATGGTATGTCATAGAAGCCAGGTAGTTGCCTACTGTTCCTTGCTTGTGGTCGTAAGGGATGGCAAAGATTATCTCTTTAGAACCTTCGTTAGCTGTATAGAAGTTTGCCTTGTAATCCGACATCAGCGAATAACCTGAAACCTTTTCGCAAGCGTCAATACATTTTTTCCATTGTGCTGTACCTGTGTACACTTCAGCGTTAAGGTACAGACGTGCTAGCAACGTATAGGCTACATTCTGGGTGAAACGGCCATACTGGATACCTGTAGGCAGATAACTCATAATATCTGTCAATTCATTTTCCACAAAGTTATAGACAGTCTTACGATCTGAGTTGGAGGGAAGTTCAGTTACTGTAAAATCGGTAGATATTGGAACATTTCCAAACTCATCGAGCAAGAGATAATAGTAGTAGGCACGTAATCCGCGGAGTTCAGCCTCGACCTTTTTCTTTGACTCGTCAGAAAGACCACTTTTCTCTACTTGATAGATGATGGCATTTACCTTTGAAACTCCGGTGAAAGCATACCGCCATCCAGCCAGCACACATTGGTTGCTGGCATCATATGTATGGTATTGTAACTGCTGGTAGCGCCCACCGTCATACCAGTCGCTACCACGTGTCGGGATACAAGCTTCGTCACTTACACATTCGTTAAGGAAAAACACATATTCACAAGTTGGATAACAGTTCACACCATTACCTTCGTCAGTACTCGAACCATAGCCACGCAAGGTGGAATAGGCTCCGCCAACGATAGTTTTCACTTCTGATTCAGTCTTGCCATAGTCGTCCATTGATACGACATTGAATAAATCCTCATTAAGATTTGTACAACCTGTTATTGAGAGTGCCCCGAAAAACAATGAGGCAACGATATATTTTGTTTTCATTTTCTTGTACTTTTTAATTAGAATGAAATGTTAACACCTATTGAGAACGTACGTGGGCGTGGAGAATATGTTGCCCCGTCACCTGTTTCGTTATCGGTAATCAGACGGTCGATGCCAGGACCTTCCAGTACATTGTCAGGTATATATATTTCAGGATCGGTTCCCTTATATCCTGTGATACAGAACAGATTTTCACCGGTAACATAAAGACGGATGCGCTCGAAACCCAACTTTTTCACACCTGGTATCGAATAACCTATGGTTAGCGCCTGTAGACGGAAGAAACTGCCGTTTTCTATATAATAGTCTGAGAACACAGGGTTTGCTTTGATACCACTACTGATAAAATCATCTAGCGTGTTCTGTGCTGGCAGCCGGGATGAGTCGAAGAGTTCCATACGGGTTGCATTAAGTACCTTCTGACCAAACATTCCATAACCAGATACTGTAAAGTCGAAATTTTTATAGTTAGCGGTAATCGAAACACCGAGATTCCATTTTGGCATCGCTGAACCTAGATAGAATCCCTTGCCATCCTCTCCGTAGTCGAGAATATATTTGCCATCTGCATCAATACCTGAACATTTTGGTCCCCAGAAAGCTCCTGTAGGATATCCTTCCTTAATAACCTGTGAATAGACGCCAGATAGACCGCGTAGCCCGTGTAGAGAACCAGCCTGCAGACCTACTGCCTCGTATGTGTCGTTAGACAATTTCGTTATTTCCTGATGATTGTATGACAATGATGCGTTAGCATCTAGAGTAAAGTCTTTTGTACGTACTATATTTGTACCGAGTGTCAGTTCCACTCCCTTGTTTTCCATATCTCCTACGTTGGCTAGCATCTTTCCTACTATATAAGGAGGTTGCGGTACAGGATAGGTCCAAAGCAAGTCGGATGTCTTCTTGCTGTAGAATTCAATACTACCGTTGATGCGGTTGAAGAGACCAAAGTCTAGACCGATGTTCCATTGTGCTGTCGACTCCCATTTCAAGTCAGAATTTGTATTTTGTGTTTGTGTATATGAATTTTTCCATGTTCCTGTAGACGAATCATAATATACAGCTCCTGTAGCACTTAGCACAGCTATTGACTTATATGCCGATACACCACTTTGGTTACCTGTAACGCCATATCCGGCACGCAGTTTCATATTGTCGAGCCATCCGCTTGTACCTTTCATGAATGTTTCGTCACTGATACGCCACGCTAGCGATACAGAAGGGAATGTTCCCCATTTATGATCTTCACCGAATACTGAAGAACCGTCATGGCGCAATGTAGCAGTAAGCATATACTTGTTCATTAGGTTGTAATTGGCACGACCGAAGAACGAGATAAGTTTGGTTTTGCTCTTGTAAGAGTATACATCCGTCTGACGGTAGTCTGTACCTGCAGCAAGGTTATTGTAACTGAAAGCGTTGGTTTCGAATCCGCTACGGGTGGCACCGAAACCTTCGTTTACATTATCTAAATATGAATAACCTGCCATTATATTCAAGTGATTATCCTTATCTATTTTTTTGTCGTAAGAGAGATATGTCTCTATCTGACGATTGGTATATTCTGCATAAGTGCGCTGTGCCCAACCGTTTTCGCTCTGACCCTCCAATCTTGCATAAGTGGGTTTGTATGTTCCGCCTGTTGTATGCTGGAACTCATATGAACCGTTAGCAACTGCTTTCAGACCATCAATTATTTCCAATTCCACCTTACCATAACCGAGGAAACGATGACGCTTATTTTGTTGCTCGCGGTTGGTGTTTATTTCTACTGGGTTTTCTGTATTAGTTCCATTAAGTTGCGCAAAACTACCATCTTCGTTGTACACAGGGAATGTTGGGTTGATATTCAATTCACGCTCGAAAATACGTGAATCAATAGGATGCCAACTGTCAAAGTTGGCATTTACACCAGTTTCCATACGCAGACGTCCGTTTAGTCCGAACTGGTATGAACTGACAGAGATCGCTAGTCGGTTCATTTTGTTGTTTACAATTACACCTTCGTTATTGTTGTATGTAACGCTGGCACGGTAGCCACTAGTTTTACGTGAATTGCTGAAACTTACATTATGAGAGTGTGAGATAGCTGTGCGGAGCAGTTCATCTTGCCAGTCGGTATTAGCACCATAGTCAAGAGCATTTGCCACTTTGTTTTCGCGTACATAATCGCGCCACTGATTAGCAGATAGCATATCCAGTTTCTTAGCCACACTGGCGAAAGCAACGTAGGCATTATATTGCATTGTCTTCTTCTCTACGTCTGTTGCAGTTCGATTGGTTGTTACTATTATCACACCATTGGCACCACGACTTCCGTATATGGCTGCTGCTGAGGCATCCTTCAGTACATCAATACTTACTATTTCGGATGGCTGTACTGAGTTGAAATCAACTCCTGCTATACCGTCTACCACTATCAAAGGACCGTTGCTAGCTGATAGCGAAGTACCTCCACGAAGACGTAGTGACGCACCATTTTCAGGTGAACCACTGCTTTGTACTACCGACAATCCTGCAACCTTTCCCTGCAGCATTTGTTCGGTACTAGTTATAACGCCCTGTTTCAGGTCTTTTGCATTAACCGAAGCGATGGAACCTGTGAGGTCACTCTTGCGCATAGTACCGTAACCTACACCTACAACAATTGTTTCGTTAAGTGTCTTGGCATCTGTCTCCATCTTGATGGTAAGGCTCTTCCCTGCTTTCACCTTTCTGGTTACGTAACCTATATATGAGATTTCGAGAGTTGCGTCCTGACTACAGTTTACGGAAAAGTTTCCGTTCATATCAGTAACAGAGCCTCCGTTAGCCTTTAATACTTTAACTGTGGCACCAACTAATGGTTCATTTTGATCGTCTACTACACAACCAGTGGCTGTGCTGTTCTGTGATGACACAGGTAAACTGAAGGCCATTAACATCATTATGGCAATGACCGATAATATATTATTGAATGATATCTTATTCATAATCGTTCTTTATTTTAGAATTATTCGTCAACTGTAAACAATGGGATTTCTGTTGAAATCAACGTTGCCCCTGCTTCGTTTGTAATAGTCAGTGTCATACTGCTAGCACTTACACTTGCTAGTTGCTCAAGCAGGTTGACGGATACTTGACGCTTGTCACGTGTACCGTCTATTGTACCAGTAAAGGTTTTGTTTCCTGCATCTATCTTATATTTTAGAACACCATCTCGCTTGCCGTTATATTTACGTATAAATGTAATAATATCTTGGGTGCTGACCTTTGTGGGGAAATAAGAGAATATGGGATCTGGATAGACTTCTGCTGACCCAGCCTTGTTCAAATAGTCTGAACTTGTGCCTCCCCAGTCGTTGTTTAGTATTCCTACAACGAGCCATGCCAGATTGTCTATCTGTTCATCTGCTTTCAGAAGTGTTGATGCCTGCGAACCATCATCGGCATAGTTCCAACTGTAATAGTCATAAGGACTTGTCATACTTATTTCGTAATAGCCGTTGGTCAATTTATGTATGTTTGTCTTCTTCATACAACCGTCTATCCATACTTTTACACCTTGCAGGAATGTCCAGTCGTTCAGTCCTGAGTGGAGTTTAAAACCACCGAAGCTACTCTGCTTGGTAAACTCTGTCATGGTTTTTCCTCCTACGGTAAACAAATCGGGATTAAATACTATAGTAAGGGCTTTGTTGAGTGTGAAACCTTCGGTCAATGTTAGTGTATTTCCTGTAAACGAAGTAGCATAAAACTTGCATGCACTATTGCTTTTTGCAAATTCTTTCCATGTAGAACGACTGTCTGGAGCCTGGAATACATCACTCTCCTCTGCTCCGTCCTTTGTCTTTAATCGGCACCAGAAGCCTGCCCAATCGTCAGTCTGGCAAGTATTATAAACATCTGTTTCACTCATTGTAGATGCACCTTGCGAGAAATACTTTGTAGGGGTAATTGTCATTGAATAAACATTCTCACCTTCATACTTCAGTTTGGCGAAATTTGATGAGTTTTCCCAGTTGCCTGCATCAGGTTCACTTGGATTCCAACACCAAAGATACAGATCAATGCCTTCTTTGAATCCGGCATCAGTCATATCAAAATAGAAGGTTACAGGCTCGTCAACCGAAAATACAGTAGGAACAGTCCACATACGTTGTGGACCGCCGTGGTCTACGGTTGCAAAGGCAGTCATTGACTGCAATGTCATAACTAGTAAAATAATTAAAGTAACGAAAGTCTTTTTCATAATATTTTCTCCTGTTTATTTTTGTGCAGTTAGATTATATGTATAGGATACAAACGACACACCATTGTTTTTTCGGGTTAGTTTGTACTCTAGAACGGCATTTGTTCCAGGTACAGCAGTGATTGTCAGGTCTACATTGTTATTGAGTAGAATCTTTGCAGACGAACCATTACTATTTACAAAAGCATTAGCCAGTTTCCATGTACCGGATGTTGGCAATAGGGCTGGAGCACTACCTGTAATAGTAAAGGTTGTAGGATTGTTCTCACTGTCAAGGTTAAAACTGATGCCAAATGACTTAAAATTGAACACATTGGTAAGGTCCATTGTACTAGTTGTGGTCTCATCGGTCTGTGTTATAGAATTGAGGATCCAGTTTCCTCCTATCTTCTCATACTGTGTGATAGGAGCCACATAATTTCCGTCGTCAGTGCTTGCGCACGAACATACTGATAATATGCCGAGCACTAGAAGTGAAGACTTCAGAACATTTGAAATTCCATTTTTTCTCATAGATTTATTTATTAGGTTTATAATAAAAATTTTAATGCTGCAAAGTTATTGCAGATAATCCGTGAAATAAAAATAGTATATAAAAATATAACCAAAAAAGAAGTTGTAATTTTATAACTTCTTAATTATAAGATAGTTATAAAATTACAACTTAAAATTTGTATAAAGAAAATATTACGTTTATATCTTCATAATCCGTTTTTCAAACTCATCATTACTTACTATAGACTTGTTCTTCACACGGGTCTTATAAGTATTGATGGTATTTACCGAGTAATTAAGGAACTGCGCTATACGTTCAGCATCATTGATACCAAGTCTTGTAAGTGCGAAGATACGCATTTCAGTTGTTAAATTTTGGGTATTCTCAGGCAACTTACGGTCTTTCTTGTCAAAGAGCTTATTGAAGTTTTCTATAAAGTCGGGGAACAGCTTTAGGAATGTCTCGTCGAAATCAGCAAACATAATTTTACGGTCAGCAATAAGAGTCGACTCTTTCAGACTCCTCTGTAATTCTTCGTACTGATGTGCTGAAATTTTATGGTCGATAGCACGGTATAGTTTTTCAACCTTATTTATATAGTCTGCATTGATAGCAAACGATTTGCCTATATATTCTGTCTTTATCTTATTGGCTTCCTGTAGCTCCACGAACCCTTCCTCCAGTTTTTTGTTACGGTCTTCTATCGTATTACGTGCCTCCTTCAACTTACGCATCTGTCGGCGAATGAAGTAAAACGAACATATAAGTACAAATACAAGTAACGATACTGCAATTATGACAGCTAGCATGGTATTCCTCTGTCTGCTGATAGCTTTATAGCGATCTTGCTGAATGATAGGTAGAATATTGCCAATCTCTATTTTTCGTTGACGGGCATCATACATATTGGCATCATCAAGAGCTTTCTGCAAATATAATATAGCACGGTTATAATCACCATTTTTATATAATATAGCTCCAACTTCGCGCAGTGCTGTTGTTTCTTTTGTAGACGACTGAATATCATAGATGGCAGCTTCAGCCAGATAATTAAGGGCATTCTGATTATCACCATTCAACTTATAAATCCAACCCAGACTAGATGTAACAATAGCCCTTACATGATTACTCAGATACTTATCCTTGAGCAGTTTTTTAAATGAATACTCAGATTCATCATATTTATATTCCTTCATCTGTTGAAGTCCGTCTATATAGTACCACTCCCACGATGCATTCTTAAGATGAACTTTCATAGAGTCAACCATCTCATGAGCCTTTTTTACATAGTTGTTTTGGTATGGTTTCGCATGATTATAATCTGAAATATCAGCAAGCAGGCGCCATCTTGTGAAAAAATAACGCATTCTCGCCTTCTCATCTGCGTGAGAAATATCGATAGCATCAATCCCATCGAAAGCCTCCTTATATAGTCCTGCTGATAGCAGACAGAATACCACATTACATTTGGCATTCACTATCAGACTAGAATTTTTCAGTCGTTCAGATTGAACCAGAGTTTTCTGAGCATAAATAAAAGCGGAATCATATTTAAAAGAACTGTACGACTCATACATATCATTATAAACATTATAGAGAGCCATATCATTATGCGCCTGAGCAACCCTCTTATGCAGCATCTTTATCCTATCCTCCTTCTGTCTGTCGTACGTAGCACTCTTACGCAGATATATATCCAATGTATCGAGGATTTCCATACCCGCGAAACAGTGAACGCCATAAAGGTTGAATAGCAATATAAACAAATATAATTTTGGCATAATAGTTTAACTAGTATTGCAACATTGCTTAAGGTGTAACTATTCTCATTATTTATATAGAATCTGCTGCAAATATAATATTAAATTCTTAAAGACGAAATTATTTTATTGAAATAATTCCGATTCGCACATTTTTAATAACATATCGATTCGCACAAGAATACACGAATAATTCACAGGTTCTTCATAGGGTGAAACCTGCTTCTTATGATAGCGGATGAGGCAACTATTAAGTACTTGCTGTCGTTACGGCTCAGAAGTATTATCTCCGAATGCTTCGTAGCTATGCTTCAACAAATCCTTAATATTCGTATTTAAGAAGGTTTATAGGTTGGCATATCAAAAATTTTACACAACGCTTTCGTAATTGTGCCCCCCTTTAGTCTATAGAGGTTTTCTATACAGGTATATCCAACATTGTACAAGTCAACACCATATTATTTTTATTGCCATTGTGTGGAGACCACACTCTTAGCCGGTATAATAACTTTTATTGTATTTTTGCTATCACCGATTGATATGTTTTGTTGCATAGCAGATGTGTTGCATAATACCATTCCATAAGAACCGTCTGTATTTTTAAATGCTGAATAAATAATACCATTTATAGCAAGACTTTTTTCAGTAGTGCCTATACGCACAGCTCCGGGTTTTATCACAGAAGAGAGATGAGCTATTACATAATAGTGCGAATTCAAACTAATTGTCTTGTAGTCATTCTTATTGATATCTACAGCACCATAACAGGTCTGACAGCCTCCGTCAAGATTAGGTCCCATATTGCTATCAAGCATCAGGTTCCATACTATTACAGCTGTACAATATTTATTTACAGTGCCCAAGGCTATATGCTGCATGTCGTCTAGCAGACGGGTTCTTAAATTTCTACCGTCGTTCCATGTTCCTATAGAAGCCTCTGAAAATATCAATCCTTTATCAGGGCGGCTATTGTGCATAGCATCCAGTGAACTTTCATCGCCAAGATAGTTATGAAAGGCTGCACCTACTACATATTCGGAGCCTTCATAGCCATCCATAGTTTTATATACATTGAGTGGATATGAATAGGCATCATAATTATGATCGTATGCATAAATCTTGGTTGTCAATCCGTTCTTCTTGAATGTTGGAGTTAATACCTTCAGAAAATCAGCTTCTTCAGACCAAGGCATATATAGTGATGCACAATTGCCTTTGTTGAGTGGCTCATTCTGAGGAGTAATGGCATATATAGGTATACCTGCACTTTGATATGCATTAATCCATTTCACGAAATAGTCTGAATAAGTCTGATAATAATCAGGATTAAGATGACCGTCTGTCCAACTATTGTGAGGTGTCTTATTATTAATGTCTTCTACTTTCATCCATTGTGGGCATGTCCATGGTGATCCTATAACCTTTAGATGTGGGTTGATAGCAAGAATTTCTTTCATTACAGGTATAACATAATTTATGTCGTCTGATTGAAGTCCAAAATTTTCAATTCCCGGATTGTCACAACATGTGTATTCCTTGCTAGAAAAATCTGAACATCCAATAGAGATTCTTACATAACTGAATCCGTATCCGTCTGTATCAGAGAATGTCTTGCGTAGAAAATTAGTCCTGTCAGTCTGTGACATCTTCAATAGATTGTATGCAGTGCTGTATGTAATAGCAGCCCCAAAACCATCCATAGTCTGATAAGTCAGCGAAGGGTTGATCTCTATATCAGCACTTTTATTATTGTCACCGGATAATATATCAGCATTTATTTTAGTTAACGAATACATACCTGTAGCAGATGTCATATATACGGTTGCTTTACCTGTGACAGTGCCACCTGTTGTTCCTGACGGGTCATCGCTTATAGAATTGCTACTGCCACACGACACTAATGGTATAAAACCTATCATTGTGATGATTAGCAATTTCCTTGTCTTTCTCTTCATAGTCTTCAATTTTACAAAAGTTATTAATTTAATTAGATCTCACATTATTAGATTTCTATTTTAGAATCTATTGCAAAATTAGATATTAAAAATGAAACCAAATTTAAGACAAAGGTCATAATGTGGACCAATATTGTGGATCGTAAATCTTAACGTATTGATATATAATCAGATACGATAATTATAATAAATAAAAAATGTGGATTATTGAATATTTAATATAAGTCGGACTACGTACATTTATGTAAAAAATGAAGAAGGTAATTCATAGATATTAAAAAGATATATTATCTTTGCAATGTAACTATTCAAAATTATTATGAAAAGGACTTTCCTTCTTTTATTTTTTGTATGTCTGGTTTTTGGCTGTAATGCACAAAACCTCGATTCAATGTATACATGTCTTGATAAAGCAATAGCCAATTCAAGTGAATATATGCGTAATAAGCAATTTAGAATAGATGAATTGAAGAATCAATACAGATATGCAAATAATGGAATAGGGAAATATAATATTGGTCTCAAATTATATGAAGAATATCATGCGTTGATGAATGATTCAGCCATATCATATCTCAATAGATGTATTCAAATTTCAGAAGACCTTCATCGTGAGGATTTGAAGGTCAGAGCTTATATATTGATAGCTCATCAGTTTGCTGTAGCAGGTTTTTATACCGAGGCTCAATACTATTACAGCCTTATTGATAAAAATAAAATAAAAGGAAGTAACATTGTAGACTATTATTATGGTCTTTGTCATTTGTATGGAGATATGGCTTTTTATGCGAAAGACAATAAAATGAAACAAGTATATTTTAAGACATCCGACAATTATCTTTCTCAATTGTATAAATTCCTTGGCAGCAATACCACTATGTATTTATACCAGAAATCAGTACAACTTTGTAATGAAGGTAAATATAAAGAGTCATTGATGTACAATGACAGATGGATGAAAAAAGTAAAGCCGGGAACACATGATAATGCTATCGTAGCTTTTTTCCGTTCGGAGATATATAAGAATATGAAAGACGTAAAGATGCAGAAATATTGGCTTTGCGTATCAGCTTTATATGATATTAAGTGTTCTGTTATGGATCAGTCATCATTGTGGAGTCTGGCAGATCTTGTAAATAGAGATGGAGATGTAGAACGCTCATACAGATATATAGAATATTCATGGTCGTGCATATCTACATTCAGTACTCATATGCGTGGATGGCTTGTATCTCCTATTCTTACAATGATAAGCAACAAATATAAGGAAAAGCTAAAGACGGCTAATCATTCATTATCTACGATGATTGTAGTTGTAAGTGTGTTATCTTTTGTCCTGCTTGTTTTGCTAGTAAGTGTTTTCCGCAAAGAGACACAATTAAAAATAGCTCGTAATGACTTGAGTGATACAAATAATGAATTGGAATCGCTTAATGGAAAACTAAATGAGTCGAACGCAGAACTGTCGTTAGTAAATCGACGGCTTAATGAGTCGAATATAGTTAAGGATGAGTATATTGGCAAGTTTTTAAGCATTTGTTCAGAGTATATTGATAAGTTGGATAACTATCGTATAAAGGTAAGGCGTATGGCCAAATGCAATCAGTTTAAGGAGATTTTGTCAATGACGAGTTCTCAGACACTGAAGGATAGTGAATTAAAGGAGTTGTTTGATAATTTTGATTCAGTCTTTTTACATTTGTTCCCTAATTTTATTGATGATTTTAACTCTCTTTTAAAAGAGGAATGTAGGATAAAGCTTTCTGATAGGAGCAAACTTACTACCGACTTGCGTATTTTTGCGCTTATACGTTTAGGTATAGACGAGAGTTCACGTATTGCAGAGTTCCTAAGATATTCTCCTAATTCTATATATAACTATCGCGCCAGAATAAAGAAAAACGCAATATGTGGCCGTGATGATTTTGAGAAGAAAGTAAAAGAGATAGGTATGAAAATTTAAATACTATTTATACATTCTGAGATTTTATTAAGTATATAAGATGGATACCTTTTGTGATTTTATATATTTATAATACTTCTATATTGTGTCCACTTTTCCGTGAGAGGCATTAACTCATAATTTATTGATTATGAGCTGATTAGCAAAAATACTTCCGAAATTTCATCCACTTTTTATACACAATGGTGAAATAACCTTAATATTTTGTGCTACTTTTGCAGCATCACAATTAAAGTGTTAACGTATATATTAATCTAATAAATTAAGTATGAAAAAGAAAAGGTATTTAATCTTATTGTTGACTTTATTGGTCTCAATAACAACTTTTGCTCAGAAATCGACATACAAAGGTGTCGTAGTAGATAATCATGGCGATCCAATTATTGGTGCGTCTGTTGTACAAAAAGGAACTTCCACTGGCACAGTAACTGATTTAGATGGTAATTTTAGTGTGTCAACTGATGCAGGTTCAATTCTTTCAATTTCTTATATAGGTTATAAAACCAAAGAAATAAAAGTATCTTCAAATATGAAGATTACACTTGATGAAAATGCAGCATCACTTAATGAAGTTGTAGTAGTAGGATATGGTGTACAAAAGAAAAGTGTTGTTACTGCATCTATTGCGAAAGTCGGAGCAGATGAATTGGGGAAGACTCAGCCTGTAAGAATTGATGGGGCTTTAAAAGGTCTAGTATCAGGTGTTCAAGTTACAACAGGTGGAGGTCAGCCTGGCGCATCAAGCAAAATCCGTATACGTGGTAATGGAACAATCAACAATTCAGACCCTCTTTATATTGTAGATGGCATGCCTATAGATGGCGGTATCGATTATCTTAATCCTAGTGATATAGAGAGTATAGAAATACTTAAAGATGCTGCTTCTGGTGCTGTGTATGGAGCTCGTGCTGCTAATGGTGTAGTACTAGTTACTACAAAGACAGGTAAATTGGGTAAAGTAAAGGTAAAATATGATGTTTCGTTTGGATGGCAAAATCCATGGCGTAAAAGGAATATGATGGATGCAGATGATTACAGCACATTGATGAAAGAAGCAGCAGGTTATGCAGGTGATAATAGTATTGATGCAAAACTTGCTAGTTTCGGTACTTCTAATACAAATTGGCAGAAAGAATTGTTTAATGATAATGCTCCCGTACAAAATCATCAGATTAGTTTAAGTGGCGCATCAGAAAATTTAGACTACTTCTTGTCACTTGGGTATTATAAACAAGAAGGTACTATAGGTGGTAATTATGATAGAAGTAATTATGATAGGCTTTCTATACGTAGTAATACTAATTATAGAGTCTTTGATGTATCAAAAGACCGTAATTGGTTACATAAAATGAAAGTAGGCGTAAATGTTGCTTATTCAAGGATTAATAGTACCAGTATTGAAACTAATAATCTTACAGGTTCTGCATTGGGCAATGCTTTGTTCTTGTCTCCTTTGATGAGTGTATATCCAGAAAATGAAGATGCTTTAAGATCTACTTATACTGGTGAGGTCAGTAAATATGGACCACTGGTTAATGATAAAAATTCTGGTCGTCTTCTTAATATCCCAACTAATGATTTTAATGAAATAACTAATCCTCTAGCATATCTTTCTTTGCCAGGGACAAAAAGTAACAGTGATAAATTCGTAGCGAACTTTTATGCAGAACTTAATTTATGGGATGCATTAAAATTCCGCACAAGTTATGGCGTAGACCTATCTTTCTGGGGTGATGATGGTTATTCATATCCTTATTATATTGGTGTTAATGCACACAATGATAAATCTTCTGTTTATTCTTCAATGAATAGAGGATGTCGTTGGCAAGTTGAAAATGTTCTTTCATATGATAAAACATTTGGAAAACATAGCATTTCTGTAGTTTTAGGACAGTCTGCAATAAAATATACCGGACGCAAAATTGGTGGTTCTGCAGAAGATATGATAGAAATAGATGGAGATAAAGCTAATTTGGATTTCACAACAGGTCTTAAGACAGATGGAAAACGTGATGTTTATGGAGGATTATTTGATCCCCATACATTAGCATCTTATTTTGGTCGTTTTAGTTATAACTATGCAGAGCGCTATATGTTGCAAATGACAATGCGTCGTGATGGTTCTTCTAATTTTGGTCCTAACCATAAATGGGGTACATTCCCTTCTGTATCTTTAGGATGGAATGTAACAAATGAAAATTTCATGGCTGATCGTCCTTCTTGGTTCACAAATATGAAAATTCGTTTAAGTTGGGGTAAAAATGGTAATGAGAATATTGGAGCATTCCGCTATACTGCAAATGTTGCAATGGGTAATAACTATGCCTTTGGAGATGGCTCTAATCAGACAGTTGTAAAGGGAAGTAAACCAACAGGAACGCCAAATGAAGATTTGAAATGGGAAGAATCTGAACAGTATGATGCTGGTATTGATTTTGGTTTCTTGAATAACTCTCTAACATTTACAGTAGATTGGTTTAAGAAGAAAACAAACGGTATGCTTAAGGAAATGAGTATACCATCATATCTAGGAGAATCAAAACCTTGGGGTAATGTTGGAGATATGCAAAATTCAGGTATTGAATTTGAGGCATCATATAAGTTCAATTTAGGAGAATTCAAGTTCAACACATCAGGTAATATAAGTTATCTGAAAAATAAATTAATAAAACTAGGCAATGCAGCTGGATTTGAGACATATGATAATGTTCATCAGATTGGTAATGTAAGTCGTGCTGAAAATGGACAGCCTTATCCATATTTCTATGGTTACAAGACTGCCGGGATATTCCAGAATATGGACCAGGTAAACAATTATGTTAATTCTAAAGGTCAGAAGATGCAACCTAATGCTCAACCAGGTGATGTCATTTTTGTAGATTATAACAATGATGGTGTTATTGATGATAATGATAAAACAAAAATAGGTAAAGGAGATCCTGATTGGACATATGGAGTTACTATCAATGCTAGTTGGAGAAACTTTGACCTTTCTATGTTGTGGGCAGGATCTATTGGCAATAAAATATTTGATGCAACTCGCCGTCTAGATCTTCGTTATGTGAATCTTCCTCAAGAATATATGGACAGATGGCATGGTGAGGGAACTTCAAATTCAATGCCTCGTTTTACTTGGAAAAATGATAATGATAATTATCGTGTATCTGATCTTTATATCAAAAATGGTTCTTATCTAAGACTTAAGAATATACAATTGGGTTATACTCTTCCTCAGTCTATAACAGAACATGTTTTTATCTCTAATTTACGTTTATATGTAGCTGCAGAGAATCTTCTTACATTAACTGGCTATAAAGGCATGGAACCTGAAATATTCTATGGTACTCAGTCTGGTATTGATCGTGGATATTATCCTCAGAACCGTACTATAACTATCGGTGCAAATATAACATTTTAATTATCTTAATAAATATAAAATATGAAAACATTAAATATATTTAAATACAGTGCTATAGGAATACTCTTACTTTCTGTAACGTCATGCGGAGATAGCTTTTTGGAGGTAGAACCGTCCAGCAGTGTTCCTATTAATGGATATTATACTACTAAAGCGCGTATGGATGAAGCTGTTACAGCCTCATACGATCCAATGCATTGGTATGACTATTTTTCTGGTTGGTGTCCTATGTTCCTTGTTTCAGATAGTCAAGGTGATGATCTTTATGTTGGTGGTGGTAGTACAAGTGATCAGGCTGAGATACACCTTGCATCACAATATAAATCTACTAGTCTTATGAATTTTAGTGGAGCATGGACTACTAGTTATTCTGGTATTAATAGATCTAATCTGGTCATTGCTGATGCAGAGTCTTCAACTTTATCAGATACAGAAAAAGCTGCTTATATAGCAGAAGGTAAAACTACTAGAGCTTTTTATTATCTAATGCTGTGGAAATATTGGGGTAATATTCCATACTATGATAAGAATTTGGCTATGCCTTATATTGCTCCACAAAAATCAGAAGCAGATGTATACAAATTGGTAACAGACGATTTGGAGAAAGTTATTGAGAGCAAAGCACTTCCAATGAAAGAGACTGCCACACGTGCAGGACATGCCACACAGGCTTTTGCCGAAATGTTATATGCTGATTTTGTCATGTATCAGAAAGATGAAAGCAAATACAAACAGGCTTTAGGTTATATGGAAGATATCATTAATAGCCATAAGTATCGTCTAATGGATGATTTTTCAAGTATTTGGGAACAGCCAAATGAATGGTGCGATGAGTCTATATATGAGATAAATTATTTTGCAAAAGGCAGTACACGTGATTGGGGAAATGCTAACGCTCCTGGTGGAACTGTTGTACCTGCTATGATAGGTGTTGATGGATTGACATATAGCGCTTCAGATGCTCATAAAGCACAAAATCCTAATTATGCTGCTAAAGCTGATTTCGTAAGTGGATGGGGTTTCTGTGATGTATCTAAAGAGTGCTACGATGCATATGAAGATAATGACCAGCGTCGTGATGGTGGTATCTTGGATATGGAAACATATGCTGTTAAGTATAAAGCACAAACTGGCGATAATGTAACATATGGAGGACGTTATCAGAATACCGGTCTTTTCTTAAGAAAATATTTAGGTCGTCCGGGTGGAAATGCTAATGCAACAGCAAGTAGTGACCTTGGATGGGACAATAATCAACGTATTTATCGTTATGCAGAAACTCTATTGAATGCTTCTGAACTAGCATTGCGTACTGGTGATAATTCTAAAGCGCAAAATTATTTTCAGCAGGTTAGAGACCGTGCCTTCAAAGGGAATGCTCCTGCAAAACAAGTATCTTTAGATAATTTGCTTAATGAGCGTCGTCTTGAATTTGTTGGTGAAGGTAAGCGTTATTATGACCTTATACGTTTTGGTAAGGCTGCAGAAGTACTGAAACCTGGTGGTGGTAAGGTCTTGAATGCACAAAAGACTGCATATGATAAGCAAGGCATTCCAGAAAGGATACAATGGACTGAAAGTAAAAAGTATTTGCCAATACCTCAGGGTGAGGTTGATGCAGCTCAAGGAACAATAGTCCAAAATCCATACTGATGATTATCAAATTAGCAAATATGTTAATGATTCTATTTATAGAATTTATCGGCATATTTGCTAATTTATAAATGTAAAAAAATAAAAGGTAAAAAGTATATTATGAAAAGAATATATAAGTTTGCACTTTGCATAAGTCTGGCATTTACATTATTTGGTTCTGTAAGTGCTATGGCTAAAGGCAAATTTGTGACAATAGATGGTAAGAATCTGGTACAACCCAACGGGAAAAAACTGTTTATCGTAGGTACAAATTTAGGAAACTGGTTGAATCCTGAAGGTTATATGTTTGGTTTTAAAAAGACTAATAGCTATTGGATGATAAATAATGCTATTTGTCAGATGGTAGGTCCTGATGCAGCTGATGAGTTCTGGCGTAAGTTCAAGGATAATTATGTTACACGTCATGATATTGAGTATCTTGCATCTATAGGAGCCAACACAATACGTGTACCATTTAACTATAAGTTGTTTACAGACGAAGACTATATGGGCTTAAACGCCAATCAGGATGGATTTGCACGTGTAGACTCTCTTGTAAACTGGTGTCGTGATAATCATTTGTATATGATACTTGATATGCACGATGCTCCCGGAGGACAGACAGGTGATAATATTGACGATAGTTATGGTTATCCTTGGCTTTTCGAAAGCGAAAAGAGTCAGTCGTTGTTCTGTGAAATCTGGCGCAAGATAGCAGACAGATATAAAGACGAGTCCGTGATATTGGGCTATGAACTTCTGAACGAACCTATCGCTCCTTATTTTGACAACATGAAAGATATCAATACTAAATTGGAACCATTGTATAAGCGTGCCGTTAAATCTATAAGAGAAGTGGATAACAATCATATAGTCCTTCTTGGCGGCGCTCAATGGAATGGTAATTTTGATGTCTTTACTGATTGGAAATTTGACGATAAGATCATGTATACATGTCACAGATATGGTGGTGGTACAGACACTAAAGCCATACAGAATATAGTTTCTTTTCGTGATAAGACAGGATTACCTATGTATATGGGTGAAACAGGCCATAACACAGATGAGTGGCAGGCTAGTTTCTGTAAGATGCTTCGTGAAAACAATATAGGCTATACTTTCTGGCCTTATAAGAAGCCTGAAAATTCTTGCATAAATGCCGTGCAGCTCCCTGCCGAATGGGATAGTATCGTAGTAAAGTTTGCTGAGTCTCAACGAGTAATATACAAAGATATACGTGATGCTCGTCCTAATCAGGAGAAGGCAAAAGATGTACTAAACCAGTATTTGGAGAAAATAAAATGTGAAAATTGTATTCCACAGATTGGTTATATTAAGTCTATAGGACTAAAGGCCTCTCAAAAATAATAATCTGTTTATTAAAGATAATATGAAGAATATAATAATTACGTCCTTATTCTTTATGTCTGTTTCGCTTGTGGCTAACGCCCAGACACCGATATATCAGGATAGATCTAAACCAATAGAACAACGAGTCGAAGATGCTCTTTCGAGGATGACGCTAAATGAGAAAATTGCTGTGATTCATGCACAGAGTAAATTTTCATCACCGGGCGTTAAAAGATTGGGCTTTCCTGATTTCTGGACTGACGATGGCCCTCATGGGGTTCGTCCTGATGTACTTTGGGATGAATGGGAGCAAGCCGGACAGACTAATGATTCGTGTGTTGCATTTCCTGCACTTACATGTCTTTCTGCAACATGGAATCCACAGATGTCAAACCTTTATGGCAAGAGTCTTGGAGAAGAAGCTCTTTATCGTGGTAAAAATATGATATTGGGTCCGGGCGTAAACATCTACCGTACACCTCTGAGTGGCAGAAACTTTGAATATCTGGGCGAAGATCCTTATCTTAGCGGTAAGATGGTAGTACCTTATATTCAGGGACTCCAGTCTTGTGGAGTTGCTGCCTGTGTTAAGCACTATGCAATGAACAATGATGAGGAATACCGTCATCAGGTCAATGTTGTTGTTAGCGACAGAGCCTTACACGAGATTTATCTTCCTGCTTTCCGTGCAGCTGTAATTGATGGTAAAGCATGGGGTGTAATGGGAGCTTATAATATGTATAAGAATCAGCATAACTGTCATAATGAAGAGTTGCTGATGAAGATATTAAAAGGCGACTGGAACTTTGATGGAGTCGTTGTTAGTGATTGGGGTGGATGTCATGATACAGACCAGGCTGTAAAGAATGGACTGGATATGGAGTTCGGAACATGGACTAATGGATTATCATTGGGAAAGACCAATGCCTATGATTCTTATTACATGGCAAGTCCTTATCTGGAGGCCATACAGAAGGGCAAATATACTACCAAAGAACTTGATGATAAAGTGCGCCGCGTACTGCGCTTGTTTTTCAGAACCACTATGAACAGTAACAAACCTATGGGTTTCTTATGTTCAGAGTCTCATTACTCTGCAGCCCGTAAGGTGGCAGACGAGGGCATCGTGCTTCTGCAAAATAAAAATAATGTATTACCAATAAAATTCAATAGGACTAAGCATGTTCTCGTAGTAGGTGAGAATGCTATAAAGATGATGACTGTCGGTGGAGGTTCATCTTCGTTGAAAGTTCAACGTGAGATATCTCCCCTCGATGGTCTGAAATCACGTTTGGGCAGTAATGTTAAGGTAGATTACGAACGTGGATATGTAGGTGATACTACCGGTTCTTATAATGGAGTTACTACTGGTCAGAATCTGACAGACAAACGTTCTGCCGACCAACTTATACATGATGCTGTAGAGAAAGCTAAAAAAGCAGATTATGTTATATTCTTTGGCGGATTGAACAAGAGTGATTATCAAGACTGTGAAGGCCACGACCGTAAGTCATATGATTTGCCTTATAATCAGGATCGTGTCATTGAGTCATTATCCAAAGCCAATAAGAACTTTATATATGTCAACATATCAGGTAATGCCGTTGCCATGCCTTGGCACAATAAGGTGCCTGCTATTGTTCAGGGATGGTTTATTGGCTCAGAGGCAGGAGAGGCTTTGGCAGACGTACTCACAGGAGACGTAAATCCTTCAGGCAAACTTCCTTTCACATGGCCAGCTACTTTACAAGATGTAGGTGCACATAAGTTGAATGCTTATCCGGGAGTATGGCGTCCCGACCATAAGGTTATAGACGAAGAATATAAAGAAGGTCTGTATGTAGGTTACAGATGGGTGGACAAGGAAAAGATACATCCGTTATTCGCTTTTGGACACGGACTCAGTTATACCACCTTCAAGTTGTCTGATTTACGTGAATCTTCTAATAAAATCTCGCGTGACGGCAATATAACGTTTACTGTAAACGTTAAGAATACAGGGAAATATGATGGTTCCGAAACTGTGCAATTGTATATCCATGACGTAAAGTCTTCTTTAGACAGACCTTATAAAGAACTTAAAGGATTTAAGAAGGTAGAGCTTAAAGCAGGTGAAAACCGTGATGTTGATATAACCATTGATAACAGTGCCTTAAGTTTTTATGATGACAGAGCGCATGCATGGACATCCGAAGATGGCGACTTCGAGGCTTTAGTAGGTAACGCATCAGATAACCTTCCACTTATGATAAAGTTTAAATTACAGTAGATATGAGAAAATTTTTAATGACTTTCGCATTAGTTCTTACAGCTTCTGCAGGTATGGCACAGCAGAAACCTATGGATGAATACATCAATGGGTTGATGTCTAAGATGACTCTCAAGGAGAAAATAGGCCAACTTAATCTTATGGTTGCCGGAGATATCACCACCGGAGGCAAAGTTGATACTAAGGTTGCCGGAGATATCCTCAGCGGCAATATGGGAGGAGTATTTAATGTAAAGGGCGTTGACAAGATACGTGCTTTGCAGGATATAGCCGTAAAGAAGAGTCGTATGCACATACCTTTGATTGTAGGAATGGATGTGATACATGGTTATGAGACAATTTTCCCGATACCTCTTGGCACATCCTGTTCATGGGATATTCC